>NZ_AUGK01000028.1 GCF_000422625.1 Adlercreutzia mucosicola DSM 19490 | reverse complement strand
GGCCGCCGTCGACGCTGGCGCGCCCGCGCTTGTCCGCGGCGGCCGAGCCGTAGCGCACGCGGGCGAAGGGCCGCTCCGGCGGCGGCAGGGGCGCCGCGCGGTCGCGCTCGAGCAGCTCGCCCCGCGAGGCGCCCTTCTCGTAATGGGGAGTGCCGGAGTACGCGCCGCGGCGATCGAGCAGTCGTCGGTTGAACTCCCCCAGGTCGTCGAACGCCGGCACGGGCGTGAACAGATGCCGCCCCATCCAGCCCACCTTGCGCTCGACATCGCCCTTCTCGTGGCCGGAGCTGGGGTTGGCGAACGCCGCCTCGAACCCGTAGTGGGCCCGCATTCCGGAGAAGAGCTCCGCCTCGGTCACCTTGTCGCCGCAGCGGCGCCCGGCGCCGGCGGCGTTGCCGAACACTATGCGGCGGGGGACGCCCCCGATGTGCCCGAAGGCGTCTTTGAGGCCTTGGCAGACGCACTCCGACGTCACGCCGGCGAACAGCTGGCAGAACCCCATGTTGGAGAACGGGAAGCTGAGTGCGAAGAAGTGCATGCGCGTGCGCGCGCCGCCGAGCAGCACGTCGACGTCGCCGAAGTCGGCCTGGGCCCCGCCGGGCGCCCACACCAGCTCCATATAGGCCATGTCAGAGGCCCTCATCTGCGCCTTCCTCTCACGGACGTGCCTCTTCACCATGCCGTAGCCGCCCTCGTAGGGCGTCTCCGCCGTCAGCCGCTCCCAGATCCGCTTGGCAGTATGGCGCTGCTTGCGCCATACGTGCCGGCCGGCCCCCAGAACGGCGTCGACGAACGGCTTGTAGGGGTCCAGCATCGAGCCGCGCCCCGATGCCGTCGGCATTTTGGGCGAGAAGTCGTCCATGGCCAGGTACTTGCGTATCGTGGGCTGGGAGATGCCCGTCTCCCGCTGAATATCCGCGTTGGCGAGCCCCCTTCGGCTCATATCGCGTATACTCTCGATCATCGGCATGCTGATCATCCTTTCTTCCTCCTTGCCAGGTAGTTGTCAGCTACACCGACAAGGATGTACTAGCTGGTTGGCATGCCGTTGCCATTGCTGAAAATCTTCATTGCCGCGGGTGAAAGTTCTCCGTGCCCTCACTGCAAGTTCTAAATTAACCTAAACACCAGAGCTCCGGCCTCGTGGGCGCCTTCGGATGCGCTAGCGCATAGTAGTAGCTGGACCTCGGCAAGCGGGCCGCTTCTAGCAGGCCAGCTAGAG
>NZ_AUGK01000027.1 GCF_000422625.1 Adlercreutzia mucosicola DSM 19490 | reverse complement strand
CTAGCTGGCCTGCTAGAAGCGGCCCGCTTGCCGAGGTCCAGCTACTACTATGCGCTAGCGCATCCGAAGGCGCCCACGAGGCCGGAGCTCTGGGATGTTTTTGTCAACTAGGAACTTTCACTAGTGGCAACGAAAACTTTCATGCTGGGCACTGAAGCTTCTCAGGTTCGGCAACGGCGCGCCGTCCTCCCCGACTAGGCCCTTCTCGCCATCGGGGACGCCTCCATCCTCTTCGTCGGCCCCTCGAACACGACGAGGTGGCCGCAGTGGATTATCCTATCTATCATCGCCGCCGCCATCTGGTCATCGGCGAGGACCGAGCCCCAGCGCGAGAGCTCCAGGTTGGTGGCGACGATCAGGCTGCGCCGCTCGTAGCACTTCGACACGACCCGGAACAGCAGCCTTGCGCCCTGGCGGTCTATGGGCAGGTAGCCCAGCTCGTCGAGTATCACCAGGCCGGCACGCTCGACCTCGCGGAACACCCGGTCCAGCGCCCCCGCCTCCTCGGCCCTCTGCACCCTGGCCACGAGGTCGGATACGGTGGAGAACATCACGGAGAGGCCCCTGCTGCACGCCGCCGTGCCGCAGGCTATGGCCATGTGGGTCTTTCCGCTGCCCACCCCGCCGTACAGCACGAGGCTCCGCATCCTCCCCACGAACTCGCAGGACTCCACAGCCTCCCTGGCCACGCCCTCCGGCATGCGGATGCGTGACCAGTCGTAGCCCTCGAACGTCTTGGGGACGGGGAAGCGGGCGCGCTTGAGCAGCCTCTCGCGCTTGGACTTCTCCCGCCAGGCCACCTCCTCGTCGAACACCTCGCATATCAGCCGCAGGTCGCGCGTGGCGGCCTCGGAGGCGAACTTCTCCGCTGTGTGGTTCGACAGCATCACCGCGCGGAACGCCGCCCGGGCGCGCGCCTCCAGCTCCGTCCTCGCGCTCATGCGGCATCGCCGCCGAGCAGCCCGTCGTAGGCCGACAGGTCCGGCCCGACGTCCGGCGCCGTCCCCAGCCCGAAGCCGCCCATGCGCGCCAGCATCATCTCGACGTCGGGCCCGCGCACCGCACCGATCCTGGCGAGCACCTCGTCCAACGCGGCCGCCACCTCGTCGTACGACCACGACCGGCACCACCGCTCCATGCAGGCCGCCAGGTTGGACAGGGCCCGTGCGCCCATCGCGTCGATATGGGCGGCGACGCTGCCGGGCATCGCCGCCCTCGCCGGCGAGTTGCGCCACGCGCCCGGGCGCTTGGCGAGCATCCCCAGCTGGGACGCCGGGTCGGGCGACGGCGGCGCCGAGCCGAACCTCCTGGGGCGCTCGGCCAGCACCTCGCCGGCCGCATTGGCGAAGGCCGCCGTCGACGCTGGCGCGCCCGCGCTTGTCCGCGGCGGCCGAGCCGTAGCGCACGC
>NZ_AUGK01000026.1 GCF_000422625.1 Adlercreutzia mucosicola DSM 19490 | reverse complement strand
GCGCGAAAAAGCGCCCCCTGCGAGCGGAACGACCTGTCCTCCCGCGGCCTCGCGCCGCAGTACTTTCGGCGAGGTGGGGCTTAACTGCCGAGTTCGGAATGGGATCGGGTGATCCCCCACTCCATGGTTCCGCTCGCGGGAGGCGCTCCCGCGCGGCGATATCCTGCCGCCGAGGGGCGTGGGGCCTCCCCCGCGCCGCCCTGGCGCCTGCATGCGCGCGACATCCCATCACGACCGGATCGCATGTTACTGGCAATGAAGAAGAGCTCGGGCTATTAGTAGCGCTCGCCTGAGCAGGTCGCCCTGCTTGCAGCTGCGCCCTATCGACCTCGTGGTCTACGAGGGCCCTTACCGGAGAGGGAGCTCATCTCGGAGGCGGCTTCCCACTTAGATGCCTTCAGCGGTTATCCGTGCCGGACGTAGCTAGGCGGCGGTGCCGTTGGTCGACAACCGCGTCACCAGAGGTCCGTCCACCCCGGTCCTCTCGTACTAGGGGCAGATCTCCTCAACTCCCTTGCGCCCGCGGAGGATAGGGACCGAACTGTCTCACGACGTTCTGAACCCAGCTCGCGTACCGCTTTAAACGGCGAACAGCCGTACCCTTGGGACCGACTTCAGCCCCAGGATGCGATGAGCCGACATCGAGGTGCCAAACCTTGCCGTCGATGTGGACTCTTGGGCAAGATCAGCCTGTTATCCCCGGAGTACCTTTTATCCGTTGAGCGACGGCCATTCCACTCTGGGCCGCCGGATCACTAGAACCGACTTTCGTCCCTGCTCGACCTGTCCGTCTCGCAGTCAAGCCCGCTTGCACTCTTGCGCTCTCGGGACGGTTGCCGACCGTCCTGAGCGGACCTTGTGCGCGCCTCCGTTACGTTTTGGGAGGCGACCGCCCCAGTCAAACTACCCGCCTGGCACGGTCCGCGCGCCGGGTCACGGCCGCGCGTTAGGCAGCCGGCACGACGAGGGCAGTATTCCAAGGTCGCCTCCACGGGGGCTTGCGCCCCCGCTTCAAAGGCTCCTGCCTATCCTCTACACGCCGTACCAGATGCCAATGCCAAGCTGCAGTAAAGGTTCACGGGGTCTTTCCGTCCTTCCGCGGGTAGTTCGCATCTTCACGAACAGTACAATTTCACCGGGTCCACGGTTGAGACAGCGCCCAAATCGTTACGCCATTCGTGCAGGTCGGAACTTACCCGACAAGGAATTTCGCTACCTTAGGACCGTTATAGTTACGGCCGCCGTTTACCGGGGCTTGGCTTCAGTGCTTCGCCTTGCGGCTGACACATCCGCGTAACCTTCCGGCACCGGGCAGGCGTCAGACCCTATACGTCGCGTTGCCGCTTTGCAGAGTCCTGTGTTTTTGATAAACAGTCGCTTGGGCCGTTTCGCTGCGGCCCCCACTAGCTCCGGACGCGAGGTCCTTCACCGGCGGGGGCGCCCCTTCTCCCGAAGTTACGGGGCCAGTATGCCGAGTTCCTTAACCGTGGTTCTCCCGATCGCCTCGGTATGTTCTACCCGCCCACCTGTGTCGGTTTTGGTACGGGCGCCGACGGCACTCCCTAGAGGTTTTTCTCGGAAGCATGGGCTCACCGGCTTCGCCAAGTCGCTTCGTCTCGCGTCTCAGGC
>NZ_AUGK01000025.1 GCF_000422625.1 Adlercreutzia mucosicola DSM 19490 | reverse complement strand
GTCCCGCAACCCCCGGGCGGCAACGCCTGCCGCTTACACGCGCCCGGGTTTGGGCTGGTGCGCTTTCGCTCGCCGCTACTCGCGCAATCTCGGTTGATTTCTCTTCCTCGGGGTACTTAGATGTTTCAGTTCCCCCGGTTGCCTTCGCCCGCCCTATTCTATTCAGGCGGGGATAGCAGGGCATGACCCCTGCTGGGTTCCCCCATTCGGAGACCTGCGGATCAAAGGGTGTTTGCCCCTCCCCGCAGCTTATCGCAGCTTGCCGCGTCCTTCGTCGACTTCCTGTGCCAAGGCATCCGCCGTGCGCCCTTGGTATCTTGTCCATTACCTAGGTCGCCCGTCCCGGCTCGCGCCGGGACCGGTTTCGTCCAATTGGATATCAATGAGAATTAATTTCCGTCGTATAACATACGTTCGCGATCGTGATGAATCGTCTTGTCCATGATGCGAGCACCCATCGAACACTTTGAATTGCTTCAAGGAATTGATGTTGTTGGTGTTGATCATGTCAGTGACTTTCATGTCACGCGCTATGCAGGTGTCAAGGTGCGCGGGGGCCGCTCTCGCGGAGCCCTCGCAGCCGGATGCTGAGAGACGGGTCAGGCGGTTCTCTAGGCTCTCCCTAGAAAGGAGGTGATCCAGCCGCACCTTCCGGTACGGCTACCTTGTTACGACTTCACCCCCCTTACCCTCCACACCTTCGACGCCTCCGCCCCGCGAGGGTTCGGCCGGCGGCTTCGGGTGCAGACGACTCGGGTGGTGTGACGGGCGGTGTGTACAAGGCCCGGGAACGTATTCACCGCGGCGTGCTGATCCGCGATTACTAGCAACTCCGGCTTCACGCAGGCGGGTTGCAGCCTGCGATCCGAACTGGGGCCGGCTTTCCGGGATCCGCTCCCCCTCGCGGGGTGGCAACCCTCTGTACCGGCCATTGTAGCACGTGTGCAGCCCAGGGCATAAGGGGCATGATGACTTGACGTCGTCCCCACCCTCCTCCGGCTTGACGCCGGCAGTCTCCCGCGAGTCCCCAACCTAATGCTGGCAACGCGGGACGGGGGTTGCGCTCGTTGCGGGACTTAACCCAACATCTCACGACACGAGCTGACGACAGCCATGCACCACCTGCGCGAGCTCCTCTCGGCCACCGGGTCTCCCCGGCTTCACTCGCATGTCAAGCCCTGGTAAGGTTCTTCGCGTTGCTTCGAATTAAGCCACATGCTCCGCTGCTTGTGCGGGCCCCCGTCAATTCCTTTGAGTTTTAGCCTTGCGGCCGTACTCCCCAGGCGGGACGCTTAATGCGTTGGCTGCGGCACGGAGGGCAGGTCCCCCCACACCTAGCGTCCATCGTTTACGGCTGGGACTACCAGGGTATCTAATCCTGTTCGCTCCCCCAGCTTTCGCGCCTCAGCGTCAGTGACGGCCCAGAGAGCTGCCTTCGCCATCGGTGTTCTTCCCGATATCTGCGCATTCCACCGCTACACCGGGAATTCCGCTCTCCTCTACCGCACTCGAGCCGCCCAGTCCGGAACCCGGCCCGAGGTTGAGCCCCGGGGTTAGAGGTTCCGCTTAGGCGGCCGCCTACGCGCGCTTTACGCCCAATGAATCCGGATAACGCTCGCCCCCTACGTATTACCGCGGCTGCTGGCACGTAGTTAGCCGGAGCTTCTTCTGCAGGTACCGTCGATGTCTTCCCTGCTGAAAGCGGTTTACAGCCCGAGGGCCTTCGTCCCGCACGCGGCGTTGCTGCGTCAGGGTTTCCCCCATTGCGCAAAATTCCCCACTGCTGCCTCCCGTAGGAGTCTGGGCCGTATCTCAGTCCCAATGTGGCCGGTCGACCTCTCAGTCCGGCTACCCATCGTCGGCTAGGTGGGCCTCT
>NZ_AUGK01000024.1 GCF_000422625.1 Adlercreutzia mucosicola DSM 19490 | reverse complement strand
TCTGGTCGGGATTACTTCCCTCTTCACGAACCCCGAAACTGGTTAGATATGATACAACATTTTTCCTGATTATTCATCTGAAATGACATCGCCCATAAGCTCCTTGAACAAAGCATCCATGCTGAGAACCGTTCTATGGGCGTCGAAATGGGTCATGCCGCCGCGCCAAGACTGGTAGGATTGCCAAACCTGCTCGAACGTCATCTTGCCCTCTCGGTAGAGCCTAGCCTGCTTCTTGAGCTTGCGGCGCTCTCTGGTGATGGACGCCCGACACGGCTTCACCACGATCCGTCCCGTCTCGGTGAAGAAGAACCGTTTCTTCAAGAAGGTGAATCCACGGGAGAGCTTCACGATCCTAGTCTTCTTCCAGTTGATGACGATGCCCAAGGTGGCGCACCTGTCAGCGATGACGGCCAGCGTCGCTTGCAGGACTGACTTGTCGAGACTGATTACATAGCTGTCGTCCATGTAGCGACCGTAGGCTTCCACACCGCACATTTCGGTGACCAGATGGTCTATCTCGTTCGGGTAGGCGATCGCGAGAATCTGATTAGGCTCGCTGCCGAGACCAAGGCCGACCTCTCCCTGAACGTCGATGAGGTGCTTGCTGAGCGCTATGACATCCTCGTCGTCCAGATACTTGTCGATCTGCGCCTTCACGCAGTCGTGGTCTATCCTGCCGAAATAATCCGAGAAGTCTATCAGCAGGATGTACCCTTCCGAGCCGTGCCGTCGCCAATGCCTAGCGAGCTGCTTCTTTAAGGTCATGATTGCGTAGTGGGTGCCGCGACCCTTCACGTTCGCCGAGTTGGACGATATAAGGCTCGGTGTGATGGCAGGGACAAGCACGTTCTGGGATAGGCTCTTGTGAACAACGCGCTCGCTGAACTTCACGGCGGCGATATGGCGCAGCTTTCCTCGCTCGTAGAGCGTGAAGCGGTTGAATCCCTTGCAAATATCGACACCATCCAACAGGTCGCGTCTCGATCTCACCGTGTTCCTGAGAACGTCTTTCATGTAGCGCTGGGTGGAGGACTTCCACATCACGCCGCGAGCAGCTTGGTGTGCCGCTCTGTAAAGGTTATCGAGGTCTGCCACCGCATCGAGGTCGAGACCTTCGAGCCGTTCTTCGCGCTTCTTAAGGCGAGCCTGTTCTCGCCTAACCCTCCGGGCGGCTCTGCGCTCTTCCGATTTCATGGCCGGTTCCCCGAGGAGGGCACCCCGCACGGCAGCAAGCGGATACTCTGATAGCCGCGTAGAGGAACGACATGAAACGTCGTAGAGCATCCGATACGACGCCATGCAAGCAGCGTCCGTCGCCCTCTGCGGGGTGCGTATTGACGGCACGAGTGCCGATGGTCACGTCTCCCTTCCTCTTCATGCTCGGCTTTCGGTTCTGAACCTACTCGGTCTGGCGTTAAGGGAATCAGGGCAGCGGGCGAACCCACGTGTTCGTAGCCGAATTGTTGTTGGCATTGCCATTGCTGTTGACATTGCACACGTTCGACGCCGACGCGCCGTTCGCGGAGCGCAGCCACCAGTTGACCCGCTAAACGAGACGTAACCGCGCTCATTGTAACTCACGCAGCCTTCTCAGCTCGTCCTCGTGGTCGCGAATCTCATCTTCTATAGAAGCAGTGCCGATGACCTTCACGCCCTTGCGAGCCTTCTTGAGGAGGTCGATCTCAAGATTGATTAGCTCAGCAAGCCGCTCGAATCTGGCGATCTTCGCCGGAGGATTCAGGTCGATAATCTGCTGCATGTCGAGACACAGCTGCTCGCAATCCGCTATAGCCAAGGTTAGGTAGCGCTTGCGCTCGTAGGCGTTCCTCGCGTTGCTCGGGTAGAAGCTGTCAGACCTGTTGATGTTGTAGAGGAGAGACCTCGCGGCTTCCATGGCCGGGACTGCGTTCAGGAACTTGCGCTTCTTGGGCACCACGGTTTCGGATGCGACCAGACGGTTGACTTCCTTGCTTATCTGAATCGCCGAGTTGTAGAACTCGAAGGTAGAGAGATTTCTGTTTCTAACGAAAATACCGCTCATAGTGGGTATCCTTCCAGAGAATCCGTACGAAGGT
>NZ_AUGK01000023.1 GCF_000422625.1 Adlercreutzia mucosicola DSM 19490 | reverse complement strand
GGCTCCTCCGGCGGGATGACGGAGTTGTCGCAGCGGCCGACGATGACGCGCTTCAGCGGGTCCCAGTCGTTCCAAGAGCTGACGATCTTTGCCATAAATGTGCTCCTATCTCTCTCTAGCAGCAAAATGCGCCCCCGCTTTCGGGGGCGCATTCTTTATACCATTTTTTGCAGTTGCACAAAAGCCTTTTACCGAAATTTCTTAGCAAAAAACGAAGAATTGTTGCCATGGTCGACGTCCCCCTGATATGGGGACAGGCCGCGACCTAGCCGATGGCCGCCTCCAGCAAATCGCGCACCACCTCGCGCACGTCATAGCCCTCGGAGATGGCCTTCACCGCGCCGCCGTCCACCAGAGCGCCCACCACCGAGGGGGCCAGGGGCACGCCGGCGTGCACCAGGATGCGGTTCACGGCGGCGTCCAGGGCCTCGCGGCCCTTGCGGTAGGCCTCGGTCACCACGGGGGCCTCGGACGCGGCGATCAGCTGCGCGTAATGGGCCGACATGGAAACCGTGTCGTCGGGCAGACAGGCCTCCACCAGCAAGTCGACCACTCGCTCGCGGCATTCCTCGCTGCTGAGCGCATCGGCGGCCTGGGCCACCTTCTCGGCGCGAGCGATCCACAGCTCGATGTTGTAACAGCCGGCTTCGTAGAGCAGGTCGGTCACCGATTCGAAGTAGTAGCCCACCGAGGACGAGGCGGCACCCGCCCACTCGGCCACCTTGCGGTAGGTCACCGCCTCCGGACCGCGCTCCCGCAGCAGGGCCGCGGCGGCGAGAACGAGAGACGTGCGCGTAATCTGAGCTTTCAGGGACTTCGGCTTTGCCAGGGGCTTAGTCATAGCAGTCTCGTTTCTAAATTGATTACATGGCGCGACTTTACCAGAATTTGCCCCATCGCGTAACCCCTGATAAGAGTTTATTTTTGCAAAACCTTGAAGTTGTCTTAAACCTCTCTATCGTTGATCACGCGCACAACGAAAGAAAAGCGCCCGACCAGCTAAAGCCAATCGAGCGCTTCTCCCGAAGAGCGCCGGGCGCCCCAAGCGCCGCCCTCCCCTTCCGGCACGGCACAACTCGGAATGCCGCGCCTTCAAAACGGCGCCTTGGCGCAGGCCACGGGTCCCCAGCGGACGGCTCTAGGCCGCCTCGACCATCGTTACTTGATATCGGTGAGCTTCTTCTTGGAATTGTCGTGGGTCAGGCACATGGCAATGAGCGCCACCACCGAAATGACCACCATGTACCAGGCCGGCGCAATGGGATTGCCCGTAGCCTGGATGAGCGCGATGGAGATGAACGACGCCGAGCCGCCGAAGATGGCGTTGGCGAAGTTGAAGCTCAGCGCGAAGCCCGAGTAGCGCACCTCGGTGGGGAACGTCTCGGACAGGTAGCTCGAGAGCGTACCGTCGTTGATGGTCAGAAGCAGGCACATGAACAGCTCGGCGATCAGGATGATCACGAAGTTCTCGGTATTCATCATGTAGAACGCCGGGACGGTGAACACGATGAAGCCCGCCGAGGCGATGATCAGCATCTTCTTGCGACCGAAGCGGTCGGACACCCGGCCCGACAGGAAGATGAACGCCACGTAGGCCACCAGGCAGATCGTGGTGATCAGCGAGGCGTCGCCGGCGTTGTAGCCCACGGTGTCCTGCAGGTAGTTCGGCAGGTAGGTGAGCACGGCGTAGAAGCCCACGGCGTTCAGCATGCAGGCACCGAACGAGATGATCAGCGGACGCAGGTGATGGGTCAGCAGCAGCTTGATGGGCTTGTCATCGGACTCGCCCTTGGCCTCCAGCTTGTCCTGCATCTCCTGGTACACCGGCGAGTCGGACACGCGGGTACGGATGTAGTGCGTGATGATGCCGAGCGGGCCGGCCAACAGGAACGGGATGCGCCAGCCCCACTCGGTCACGAAGGCCGAGTCGTGGCCGAAGTTCACGAACATGAGCGTGGCCAGGGTGGAACCCACCAGCAGGCCCACGGCCGTGGAAGCCGGCACGAGCGAGCAGTACAGGCCGCGATGGTTGGCCGGGGCGTACTCGGCCAGGAAGGTGGCGGCGCCGGCGTACTCGCCGGAAGCGGAGAAGGACTGCACCATGCGCAGGCACAGCAGCAGAATGGGTGCCAGGATGCCGATGGACTCGTAGGTCGGCAGAAGGCCGATCACGAAAGTCGCGGCGCTCATCAGCAGGATGGACGTGGCCAGGGCCCACTTGCGGCCCTTCTTGTCGCCCATGTGCCCCCAGAAGAATGCGCCGACCGGGCGCATGAGGAACGACAATGCGAACACACCGAAGGTCTCCAGCAACGCCACGGTCGGATCGCCCGGCGGCATGAGCACGAGCGCGATAACGGTGGCGAAGTACGAGTAAGAAGCGTAGTCGAACCATTCGATGAAGTTGCCGAGGAACGAGGAGACGGCCACGCGACGCAGGGTCGCATGCTCCTCTTCGGCCGTGGGATTGATCGCAATTGTATCGCTAGACGCCATGGAAATCACCCAGGTCCTTTCCGAACCCCTTTTTACTTTGCGTTTTCCGCATGGGAAATACCCCCTTGGTAAAGAGAAAGGCCGCCAGCGCGACGCACTGGCGGCCCTCAAAGATCCTAGTAGTCGCCCAGATAGTCGACTTGAGCCTTACTGGCGCGCAGGACGAAAGCCTTCTCGGCCTTCTTGCCGCCAGCAGCCAGCTTGCCGAGCACCACGCGCTTCAGGCGGGGATACTCGTTCATGCCGTACCACGCGAACGCGGTACCGCCGGTGTAGCACTCCACGATGCTGTGCACGGGAAGCGAGGCATCGCGCTCGGCATCGAGCTTGATGTACTCGGCGATCTCGTCGGCGCACACGTCGCGGATCACTTCCACGCTGATCTCCAGATCGCGGGCCAGCTGCTTGAGCTGGTACTCGACCTCGGCATCATCGGCATGGGGGAAATAGGTCACATCGTAGGTGACGGCGGAAAGCCCGGACGCCTTGGCGAAGGCGAGGAAGCTCTCCAGCGACACCATCTGCACATGGTCCTCGGTGCGCTCGGCGATGTCGAGCTCGGCAGCGAAGCCCTGGACGCCGGCGGCAGCGAACGCGGCCTGCAGCTGGTCCTCGGTCATCGCGGCCTCGAAGTCCACCGAAGCGGCAATGTGCGTCAGGTTCTTGGTCATCTTCATAAGAAGCCTCTTCCTATACGGTCGTAGTCATTGCTGACGCGAAACTTACAGACCCTCGATATCCTCCTGCTCGGCGATGCGAGCGGACAGGTTCTCGGCGATCTCCTCCTGCTGCTTCGCCTTGCGACCGGCCACCATGCCCTTGACGGACGGGATGGCGCCACCGGCGATGATGAGCAGGCCACCGATGATGGTGTTGGCCGTCAGGGCCTCGCCGAACACAACCAGGCCGACGAAGATGGCCACGGGCACTTCCCAGTAGGCGATGGTGCCGTAGTCGGCAGCCGGCAGGTTGCGGCCGGCCACCAGCAGAAAGCCCAGGGCGATAGGACCGCAGATGATCCACAGCAGCACGGCACCGATCCAGTTGAAGGTGGTGAAGTGCACGTTCAGAGCCCAGTTCTCCATGCCGGGCTGGCTGCCCAGGGAGTTCAGAATGATGGTGATGATGCCCGCGCCCAGCACGGCGAAGATGAAGTTCCACACACCGCGGGCGGTGGTGTCGGCGTCCTTGCGGTAGCCGTTGAAGAACATCGACAGGCCGTAGAACACGCCGGAGGCGAGACCGAAGGCGTCGCCCACGCCCTTCTGCGGGAATTCGGGGGTCGACGGAACCAGGTTGAAGTCGAGGCCGAAGGCCTGACCGCCCACGCCGAAGCCGAGCAGGTTGTTGCCGAACAGCATGCCGATGAACACCGCCAAAAGGCAGATCCACTGCAGGCCGCTCATGGGCTCCTTACGGAAGATACGAGCTGCCAACACACAGACCACAGGGCCGATGTAGATGAACAGTACGGCATTGGCAACGGTCGTGAGCAGCGTAGACGTCACGTAGCATGCCAAGGACATACCAATCATCAAACCGCCCAGGGCGATCGCGGGGGTGAGCTTCAGTTCCTTGAAGGTCTTCACCTTGTGGGTGGCGACCATGAGGATGACGAAGAACAGCACGCCCATGCCCATGCGGCCGCAGGCCATAAGAGCGCCGACGGAGTCACCGGCGTTCAGGCCCATGGCGCCATCGAACATATCGGTTCGCGTGGCCCAGCGGCTGAACAGGGGCACGAGGCCCATGCCCGTGGCAGAGATGAGCATGGCGATAGTACCCCAACCAAGGCGCATCTGATAGCCCTCGGTGGCGTTGGTGTTTTCCTGTGCCATAATCCCTCCTTTTTCTTTTACTCTCTGAAGTGATGTCTTGCGGAAGGCCCGGTTGAGCCCTCCTTGTGCGCCCGCTCAACCAGGCGCAGGTACAGCAAAAGGGGAACAGGTCGCGCTTCGTGCGTTGAAACCTGTTCCCCTTTCTTCTTAGGTGATCCGCCGGTCGCAGCCCTTATGCGGCCCGGCGGAACTTGGGTGCCCCTACGCGGCTTTCAGCGCGATGGGGGCGACGGTAAACGTCGTGCTTACTTCCACATCTCGGGGCGCACGAGGGTGGGATCCTCGACGCGGTTCGGGAAGTAGTCGAGGCACTCGCCCTCGCGGTAGACGTCGGCGGT
>NZ_AUGK01000022.1 GCF_000422625.1 Adlercreutzia mucosicola DSM 19490 | reverse complement strand
TCGGCAGTTAAGCCCCACCTCGCCGAAAGTACTGCGGCGCGAGGCCGCGGGAGGACAGGTCGTTCCGCTCGCAGGGGGCGCTTTTTCGCGCTCCGTACTGCGGCACCGCCGCATTCGGGGGTCGCCGCCCCCACCTGCAATCTCCCGGCCCCCGGACTTCGGTTCGGGGGCTTTTCTTTTATGCGGTTATCATTATAATAGGGAAGGTTATCTGGATGAGAGGGAGAGAAAACGGCTGGTAAGGGTTACATTCCTGCGCTTGACGGTTTGCGTACGGTTGCCGTGGCGGCAGTCGTGCTGTATCACCTTGATGCCTCGATTCTGCCTTGCGGTCTTCTGGGCGTGACCATCTTCTTCGTGCTCTCCGGCTACCTGATCACCGGCATTCTCATCAAGGAGTGGAATCGCACCCATACTATCAATTTGCCCCATTTTTGGATGAATCGCGTGCGGCGCCTCGTGCCGGCCATCGTGTTTCTGCTGCTTGTCGTCACCGTGCTCACGGCGCTGCTGGCCCCCGATATGCTGACTCGGCTGCGCGAGGATATCGTGGCGGCCCTGTTCTTCTTCAGCAATTGGTGGTTTATCTTTCAGGATCTCAGCTATTTCGAGGCTATGGGCGCCCCCTCGCCGGTAAATCATTTCTGGTCGTTGGCCATTGAGGAGCAGTTCTATCTGATCTTGCCGCCTCTGCTGCTGCTCTTGTTCCGTACACGGGTGAAGCGGCGCACTATCCAGGGTGGCCTGATGGTGCTTATCGTGTTGTCGGCACTGCTGATGTTTCTGCTCTACGACCCGGCCGGCGATCCATCCCGGGTGTACTACGGCACTGATACGCGGGTGTTCTCGCTGTTGATAGGGTCGCTCTTCGCGTTCATCTTTCCCCAGGCGCGGGTGCTGGGCCATGGACCGCGAGGACTGACGCCCCGACAGCGGCATTGGGTGGACTGGTGCGGTACGGCGGCCTTCGTGGGTATTATTGTGTTCATGATCGTAGTGAACGGGTACTCGCCGTTTCTGTATAGCGGCGGCATTCTGCTGGTGTCGCTGTTGACAGCGGTGGTCATCGTGGCGCTGGTGTTCCCGCCGTCGCTGATGGCGCGCGTGCTGTCGTGGCAGCCGCTGGTGTGGATCGGCCAGCGATCCTACGGTATCTACCTGTGGCATTATCCCTTGTTGCTGCTGATGAATCCGCGCTCCTTCACGGGCGAGATCCCCTGGTACGTGTATCTGGGCGAGGTGGCGGTCATTGTGGCGGTGGCGGCGTTCTCCTATCGTTTCGTTGAGAACCCCATTCGCCATGGGGCGATCGGGGCCTTCCTGAAGCAGTGGGCCTCTCATAAGGAGCCGATCGCGCGGCTGATCGCGCGGCATATCGTGCCTATGGGCAGCGCAGTGGCCCTAACGGTGGCCGCGGTGGCATTCGCGGTGGTGACGCCGCCGGCGACTACCCAGCAGAACACCATTGAGGGCGACACGTCCTCAGCCTCGGCGGCCGCGGCGGACCATTCGTGGGAGGTGGACTCCGTCGTGTGCGTGGACCCTTCGGAGGACCCTGATGCGCCGCCGGAGAAACGGGCTCGCTACACTGACTTCCTGTTGATCGGCGATTCGGTGACGGCGGCCATGCGCGATAAGAGCGAGGGCGGCTATGGCACGTTCCATCGTTATTTTCCGCGGGCGACGCTGAATGCGGCGGTATCTCGTCAGCTTTCCAAAGCCAAGGAGTTCTACGATGCCGAGGTGGCGGCGGGCTGGGACGGAGATATTGTTATCTTTGGGCTGGGGGCCAACGGGCCGGCCTCGACCGACCAAGTGAATGCTATGATTGAATTGGTTCCGCCCGAGAAGGCCGTGTACTTGGTGAATGTGCGCACGCCCTTGCCGTCGCAGGACACGAACAACGACCTATTGGCCCAGGCGGCAGACGCCTACGACAATGTGACGCTGGTAGATTGGTATAGTTACAGCAGCGGCCACGACGACTGGTTCGATGGCGACGGCACCCACTTGAAGCCGTCGGGGTGCGAGCGGTATCTGGACATGATCCAGGCATCGCTGGTGGCCGCTTACGAGAAAGAAGCTGCTCTGAAAGCTGCTCAGGAAAACGATACGCAGCCTCGGATTACCTGGGGTCCGTTCATCGGCGTTGAGCATCCGGGAGAGGATGGCGCCGTTGAAGCGTAGCAAAACGTCGACATCGCTGACGGGTAGGATCGTGGCCTGCCTGATGGCCGTGCTGCTGGCGGCGCCCTGTCTGGGGGCTGCTCCCGCGATGGCGTGGGCCGTGACGGAGGAAACCGAAGCGAAGATCAGCGATGCCCAGCGCCGGATCGAGGAATCGGCCGCGGCCTACGACGCGGCGCTGTCCCGCATCGCCGAGCTGGAGCAGCAGGTGGCCGACAACGAGCAGCGTATCGCCGAGCTGACCGAGGAGCTACCCGCCCAACAGGAACGCAGCGATGACGCGGTCACGGTGCTGTACAAGATGAATCGCGAGGGCAATTCCCTCATCAATATGGTGCTGGCGTCCGAGAGCATCGTCGACTTCCTCACGCGCATCGATTACCTCATGCGCTATCAGGATCGCAATCTGGAGACCATACGCACGCTGAAGGCGATGCAGCAAGAACTCGTGGACACCCAGGCGTCATTGGGCGCGGCTCTGGCCGAGGCTGAAGAGCAGGAGCGCCAGGCGGAAACATCGCTGGCCGAGGCTCAGGAGGCTCGCGAGCAGGCTCAGCGCGAGGCTCAGGAAGAGGCTCGTCGCGAACGGGAGGCTCAGGAGGCCGCCCGCAAGGCCGCCGAAGAAGCGGCTGCCGCGGCCCAGAGGGCTGCTGAGGAGGCGGCGCGCGAGCAGGAGGCGGCCCAGGGCGAGAACGACGAGCAGCCCGAAGTCGAGGCGCCCCCGGTCGAAGAGGTGCCCTCGACTAATCCCTCGGACGACGGTGCCGACTGGTCGAACGACAAGGCATCCTTCGTGGCCCAGTGGGCGCCGCGCATCAACGACTATCTGGCCGGCTCACCCATGGCGGGCACGGGCGAGATCTTTGCTGAGGCGGCCTGGGACTACGGCGTCGATCCGCGCTGGTCGCCGGCGATTTCGGCGGTGGAAAGCTCGAAGGGCGCCGCCTGTTTCAGGCCCCACAACGCCTGGGGCTGGGGCAGTGCCAGCTGGGGTAGTTGGGACGAAGCCATTCGAGCCCATATGAGCGGGTTGGCCCGCGGCTACGGCTACACGCTCTCCGAGTCGGCGGCCAAGAAGTACTGTCCGCCCAACTGGCAGCACTGGTACAACCGCTGCGCCGAGGAAATGAACATGATCTAGGGGGACACCCCCGCTCCGAGGTCGCATCCATGCGGCCACCTTCGACCGTAATAATTGCATCCTTGGACGCAAGCGCCCCGTTCGGGCGCGTATAATATTCTGCGGAAACGTACGGGCCGATCGCAGTGTCGGCAATCGAGAGAGGCGGTTCCCCCTTGAGTTCGGAAACCCCCGAGGACAAGCAGCAGATTGAAAACGCGCAGAAGGATCCCCAGGTCATCAATGGGCTCACCGAGGCCCTCGCCGGCGGTAGCCGGCGTGATCGCCAGCAGGCGGCGCGCATCATCGCCGGCGTAGCGAAAAATTGTCCGGATTTGCTCGTTCCCCACGCCGCAGCGCTCGTAGACGCGCTCGAGCGTCCCGAGGCCCAGACGCGCTGGGAGTGCCTGGACGCCTTGGCTCAGCTGGTGCCCCTGGATGGGCGCGCGTGCGAGAAAGCGGTGCCCGGCGCCGAGTCGGCGCTCTTCGACGAGGACAGCGGACCCTTGCGCCTGGCGGCCATGCGCTTCCTGTGCCGTCTGGGCGCCACCACCGAGAAACGCTCCGAAAAGGTGTGGTCGCTCATCGACGAGGGCATCCAGTGTTGCCATGGCGACCTGGAGTTCCAGGATATGCTCATCGCTGTCATCGATTTCTCCCAGGGCAAGCTGGCTCCGGAGGTGAAGACGGCCCTGGCCGACCGCATGCGCTTCGACGCGACCAACGGTCGCGGTATGCTGAAGAAGCGTGCCATCCAAATCGTGGAAAACTGTGAGAACTGAAAACGAGATAGGATCATCATGAGCTTTGCATCTTCTTTGAGGGTGGGCGATGTCGCCTACACCTATTATCCTGTGTCGGCCATCGAAGGCGCTGATCGGTTGCCGTTCTCGCTGACGGTGCTCCTGGAGAACGCCCTGCGCTGCGGGCGCACCGAGGAGGAGTCTGCGGCCATGGCCGCTCGCATCACCGAGGCGGGCCTGGCCGGGGAAGTGGGCGACGAGGTGGAGTTCTCGCCGGCCCGTGTGCTGTTCCAGGACTTCACGGGCGTGCCGGTGTTCGTGGACTTCGCCGTGATGCGCGAGGCCTGCGCTGAACTGGGGGGCGATCCGAAGAAGATCAATCCGCAGGTACCGTGCGATCTGGTCATTGACCACTCGGTCATCGCCGATGAGGCCGGCTGCGCTGGGTGCATGGATGCGAACATGAAGTTGGAGTTCGCGCGAAACAGCGAGCGCTATGACTTCTTGAAGTGGGCCCAGGAGTCCTTCGAGAACGTGCGCATCGTGCCGCCGGGGCAGGGTATCTGCCACCAGCTGAACATCGAGAAGTTCGCAAGCGTGGTCATGGAGTCGCCTTCGGGGCTTACGGGCGCCGACGGCACGCCGGTGGTGTATTTCGATACCCTGGTGGGCACCGACTCTCATACGCCTACGGCCAATGGCATCGGTGTGCTCGGCTGGGGCGTGGGCGGTATCGAGGCCGAGGCCGCGGCCCTCGGCCAGCCCATCACGACTCTGGTGCCCCGTGTGATCGGCGTGAAGTTGACCGGCGAGCTGGCGGCGGGCGTGTCGGCCATGGACGTGTCGCTGACGTTCGCGAGCATGCTGCGCGAGCGCGGCGTGGTGGGCTGCTTCGTGGAGTGCTTCGGTCCCGGCGTGAGCGGACTTTCCGCCACCCAGCGCGCCTGCATCTCGAACATGACCCCGGAGTACGGCAGCACCTGCACCTTGTTCCCCGTGGACGAGAAGACGCTCGACTACCTGCGTCTGACCGGACGCAGCGAGGATCAGGTGGCCCTCGTGGAGGCTTACGCAAAGGCCCAGGGCTACTGGAACGATCCGAATGCCGAGCCGCGTGTGTACAGCGACGTGATCGAGTTGGATCTGGGCAGCGTGCAACCCTCCATTGCCGGTCCGTCACGGCCCCACGACCGCATTGCTCTGGCCCAGGCTGGCGAGCGTTTCCGCGCCATCTGCGCCGAGCGCGGCCTCGATAACGTCACGGCTCATGTGGAGATCGACGGGGCCGATTACGAGCTGACCCATGGCGCCATTGCCATCGCTGCGGTGACGAGTTGCACAACAGCCACCGATCAGGCCATGATGATTGCCACGGGGCTTATGGCCCGCAATGCCGCCGAGCGCGGCTTGGCGCCCGCGCCCTGGGTGAAGACCATTTTGGCTCCGGGCAGCCGCGCCACCGAGCTTTTGCTGGAGCGCGCCGGGCTGACCGAGTCCCTGCGCCAGCTGGGTTTTTACACGTGCGGTTTCGGTTGCATGAGCTGCATCGGCAACTCCGGCCCCCTGTCGGAGGCCATGCACGCCATCGCCGACGATATCGAGCTGGCGAGCGTGCTTTCCGGCAACCGCAACTTCGAGGGTCGCATTTCGCCGGATGTGTCGCAGAACTATTTGATGCAGCCGGCCAACGTGATCGCCTATGCCATCGCCGGCACCATGGACATCGATCTGACCTCCGATGCGCTCGGCACTGACGCCGAGGGCAATCCGGTGTACTTCGCCGACATCGTGCCCGACGAGGCCGAGGTGGCCGCGCTGGTGAACCGGTACGTGACTGCCGATCTGTACGAGCAGGGCGCGGCCGGTATGTTCGAGGGCGATGCCGCCTGGCAGGCCCTGGGCGCCGAGCCGAGCGACACCTTCGCTTGGGACGAGACGTCCACCTATGTGCGCCGGCCCCCGTACTTCGACGGCATGGGCCGTGCGGTGGAGGGCCAGGCCCCCATCGAAGGCGCCCGCGTGCTCGGGAACTTCGGCGACTTCATCACCACCGACCACATCTCCCCGGCCGGTGCCATCGCGCCCGATATGCCGGCGGCGGAATACCTCGAGGCCCATGGCGTGGCCCCGGCTGACTTCAACACTTACGGCAGCCGTCGCGGCAACCACGAGGTGATGATGCGCGGCACGTTCGCCAACGTGAAGCTGACGAACAAGTTGGCCGACGGCCGCAAGGGCGGTTGGACCTGCGACTTCACCACGGGCGAGATCACACCTTTGTATTATGCGGCTGAGCATTACCGCGCGGCAGGCGCCCCGGCGGCGGTGCTGGCGGGCAAGATGTACGGCTCCGGCTCATCGCGCGACTGGGCCGCGAAGGGCCCCATGCTGCTGGGCGTGCGCGTGGCCATTGCCGAGAGCTTCGAGCGCATCCATCGGTCGAATCTCATCGGCATGGGCATCCTGCCGCTGCAGTTTGCCGAGGGGCAGAATGCCGACGAACTCGGCCTCGACGGCTCCGAGGTCATCACCGTGGCCCCCATCGACTTCTCGGCGGGCCTGCCGAATCCGGCGGTGGTGCAGGTGACGGCCGAGCGCGCCGACGGCAGCGCGGTGACCTTCGACGCCACGGTGCGCATCGACACCCCCACCGAGGGCCGCTACTACGAGAACGGCGGCATCCTCCAGTACGTCCTGCGGGATCTGATTGAATAGCCACATTGCATTGGGGGCGGAGGGGGACTTCTCTCCTTCCGCCCCCAATAGATTTGAAAGCGACTATCCGTAGGGGCAGGCTTTAGCGTGCCCGCTCGATAATGGAGATCGAGTTCGGTTACTTATTGGCTTCATAGGCATTTCGCTTTTGTGGTGATGGCTCCTGTGTGGTGTAAAAATGCCGGGTTAGCCCTTTGGGGTTGGGCCCGTCAAAGTTGGGCGGAGGGATCTCCGCCCTTTTCCATTCGGGACAGGAGCGGTTGTCTCAAAATTTGCGACAACTGACGGGAGCAAGTTTGAACTGTTGCAAAATTTGAGGCAGTTGCTTTTACATTAATTTGAACCCATGCGTTTCTGTACAAGTTGGATGCGAATCAACGCATAAGGAAAGCGCCGGATATGGGTAAATTGCCCGCCAATCGGGCACCTTGCAGCACAAACGCCAGCGGTAGGAGAACTACACTCCGTGCTGGCGTTCATTGAGTTTGCATTGTACAGAGTGCCGTTACTTGATGTCAATTAGGTTCCGCTTTTTGGTAACAAAAATGACATGCTTGATGGATCGAAAGGCTTTTGCCTGCTTTCGCAACTCCCGTTCAATTTGCTGGTCGGTGAGGTTTTTGACGCGTTGTGAATCATAGATAATGCAGGACGATTGGTGGGCTGCCTTGCGCAATGTCTTTTGGACATTGGAGAGGTTATTAGAAATGGGAGACTTCATCTCCCATTCAATCCCGTCGATTTCCACGTCTGCCGAGCTTTGATGCTCGCCTTCTTTTCGGACAAGGAATGTGACGGTTAGATCGTGCGCCGCTAATGCTTCGGCTGTGCGCAGCTCATGAGGCCACGGTTTGACCCCACCTTGAATAACGATGTTGCCCGTCTCGGGCATGCTCGGGTCTCCTTCCTGGTAGAAAAAGGATAGAAGACGCTCGACAGATAAGCTATGCGCGACTGATGAGCTACGATGAGCGTTCGCCTATGGTAGCCTACGGCGGGGTCGTGCGGCAAGAAGAAATATCGCCATCGCAGTGAGCGCCAGAGGATGCCGGGGACATTCGCCGTCGGCGGTGCTTGCTGCGGAAAACGTGCGGAATAGCTGGCATATGCGGGGGATTTGCGATACGATTACGGGCACGTGATTTTTTGACCCTAGGAGAATCGACGTAACTATGGAAGACTTCCGCAACGAATACTGCATGCACACCGCCACCTGCGGACAGCTGCGTGCGACCGATGTGAACCAAGAGGTGACGCTGGCCGGTTGGGCGTGGCACACGCGCGACCACGGTGGGCTCATCTTCATCGACCTGCGCGACCGCGAGGGCTACACGCAGGTGGTCGTCGACCCGGATTGCGTGAGCGCGGAGGACTTCCATGCAGCCGAGCACTTGGGCCGCGAGTACGTGCTGAAGGTGACCGGCCGCGTGCGCGAGCGGGCGCCGGAGGCTGTGAACCCGAACATGATTACCGGCGAGATCGAAGTGCTGGCCAGCGCCGTGGAGGTGCTGAACACTTCGGTGACGCCGCCGTTTTCCATCGAAGACGGCATCGAGACCGACGAGATCACCCGCATGAAATGGCGCTACCTGGACATTCGCCGTCCGGAGATGCTCGCCAACCTGAAGCTGCGCCACACGGTGACCCAGGCCATGCGCCGGGCCCTCGACGAGCGCGGCTTCCTGGAGATCGAGACGCCGATCCTGGCGAACTCCACCCCCGAGGGCGCTCGCGACTACATCGTGCCAAGCCGTCCGAACCCGGGCAAGTTCTACGCCCTGCCCCAGAGCCCCCAGCAGTTCAAGCAGATGCTCATGTGCGCCGGTGTAGAGCGCTACTACCAGATTGCCCGCTGCTTCCGCGACGAGGACCTGCGCGCCGACCGCCAGCCGGAGTTCACCCAGGTGGACATTGAGATGTCGTTCGTGGAGGGCGACGATGTGTGCGACATGATGGAAGCGGTCATGGCCGAGACGCTTGCGGCTGTGGGCGTGACCGATGTGACCTTCCCCCTGCAGAAGATGCAGTACGCCGACGCCATGCGCCTCTACGGCTGCGATCGCCCCGACGTGCGCTTCGGCATGCTCCTGCACGACATTACCGACATCGTGAAGGACACCGGCTTCAAGGTGTTCTCGTCGGTGGCCGCCTCGGGCGGCGTGGTGAAGGCCATCAACGCTAAGGGCGCGGGTGACTGGAGCCGCGGCGAGGTGGAGAAGATGGCCTCCATCGCCGAGGCCAACGGTGCCAAGGGCATGGCCTGGGTGGCGTTCACCACCGATGGTCAGGAGAAGAGCCCCATCAAGAAGTTCTTCACCGACGAGGAGTGGGCGGCCCTGAAATCCGAGATGGAGGTGGAGCCCGGCGACCTTCTGCTGTTCGCGGCCGATAAGCCCGAGATTGCCAACGCTGTGCTCTCTGCCTTGCGCCTGCATATGGCCGATGCCCTGAACGTGCCCCGCGAGGGGCATGCGCTTCTGTGGGTGGTGAACTTCCCCATGTTCCGCTACGACGAGGACGAGAAGAAGTACGCCGCCGAGCACCACCCCTTCACCCATGTGCTGAAGGAGGACTTGGATAAGATCGAGAGCGATCCCTTGGCCTGCGGCAGCTATTCCTACGATCTGGTGATGGACGGCTTCGAGGTGGGCGGCGGCACGATCCGCATCCACAACGCCGAGGAGCAGCGTCGCATCCTGCGCGTCGTGGGGCTTTCCGACGAGGAGATCGACGAGAAGTTCGGCCACCTCATCCGCGCGCTCGAGCTGGGCGCCCCGCCCCATGGCGGCATCGCGCTGGGTCTGGACCGTCTGGTGATGCTCTTGGCCCGCAAGGACTCCATCCGCGACGTCATCGCCTTCCCGAAGACCTCCTCGGCGAGCGACCCCATGACCGGCGCGCCGAGCGCGGTGACGGGCCGCCAGCTGAAGGATGTGAACCTGCGCATTCTGTAGCGTGCCGTAAGTATACGCGACGAGTTGAGCGAGGGGCTGTGCCTAAGGGCGCAGCCCCTTTGACGTAGCGGGGCGCGCATCTGCCGGGCCGAGAGACCTTTGCGAGCGGCCCTCCCATCCCTCCGGCGACAGGAAGGAGGGGGTCGCTCGCCGTTGGGCCTCCGGCAACGGGAGGGAGAGGTCGCTCGCCGTTGAGGGCCTCAGGCGGCGGGAGGAGGGAAAGACCGCTCGCCGCCTGAGGCCTCTTACATGATGGTGCGGGAAAGCGGTTTGTTGAAGGTCTCGACGGGGTATCCGGTGAGGATGTTGCGCGCGGCCAGAAGATGCTCGGCGAAGGAGAGCTTGCCCGTCCCGTAGAGCCGGGCCGCCAGGCGCACGGCGGCTCCGTCCTCCATGGAGACATCGTCGGCCAGAAGCGCCATGACCGTGCCGATGAGCGAGCGCGGCACGTGGTAGTCGTTCTCGAGCGCCGCCACGCAGGCGACGATGGTCTCCGGGTAGGCCCGTGCCGCGCCGCCGGCGATAATGCGCCTTGCCTTGGCGGCGCGGCGCGGATCGTTGTCGAGCAAATAGTGCAGCAGGATGGTTTTGTCCACGATGACGATATCGCGGGAACGCCCCCGGGGCGTGCTTTTCGACCGCTCGGCGTCGGATGCGCCCTGCTCCTTCAGCCATGCGGCGCGCTCGTCGCTCGACTGGGTCGGATTGCCGTAATGACGTAGCTTGCCGAAGGCGCTCGTGGCTCCCTCGCTCTTGCTGAGATGCGGCGTGAAGGGGAGCCGCCGTCCGTTGACGCTCTCGGCTATGAAGAGCCGCACGGCCTCGGAGAGCGAGAGGCCCAGAGCCTCGAAGAGCTGTTCGGCCTCTGCCTTTACGGCCTCCTCGACGCGTACCTGCAAGGTGGCATGCTTGCTCATGGGGCACCTCCGAAAAATTTTTCATCTCGCAAATCAGGGCGAAAGCGGAAGAAAATGCGCCCAATCGCGAGCCCTTCATCGGTATCTTCCCAGTAAAACGGAAAAGGATGTAGTGCAATTGTAACACACTTGGAAAGCCTCTGGATTTCCGTGGTGAACGAGGCTTGGGTGTGTTTGGCAATAGCAAAGTCGACATTTTGGCCTGACTAAAATCGACACTTTGGCACCGCCGACCCCCCCTGTCTTTACCGTCTTCCTAGCATGAGCGAATCTCCCATCCGCTTGCTCTCACCTCCGAACTCCACCAGCCGCCCGTGATGGACTATCCGGTCTATGGCCGCTGCCGCGAGCTTCTCGTCGCCGAGAACGGTTCCCCACTTGCTGAACTCGATGTTGGTGGTGAGGATGAGGCTCCGTCTCTCGTAGCAGCTGGAAATGACCTGGAACAGCAGGCGCGCACCCTCCAGATCTATGGGTATATAGCCGAACTCGTCCATTATCACGAGATCGCTCTTCTCTATGTCCGCCAGGTACTTGTCGAGCGCCTCCTCGCGGTTCGCCTTCAAGAGAGCCAGGACGAGCCCTGCCGTGCCGAAGAACCTCACCATCTTGCCGGCATTCACGGCCGCTGACCCCACGGCTATTGCCAGATGCGTCTTGCCCCGCCCGGTCTGGCCGTGGAACACGAAGTCCTGGGCGTGCTCGATGAAGTCGAGCGACATGAGATCGTCCCTGCCGTAGCCCTCCGGGAAGCTCACCTGCGAGAAGTCGTATCCGTCGAACGACTTGAGCTGGGGGAACGCTGCCTTGCGGAACAGCCTCTCGCGCTTGCGCCGCTCGCGCACGCGCTGCTCGTGCTCTATGAGCGCGCATGCCATCCTGAGCTGCCCGGCGGAGGCCTCCTCGCAGAACCAGTCGCACGACTCGTTGGAGAAGTACATCGATCGGGCCAGCTCTCTGAAGGCGGCCACGTCGCCCTTCGGTTTTGGGGCCATGGTCACACCCCCTTCCGTGCGAGGGCGTCGTAGACGCTGAGGTCCACTGGCTCGTCGTAGCGGATCGGGGTGCTCGTTCGCGAGAGGACGGCCATGTGCATCCCGGCCTCGTCGATCCGCCCGGTGCTCTCGAGCGCGGTTGCCGCCGCTTCCACCATGGCTTCCCACCCGCTCTGCGCCGCCACGTTCCTCATCAGGCGCAGCCGCTCGGCGAGCGCGTCTCGGCCCAGCCCGTCCATGTACTCGCGCAGCTCATCTGCGACAGCCGCCCTCACCCGACTGTTCCTCCAGGCGCCCGGCTTCCTGGCGAGGAGGGCGAGCTGGCTCGCGGGGTTCGATGTGTCACTCGGCGCGTCCCCGTAGGCGCGCGTATGGGTGGCGATAACCGTCCCGCCCGCATCCGCGACGACCACCTCGCGCGCCCTGATGGCGCAGATGACCTCGGTCAGCGCGAACTCGGGCGAAGTCGAGTATAAGTGCCGGGATTCCAGGCGAACGCGGCCCAGCTTGTCGGTTCGCCTCCTCTCGTAGCGCACCACGTCGAAGGGGGCAGGCGGCAGCCCGAGCAGCGCCACTCTGTCCTCCATGAACAGCGCCCGCTCCTCCTCGCCCTTGGCCCAGTGGGGCTTCTCCGCTAGCGCCATGCAGCGGGCGAGCAGCGTCTTGTTGAAGCGCCTGCCGCCGTCGAAGGAGGGCACGGGGACGAAGAGGTTGCGCCTGATGTAGCCCACCTTGTTCTCGACGGAGCCCTTCTCGTGGCCGGAGTTGGGGTTGCAGAACGAGAACGCGAAGCCGTAGTGGGCGGCGAACGCCGAGAACAGCCCGGCGGTCCTCACGGCATCGCCGATCTTGCGGCCGACGCCGGCGGCGTTGTCGAAGACGATGCGGGCGGGCACGCCGCCCAGGTACTCGAAGATGTCCTTCAGTGCCTGGCAGACGCACTCGGCGTTCTCTCCGGGGAACACCTGAGCCAGCCCCACGTTGGAGAACGGGAACGTGAGCACGAAATAGCTCAGGCGGCGCCTCACGCCCGCGACGTAGAAGTCGGCCTCCCCGAAATCCGCCTGCGCCTCGCCTGGCGCCCATACCAGGTCCAGGAAGCGCTCCCCGCCGATGCCGAGCTCTTTCTTCAGCTTGCCCACGTAGTGGCGAACAGTCGACTCGCTGACCTCGGCCCCCAGCTCGTCCGTCAGCCTCTGCCAAATGCGCTTGGCGGTGTGGCGCTGCTTGCGCCAGCCCTTCGCGTCGTCTTCCAGCCACGAGGCGATCGTTGGCCTGTACTGGTCGAGGACGCTCCCGCGCTCCCTTTTGACCGGGGGTCTCGGGGAGAGGTCCTCTTCCTCCAGGTACTTGTACACCGTGTCTCTGGAAATCTCCAGCGTTTTGGCTATATGGGCGATTGGCCGCCCCTCCATCCTCATCTGCCTTATAGAATAGATCTTGGACATGCTGATCATTGCCTTCCCAGCCTTTCTCGTCGTTACCGAAGCAAGACAAGAATAGCCCTTGGTGGTGGTCGGCATGTTCACTGCCAAAGTGCCGGAATCCTACATGCCACAGTGTCGACTTCTACTGTGCCATACACAC
>NZ_AUGK01000021.1 GCF_000422625.1 Adlercreutzia mucosicola DSM 19490 | reverse complement strand
CTAGCTGGCCTGCTAGAAGCGGCCCGCTTGCCGAGGTCCAGCTACTACTATGCGCTAGCGCATCCGAAGGCGCCCACGAGGCCGGAGCTCTGGGAGGCGGCGGCCGAGATATTCTCGCGCACCCCCAACGGGTGCGGCCACCGGCAGATAGCCATGTGCCTGCGCGCCGAGCAGGGGGCGGTCGTCGCCGACAAGACGGTGCTCAAGATGATGCGCGAGATGGGCATAAGGTGCGGCATCCGCCGCGAGACCGACTACCACAGGTACAGCTCGTACAGGGGGAAGGTGGGCACGACCTTCGAGAACGTCATAGGGCGCGACTTCGGGGCTGACGGCCCATGGGAGAAGATGGGCACGGACGTCACCGAGTTCAAGCAGCCCTGGGGCAAGGCCTACTTCGCCCCGGTCTACGACTTCGCCAGCAAGGAGATCGTCGCCTGGTCCACCTCGACTCATCCGAACATGGCCCAGCAGCACGAGCTGCTCGACCAGCTCCTGGCGAAGATGCCCGAGGGCTCGGCGCCCGTCCTGCACTCGGACATGGGATGGCAGTACCAGCAGGCCGGATGGTGCAACCGCCTCGCGGGGGCAGGGGTGGTGCAGAGCATGTCGCGCAAGGGCAACTGCATCGACAACGGGGCCACGGAGCAGGTGTTCGGCCACATAAAAGACGAGTTCTTCAAGGGAAGGACCTGGTCGAGCTTCGAGGCATTCAAGCGCGACCTCGACGCTTACGTCATCCACTGGAACACAAGGAGAAGGCAAGTTAAACTAAAGGGACTGACCCCGGAGGAGTTCCGGAATCAGTCCCTTGCTGCTTAGTTCTTAATAGCCCGTCCAAGAACTGGGGTGCAGTTCACAAACCGGCTCTCTTTACCCTATGTTGATGGCTCCCCAATGTTCTCCAGGGCGCAGCCATCAAAGGGAGCGTATTATCTCGTCGAGAGCCTCTTTACGTTTTGATTCTTCGGATTCAGGATCCCTTAATGCAAGCTCATAGGCTGCATACTCACAATCAAGTCGGTGGAGGGTCTCAGCGTATTCCTGTGTAATAGATTCCGATACCCGCTTGTCCACATCAGCGTCGGTGTTATCCAGGAATTCTCGTTCGACGGATTCGTCATCAGAAATGTCGGTTCTGGCTAATCTATCGCTCATACATCTCCCTTTCTTGGTGCGGATATTTTAATTTTACTTCACCTTTGGAATTGAGTTGCTGTCGTTTGCATGATGCAACATGATTATAGGTTGAGATGGACGTGTACACTGCAACATTCGATTAGATGCTAGCTGAAATTCCTGTGCATGCTTTAAGTATTTATGCCGCGCCACTTCGCTATAATTTCGGATAGTGAAGAATATTGATAGGAGCGTTCTGTAGTGGAATCAAACAACGAAATCGATTGCAATGAATTCGCGGGAAACGCTAAGCAGATATCTTTGTTTATGAGTTACGCTCACGTTGATGACTATTTTCGTGAGCGAATTTATCGATATTTGACCTCTAAAAACTTCGATTGTCTTTATGACTGGGAGAGTGCTAGAGGTATGAACGTGGGAGACAATTGGCGTAAACGCATTGGACAAATGATCCAAAATGCAAATGGCAACGTCATTGCCCTGCTCTCCGGTAACTCAATGAAGGAGAATGGCGTTTGTCGCAATGAACTTGCAATAGCACTCAATATTGAGAATGGTCGTGTGCAGCCCATTCTTTTAGCTCCAGAAGAAACCGTGGACATACCGCCTTCCATTGTACATGCTCAATGGCTCGACATGAGTGACTGGAAGGAGCGGGAAAAAGATCCTATTGCATTCGAAGCGTGGTTTGAAGACTGCATGAATCAGTTGCAGACTGCTCTGAACAATCCGGATTTCTACAGCTTCAGTGAGGATATTACGGAATTGAGTCGCAGGTTAAATGTCCGTCAGAATCTCAGTAAAGCTCACAGTTTGCTCATGAATGATTTTTGCGGCCGAGAATGGCTTACTGAAGAAGTGGACTCTTGGGCCAAGACCCCCGAAGGCTCCCAAATGCTGGTTCTCAAAGGTGAACCGGGATTTGGGAAATCAGCGTGGTCCGCTCATTTTACCCACTACACAAAAACGTTAGACTACAAAATCGCCATCGGTGTGTTCTGCGAACGCGACGCAGACGAACTTGTTGATCCGAAAGTGGTTGTGCAAACCGTCGCCTTTTCTCTCGCATGCCAGGATGAAAACTATCGGAATGATCTATTGGAGCTAACACGCGATCAGCGCAATTTGTCTGGAAGTGCTAAAGATCTCTTCAACACGCTTCTGGCAGAGCCGCTCGCCTCGTCAATAGACGGAGCCCATGAAAATATCATCATTGTTATCGATGGACTGGATGAGGCGGGTCCTGCAGATTGCGGAGTCAACCCTGTGGCGCAGCTTCTTGGAGAAAAGATAGGGAGCCTACCTCGTTGGATTAAGGTTCTTGTCACTACAAGAGGCGTCGATCCCGTTGTAAAGGAGCTGGACAAAGCTTGCCCTGGCAATGGATGCTCGTATAGAAACCTTAGCGAAAGCGAAGATCGTTGGGGTGATGTAGAAAGCTTTGTAAGGCAAAAGCTTCAAGAGTCATTTGGTGAAGATCCTGAGTTTGATGAGGCCGTGCGCAATCTAACGCAGAAGTCCAACGGGAGTTTTCTCTATGTCTCCCTCATTGTTGATGCACTTAATAAAGGCGGTAACAAAGCAGGGATTAAGGCCATTGACGACCTGACCCCTGGACTCTCTGGCGCTATTCGCCAATGGTTCCAGTGGATATTTGGCGACGGCGAAGACAGTCTTGATGAATATGATGCAGAGTTTGCAGATGCGCTCGGCCTTATTCTTGCTGCACCAGGTTCACTACCCTGTGATGAGTTGTCGTATTTACTTGACTGGCGCGAAAGAAAGACAAAGCGCTTTCTAAACAAGATTCGAATCATCACCAAAGACGATAATGACGAATTCGGTAATGCAACGGTAGCCTTTAATCACGATTTTGTGAAAACTTGGCTTTCAGATGAAGAGTTGTCTGGCGACTACTACGTGAGCGCAAAGGATGCAATCAGACATATGGCCAAGTGCTTCTATGCTAGAGCCGTAGAAGATTGCGACGAACTTACCGAATACGAGAAAGTGCATGTTTTAGGTCTCCTGAAGCACGCGAAGCTCAAGAGGGAATATGAAAGGCTCAGGGTTGACGTTGAATTTGTCAAGCAAGCGGTTGATCTAACCGAATATTGTTATTCCCGGGATTGCGATAAAGAGAGTCTTTCGACTTTAGCCCGCATAGCTATTGGGGAAGAGCTTCTGGGGCATCTGCCTTCAGATGAGCTGGTCTTTTCAGAAGAAAAGACGCAGGGTGGAATATTGGCGACCCATAGAGTCAGGTTGCTCGATGAACTTGGAAGAGCCTATGGAAAAATGCTTCGTTCATGCGATAAGCTGCATTGTACTGTGAAGCTGTTTGAGTCGCGCAAACGGCAGGTGGAAGCGTATCCATCTATGGAGGCCATTTCAGGTTTCGAGTCAACCGTCCGGGCTCTTTGTGACTTATTGGATGCGAGAGAATATACGAGTGACAATGGTCATGAAAGCGTGGCTGAAGTAGGCGCAAAGGCAATCGATATATTGAATGGGGTAGATGCATCCAATAAAAGTTTCATTTATGCTAGAAATGCTATTATCTCAATCTTGGAAAGAATGAGCCGTAGAGCTTTATCCCGTGGCAACGTGGAGAACGGAATAAGGTATGCGAAAGAAATGGTATCTGAAGTGGAGGAGGCGGGCCGTCGCGGCTATCTTCTTGAGATGATGGGCTGTTCGTGGTTGGAGCCGGCTAATGTTTATGGGATCCTTGCGGATGCCTATGTCGACAACAAGGGCATGGACGAAGCATTCGCCGTATTAGAGCAAGGCATGGGGTTCATATCCAAAAATCTTGCACCTAGACAGGCAGACAGCGAAGATTTAGGAGCGGGCTTCTTAAACGTATGGTTTGGAGGCAGCACACAACTTTATCGCAAGATGGTAAATCTGGCGATGAGAGCAGATGATCAGGAATTGGTTTTCTTGATTCGTGAGAAAATGCTCGACTTTATTTGCAACAACGTTTGTGCTTTGGATATATCTCCTCAGTATAAAGCCCAAGAGATCGAAAAGGCGCTTACATGGGAATTGCTCCCCTGCAAAAAATATGAATCAAAATATCGAGCACTTCTTGAGCGGGCGAATCCACTTTGGCCGGTGTTCGAGGAAGAAATGCTCGACGCTGATTTCGTGTCTGGACTCGATGCTCCTTCCGGTATTCGTTGGTATGGTTATGGATCAACGCCGCGCGAATGTTTGGCTCGCATTTATGAAAAATTTGGACTATACGATGAGTCGATTGCGGCGCTTGGACAGGTAGCTGATCGAATTCTCGCAATAGACGGAAGGTGTATCAGTGAAAACAATCGATTGCGTAAATTAATAGATATATCTCATGCTATATCAATCTGCGAACTGAAGAGAGGGCAGAATTCGCGAGCAATTGATATTGCGGAATCTGCGCTAGGCAAGGTGAAGGAATTCGTTCATAGTCAAAACGACACTCAGTGTAAAATCGATAGTGACCGATATGTCTCTAAAATGCACTGCATGTTAGATATGCTGGACGATGCGTTTGACAGTTTAATTCTTATTTTGGAGAAGGCAGATGACCATAAAGAGGCTTGTAGGGTGGCTGAAGAGCGGGTAACTCTTCTTGAATCGATATCTCAAGGGTGTGAAGAACGCATGATACTCATCCATCTAGATTCAGCGTATGACGTATTGTGCGATTGTTGTTACGGGATCGGGCGAACAGACGAAGCCGCCGCAGCTGCCTTCAAAAGGGTTACGCTGCATATCGAACGCAGCCCCCTCCAGTATCTGGAGTGTCTAAATAGAGCAGAGCAACTCTGTCAAGAAGCGACTTCTTGGAAAGAAGCTGCAGGGCTTTCCAAAAAGCAACTAGAGATTGTAGAGTCGGAGGCCCGCGACAATCTGTTTTACTTTGTTGGTAGAGTTGTTTCCGTTTCGATTAGTCACGTCAGAAACATCTTGCATATCGAGGGAAAAGATGCTGCAAGATTGTTTCTTGAAGAACGAAAAAACAGCGTTTCGTATATCTATCCCCCAATGCTCCAGAGCGCAGTCGGCAGAAATGAGATTGCGCAAGAAGTCATGCTGATTCGACGGCATATTGACAAGGGTGCCTGTAGGAATCCTGAAATTGAATTGGACTTGATTGATATTATCGCAGAATGGTCAGGTCTTGATTTTTCTCAGGAAGTCAACCAATCTTCTTAATCAGTCGAGACAGCTTCACTGAGACGACTAAGAATCATTCCTTTCCGATTAGCCTGCCTGCCAGCCGCACGTTTTCTATATCGTTTACCTGAAAACATGTTCTGTTTCTGGTATAGACTGGACCATTGTCAATGTATATCGCATCTAATATGGGTAGGGCCTCCCATGTTGTTAGGCACGCATGTTGTTTTCGGATGCCGTCGTCTTGAGGTTTTGGGCTGGGCTCCTTTTCGGCATTCTTCGGAATCTCCTTAACCCTTCGAAGGAAGACCATCTCGTCCATCGGCTCATAGCCCATGCAGTAAAGGAACGCACACCATCGATAGTGCTCAATACGGCCTAAAGGCTCCAATACTTCGGGCAACTCTCCAATTAGCGCGTTGAACCGCATTCTCGAGCCCGGCTCCCTCGGGTCTATGCCAAGTAAGAAGAAATATGCCTCCATAAAGTCAGCTGCTGCACGAGAAGAGCGCTTATGCAAGCTACTTGCACCTTCACGCTGGGCTGCTGGTAGGTTCATGTTGCCAAACCACTGTCTTTGAAAGTCGTCGCGAAATTCATTTACGTCCTTTTGCTTATCGGCTTCATTTAAGCAGTAGTATCCGTTTAGGTGTATAGCGCGTTCGTCAAGTTCGTGATGCAGAAGAATTTGCGGTGTCCATATTTCGGTTTCCTCGACGCTTGGCATCACGAACATGCGTTCAATTTCATCTCTGGTTTTAAGCCCATTTCTTTCGATTACGCCGATTAGATGTCGTCGTATGGACTTATTAATTCTTAAACCATGGCTTTCCGAATGACTCGCTTCGTTAAAAGACGTACAGCAAACATAGATATTTCGAAGCGGGGCATTCGCATCGTTCAGTAGCACTTTGAGCAATTCGCAACACTTGAGTGAGTTGGCATCCTCAGGATAGAATTTAATTCTCGCACAGTTGTGTATGGCTGGATGTTCGATCAGGAACTTTTCATAAGAAATCGGATTGCGTCCTATTATATGAAAAACAGGCGTTTCGCCCGTAGGAGATAGCTGTGAGGTCATAATCAGCTGCTTCAGACATGCTTGTCCGATTTCGCCGAAGCCTACAATCATCGCCGAATAGGGCTTTTGCGGTATTTTGAGCGGGTGTCCACTCTCCGCACCACATGAATCGCACATAACCTTGAAGGGTGCATGGTCAGAAACGACTTTTCTGGCAAGAAGCTCAGCAATGGGTGTTCCATTTACACACGGATTGTTAGTTCCGCTGAAAACCACCAAGCGTTCTGGATGTTTGGCCTCGATTCTAGCCAAATAGTTGCTACTGGCATCTTTGCTAAGCTCAATTAGTGCCCCGCCAAAAGAAGCGATTCGTTCACGGAGCACTTCGCTGTAGTCTTCTGAAAAATACACGATCAGCGTTTCATGTCTACCACTTGCAAGGTTCTCGCCAAATAGTAAAGCCCCCTCAGAATCGCCGAAAATGTAGTAGATGTCTCTTTTGCCAACAGCCTCAGCGAGACGAACACGAACTCGATCCATAAGTCTTCTGCCGAATACCGCAAAGCCGCTTATGGCTAGAGTGACAATAACGAGCATGTGCAAAGCCCAGAAGAGCGTCTCAAACCAAAAGGTACCGAAAAGTCGAATCACACGTTGGGAGCCTGCTATATCAGAGTAGGCAACACCATTAGTGAACGAGCCGAATGTTTCAACAAAGGCAGCCAGTGCTGCTGGAATCCCAAATACGGGATTCCCAGGAGCCAATCGGGCCACAAGATAGAATACATAGATGATCATGAAGCTGATCACACAAAGAGGAACGGCGATCTCAAGAATTCTTTTCTGCGGCTGCAGGCACAGCCAAATTATGAAGCCGACAATGCCGAGTAGAGTAATTGCTGATACCGCCAGCTCTAGATACATGCTTATCTCCTTACGCGGGACCGCTCTCAGATTTTTTGGTTAATGCGGCCACCAGTTCCACTACGACTGACTCCATTGAAATGGGGCGCTCTTCGTGATTTTCCATGTCACGAACAGTGACATAGTTGCCGTCCAGTTCGTCGGGTCCCAGGAATATGACCTGTAAGGCATTGAACTTGTTAGCGAGCTTAAGTTGGCTTTTTAAGCTTCGACCCTGATGGTCGAAATCCGCGGAGAGGCCTTTTGCTCTGCATGCCTGTGCTAGGGAAAAAGCTACTTTATATGCCTCAGCACATGCGCAGGCAACAAATACATCGAGACTGCGCGCGACATGCGGCTCGATGCCAATAGAGCTTAGGGCCGAGACAACCCGTTCGAATCCGAGCGCGAAACCGAATCCCGGCGTGCGTCTTCCCTCGATCTGTTCGGCAAGCCTGTCGTACCGACCTCCACCACCTATGGCATTCTGGGCGCCCATCCCCTCAGCTACCTGCACTTCGAATACGGTTCTCGTGTAGTAGTCAAGTCCACGCACCAGACTTGGTTCTTCGATATAGGGGATACTCGATACGCACAAAAGTTCTTTCACCTCATCGAAATGACATTTGCATTCATTGCAAAGATAATTAGTTATTTTAGGTGCGACGTGCATAACATTTTGGCAATCCGCATTCTTACAGTCTAGGGTGCGAAGAGGATTGAGTTCTATTCGCGTGTTGCATGTTTCGCAAAGGCTCGCGCTATTTTCCAAAAGAAAAGATCGCAGAGCTTCCCTATAGGTCGAACGGCATGATTCGCAGCCAATAGAATTGATGAGAAGTTTGAAACTGTCATATGGAAGGCCGATTTGTCCGAAAAAGTCCATCAGCATTGATATCGCCTCTGCGTCGATGGTGGGAGAGTCGCTTCCTAGGCATTCAATGCCGAGCTGATTGAACTGACGGTAGCGGTCCTTCTGTGGCCGCTCGGCGCGGAACATCGGGCCAGCATACACGAGCTTCGCAGGTGCGGCTCCCTGGGGCACTAGATCATGCTGCACCACTGCACGAACAATACCTGCCGTGCCTTCAGGGCGCAGACTCAAAAGACTTTTCGCTTTAGGACTCTTGCCCTCCTCTAGCCATCGGCGTAGGTTTTCGCCGGAAATGGCGGCAAACATTTCCTTGGCGACAACATCGGTGCCCTCGCCGATACTCCGAACAAATAGCGCCGTCTGTTCCACAACGGGTGTATCAATGGGAAGATATCCGTATCGTCCAAAAGTTTCAAGCGCTTTCGATCTAAAGCTGTTCCAAAAAAAGGCCATATCGGGAAGTAGGTCGTTCATTCCTTCTGGCGAGACAATCAATTTACTCTCCTTCACTGCCGCAAAGTTATGGACTATACCGCGTTTGAATATGCGCCTAGAAAAATTCCAATCGATCAGGAGTGAATATCCGGTTAGCCGTCAACGTCGGTCTTTTCCGTCCTCTCTCGCTCGGCCCAGATTCTGATTTCCTTACTTGATTCGGCTATCTGGTCAAGCACTTCGAGAATATCGACCATTGCGGGGAGTTCATCCATCTTAAGATCGTTATCCGCGATGACATCATGGAGTTTCTTCTGAATATGGTTCACACGATTGAAGGCGCCAATAAGCTCAAAGTATGTGCGATAGATGTCATCGACGCCAATTGTTGGATCGATTTTTGCAATCTGCTGACCGAGTGGGCAACTCTCCGAGCAATGAAGATATTTAAGTTCTGGTGTACCGTAGATCTCAGCCATCTTGATAACGGTCTGCGGTGTGGGGATTCGACGATCGCGTTCATAGTCCTTCAATGATCCCTCACTAATCGGGAAGCCGGCGGATGCGAAAGCCTCGACGGCTTTTTGCTGGCTTGAATATTCTGCGCGTAGTCGACATGTGCGATATATGTTTTCAGGGCATGATGGGAGATTACGTGCCATGTGACGCTCCTAAAGGCATTTGCTGATGCCCAGGATAATACTACATCTGCGACTCTATGATTGGCAGCTATCGGCATATTGTCCGCTTCATCCGTTATAGAGGTAGTCCGACTACCTATTTCGAAACGGAAAGTGTCAGCATTGTTGCCTGTTTCACCTACACAGATGACTGTATCATATTTACAACACTGGAACTACATCAGGAGGAGAAGCTCATGGGCGTCATTTATGCAATGAGTGATATTCATGGCGAGGTTGGAGCTTTTCTGGAGGCTCTGAGAGTGGTCGAATTTGATGATCCGCGTACGATACTCATCCTCCTCGGAGACTACATCGACCATGGGCACGAACATATGGAGATCTACCCACTGATTATGAGCCTTCAAAAGGAGTATCCCGATCAGGTTATGGTGCTTGCCGGAAACAACGACGTTGATTTGTATAACGCTATGACCGACTACGGCAATAGGGAGATCTTGGGGTCCTCTGACCCTATGAGCCGCGTTTTGCGGTGGATCAAGAACTTGCCCTTTTATCATAAGACACCCACGCAGATATTCGTGCATGCCGGAGTTGACGAGGAAGCCGATGATGTTTGGGAGTGGGGCTGTGATGAAGAATTCTTCTTGCGAAAGTTTCCGCCCTCGAGGGGTACGTTTCGATTCGATGTGATTGCCGGGCATGTGGGATCGTGCAGTATTGAGTTGTCGGGTGACCCAGATTTCCATGAAGTTTTCTGGGATGGTGCAAGCCACTTCTACCTTGATGGCTCAAGTGAGAGAACCCATTACGTACCTGTTCTTAAATACGACGAGGAAACTTGTCAATACACCACTTTCAAGTTCGAGGGACCAGGTAATGTGGGCGATTGGGCTGAAGTTCCCATGCAGCCGTACCAACCGGAGGGCTAAGCAGGCAAACGAAGCTCCCGACCAATCTCAGTAAACTCCTGCGGTTCTGACAGAAGCCCCGTCAGGGGATGGGTTCGTACGCTCAAACGAACCCACAATCAATAGGAGGCATCATGCGGTTTTTCAAGTTTACGTATCATGCGGAAGAGCATCAGCGATTCATGTGGGTCAATTGCGACTGGCTCAGTGTTCTTATAGATTGCCACACCTGGATATGTCCTGATGAGCAATATCGAGATACAGTCTCCGACAACGGCGTGAACTTTCGCATCAATGCTATAACCAGGCAGGGTTCTCTCAATCTTTCTGCTCTTGACGAGCGTATCCAGAGAGCTTTGCGCGAATGGTCTGTAACAGGGGCAGTACGACTTCTTAATATAGAAGAAACCACTCTGGACGACTGTATAGGTGCATATTCGCACTCTTTGCGTACGCGACCAGTGCGCGACATCGCACGAGGTCTTCTCGCTGAGGAATATTTCACCGTGCGCATGGAGCGCGATTTCATTGATGAATACATTGTCATTGATCACGAGGACGAGGGGGGCACCGTGGAGCTTCCTTCTGCCTACGCAACGGCTCTATGCCGTGAGCTAGATCGCATCAACGCTAAGAAGCCAACAATAAACCCGATCGACAACAATCCACGGACCTCTATTATGCCGGCACATTACCTCATTGAGGGTATAAGTCAGTCCGAATACCGCCCTATTGTGGATATTTTGGTTGATGCTCTCTATCGAGCAGAAAGGGTGTCGTCGCGCAGTGTCACAGTCATCGATTTCGATCGGATGATCGGATCCAACGTCAGGTACTCAAGCTCATTCGAATATTTCTACGAATGCCTTAACGATGCGTTCGTTCAATCGCTTGCCGGGGGAAACGTCGTGATCAGATATGGATGCCTCGATAAAGGCGACTCATTCGACCTTGATGCTTATCGCGCGCTGATGCGACTCATAGATGCCGTGAGCGTCAATCCAGACTGCGCGCAATGCTTCTTCGTCGTGCCCAACGGTGCCCATAATTTAGAAGAACGAATTGCGCGAAGAATTAAGGTGCCCCTCGTTGAAATTGCACGGAACAAGCCCTTGAGTGTTGCGACAATAGAACCTTCAGGGGCCTTGAACGAGTTGTGCCAGCGCGCGAAGAAAGAGGGTCTTGTGGTCGATGACGACCTCTCCGCCTGTTTCTTTAAACATATCCAGAAAGATCCTTACGCCGACCTTGACATCGTCTATCGAGATTGGAGTCGAGCGAAGCGAACGGCAGATTTCTATCCCGCTTATCTCCCTCTGGTTCGCCAAAACCAGGATCGCTTATGCGCCACACATGAGACAGCGCTTCAACGTTTGAACAAACTCATCGGACTAGAAGAGCCCAAACGGCGAATCCGAGAGCTTATTCTCCGCACCGAAATGAACGAGGAGCTAAAGGGAAAAGGGTTAGATGCTATCGAATTCAGCCGTCATATGGTATTCACCGGCGCGCCAGGTACGGGTAAGACCGAGGTGGCACGACTTTTCGGAGAGATTCTCCGGGAGAAGAGGGTTCTTTCGGAAGGCCGTCTCATTACTATGACTGGCGCACAGCTTGGTGCGGGTAAAATGACTGAGTTATTTGAAAAGGCCCGCGGATCGGTGTTGTTTGTGGATGAAGCCTATGCTCTTGCTGGTGCGTTTATGACTGTATCTCAACTTATTTCCTGCATGGAAAACTATCGTGAAGAGGTGGTGGTTATCCTCGCAGGTTACCGAGAATCCATGGAAGCGCTGATGAGCTGCAATGCTGGTTTCCGCTCCCGTATAGGCTGTACCATCGATTTCCCTGACTACACCGATGAGGAAAAAGTGGCCATTTTCGATTTCATGTCAGAGAGGAGCGGGCTCGTGCTCACCGAGGACGCCCGTGCTGCAGTGCGCAATGTCGTGTCACGCGGAGGGACCCGGGACGACGAGGGCAACGCACGCTTCGTGCGCAATCTATTTGAAAACGCTTGCGGTCGGCAGCAAGTGCGTCTTGCATCAAATCGACCCAATGAGGGTTGGACCGAGATTATGCTTCGTACATTAACGGAGGAGGATATTGGGGAATGCCGCTGTGTCGTTGGAAAGACGAGTGGACGGGAGGAGCTCGATCAACTCGTTGGACTTTCCAACGTGAAACGTCTAGTGAGCGACCGCCTCGATTTCATGCGTATACAAAAAGCTAGAAGAGATCGCGATCTCCCGACTTCCTTTATTCCTATGCACTTCGCATTCACGGGTTCTCCTGGGACCGGAAAAACGGAAGTTGCTCGTCTTATCGGTCGGATTCTCAAGGAGGAAGGGGTTCTGTCGGTTGGCGACGTGTACGAATGTGGTAAACAGGATCTCGTCGGTCAGGCGGTGGGACAGACGGCTCCCAAGGTGGCCGCTCTTTTCCGGCAAGCGAAAGGCTCAGTTATCTTTATTGATGAGGCGTACTCTCTTTGTCAATGCCAAGGTGGTTACGATGAGGAGGCGGTGACCGCCATCATCGACCAGATGGAGAAACTGAGAGAGGAGGTCGTGGTCATTCTTGCCGGTTACCCAGACGAGATCGCCCTTTTGCTCGACAAGAATCCTGGATTCCGTTCGCGTATAAACGCACAAATCGAGTTTCCAGACTATACAGCTACAGAACTTTGCAAGATTCTTGTATCCATGGCGTCAAATGCGGGTATGAGCCTTGGTGATGATGCTTTGACAAAGGCCTGCGAGATCATCAACAAAGCATCATCTAAGAAGGGGTTTGGCAACGCACGATTCGTCCGTAACCTACTCGAAGACGCCATCATTGCCCAAGGGGCACGGCTTGTCCGAAGTTGTGCTGAGGCTGTGGTGCGGCTCGAAGATCTTTCTCCTGAAGCGCTTTCTATCCTCGAGAAGGAGGACTTTGAGGATTTTGAGGCCAGCGGAGAGGGTGCTCGGCGATCAATAGGGTTTCTCTCGTAGGTTACCCCGCTATGCGCGATAAAGACGACAACAAAAAAGGTGGCAGAGGATGTACAAAGTAACGGCTCTGAGCTGCTCTTCCCCAATGCGGGAAGCCGATCTCAACTGTGATATGACTTTACGGTCTCGATGGTCGCTGTACTTCAGAGCGGCATTTGCTGGATATCTTCCTGCATGGGATCTCTCGGCGACGTTTCCTAGAAGCTATATTGTCGAGAGGCACCTGAGGGGGCCTTGGGGCGATCTGGCGCCTTATCTTGAGTCGAATAAAGATGAGATTCGTTGTATAACAGCGGACGCAAGTGTATCAAAGTTGGAGGAATCGGGCATTGATGTCGTATTCGCCGACTACATATGCCCTCATTGCGCACATGAGGGCTCCTTGAGTTCAGAAAGGTTCAGGGTATCAATAGCTGAAGGGGATTTCGATACATACTGGGAGAAAGAGGACCCCTCATCTTCCCGATCAAGCTCCGTAAGTGTTGCGACGGCGCCTTCTCGGGTCGAATCGCGCCGGTGGACCGCGCTCGATGACTGTCCTTATGCATCTCGCCCTTTCGACGCTCGGGATGTTTTTGCCGAACTCCAGGTTCGTATGCAGCAGCCAGCCCTGCCAATTGGCCCTATCTCCGGATGCAGCTATGCTACAATTACCGTGGGGCGTCCTGGAGCTTTCCGGGGCATTTACGAGTGTCCAGTATGCGGGTGCTTGTTCTTCGCAAGTTTTGCGGCTCAACCTACGGCTATAATTTCTACACGCGAGAAACTATTGACGGTGGCAACAACACCTTCCTCTGTGGGTGCGCGACTGGATGTAGAGAATGAAAAGATTTTCCTGGAGTTGTTCAGCCACACACAACCATCTTCTAGGATTCGCTTTCACTATAATGTGCAGTCGGGCAATTGGGGTTATATCGACACCGTCCAAAATCGTGGTCAACTCGACCTGGCGTTCGAAGCGATTCAGCGTTTCGTCTGCACCGCTTGCAGCAAACCTATATCGTCATTTTCTACCAATAAGGGGATTGTCCTTATACAGCAAGCTGATCTGCTCCTCGAGGAGGCATTCGACTGTTGGTCTCGGACGGTATCCGGATTGCCATTTTAAGCCGAGAAAACAACGATCTAATAGGAGCTAATATGAACTATTGGGAGACTGCCCACGTCGCCAACGGCGACGAATACGCAGATATTGTAGGTACCATCGATTGGGGCGATCCTCACTGTATCGAGAATGTTGCCGTGCTTGTAAACAGCGTTGCGCCAAATCGCTCTGTGCAAGACTGGATATTTGAGTTTGTGAATTCCGTCGATACGGCATCCTACTTGAAGCAATCTCACTACCGATTCACGTATTCGGAGGCAGCATGGATTGTGTACCAATGTCGGAGCAAGCCGTTGGCAGAGAAAATTTGCGCTTTGGCGACTATTGCAACCGAAATGGGTCGCAGCGTCGACGAACACAGGCCGTGGGGGCCAGAATGGAAGGAAAAGTTCAGTTCTGTTGCCGAGGCATTGAATTGCTTTCTACCCGAGATTGTCATGGCCGTCGAAGCGTTCTTTACCCCAAAGGGTCACGAAATTTACCAATATTGCATTCTTTCACCCGAGGGGGAGGAGTGCGCTCCGTGGGAAGCCGCCTTCAGCTCTTTCGACTACTGCATGGCGCAAGCAAAGCAAGATCTGATCGACGAGCCTTCTCCAAAACGGATACAGATCCGGAAACAAGTGGTCGACACGTGGTGTGAGCACGGGAAAGCGGTCTTCGTTGACGACGTTCTCGTTGAAATAATATCAGGATGGGAAAACGATGATGGCATGAGCGATATGGAGCAGTTCTTCGAGAGCATGTGGCTTACCATTCCCACGCCTTTCGTTCGCGGTGACGTGCTGTATGATCCTTGGTGTTTCAAGTGCAAGCCGCTAAGCGGAGGAGGCCCCATTGTCGTTGAGGAGTTCGCCTATGAGCGCTTTAAGAGGCACGCGCCTGTGGGCGCTGACTCCTCCGATATGTCCGTCATGGGATATTTCCAGGAAGAAGATGGCTCGATATTCTATGAAGTGCTGCCAGGATATCTGAACCTAGAGCGCTGTCCCGCAGATTTGCTGACTGGCCAACGAGGCATAATGAAGGATCTGGGCAGCTACCTTAAGGGTGACTGCTATCTGGATGAACTCGTTAACCGATGTGCTGTTGCCCTTTTGGATGGAGTAAGGCAAAACTTCACCCCCATGTTCGAAACACTCAATGCATTAGAGAGGGGCGCTTGCTGATGGTTTTGCCCCCTCCTGCAGGATGAGTGCGCCACAGGGGAGAGTGCAATAAGATAGTTTCTATAAACTATAAAGCGAGCGTGAGGCTTTTCGATTGCAGGTGCAGGAGGCCGCTAGATAGATTTTCGGACTTTGTCAAACATTTTCATAAGCAACCCGAGAATGCAATAAATCATAATTGCATAGAGTAGCAACAAAACAGAGGCCCAAATAACAGTGTGAAGCACTGGGTTTGCATCATACAAGAAACATGTAGCGTCATATAGCGGTAGAACAGCAACGAGAATCGCTCCGACCTCAATGACAAATAAAATGACGAAAAACTTCCAGCTCCTATTGTAAACAAGCGTCTCCGTTAACTGCGATTTCGATCGGGGCGCTTTCTCCTCCTGGAGTTTCTTCTGTGCAGCTATTTCTAACGAAGGAAGTTCTTGTATACGCACACAGGGTTTCTGCGTGTCGGGTTCGAGAAGAACAGACGGAACGATGCCTCGGTTGCGCATCGCCTCGCTTTTCGCCCCATCGTCCGAGTCCCCATATGCATAGAGAACAACTTGTGGAGCTCCAGCAATCAGAAGTATGTCGTCATTATTAAGTGGATTCAGGCAATCAATTTGGACGAAATAGATATCCTCCTCTGAACCGCCGCCTACTAAAATCCTGTTTAGAAGTGATTGGGGACTCAGAATAATTGGATCGGTTACCCCAAAGGGTGCCTGTTGGTACGTTACATAATATTCAGTCATCTGGAAATTTCGCCTCACATTGATTTGGTTTGTCCATGAGCCCACAGGCTCTACCCTTCCTGGGTGTAGATGCCATAGCTGTTGCAAAGGGGATTGTAAATTGCAATATGCGAATCTTCGGTTTTCAAAAAGACTATACCGATGTTGTCGCCTTCGCTGTTTAGGAATTCGCGTTTTGTCGGGAACTTTGATTCTTCAATTTGAGTCGGAGTAAGCAAGAGATAGCCAACTGACACAAGCTCATCACTTGGTTTGAGGGCATTCCACGCTATTCTTTGTATGATTGCGCCATCTATTCCATCATTTTTGCACATTGCCTCAAGTGCCTCATCGCCCGTGAAATACATGTAGGAGCCCTCTGTTGCCAGGTATCCTTCCTTATCAAACGAGTACGTGTGTGTCGCGGCATCGAATTGGAACGCGCCTGTCGCCCCAACGGGAGAAGCAAACAGGAGAGGTTCGTTGACCGCTAACAAGGAAGAGTATCTAATATTGCCACCAGTGCCGATATCGATGCCTTCCCCAGTGAATAAAAACTGGGGCATACCGTGAGGTAGCAGTGTAATATTTTCGGTATGGAATTCGAGGGCCTCCCATTGAGCGCCCAGCGCAGTTTGGTAAATAACGCTATTTCGTAGCGAAGGGCCGTTAACCACGGATATAAGCAGTGGCCACAGCAGCACAAGCGCAAGTAAGCTAGACCAGATCAATTTCAACAATTGCGCACGAGTCATGGCGGACGACCCCTCTGACGCCAAAGGGGACGTTGGTTTTGGCGCTCTCCAAGGCGAAATCGAAGTGTTTTGCATCTCTAGCGTCCCTTCTTGGTCCAGCAAATTACGTTCTCGGATGCGCCGGCCCTCTCTCTCGCTTCTTTGACTTTATCCGAGATAAACTTATCCTTTTGCGCTTTTGTCATCAATGCCGGAACCTCAATGCGTTCTACCTTATAAGTTCCCATGGTATCGTTACTGGTTGTTATTACTAACGAAGTGGGTGGGTTGAGACAGATGAGGATAAACAACAATGCGTTCACAATGACAATAGTCCACTCGATGAGCGGAACGATAATTCCGCCCGTAATTCTTGAAGGGAGAATTACGAACAAATACTTTAGATAGTTTCCCACAACAACGAAGTAGTTCAACACTGGATTGTCGGCAACTGCAAGTGCTGGTCCGTAATCTGAAAATCCGCCTAAGTACCAGCACAAGAAAACCGAAGCAATCCAGAGAACCATTGCGATCAATATAATGCAGCGCAATATCGCCATCAGTTTGTTTAAAAACAAGCCATCGGTTCTTCTGAGCTCTTGAGATAGAGTGTGTATTTCTCGCATGATGAGCAATGCTGTGATGGCGAGGAGGCACCCAATCGAAACAACGGCTAGGATATCTCTGAGATTTACAAGTGCCATAACTTGATCATCTTCAATTGTGCGAATAAAACTTGGAAATGTTAGGCAGTAAAGAACCGACGCTGCGGCTATCAGAGACAGTGCAGGTACTAACCACGAATGACCCAGTAATAGTTTTTTCCAGAAAGATACGGTTCGATTGCCTGCGCCGTACGGGTCAAGCCCGAAATCCTCAAAGGCACCTACAACTCTTTTCTTTAATGCAGCGCTGGCGGCAGAAGAATCACTAGAATTTGGGGGCCAGAATGCTGCCCTGTACTTCGCTTTTGAAGCATCTCTTGGAGCATCGTAGAAAAAACTCACCTTCTCTAATTTTGCCCGTACCACACGTTCCAAATCTGTGGGAGAAAGCGAATTGATGTCAATGTAATAAACGCATGACGACGGAATTGCGCCGTCATTCAGGTTCGACATGAAGACAGTGGGTTTAATTACGGTAGCCTGAATTTTGGCGTTCTCGACTTCGTGATCTGAAACGATGGAAAAATTCATTTAAGGACCCTAACGTCAACTAGTTACATAGTATGTGGAAACAAATGAGTAACAATCTTGTATATTTTAACTATGAATTTCGAGTTTGTCTTTACTTTTGATTAAGAATTTTCTCTGCTGAGGTACAGAAATGGTCCAGACAAAGAGTCTTTGGATGGGAACCGACTGAAATGCATTGATTAGCAAAAACAACCTGCCGATTGACAATGCGGCTATCACTAGTACGAACTCTTCTGCGACGGGTTTCTTGCTCGCAGCGTCAGCATAAGTGGTTTTATAGGAATCGTTGATGGGGGGTGAATGTTCTCGATGCTTTTGCCTCGCGGTACGCTCCAGACACCGATGGGAGGGGAGTCCCAAGAAGAAGACCGTTGCCCCCGTTCCGTGAATTACGAGATTCGCGACCGACCCGCTTCGTCGCCTTGAAGCCTACGAGTATACTCGCCGGCGCCGTATGCGATTGCTGCCCTGAGAGCTCCGCGTCTGCCCCTGGCGGCTGCAGAGCTCGATAACGACACGTATGCGGAAAACCTCGCCACGCGTCTGGCCGCATTGCTTGTAAAGAGCCGGCTTTTGAACTGCCTCCCATTTCTTGGACACGAGAAATGGGAGGCTTTCTTTATGTCTGGAAGACCGCTTTGCGATGCGGAGCTGCGGCGGCGCGCCGTCAGGCTCTACGAGGAGGGACACGGACGCGACGTGATCGCGCGTCTGGTCGGCGCCCCCGAGGGAACTGTGAGAGAATGGCTGGACACCTACAGGTCCGTCGGCATAGGAGCCCTGTCCGCCATGGGAGCAAAGAAGAAGACCTACTCGTTCGATACCAAGGTGGCCGCCGCGAGGGCGGTCGCGGACGATGGCCTGACCGTGCCAGAGGCCATGGCCC
>NZ_AUGK01000020.1 GCF_000422625.1 Adlercreutzia mucosicola DSM 19490 | reverse complement strand
GGTCGGACACCATGTCCACGAGCAGGTTGGTGTGCTGCTGCGGCAGCTCCTGGAGGTTGATGCCCGCCATGGTCTTCATGACCATGTCCTTGGTGCCGGCGTACTCGGAGTTGATGTAGTCCTTGATGATGTCGGTGTACAGGCCGGTGCGGATGCCCGCCTCGTAGATCCACTGGTCCAGGAACTGCTCGCGCAGCGCCGGGTCGGTGTCGAGCGCCTCGGCCATGAGGTCCTCGAGGTAGACGACCTCCACGCCCTCGTTGCGCAGGATGTCGGCGAAGGCGTCGTGCTCGGCCTGGGCGACCTCCAGGAACGGGATGTCGTCGAACAGCAGCTCTTCCAGCGTGTTCGGGGTGAGGTTGAGCAACTCATTGCCCGGGCGATGGAGGATGACCTTCTTGAGGTTACCGATCTCGCTCTTGACGTTTACTCCTTGCATAAAGCTCTCCGATCTGGCGCCCCCCGGCGCCTGTCGATTGCCGGCTGCCGCAGTACCGCTTTTCTGCGGCCATCGCGTAAGTGCGATGCTTCCATAGCGCCAATGTGGGGGATGCGCGCCCAACGGAACAGGTCTAAACTGGGTGTAGGAGAAGGTTTAAGTTACGCCTACCTAAAAACGACGTCCTCTAAACTTCCCCTAAACACGAGGTCAAAAAGGGGTTCTCAATTACCACTTTATTGACTAGAGGTCAAGAAATTTTTATGCGATTGGTCACTGATAAACTGTCAAACGCTCAAGAAGCCATGGAACTTTGTTTCCCGATCGTTCTGTTAGGCTATAATAAACGGCGGCAGGCAGGTACGGATGTCTAAGGCAGGAGAAAGAGTCCATGGGGCTGACACTGTTCTACGAAACACTTCTGGTAATCTTGGTTTCCGTCCTCACTTCCGCCGTTTGCCTTTCGGCCTTCTTGGTGTCTCGTCAGAAGATCATGTTCTACGCCTCGGTGGGATTTCTGTTCTACTTCCTCGACGTGGCCTCTATCCTCCAAGATGATTTCGCGGCCCGCTCGTTCATCGAGTTGGGCGCCGACTACTACTTCCTGCGATCGTTCCTCACTTTGGCCACGGGCGCGGGCTTTCTCGGAGCCTTCTGGCTCATGGTCTGCGAGTACCTCGGCGAACGCCGGCGCGCGATGCGTCTGGGCCCCATCGTGGCCTTCGTTGTCATTTCCGGCGTGTTGCTCGTCATTTCAGGCGACAGCTCCGTGCTGCGCTTCCTGTACTACAACTGCCGCGCCCTGTTCCTGTTCTGGATTCTCGGGTTCGCCTGCTTCCACTACCTGCGGGTGCAGGACCCGGTGGAGCGCCAGCGCCTCGGCCGCTACCGCATCCAATGTATGGTCCTCGCTGCCCTGGGGCTGCTCATGGTGACCGAGGACGTCGTGTTCTTCCTTGTGCTGAGCGTGGAAAGCGTCAAGATCGGGCCCTTCGTGCTGCTGGCCGAGCGCAACTACTGCGAGAACCTGCTCATGCTGGTCTGCGCTGCCATGATGTGCCATTTCGCCCTGCGCCAGCTGTTCATCCATTCTCACACCAACCCGGTTATGGACGACACGAGCCGCCATCGCCAGACAGCGGCCGACCTCATGGTGTACGCGAGCCGTCACCAGCTGACCCAGCGCGAGCAGGAGGTGCTCGACTACATCCTGCGCGACAAGGACAACCAGAACATCGCCTCGTCCATGTCGCTGGCCCCTTCCACGGTGAAGGTGCACGTGCACAACATCCTCCAGAAGACCGGCCACGCCAACCGCCAAGAGCTCATCCAGGACTTCTGGAAAACCGTGTAGAGGCCCGAACGGCCTTATGCGCCGCGCCTCTGGAGGGGCAGCGTCAGCCCGCCAACCCGAATCGCCGCCTCCCCTAGTGCGCTTCGGCCCAGGTGGGGCCCCAGCTGACATCCACGAGCAGGGGCACGCGCAGATCGGCCACAGACTCCATCACCTCGCGCACCATGGCGGCCAGGCGCTCCACCTCGTCGGCGGGCACCGAGAAGTCCAGCTCGTCGTGCACCTGGATCATCAACTGGGCACGAAAGCCCTCGGCCATAAGGCGGCGCTGCACCTCGTTCATGGCCATCTTGATGATGTCGGCCGCCGTGCCCTGCATGGGATGGTTCATGGCCGTGCGCTCGCCGAAGCCGCGCTGCTGGCCGTTGGAGCTGCGCAGCTCGGGGATATGACGCTTGCGACCGAACATCGTGGTGGCAAAGCCGTTCTCCTTGGCCTCGCGCACGGTATCGTCCAGATAGGTGCGCACCCCGGGGTACACCTCGAAGTAGCGGTCAATCATGTCGCGGGCCTCGGCCATGGGGATCTCCAGCGACTGGGACAGCCCATAGGCCTGCTGACCGTACACGATGCCGAAGTTCACCGCCTTGGCGCGGCTGCGCAACGAGGGCGTCACCTCCTCGGGCGCCAGACCGAACACGCGAGCCGCCGTGGAGGTGTGCAGATCGGCTCCGGAGTTGAAAGCAGCCACCAGGTGCTCGTCGGCGGACAGGTGGGCCAGAAGGCGCAGCTCGATCTGAGAATAGTCGGCCGACAAGAACAGCTCCCCCTCCCGCAGGGGCGTAAAGCAGCTGCGAATCTGACGGCCGAAATCGGTGCGCACGGGGATGTTCTGCAAGTTCGGGTCCGACGAGGACAGGCGCCCCGTCGTGGTCACCGTCTCGTTGAACTGCGTGTGCACGCGCCCGTCCAGGGCCCGCATGCGCGGCAGGGCGTCGATGTAGGTGGTCTTGATCTTCGAGAACTCGCGATAGCGCAGAATAAGATCGGGCAGGGGGTGGATGGCCGACAGCTCGCTGAGCACCTTGGCGTCGGTGGAATAGCCGCGCTGGTTCTTCTTCTTGGCCGGCAGCTCCAGCACCTCGAAGAGGATATGGGCCAGCTGCTTGGGCGAGCTGAGGTTGAACGGCTCGCCGGCCAGCTCGTAGATCTGAGCCGTGAGATCGTCCACCTCGGCCTGGGCCTTGGCGCCCAAAGCCTCCAGCCGCGGCACGTCGATGGCCGCGCCCACCCGCTCCATGCAGGTGAGCACCCCTACGAGCGGCAGGTCGATATCGACATAGGCGTCCCAGGTGCCGTCCTTCTTCAGGGCCTCTTCCATGAGCCCCTTCAGCATACGGGCCGCCGTGGCGCGGATGGCGGCGCGCTCAGCGTCGGTCTCGGCGGCGGGCAGCGTGGCTGCGGCTACCGACTCCATGAGGGAGTCGTAGGTGTAGGCACTCGTGGACGAGTTCAGCACGTAGCCGGCCACGCCTAAGTCGAAGCCGCGGGCCGCCAGCACCTCCCCATCGCTCACGCGAGCGGCCTCGGCGGTATCGGCCGGGTACACCCGGTGCAGGTCAGCCTTCACATCCAGGGCGCAGAAGGCTCCGTCGCGCACGATGGTGGCGAACAGATCGAGGGCCTCCTCCCCCTCGGCGACCACCGTGGCCTGATCGGTCACGAATGCCGCTGTGGCGCCGTCGTTGAACAGCGACACCTGCTCGGGATCGACGAAGGACACGCCCACGGTCTCCCCCTCCCCGCAGGCCCGCGCAATCTCGGCGGCACCGGCTGCGCCGGACAGCTCGGGGGCCAGAGTGAACTCGATCTCGCGAGAGGGCGGCTCCGCATCGATCATCGCCAGCACGCGGGCCAGAGGGCTCGCCAGCTGGTACTTGCCGAAGGCCTCCTCCACATCGGCCGCATCGAAGGCCGGGAAGGAGGCTGCCTCCAGATCCACGAAGAAGTCCAAATCGCGCACGATGGTGGCGATCTCGCGAGAGAGGAAGGCCATCTCGCGATTGTTCGCCAGGTTCTCCTTCTGCTTGCCCTTCAGCTCGTCGATATGCTCGTAGATGCCCTCCATGGACCCGTAGGTCTGCAAGAGCTTCGTCGCCGTTTTCGGGCCGATGCCGGGCACGCCGGGGATGTTGTCGGAGGAATCGCCCATCAGCCCCAGGAAGTCGATGAACTGCTCAGGGCTCACGCCGTAGCGCTCCCGCACCTCGTCGGGGCCGTTCACCGTGATGTCGGTGATGCCCTTCTTCGTGGTGACGATGCGCGTCAGCTCGCTCGCCAGCTGGTAGGCATCCTTGTCGCCGGTCACGAGCAGGGTCTCGAAGCCCAGCGCCTCGTCGCGGGCGGCGATGGTGCCCAGGATGTCGTCGCCCTCCCAGCCCGGCACCTTCACCACGGGGATGGCCATGGCCTCAAGCAGCTCCTCCATCACGGGAAACTGCACGCGCAGCTCCTCGTCCATGGGAGGGCGCTGGGCCTTGTACTGCTCGAGGGCCTGGATGCGATGCACCGGCTTGCCGGCATCGAAGGCACAGACCACGGCATCGGGCGCGGCGATCTCGATGAACTTGCACAGCATGGACAGAAAGCCGAACACCGCGTTGGTGGGTGTGCCGTCCTTGGCAGTCATGGGCGTCTGCACCGCATGGTAGGCGCGATGCATCAGCGAGTTGCCATCGATGACAGCGATCTTCTTCGACATGTGAGCTCCTTCGGGAAAGGACGTATCAGGAGGGGCGCCGGGGCCGCTTTCGCGGACGTCTGGGCGCGCCTTGGAGAACGCGGCTGTTAAGAAACGGATTCTACTTCAGCAGCAGCGATGCGGAGATGGTACCGACCGATGTGCATCATTTTTCTCCGTTTCTCTAGCCGCGTTCGGAAGGGAGGAAGCGCCCAGCCGGCCGCGAAAGCGGCCCGGCGCCCTCCCCGGCAGGGTCATGCGTTCCACAAATAGCCGACGCCGCGCACCGTCTCCAGGCGCTGGGCAAGCTCAGGGCCGAGCTTGGCGCGCACCCGGCGTACATGCACGTCAACGGTGCGGCTGCCGCCGTAGTAGTCGAAGCCCCACACGCGGCGCAGCAGGGCGTCACGGGAATAGGTGCGTCCCGGATGGGTGACCAGAAAGGCCAACAGCGCGTACTCCAGATAGGTGAGGTCGATCGGCTCGCCGCCCACCTTCACCTGATAGGTGGCCAAGTTCACCGTCATGGCGTCGATGACGATGTAGTCGGCCGACGAGCCCTCGTTGCCGGGCCACAACAGCTGGCGGATGCGCGTGGCGCACTCGGCGGCCGAGGCGCCGTGCACCACGAAGTCGGATTTGCACGACACCGGCAGGCGGAACTCCGCCAGCTGGCTGTCGTTCACGATGACGAGCATCGCACTCGTCCCCTCTTCGGCCAAGGCCGTCTCCACCGAGGCCACGCTGGCCAAAGCGTCGCCCCGCGCCTCGTAGATCACCAGATCGTGGGAGGGATGGGCCGCGAGCAGCTTCTTGAACTGGGCCGAGGAGCCGGCGGCCACATCCACATCCAACTTCGAGAGCACCTGCTGGAACTTGTGCGCGTTGTCCAGGCTGTCGGCGATGAAGATAACGGTCTTGCGCTGCATGCTACAACACCGCCAAATCGTGCTCGAGCTCCCAAGGGGTCACCACGGCCTGGTAGGCCGCCCATTCCTCGCGCTTGGCCTGCACCAGATAGCTGTGGATGTGCTCGCCTAAGGTCTCGCGCATCAGCGCGCTTTCGGCGAACAGCTCTACGGCCTCGCCGAGGGTCTCGGGCAGGGTGGCCAGGCCCCGCTCGCGATGCTGCTGGCGCGTACAGCCCAACGGCGCCGCCTCGTCGGCCGGGGGCATCAACTCGAGCCCCTCCTCGATACCCGCCAGACCGGCGGCCAGCATCACGGCGAAGGCCAGATAGGGGTTCGCCGCCGGGTCGGGACTGCGCAATTCCACACGGCAGGCGTTCTCGCTGTGGGGGCGATAACCGGGAATGCGCACGAGCGTGGCGCGATTGCGGGCACCCCAGCTGACGCAAGTGGGGGCCTCCCCGCCCGGGCGCAGGCGCTTGTAGGAGTTCACGTACTGGTTCGTGACCAGGGTGAAATCCGGCGCGTACTTCAAAAGGCCGGCGATGTAGGACTTCGCCGTGGCCGACAGGTTGTAGCCCGACGGATCGCTCGGGTCGAAGAACGCGTTGTTGCCGTCCAGGTCGATGAGGCTCTGGTGCACGTGCATGCCGCTGCCCGGCGCGTCGGTCATGGGCTTGGGCATGAACGAGGCGTACACCCCGTGCTTCATGGCGATTTCCTTCACCACCTGCTTGTAGGTCATCACGGCGTCGGCCATGGCCAGCGCATCGGCGTAGCGCAGGTCGATCTCGTGCTGGGAGGGACCCCTCTCGTGATGGGAGTACTCCACGGGAATGCCCATCTTCTCCAGGGTAAGTACCGTGTCGCGCCGCAGGTCGGAGGCGGAGTCGAGCGAGGTGAGATCGAACGAGCTGCCGCGGTCGAGCACCTCGGTGCCCTGAGCGTCTCTGAAGTAGAAGTACTCCAGCTCGGGTCCCACGATGAAGGCGTAGCCGGCCTCGGCGGCTTTTCGCACCATGCGCTCCAGCACATGGCGCGGATCACCCTCGTAGGGCTGCCCCTCGGGCGTGTGGATGTCGCAGATCATGCGGGCCACGGCATTGGAGGTGGGCCGCCAGGGCAGCACCTGGAAGGTGGAGGGGTCGGGAAAGGCCAGCATGTCGGATTCCTGGGCGTCCGCAAAGCCCTCGATGCAGCTGCCGTCGAAGCCCATGCCGTCCTCGAAGGCGCGCTCGAGCTCGCCGGGGACCACGGCGAAGGACTTCATGTTCCCCAGCACGTCGGTGAACCAGAACCGCACGAAGTGAACATCGCGGCTCTCGATGGTCTTCAACACGAAATCTTGCTCTGGATTGTGCAGCACGGCGCCTCCCTCGGGCTCGCTCGATGATTCTAACCATTATAATTCGCCGCCCTGGCCGGCCCCGGGGAATTTACAGGACTGCAAAAAGAAAAGACCCGCCACAAAAGCAGCGGGTCTTCGATGACATGAAGCAGCGGATGCTACTCGGCAGTCTCCTCGGCGGAGGCGACCTCGGCCTCGGTCAGCTCCACGCCAGGGGCCTCCTCGGCGGTTGCGGCAGCGGCGGCGTCCTCCATGTTCTGGACGTCCTCCTCGGCCTCGGCGCGAGCAGCGGCCTCGGCGGCCTTGGCGGCGAAGGCGGCGGCACGCTCGGCCTTGGCAGCGGCCTTGGCCTCGCGCTCGGCCTTCTTGGCGGCCTCGCGCTCGGCGATCTGAGCGGCGCGCTCGGCCTTCTTGGCGGCCTCGCGCTCGGCGACGACGTCCTTAGCGGCGCCGAAGCGGTCGGCAAAGCGCTGGACGCGTCCGCCGGTGTCGATCAGCTTCTGGGTGCCGGTGTAGAAGGGATGGCAGGCGTTGCAGATGTCGATCTTCAGCTCGGGCTTGGTCGAGCGGGTGGTGAAGGTGTTGCCGCAGCTGCACTTCACGACGCAGTCGACGTACTCCGGATGAATACCTTGCTTCATGGGTTCTCCTAACTTCCCTTGGTTTCCGACCAAGGGGTCCGATTCCAGCTTGGTTTCCGACCAAGCCAAGACAAGCCTGCTTATATTACCACCGATGCCCCAAAACACAAGAAGGACCCGCGAAGATTCACGGGTCCTTCCCAAATAACGGACTCAGCGGCTTACAGCTCGGCCACCCACAGGCCGTGGAGGTTGCAGTGCTCGTACACTTTCACCGGGGTCTCGCCGGCGGGCACCGCGAACTCGGCGTGGGGGGCATCGGCCGGAGTCAGGGGCTTGATCTGATAGCCCGCATCGGTCACCAGGCAGATGAACTGGATCCAGTGCTCCTCGGTCATGGGGTGGTCCACCGAGCCCACGTTCACGATCACCTTGTCGCCGACGACCTCGACGGCGGGCACGTGCTTCTCCAGGGCGGCGTCCTGGGAGTCGGCCACCAGCTCCACCATCTTCTCGCCACAGCACACCAGCGGCACGCCGGCGTCGTAAATCTTCACGGCAATGTTGCCGCAGTGCATGCACTTGTAGAATCTCACGTCCATGTTACGCCTCATATCTCTTGGTCGGTTACGGTGAGGGCGGAAAGGCCAGGCGGCCTATTCCACAACCGTCAATCATTGTACGGGAAAGGAGGTCCCGCCGCCCCACCACCACGTAATCGACAACGCCCCGTTATATTCCCCGAACGCAAGCCGGCGCCCCGCGGGAGGCTGCGGGGCGCCGAAAGGGAGAGGGATGGGTGCGAGAGCCTCGCCGCTTTCCCGCAGGGAGCGCGCATCATAGGGGCAGGCCGTCTGGCAGCTGCCGCAACCGATGCACTCTTTCTTGTTGATGGTCACGATGCCGTCCTCGCGCACCGCGCTGGCACCCGTGGGGCAGATCTCGGCGCAGGGCGCCGTCTCGTACATCATGCACAGCATGGGGCGGATGGTGCGCTTGGCATTGGGGTAGACGCCCTCGGTCCCGCGCACCTTCTGGTAGCGCGACTGGTTGGCCGGGAACCCGTGGGCCATGGCCAGATCGTTGATGAGGCCGTCTTCCTCCCACACGTCGAGGGCCCACGTATGATCGGTGTCGCCCTTGTAGAAGCCGTAGGCGTTCTTGGTGTAGTAGCCCAAATATCCGCCGCGGGCGAAGGCGTTGCCCACGAGCGTGTTCAGCTGCAGCAGGGCCCACTGGGACACGAAGCCGTGCTTGTGGCGGACAATGCCGCTGAAGATGTCCACGGCCGCCGGACGATAGGGCACGGTCAGACCGTCCACTTCCACGGTCTCGCCGATGCAGGCCGCCTCGCCGAACTCCTTGGCCAAGCGGCTGCTGGTGGCGCTGTTCGGCTTCGAGAGCCCCTTCCCCGGCTCCGACCGCAACCTGTTCAGCTTTGGGGCCAGCGCCGAGCAGCGTACGTCGCGCTTCAAGCTGTCCATCCAGCAGCTGGCGAAGACACGTGGCCTGTCGCCCCGAGAGACCGAGGTGTTCGCTTATCTGGCCAAGGGCCGCAATTGCAGCTTCATCAGCACTCAGCTGGTTATCTCGGAGGAGACGGCCAAAACCCACATCAAGCGCATCTACCGCAAGTTCGGCGTCCATTCCCAGCAGGCCCTGCTCGACCTCATCGAATTGGACGGCCACCACAAGACGGAGGCATAGGAAAAGGCTAGGATGCGGGTATCTCTTGGGAGCCCTGCTGGGGCAGCTTCCTCTTGGCGGCGTAGATCAGCACGAGGATGCCGCCGATAATGAGCGGCACCGAGAGCACCTGGCCCATGGTGAGCCAGCCGCCCCAGAGATACCCCAGCTGCACATCGGGCTCGCGCACGAATTCGATGAGGAAGCGGAAGATGCCGTAGAGCACCAGAAAGGCACCTACAAAGGTGCCCTGCGGCCGCGGCGGCAGCTTGCGCGACAGGGCGAACAGCACGATGAAGATGACGAGCCCCTCCAGCACCGCCTCGTAGAGCTGGCTCGGATGGCGGGGCATCATGCCGGCCGCACCGCCGAAGACGACCCCGATGGGCCAGTCGGTAGGCGCGCCCCACAGCTCGCCGTTCACGAAGTTGGCGCAACGGCCGAAGAACAACCCCATCGGCGCGGCGATGGCGCCCAGATCGGCCAAGGTGAGAAAGGGGATGCGCGTCAGCTTCGCCGCCACCGCGCCGCCCGCGAGCAGCCCCACCAGGCCGCCATGGAAGCTCATACCCCCCTGGTTGAAGGCGAGGATCTCCATCGGGTGGCTAAAATAGTAGCCGTCGCCGTAGAACAGCACATAGCCCAAGCGACCTCCCAGCACCACGCCCACGATAGCGCACACCATAAGCGTCAGCAGGTTGTCCTCGTTCATGCCGATCTTCCAGCGCCGCGCCACGGCGTAGATGATGAACGCCGCCAGAGCGAAGCCGACCACGTAGGCCAGACCGTACCAGCGCACCACGAAGGGACCGGCGGCGAAAGCGATGGGATCAAGGTTCTGGTAGATGTCGTTCAGCATTATGACGTTCCCTCATGGGCACCCATGCCGGCGCCCAACTCGATAGCGGCAAACATAACTTCCTCGCGCAGGACGGCGGGAATGCCCCCGAGCGACGAGATCCGCGTCGCGCAGTGGGGACAGGTCAGAGCGTACAGGGCCAGATCCGACCGCAGCACCATCATGGAATCGTAGGCGCGCACGTCCAGATCGGTCGCCTGACAGGTCGGGCATTTCACCGTGGCCTTCATGGGGCGCCTACAGAATGAAGCGGTTGCGGCCGCTGAACTGCTCGCGGCCGTGGGGCCCGTCGGGATCCAGATCGGGACCGTGCACCAGGAAATGCTCGCAGAAGCGGCAGACCTGCTTGATGGCGGCCTCGTAGTCGCGCTTCGGATTCAGCAAGATGTCGAAGTCCTCGCAGACCACATGGGTGGGACGGTGGCACGCCGCATAGTGGCAGTCGGCCGGGCACGGCTCGCCCGGCACGTTGTGCGGGCAACGCCCCTGCATCTCATCGTCGCAGCCGCGACGGCTCCAGCAGCCTTCCATTCCCGTCCTCTCTCGTAAAAGCGGGCCTCGATGAGGCCCGCACGATCAACACGTATTCCTAGCTCACCTTACTGAGCAGGAACAACCTTGGTCACACCGGGGACGCGCTCCTTCAGGATGCGCTCCACGCCGTTGGCCAGGGTCATCTGGGACATGGGGCATCCCTTGCAGGCGCCCTGCAGCTCCACGGTGACGGTGCCGTCCTCGGCCACGTCCACCAGGGCCACGTCGCCGCCATCGGCCTGCAGGCTCGGACGGATCAGCTCCAGCACCGCAGCTACATCAGACTTCTCAACCATAATGGCACTCCTTTGCGAAAAGGTCTTATATCGCCCACGATCATAGCATAGCTACGAGCCGGCGGGTATCCAGTCCTGGCCAATAATCACCAACACATCGGTATCAAAGGTATAGAAGTCCCCGCCGTTCACCACCCGACCCGCGGCCAGGTCGCTCACGATGGCCTTGGCGGCGATCTCGAAGGCCGGATCCTTGTAGATGACCAACGTCTCGGGATACGTGGTGTTGTCGTTGGTGTTGCCGACGGACTTCACCTGATAACCCACCGATTCAAGCAACTCGCCCATGCGCTTGGCAGCCCCAGTCACCTGGGCGCCGTTGCGCACATCCACGGTGATCAGCTCGCGGTTTACGTTCGCTGCGGATCCCTCGGCGCTCTGGGGCGACTCGCCCGCACGCACCGCCTCCATCATAGCGGTCAGCTCGTCGCCGTCGACGCGGTAGGTTTGGCCTCCCTCGCCGTCAGCCAAGCGGCCCGGCACCGCGCAGGCGTACACCGTGGCCTCGGACAGGGGGCGCAGGGCATCGCCCAAAGCGATGATCTGACCGCTCGTCCAATCGGTGCTCACCGTGGCGGCCGCATCGGACACCACCGTGGGAAAGCTCAGACCCTCCCCCGACGTGGCGCGGCCGGCCAGGTTCACCGTGAACATGGCGCGGTTCGTGGCCTGGGTCGCAAGTCCTTCGGTGAAGTTGGAGGCGCGCAGCAGCGTGACGGCCTGGCGCCCATCCAAAGTCTGCTCGCCGGCGGCCAGCACGTCGATGCCGGCCCGCGGGTCGTCCACCTCTACCTCCAGGTTCACGGGCACGCCGCCCACGATTTCCACCATGCGGGCGATACCGGCCGCATCGGTGCTGGCGAAGTGCGCGATGGGCACATCCAGAAGCTCGGATACCTGGCGAATCAGCTCGGCATCGCCGAGCTGGGTGCGGGCCTCATTGAGCAGGCACTGCTGACCGTCGGGCAGCTCCACGGAAATGCGCGCTGGCACGGTGACGAAGGTGAGCGTGCGCGCCTGCTCGTCGATGCGCACCACCATGTAGGCCTCGCCGTCGGGGTCGTTCTGAGCCGCCGGGGCCAGCCGGGCCGTGCACAGCACGTAGTAGGGCTCGCCGTCGGCCGGGGCCGTCAGGGCCTCCTGGGCATTGGAGTCGCCCAGCGATAGACGGGAGTCGGAAAAGGCGAAGAACGCCGCCACGCCCGCGGCCACGGCGATGGCCGCCACGGCGACGGCGATCACGGCCAGCGTGGCCACGCGCTTCTTGCGGGCGTTCGACTGAATCTGCTCGGCATAGCCGCGGCGATTCGCGCGGCGAGCGAAATCGGCATCGCTCTCGCCGCTGGTGGCCTGGGGATCGATCTGATCCACGAAGCCCCGCGTGGCGCGGCGCGACCGATGGCTGTCGGAAAAATCGACGCGGGACGTGCCCGTACTCGACCGATCCGCTCCGTGGCGGCCGCGACTCACGCTCGGACGCGCCACATGGGAGCCGATCATGGAGTCGCTCACGCGGCGCGAGGTGCGCTTCGTCTGCGAGGCAGAGAAGCCCTTCTTTCCGTGCAATGCCATAGAACGCCCCTAGCCCACGACCGCATCGGCGGGAACACGGCGGATATCGGCCCCCAGCGAGGCCAGCTTGCCTGCGTAATCCTCGTAACCGCGGTCGATGTGCTCCAGATGGTGCACGCTCGTCTCGCCGTCGGCCACGATGCCCGCAAGCACCAGAGCGGCACCGGCGCGCAAGTCGGTGGAAGACACCGGGGCGCCCTCCAACTCGGACACGCCGCGCACGATGGCGTGGTGGTCGTCCAGCGTCACATCGGCCCCCATGCGCATGAGCTCGGCGGCGAACATGAAGCGGTTCTCGAACACGTTCTCGGTGATGACGGAGACATCGTCGGCCAGGGCGGCCAGCAGCATGAACTGGGCCTGCAAATCGGTGGGGAAACCGGGATGCGGCAGGGTCTGGATGTCCACCGAGCGCAAAGGCTCGCTGCGGCTCACGCGCACCCAATCGGGGCCGCACTCCACCTCGCAGCCCATGGCCCGCAACTTCATGATGGCCATGCGCAAGAAGGCCGGGTCGATGCCGTGCACCGTGACCGGACCGCCCGTGAGCGCACCGCCCACGAGGAAGGTGCCCGCCTCGATGCGGTCGCCCACGCAGGTGTGCTCGCAGGGGTGCAGCGCGTCCAGAGCCACGCCCTCGATCTCGATGAGCGAGGTGCCTGCGCCCGACACCTTGGCCCCCATGGCGTTCAGCATGTTGGCCAAGTCCTCGATTTCCGGCTCGCAAGCGGCGTTCTCGATGGCCGTATGTCCCTCGGCAGTCACCGAGGCCATGAGCATGTTCTCGGTGGCGCCCACCGAGGGGAATTCCAGATACACGTGGGCGCCCCTCATGCCGTGGGGCGTAGTGGCCTGAAGCACCCCGTGGTCCACGTCGAAGGCCACGCCGAGAGCCTCCAGACCCACCAGGTGCATATCGATCTTGCGAGCGCCGATCTGACAGCCGCCGGGCATGGCCACGCGCGCCTCGCCGAAGCGCCCGATGAGCGGTCCCAGCACGGAAATGGACGCACGCATCTTCGAGACCAGTTCGTAGGGGGTCTCGCAGCTGTCCACCGCGGAGGTGTCGATGGTAAGCGTATGCCCGTCGCGGGTCACCGCGGCCCCCAGGCGCTCAAGCACCTCGCTCATGATCTCGATGTCGGAGATGAGGGGCACGTTGTGCAGAGTGGTGGCGCCCTGGCCCAGCAGGGCGGCGGCCATCAGCTTCAGCGCCGAGTTCTTGGCCCCGGCTACGGACACATCGCCGGTAAGGGTATGGTTGCCCCGAACGATGATGACTTCCTGGTTCATTTCTAGTCCTTTTGGCGGACGCGGCTGCGCCCGATAGCCCATCGTAGGTTCCTCTAAGTCACACCATTATAGAAAAAAGGTCGCCCCGGAGGACGACCTTTCTCTTATGGGAATAAAAATTCCAGCGACAGCTTACTCGCCCAGGGCGAAGCGGACGAAGCCGGCGATCTTGATGGAACCACCCAGCTCCTTGGCGCACTCGTCGGCGTAGGCGGCCACGGTCAGGTCCGGGTTCTTCACGAAGGCCTGCTCGGCGAGGCAGTTCTCCTTGTAGAACTTGTCCATGCGGCCCTCGGCCATCTTCTCTTGGATGTTCTCGGGCTTGCCGGACTCGGCGGCCTGAGCCTTGTAGATCTCGAACTCGTGGGCGGCCACATCAGCGGGCACGTCCTCACGGGTGGCGGCCACCGGGTTCAGGGCAGCCACCTGCATGGCGATGTCGCGACCGCACTTCTGGAACTCCTCGGCGGTCGGGTCGATGCCCTCCACCTCGAAGGTCACCAGCACGCCGATCTTGCCACCGCCGTGGATGTAGGCGGCCACGGCCGGGGCCTCCACTACGGCCACACGGGCCAGCTGGGTGTTCTCGCCCATCACGTGGATGCAGTCGGTCACAACCTCCTCGACGGTCTCGCCGTCGATGGTGGCGGCAGCCAGGGCGTCCACGTCGGCCGGCTTGGCGGCCAGGGCGGCCTGGGCGATCTTCTCGGCGTAGGCCTTGAACTTCTCGTTCATGCCCACGAAGTCGGTCTCGCAGTTCAGCTCGACCACGGCGCCGGTGGTGCAGTCGTCGGAGACCAGCGCCATGACGGTGCCCTCGTTGGTGGCGCGCCCCGCCTTCTTGGCCACGGCGGCGAGCCCTCGGGTGCGCAGCACGTCGACGGCCTTCTCCATCTCGCCCTCGGCCTCGGCCAGGGCCTTCTTGCACTCCATCATGCCCGCGCCGGTCATCTCGCGGAGCTCCTTCACCATAGCGGCGGTGATGTTAGCCATGGAATCCCTCTTTCTTGATAATCGAATGATTCATAGGTCTACTAAAGTCAGCGAGGTTCCGACAGATGCCTGGAATTGGCCGCCCTTAGGCCACGTTGCCTTCGGGCGATGCCGCGCCCAAAACAGGGGCCAAGGCCAGGGCCTGTCGGAACCGCAGCATCGACAGGGCCGTTCGTCCTGTCAGGGCGAACGGAGCTACTTGCTTACTCGGCGACGGCGTCGGCCACAACGTCGGCGACAACCTCAGCAGCAGCGCCCTCGGCCACGTCGGCGGCAGCCTCGGTGGCGACCTCGGCGGCAGCGGCCTCGCCGGCCATCTCGGCAGCGGTCACGTCAGCACCGGTGCCGGCGATGACAGCGTCGGCGATGAAATCGGCGAGCAGACGCACGGAACGGATGGCGTCGTCGTTGGCGGGGATGCCAAAGTCCACGTCGTCGGGATCGCAGTTGGTGTCCAGGGTGCCCACCACGGGGATGTTCAGACGATGAGCCTCGTGAATGGCGATGCCCTCGCGGTTGGTGTCGATCACGAAGATGGCGTCGGGCACCTTCTTCATGTTGCGGATGCCATTGAGGTTGGTCTGCAGCTTGGCCAGCTCCTTGTGCAGCAGGATCTGCTCCTTCTTCGGCAGCAGCGCCATGCGGCCGTCGGCGTCCATGGCTTCCAGCTCCTCCATGCGCTTCACGCGGGTGCGGATGGTGGTGAAGTTGGTGAGCATGCCGCCGAGCCAGCGGGCGTTCACGTAGGGCATGCCGCAGCGGTTGGCGGCCTCGGACACGGCCTCCTGGGCCTGCTTCTTGGTGCCCACGAACAGCACGGTGCCGCCCTTGCGGGTGAGGTTGCTCACGAAGGTGTAGGCCGCATCCAGGCCGTAGAGGGTCTGCTTGAGGTCGATGATGTAGATATCACCGCGATTGCCGAAGATATAGGGCTTCATCTTCGGGTTCCAGCGGCGGGTCTGATGCCCGAAATGCGCACCGGCATCGAGCAGCGTGGTAATGCTGACTTTCGTCATGATCACTCCATTCGTTAGTCCTCTGCCCGAGGTCTTCCCGCGCCCTCGCAGCCTTTTTCCAGTGGCCACTCGCGAAGTTCGGTCGCCCGAGCATGTGTGATAGTTGGCGCCGTGTCCGCGACCCTCGCGAACGCAGCCTATCTAGAATAGCACAATCCCCTGCAAACGCAAGGGATTGCGCAAAGAAATCGGGGGATCACACGAGTCCTTCGATGCTGCGGCGCTTGAGCGTGCGCAGCAATGCTTTTCGTTGCGCGGACGGTTTCAGACCAGCCGTGCGCCACGGGCGCCCCAGGGCGCGCGACAGCTGAGCGGCCAGATCGTCAAGCGCTTCGATAGACGAGAGGTGGAGCGCGGTAGCCGTAAACAACCGCACGTCCCCAGCCTGCACCTCGTTTCGCCGCAGCGAGTCCGCGCGAATCTTGTCCTTTTCCGCATGATGCGCATCGCTGTCGTACTCCAGACCCACACCAGCGTCGGGCCAGTATGCATCCACTACTCGGAAGCGACCCCCTTCGACGTCAATCACCCAGTTCATGCGCGGCTTCGGCAGGCCGTAGCCTCCAACGTTCCGCGGAAGGGACAGCATAAGGGCCAGCGCCGTTTCCATAGGGGACGCGGCGCCCTCCACCGCATAGCGCACCGCCCGCGCCATCTGGCGGCCCGCCTGGGAGCTTCCGTGGCTGTGTGCGACCTCCTCCATCGCCGCCAGGCACGACACTGGCACGGGGCGATGGCTGAGCGCCGCTTCTTGCACCCGCACCTCAGCCCGCGCCGTTCCGTCTTCGCCGCGTACCAACTCGGCACGTTCAGTCAACTCGTAATAGTACGTAGAGCACAGCTCGCTGATCAGTTCGGCCAGCTGGGGCATGGGCAGATCCAGGGCCAGCTGGAGCACGCACCATTCCGGCGAGGCGATGAGCAGTCCGCACTCTGCGCTGCGCACGAACGCTCCGGCGCCTGGCGTCGAGGTGATAACCGAGCAGGCGACAAGTGGCGAGTTCAGACGCGATGCCTTGTTGGGAACCATAACGCTGACGGGCATCGATACCATGCCGCATCCGCGATCTGCCAACGCGCGAATCGCCCCACGAGAGGGCTTTTTCACGGCGCCGTCTCCAACTGCAACCTCGTAGTCAATCGCTTCGTCGTAGATGACGAACAGGCGTTCGAAGGCCAGCTCCCGCGCACGCTCTTCCAGTTCCGGGTTCCCCAGCGGCACCGAACGTCGCGGAGACGGCGCCCCCGTATCGAGGTCCACGGCTCCGTCGGGAAGCAGCGACCTGTAGAAATGCCGGCAGGTCCAACACTCCGCCGCGGACACGCCCTTAACATAGGTAGCCATATGCCCTCCTTCTCATTCTGCAGAATATCATCGCTGCTCCAGCCGGGCGTGCTTCGGCCCCAAGCTCGAGCGTCAGGCCCAACTTCTAGTTTCTGACAGGAGCCTTGAATGTGGAATATCTGATATTTTATGCAGAATTCGCTCAAGTTCTCGAAGTTGCAAAATAAAAAGCAGGATTTCCACGTTTGAAAGATGGAAATCCTGCTTTTTGGCGCACAGCTCGCAACGGTAGATGCGCCTGTTCTTTGTCCCAATGAGCGACCATGTCCCTGACCTGGTAATTCTCGCCACTCGTTTCCGATCGTTTTCCGCTGCGAAACACTGCAACGTGGAAAATCTGCTTTTCTTTCGGCCTTTTCGCAAATGGGGTGAGAAAATGCGCGAAATAGCAGATTTTCCATATTCAGCAGACCCCCCCACCATAAACAATAGCCGGGGAGGCCGCCAAAGGAGGGGGGGGTTCGGAAGCACCGGTGCGGCCATCGCAAGGGAGGTTGCCGCCGAATCGCACTCAGAACAGGCGCCGCGGCGCAGGCGGCTGCCGCGCGGAGCGGTGCGGCCACAGCTGCGCCCCGGCGGCCGAAGGCGATTTTCCAGCCGCCGGGGCAACGCGCGCGAACGGGCGTCGTCACCCGCCTACTTGTACTGGCTCTCGTGCTTGCGGAAGAAGTCGAAGCGCGGGGGCAGCTCGTGAATGCGATGCGCGCCGGCGTCGATCTCCATGGCGGGGCACAGCTCCTCGTTGGAGTCGAAGTCGTAGTTCCAGCTGAAGAGCTCGTCGAAGCCAAAGCTCAGGTAGTCGCAGATCTTCTCGCAGCCCACGGGCACGATGGGGTGCATGAGCAGGCAGGCTACGCGCAGCAGGTAGAACGAGTCCAGCAGCACCTGACGGCGCGCGTCCTCATCGCCCGACTCCTCGGCGGCCTTGATATGGTCGGCCCAGTACTTGTTCGACCAGCGGATGAACTCGTCCGACACCGTCATCACCGCGTGCAGCTGCACCCGATGCATGCGCTCCTCGTAGTCGAGCATGGCCTGGAAGGCGCGGCGGCGGACCTCGTCGCTCACGCGGCCCAGGGGCATGCAGCCATCGAAGTTCTTCTGGGCCTCGTAGAAGCAGCTGCGAGCCAGACGGTTGAACACGTTGGTGAGCAGCGCCCCCTCCTTCAGAGCCGGGTCGGCCACGCGCGGATCGTCGCGCTTTGCCAGATCGGGATCGAAGGGCTTCGGCGAGAAGCCCACAGACTTCTGATCGAGGCCGAGGGCCAAGAAGTGCGCGCGCAGCTGCTCGGGGGTGTAGTGCTCCAGCAGCTGCTCGCCGGTGGGCGGCTTCACCGCACCCGACGAGGAGGCCTTCTTCTTGCCGAACAGCATGTGGTGGTTGGCCACGAGCGTCGTCTGGCGCAGGCGGGAGTCCTCGCCGTCATCGAACAGGCCGCCCTCGCCCAGAGCCTCCCACAGGGCCGGCTGGGCCACGCCGTAGAAATACAGGTTGTCCTGGCCGATGAACTGGTAGACCCGAGCATCGTCGGAGCACCAGAAGTCGCGCCAGCTTCCGCGCGGCAGGCCCCGCTCGTCGTTGGCAGCGATGGTGAACGAGATGGGCGCCCACAGCGATTCGGGCCAGCACCATACGGTGAGCCCCTCCACCCCGTCGATGACCGGCGCCGCCACGCCCCACTCGATGTTGCCCGTGATGCGGAAGGGCACGAGCGTCTTCGACGTGCGGAAGCGGATGCCGGCGCCGGCCAGCACGGTGCGGGCCGCGTCGCGAGCCTCGATGTCGGCGAACTCGATCTCGAAGGAGGACTTGTTCCCCTCGGCCTCGCGGAAGCTATGGGGCGGCAGCTGATCGGCCAGGGCGCGGTAGTCGTCCAGATGCTCGTTCTTCACGAAGACGACCGGGGGCACTAGAAACTCCGCGATGGTCTGGGGCACCACGGGGCGCACTTCGTCGTCGGCCCGCAGATCGTCCACACGCCCCTTCAGGAACGCCTCGAAATCGGGCAGGTCGAAGTACCAGTTCTCCACCGGGCGCATTTCCGGGGTGGTGCCCGTGAGGGTGGACACCGGCGCGATGAGGTCGACCGGCGCGTACTGGTGGCCCAAGTCGCACTCGTCGGCGTAGCCGTGCTCGGACTTGCAGCCCTGCACAGGGCAGCGCCCCTGCACCTGACGGCCGTTCAGGAACGTGCCGGCCTCGGCATCGTAGAACTGCAGGGTGGAATCGAGGCGCAGATGGCCCTGCTCGTGCAATCGACTGATGAACTGGTCGGTGACCATCTGGTGCACGTCGCCCGCATGCCCGATGCCGCTGCCGTCGTAGATATCGAGGCTCACTTGGAAGGCCTCCAAGGTAGCGGCCTGGCGCTCGTGGTTCGCGAGCACGTAATCGGCGATGGTGCCCGAGAACTCGCCGGCCTCCACCAACTTGCGGTAGCCCTCGTTGATGGGGCTGCCGAAGCAGTCGGTACCCGACACGAAGCGCACGTTCTCGGCGCCGATGCGATCGCGCAAGAAACGGGCGAAGGCGTCGGCCGGTACGAACACGCCGCCGATGTGCCCGAAGTGCAGGGGCTTGTTTCCGTAGGGCATACCGGCCGTCACCACGGCGCGGACCGGCCATGTTACCCGAGTGCTATCCTTCAAATCCGCCACGTTTGTCCAACTCCTTCAGCGCTTTGGAAAGATCGTTCTCGTCCACTTCGCCCATGATATCCAGCAGACGCGACAAATCGCTTGAGGGCGATTGCAAGTACACGGTATCTGCGCGGGCGATACCGGCCAGCTCGCAGGCCTTGGCCACGGCGTCCTCCAGGGTGCCGATCTCATCGACCAGGCCATTCTCCACCCCGTCGAGACCCGTGAAGGTGAGACCCGTCGCCAGGGCGCGCACCTCATCGGTGGACATGTCGCGGCCCTCGGCCACGGTTTCGATGAACACCTCGTTGATCTGGTCCACCTGGTCCTGGAAGTAGGCGCGCTCCTCCTCGGTGAGGGGACGATTGCCGCCGCTGGCATCCTTGGAATCGGCCGAGGTGATGCTGTCCACCGTGATGCCGAGCTTCTCATAGAGACCCGACACATCGGTAACCTGCATGATCACACCGATAGAGCCTACGGCCGAGGTCTCGGCCGCGTAGATGTAGTTGGCCTGGGACGAGATCATGTAGGCGGCGCTGGCGTCCAGCGAGGCACACGAGACCACCACCGGCTTCTCGAAGTCGCGCACGTAGCGGGACATCTCCTCGCCGGCCGTGGCCACCCCGCCCCCGGAGTTCACCCGCAGCACCACGGCCTTGATGTGCGGGTTCTGCTCGGCGGCGTCCAGCTGGGCCTTCAGGCCCTCGGGGCTTGAGGTGGTGCCGTCGTACTGGATGGTGCCGTCGATGTTGATGATGCCCACGGTGTCGCCCGTGACCGTATCGGTCCAGGAGGGCGAATCGTAGGAGAAAGCCCCCATGGGGGCCGTCATCACCGAGGTGCACGAGGCGATGGACACCAGTCCCAGCACGAAGAACGCGATCACAGCCGCCAGGGCCACGATCCACCCGCGGCGCTTCGGCGGGGCCGCGGAAGCTGCAGTCGGGGCCGCGTAGGCTGCGGCCGGCTGAGCCGGCGCCCCATAGCCGTAGGGGCTGGGCGCCGATTGCGGCTGAGCCTGGGGCTGGGTCTGGGGCTGGGGCTGCGCCGCGAAGGCCGGCTGGCCCTGAGGTTGGCCCGCAGGCTGCGGGATTCCCTGGGGCGCACCCGGCGTGTGGGAAGTGGGCTGGCCCGTGCCCCACACGCCGTTCTGCCAATGATTCTGCTCGGTCATCTTAGAGTTCCATATTCTCGTCCATACGGCCCTGGTGTTGGGCCTTCTTCGCCATGCGCAGCAGGAACTCCTGGTTGGAGTCGGTCTGCTTGAGCGACTTGATCAGCATGTCCATGGCGCGCTCGGTGGAGTTCGTGTTCGCCAGGATGCGGCGCACGCCCCAGATGAGCGGAGCCTCCTGCGGATTCATGAGCAGCTCTTCCTTGCGAGTACCCGAGGAGATGGGATCGATGGCCGGGAAGATGCGGCGGTCCGCCAGGTAGCGGTCCAGCTTCAGCTCCATGTTGCCGGTACCCTTGAACTCCTCGAAGATCACCTCGTCCATCTTCGAGCCCGTGTCGATGAGGGCCGAGGCCAGGATGGTGAGACTGCCGCCGTGCTCGATGTTGCGGGCGGCGCCGAGGAAGCGCTTGGGCGGGTAGAGGGCCGTGGAGTCCACGCCACCCGAGAGGATGCGGCCGCTGGCCGGCTGGGCCAGGTTGTAGGCGCGGGCCAGACGGGTGATGGAATCCAGCAGGATGACCACGTCCTTGCCCTGCTCCACGAGGCGCTTGGCGCGCTCGATGACCAGCTCGGCCACTTGGATGTGGTTGTCGGCGGGCATGTCGAAGGTGGAGGACACCACCTCGCCACGGATGGAGCGCTCCATGTCCGTGGCCTCTTCGGGACGCTCGTCGATGCCGAGGTACATGAGGTGCACCTCGGGATTGTTCGCCGAGATGGCCGCCGCGATGTCCTTGAGCACCGTGGTCTTGCCGGCCTTGGGCGGCGACACGATGAGGCCGCGCTGGCCCTTGCCGATGGGGGCCGTCAGGTCGATGACGCGGGCCGTGGTGGTGGACTTGCCGTGCTCCATCCACAGGCGCTCGTCAGGGAAGATCGGCGTGAGGTCGGCAAACTTCGGACGGAAACCCAGCTCCTCGGGGATCTTCCCGTTCACGGAAGCGACTTTCTGCAGGGCCGCGAACTTGTCGTTGGGACGGGCCGGGCGCGTGACGCCCGACACCATGTCGCCCTTGCGCAGGTTGTTCTTGCGGATGGTGGCCAACCCCACGTAGATGTCGTTCTCGCCGGGCAGATAGCCGGAGGTGCGCAGGAAGCCGTAGCCGTCGGGCATGATGTCGAGCACGCCCGTGACCTCGGTGAAGCCCTCGGCCTTGCAGGTGGCCTCGTAGATCGCATCCACCAGCTCGGCCTTCTTCAGGCCCGCGCCGTCCACGCCCAACTCGGCACCGCGGACGCGCAGATCGGCCACCTTGAGCTCGGCCAGCTCTTCCTTGGTGACAGAGGGCTGGGGCTCGCGATTGCGGTTCTCGTGACGCTGGCGACGATTGTTGCGATCGTGGTTGTTGTTGTTCTTCTTGCCGCCCTGATTCTGGCCCTTGCCCTGGCCGCTATTGCGCTCGCGGCGCTCGGTGCGGCCCTCGTTCTCGGGACGCTCGCCGCGGGCGTGCTTGCGCACCACCGTGGTCTTGCGCTCGCCGTCCTTCTTGGCCAGAGCCGCATCGACCGGCGCGGCTTCGGACGCGGCCTCGGGGGCGGTCGTCTCGGTCGGAGCACTCGCGGCGGCATCGGCGGCATCGGCCTTCTTACGGGTACGGCGGGGCTTGGGTGCCTCTTCAGCCGCGGGCGCCTCGGCTAAAGCCGCGTCGGCATCGGCCTTGCGGGTGCGTGCGCGGCGGGGCTTGGGCGCCTCGTCGACGGGAGCGTCCGCGGCGGCCTTCGCCGTGCGGCGCGTCGTCCTCTTCGCCGGAACCTCGGCCGCGCCGGCGTCAGCGGCGGGAACCGGGGCATCGGCAGCCTTCTTGCGCGGACGGCCGCGCTTGGGCTTCTCGGGGGCCGCCTCCAGGGCGTCGGCGATGGTCATCTGGTTCTCTTCGGCCTCACTCATGCGTTCTGAACCTTCTCCCAGTCCTTAAGGAACGATTCCAGACCGCGGTCGGTCAGCGGGTGGGACACGCACTTCTTCAGGATGCCGAAGGGCACCGTGGCGATGTCGGCGCCCATGAGGGCCGCCTGGGTCACATGGTTGGCGCTGCGGATGGAGGCGGCGATGATCTCGATCTGCTCGCCGTTCACCGTGTCGGCGGTAAAGTCGTAGTTGCCGATGGCACGCACCACGTCGTCCAGCTGAGCCAGGCCGTCCTCGGAGATGTCGTCGAAGCGGCCCACGAACGGCGAGATGTAGCGGGCGCCGGCCCGGGCGGCCAGGATGGCCTGGGGCACGGTGAAGCACAGGGTCATGTTCACCGGAATGCCCTCGTCGGCGAGCTGGCGCGTGGCGGCCAGGCCCTCCACCATGGTGGGGATCTTCACCACGACGTTGGGGGCGATCTTGGCCAGCTCGCGGCCGTCGCGCACGATCTCGTCGCGGGTCATGGCCACCGACTCGGCGGACACCGGGCAGTCCGGGCCCACGATGTCGCAGATGCGCTTGATATGGTTGTGGAAGTCGTCCAGCTTGCCGCCGATGCGGGCGTACAGCGTGGGGTTGGTGGTCACACCGGCCAGGGCGCCCCAGCTGGCAGCCTCCTCGATCTCGGCGAGGTCGGCCGTATCCAGAAAGAACTTCACGTTATCCTCCTTCTTGAGGTTTACAGGCATGGGGAATGGGCATCCAAATCAAAAGCCGTGCGCACCGTGAAACCCAAACCGCGAGAACGTTGAAGTGTGAGAGATACGGGAGTGTGGGAAGGAATTGGGCGCCTCAAAGCGCTGAAGATTTAGAGCTTGCACCATAGTAACGCAAGTGCCGACCCCGCACAAGAACATACCGCCAGCCGCCACGAAGCCCCGCAGGTTGCAGGGAGACGCGGGCAAGTTGCGGGCAGGACGCATGGGAGGGATCGCGGGTTGCGGGCGGGCTAAAGCCCGCCCCTACGGGGCAGCGCCTCCAGAGACAGCGACGCCCCTGGAAGGATCCGTAGGGGCGGCCTTCAGGCCGCCCGCTGCCGCTGAAACACGCTTTCCTACGCTTCCACCATCGAGCGGTAGAAGCAGGTGCGCGCGCCCGTGTGGCAGGCGGGGCCGGCCGGGCGCACCATTGCCAGCAACGTGTCGCCGTCGCAGTCGTAGCGCAAGTCCACGAGCTTCTGAGTATTGCCGCTCGTGGCGCCCTTGTGCCACAGCTCCTGACGGCTGCGACTGAAGAACACCGTCTCGCCCCGCTCCAGGGTGAGCGCCAGCGATTCCGCGCTCATCCACGCCATCATGAGCACCTCTCCGGTGTCGGCGTCCTGCACGATGCAGGGAACAAGCCCCGCCTCGTTGTACTTCAGTTCCGAGAGATTCACAGGGCCCTCCTCACAGGCGCACGGGGATGCCGGCGGCACGCATGGATTCCTTCACCTGGCGCACGGTCAGCTCGCCGAAGTGGAAGACGCTGGCGGCCAGCACCGCATCGGCCTCGCCGTCGATGATGCCCTCGGCGAAGTGCTCCAAACGTCCCACGCCGCCGCTCGCGATGACCGGGATATCCACGGCCCGGGCCACACTGCGCGTGAGGTGGCAGTCGAAGCCGTCGCGGCTGCCGTCGCGGTCCATGGAGGTGAGCAGAATCTCCCCCGCCCCGCGCCGGGCCGCCTCGCGCGCCCACTCCACGGCGTCGATGCCGGTGTTCTTGCGGCCCCCGGCCACGTACACCTCCCACTTGTTGGGGTTTCCCGGCACCGCCTTCGCGTCGATGGCCACGAGGATGGCCTGGGTGCCGAAGGCCCGGGCCGCTTGCGAGATAAGGTCGGGGTTCGCCACGGCCGCCGAGTTCACCGATACCTTGTCGGCGCCCGCGGCGATCATACGGCGAATGTCGGCCACGCTGCGGAAGCCGCCGCCCACGCAGTAGGGCAGATGCAGCTCGGCCGAGGCGTGGCTGGCCAGCTCCACCGTGGTGGCCCTATCGTCGCTCGTGGCCGTGATATCGAGGAAGATCACCTCGTCGGCCCTCTGCTCATCGTAGGCCCGGGCCAGCTCGATGGGGTCGCCCGCATCGCGCAGCCCCACGAAGTTCACGCCCTTCACCACGCGCCCGTCCTTCACGTCCAGGCAGGGAATTACTCTCTTTGTCAGCATAGTGGTCTCAACCTGTCCGCCGAGTGGGTTCGGCATACCTCGATTCGCTCAGACAGTCCTCGCTTTGGAGAACAGGACGTTTAGTCCTGTTCTCGTCGCTGCGGAACTCGCTCGGTCGAGGCACGCCGAACCCACTCGGCTGCTCTTCCTTCTCTGCTAGGCTTCCAAATCTTCCAGGGTCAGCGGACGTTCCTCCGCCTCCAGCTGGTCGCTTACCCGGTAGGTTCCCTGGCAGGCGGCCACGCCGTCGGCCACGGAAAGAGTGCCCTCGTAGATGGCGCGACCGGCGATGACGCCCTCCACCGCATCGGCGATGGGGGCCAGGGCCGCGATATCGGCCGCCGTGGCGATGCCACCCGACACGATGACCGGGTTGCCGAAAGCTGCGGCCATACGGGCGTAGGCGCTGTTCTCCACCCCGGTCTGCATGCCGTCGCGGGCGATGTCGGTGTACACGATGTGCTCGTAGCCGAGGCCCGCCATGCGCCGCGCCAAGTCCGCGGCAGCCACGCCGGAGCCCTCGGTCCAGCCGGCCACGGCGGCCTCCCCCGCCTTCGCATCGATGCCGGCCACGAGCGCGTCGGGCCCGAACTTCTCCATGGCGGCCTGGGCGAAATCGGGGTCGCGCACGAGCGCCGTGCCCAGGATGACCCGCGTGGCCCCGGCATCCAGCAGACGGTCGGCCACCTCCAGCGAGCGCACGCCGCCGCCCACTTCCACCTTCAGCTTCGTGCGGGCCAGAATGCGGCGCACTACCTCGATGTTGTCGGGGTTGCCGGACTTCGCGCCGTTCAGGTCCACCACATGAATCCACGAGGCGCCGTCCTCCTCGAACAGCTGCGCCTGGGTGGCCGGGTCGTCGTGGTACACGGTGACGGCATCGTAGTCGCCGCGAGCCAGGCGCACGGCGCGGCCGTCCAGAATATCGATGGCGGGCAACAGGTACATGGCTACTCCTTTGGCAAGACGGTATCTTCCGCCATGGTAGCGGCCGCACCGCGGCGACCGGCCGCAGCGCGGACAACGGTTACGAAGTTGGCGAGCAGGCGCGCGCCGGCATCCGAGCTCTTCTCGGGATGGAACTGCACGCCCCACACGGGGTGCCCGGGCACCCGCACGGCGGAGGGGAACGTGACCGAGTGGGTGGTGCGCCCGATGGTCGCGATGCTCTCGGGGGCGGCGAAGGAGTGGGTGAAGTAGAAGTACTCCCCGCTTTCCAGGCCGTCGAACAACGGGTCGGCCTCGTCCCATTCCACGGAGTTCCACCCCACATGGGGAATCTTATAGGCCGCGCCAGCCTCGTCGGTCCTGGGCATGAGGCCCACGACGCCGGAAACGAGCCCCAGGCCCGCGGGCAGGGGCCCCGCCTCGGGCGCGTGCTCGGTGCCCCCCTCGAACATGAGGTGCATCCCCAGGCAGATACCGAGGAAGGGTGCCCCGGCCGCCACGGCGTCGGTCGCAGCCGCGCCCAGGCCGAGCTCTTCCAAAGACGCGGCGGCATCGGCGAAGGCGCCCACGCCCGGCAGCACCACGGCATCGGCCGCGCGCACCAGGGCCGGATCGTCGGAGACGACGACTTCGGCCCCCGCGCCGCGCAGCCCCCGCTCCACCGAGAGCAGGTTTCCCTTATGGTAATCAACAACAACGATCATGGGCGCTCCCTACAACGTTCCCTTAGTGGACGGCACCTCGCCGGCCAGGGCCCCATCGATGGCCACGGCCGCCCGCAGGGCGCGGCCGCAGGCCTTGAAGGCCGCTTCCAGAATGTGGTGCACGTTGTCGCCGGCCAGCTGGCGCATATGCAGGGTGATGCCGGCGTTCGCGGCCAGGGCGATGAAGAACTCCCGGGCCAGCTGGGTGTCGAAATCCCCCACCATGCCGAAGGGCACCTCCACGGCCCAGTGCAGCTGGCCGCGCCCGGAGATGTCCAGGGCCGCCAGCACCAGGGCCTCGTCCATGGGCACAAAGGCGCTGCCGAAGCGCGTGATGCCCGCTTTGTCGCCCAGGGCCGCGCCCAAGGCCTGGCCGATCACGATGCCGGCATCTTCTACGGAATGGTGGCCGTCCACCTGCAGGTCGCCCGCCACGCGCACCGCAAGGTCGATGCGGCCATGACGCGCGAAGGCGTCCAGCATGTGGTCGAAGAACCCGATGCCCGTAGCCACGTCGGCCCGTCCCGTGCCGTCCAGGTTCACCTCCACCGCGATGTCGGTCTCGGCCGTGGCGCGGTGCATGGTCGCCGTTCTCGTCATGGTCGCTCCTTCCCTAGGCGCGCGCCGCCCGGGCGCGCCGCTCGCCGCGCTCGGCCACGAAGGCCCGCAGCAGACTGATGAACAAATCGTTCTGCACCGGCGTGCCGATGGTCACGCGCAGGCAGTTCTCCAGAAGCGGCGTGGCGCTGAAATCGCGCACGAGCACGCCGCCCGCGTACAAGTAGTCCCAAGCGGCCCCGGCGTCGTCCATGCGCAGCAGGATCCAGTTGGAGTCCGACGGGAAGGGCCGTACGCCCGCCGTAGCGCGCAGGGCCTCCATCACCCGGGCGCGCTCCTCGATAATCTCGCGGATGCCGGGCTCGAAGCGGGCACGGTGCCGGTACACCACTTCCCCGATGGCCTGGGACACCGCGTCCACCGAATAGGGCTGACGCACCTTCTGGAACTCCGCGATCACGCCCGGATTCGCCAGAATGTAGCCGAGGCGCACCCCGGCCAGGGAAAAGGCCTTGGAGAACGTGCGCAGGATGACAAGATTCTCGTGGGTCGCGAGCAAAGGGCGCACGGTCTGGCGCGAGAACTCGAAGTAGGCCTCGTCCACCATGACCAGGGCGTCAGTGGCGTCCAGCAGCCGCTCAAGGAAGTCGGCCGGGGCACGCAGGCCCGTGGGATTGTTGGGGCTCGCCACAATGACGTAGTCGATGTCGCCCTCTGCCAGGCGCGCGAAGGCGGCCTCCTCGTCGATGGAGAAGTCATCGCGGCGGGCGATGTCCACCACCGCGGTGTTCGTGAGCCGGGCGTTGGCCGCGTACACCGAGAAGGTGGGAGGGAAGTTCAGACAGGTGCGCCCCGGGCCGCCCCAGGCGAGCGCCAGGTTGAACAGCAGCTCGTCGCCTCCGTTGCCGACGAGCACGCACGAGCGGTCCAAGCCGTTGGCCTCGGCGATCAGGTCGCGCAGATCATTGGCGAGCGGGTCCGGATAGCGGTTGAAGGGCACGCGCGCGATGGCGGCGGCGATGAGTCCGCGCACCTCGTCGTCCACGTCGCGGGGGTTTTCGTTGGCCGAAAGCAGCGCCTCGGCCGGCAGGTACTTCGGGTCGTAGGGCACAAGGCCCGCCAGCTGCGGGGCCGCCGCGCGCACCCTATTCATCGGCGGCACCCGCTGCGCGCCCGGCATTCTCGCCGGCATCCACCCCGGCCGCCGCGCTGCCGCCGGCCACGCTCGCCTGCTCGGCGGAAAGCAGGCTCTGCAGGCGCAGGGCCACCGACTGGGCGTGGGCCCACAGCCCCTCGTGGGTGGCGATCTGCACCACGGCGCGGGCATCGTTTCTCAGCGCTGATGCCGTGTACTGGATGACGGAGGACTTCTTCACGAAATCGTCCACGGCAAGGGGCGAGGAGTAGCGGGCCGTGCCGCCGGTGGGCAGGGTGTGGTTGGGGCCGGCCACGTAGTCGCCCACGGCCTCGGGGGTCCACTCCCCCAGGAAGATGGCGCCGGCGTTGCGAATGGCGCCGAGGTATTCCATGGCGTTCGCCACGTGCATCTCCAAGTGCTCCGGCGCGATGACGTTCACCGCTTCCAGGGCCTGCTCCATAGTGGGGCACACCACGATGAGGCCGTGGTCATCCAGGGAAGCGCGGGTGATGTCGGCGCGGGTGGAGCGCTCCATGTGGTCGGCGATGGCCGCCTCCACGGCGTCAGCGTAGGCGTCCGAGAAGGTGACCAGGTAGCAGGCGGCCAGCGGGTCGTGCTCGGCCTGGGCCATGAGATCGATGGCCACCATGGCCGGATCGGCGGTCTCGTCGGCCACGACGCACACCTCCGACGGGCCGGCGATCATATCGATGCCCACATCCCCCGAGACGAGCTTCTTCGCCGCGGCCACAAAGGCGTTGCCCGGGCCGGTGATCTTGGCCACGGGGCGGATGGACTCGGTGCCGTAGGCCAAGGCCGCCACGGCCTGGGCGCCGCCCACGGTGTAGATCTCGGTGACGCCGGCGATCTTGCAGGCGGCCAGCACCGTGGGGTCCAGGGTGCCGTCCTTGGTCGGCGGCGTCACGCACACGATGCGCTCCACGCCGGCCACCTGGGCCGGCAGGGCGTTCATGAGCACCGTGGAGGGGTACAGGGCGCGCCCTCCCGGCACGTAGATGCCCACGGAATCGAGCGGCGTCACCTTCGACCCCACGATGGCCCCGTCCTGGCGCGCGAAGAACCAGCTCTGCTGTTTCTGGCGCTCGTGGAAGTCGCGGATCTGGGCCGCGGCCTGGTTCAGGGCGTCGATGGTGTCGGGGTCCACCTCCGCTAAGGCCGCGTCGATGGCCGCGGGCGGCACGCGGAAGTCCTCCACGGCCACGCCGTCGAACTTCTCGGTGTAGGCGCGCAGGGCCGCGTCGCCCTTCTCGCGCACCTCCTCGATGATCTCGGTGGCGGCGGCGAGGGCCCCGGGGTTGAAGGCGCCGGTGCGGTTGATGAGGTCGCCGGTGAACGGCTCGAGGGGCTTGAGGTCGATGCGTCGCATGGTCATGGGTCTTCTCCTTCGCGGGTGTGAGGCTTAGGCGGGCTGGGTAGCGCCGGCAATGGGCGCGTAAGTGTGCTTCGGGGCGTTGGCGGCCAGGATGTGGGCCAGGGCCACAATGCGATCGTCGGTGCGCATCGCGCAGCCATTGGCGAAGAAGCGGGCCGTGGAGGCCAGCACCTCCTCCACGATCTCCAGGTTGTTCTCGGCCAAAGTGGTGCCCGTGGCCGTGATGTCCACGATGCGCTCGGCCAGGCCCACCATGGGGGCCAGTTCGATGTTGCCGTGGAGGTAGACGATTTCCACCTGGGTGCCGCGGCGCGCGAAGTGGGCGCGGGTGATGGAAGGGTACTTCGTGGCGATGCGCATACTGCCGAGCTTGCGGTAGCGCTCTTCGATGGCCGCCGTGGTGCCGGCGGCCTCGGCCACCACGAAGCGGCAGCCGCCGAAGCGCAGATCCACGAGCTCCACCACGTCGGCCCCCACTTCCAAAAGCGAGTCCTTACCGCATATGCCGCAATCGGCCGCGCCCAGGGCCACGAACACCGGGGCGTCGGAGGGGCGCACGATGATGTAGTCAACCCCGGGATTGGAGATGACGAGGGCGCGCCCGGGGTTGGCAAGGCCCGTCACGTCGAGGCCCGCCTCGGCGAGGCAGGCGATGGCGTCGGCGTTGAGCGAGCCTTTGGGCACCGCGATGCGCAGGGGGCGCCGGGCATCGCCGACCCGCTGGGCCTCGGCCGCGGCGGCCGTGGCGGCCTGTTCCAGGCAGAAGGCGAAGCCGGCGGCGGGGCGGTCGGCGCCGTAGGTGCCGATCATGCGATCGTAGCGGCCGCCGGAGCCCAGCGGCGTGCCCAGGTAGGGAGACACGGCCTCGAACACGATGCCCGTGTAGTAGTTGAACGAGCTGATCACCGAGAAGTCCACCAAAATGTGCTCGCCCAGGCCCGCGGCCACCAGGCGGTCGTAGGTGTCCTGGAACTCGTCCAAATCGGCGGCGCAGGCGAGGGGGGCCGCCAGGGCACGCACCGCATCGATGGCGTCCTGGCCGCCGCGGATGCGGGCGAGGTGGCGGATGGCGTCCACGTAGGCCGGGGCGGCGCACCCCGGATCGGGGGACTCGGCGTCGGCGGGCGCCGCGGTGCCGGGAGCGGCGCACAAGCGATCGAGGGCCACGAAGTCGGAATCGTGGTAGGCGTCGAGCACCGCGGCCTTCCACGGCTCGGCCGCCCCCGAGCGCTCGAGCAGCGCCCGCAGCACGCCCACGGTGGCAAGGCCCAGCACGAACCGGTCCACACCGGCCAGGGCCAGCGCCTCGGTAAGCAGGGCCACGATCTCGGCGTCCACCGCCGCACCGGCCGCACCGATGCACTCCACGCCGCACTGGGTGAGCTCGCGGGCCTGCACCTGGTTGTCGGACTCAGCCTCGCGGAACACCCGCTGGGTGTAGCGAAAACGCAAAGGGCCCGGCTCGCCGGCCAGGCGCGTGGCGCACATACGGGCGATCTGCAAGGTCACATCGGGGCGCATGGCCAGCAGGTCGTCGTGGGAATCGAAGAACTTGAAGGGGGATGCGGGCATGCGGCCGCCGGCGCGCATGACGTCCATCACCTCCAGCGTGGGCGTTTCAATGGGCAGGTAGCCGCGGGAGGCGAAGAGATCCTGCACCGCGCGGGTAACGCCCTCGCGGGCCAGGGCCTCTTCGGCGAGCACATCGCGAAAACCTGAGGGGGTAACTGCGTTCACGGGCCGTTCCTTGTCTGCATTCACATACGGAATCTCTCATATTATCCGCCTTCGCCGGCCCCGATGACCGGGGCGCGGCAAAAGGCGAATTATCGACAGGGAACACCGCTTTTCGAGGGTCACGCCCATCGACGCTGATACTTTACCACAGTAGAGTACTAAAGCAAAGGAATTTACGCGAGCGGCTCAATGAGCATGGCGCGCAGGATGCCCGGCGTGTCATAAGCGCGCTTGCCGGCCCCCATACCCACGCGACGGACGGCGAAGCGCTCCGGCAGCGCCGAGGCCGTGCGCAGGGCCCCGACCACCGCAGCGCCCGTGGGAGTGACCAGCTCTCCGTCCACCGGCACGGGAGTGAGGGGCAGCCCGCAGGCCTCGGCAATGAAGACCGTGGCCGGAGCGGGCACGGGAATGAGACCGTGCTGGCAGCGCACCGTGCCCCGACCGCAGGGCAGCTCGGTCACCACCACGCCGTCGGGGGCCAGGTCGTCCACGGCCACGGCGATGGCCACGATGTCGGCGATAGAGTCCACGGCCCCCACCTCATGGAAGTGCACCGCCTCGCGAGGCAATCCGTGGGCCCGGGCCTCGGCATCGGCCACCAGCCCGAAGATGCGCTTGGCCAGGGCCTTCGCGCCGTCGGTCATGGCTCCCCCGTCGATGATGGTCTCGATGTCGGCCAGCCCGCGGTGGTGGTGCGGGACAGCGTGGCCGTGGGAACGGGAGTGATCGTGGCCGCGGTCGTGGCCATGCGGATGCCCGTGCGCGTGGCCGTGGTCGTGGCCATGCTCGCGAGTGTGGCCGTGCTCCCCTTCCCCGCCATGCAGATAGGCCATGTCGTGGTCGTGGTTCTCGTGGGCCGCATCAAGCACCACGGCAAAATCGCACACGTCCAGACCCGACTTCGCCACGCGGCCGATCTCCACGGTGAAGCCCTCCACCGCCAGGCTGTCCAGGGCACGGCGCACCGCCTGCTCGCTGGCGCCAGCATCCAGCAGGGCCGCGGCGCACATGTCGCCGCTGATGCCCGAGGTGCATTCCAGATAAAGCAACGAGCCCATGGATCCTACCTTCCCGCGGTCGCGCCGCGCGTGTTCAGATGGTTGATGGCGCTCGCCTGGAAAGCGGCGCCGAAGCCGTTGTCGATATTGACCACCGATACCCCGCTCGCGCAGGAGTTCAACATGGCCAGCAGGGCCGTCACGCCGCCGAAAGAGGCCCCGTAGCCCACCGAGGTGGGCACCGCGATCACGGGGCACGACACCAAGCCGCCCACCACGCTCGCCAAAGCGCCCTCCATGCCGGCCACGGCGATGACGCAGCGGGCGCGGTTCAGCTCGTCGGCGCAATCGAGCAGCCGATGGATGCCCGCCACCCCCACGTCGTAGAGGCGCACCACCTCGTTGCCGAGGAACTGGGCCGCAAGCGCAGCCTCCTCGGCCACGGGAAGATCGCTCGTGCCCGCCGCGGTCACGCAGAGCACGCCATCACCGTCGGGAGCGGGCATATCGCCGAACACGAGCAGGCGCGCCTGCTCGTAATAGGTCACGGCCATCCGCTGCCGCAGGGCCGCCGCCAGCGACGAGGCCGGCCCGTCGCCCTCCGCCGCCCAGCACACATCCACAGCCGCGGCCTTCTCCGCCTCTACCCGCGTGGCCAGCACCCGGGGCTGGCCGCCTTCGATCAGCGCACGGGCGATGGCGGCGATCTGCTCGGCCGTCTTCCCCTCGCCGTAAATTACCTCGCCGGCCCCCTGCCGCGCCGCCCGGTCGAAATCGGGACGAGCGAACGGCGTGTCGGCGACAACCCTCTCAAGGCCCACAGGCGCTTCCTTCCATCGAAAGACGAGCCGACCGCCCCGGCGGTCGGCTCTTTACCGTCCCCTATAATAAGTGTTGGAGCTGGCTCCATGTCCAGCGGCGGCCTGAAGGCCCATGGAAGATTCGCAAGCGCCGCCTAGTCCTCGGGACGCAGGGCGCGCTCGCTGTCGGCCATGATCTCGTCGTAGTTCTCGATCTTGTACTCCAGGCGCTCTAAAGCCCGTTCCAGATCGGCGATGCGGGCCCGGATGGCCTCGCTCTGCTGGCTGAGCAGCTCCTTGCGGGCGGCCGTGGTCTCATCGCCCTGCTCGATCAGCTCCATATATTCCACGAGGGATTCGATGGACATACCGGCGTCGCGCATACACTTCACGAACTCGACGGCGTTGCAGCTGGCCGCGTCGTAATCACGGATACCGCTCTTGTTGCGGGGCACATGGCGCAGCAGCCCGATACGCTCGTAGTAGCGCAGCGTATCGGTGGAAACACCGTAGCGTTTGCTGACTTCTGCAATCTTCATGCAGTCCCTTTCGATACAGGCAGTCGTTCGGTTTCTTATACCGACTGTACGTCAATTAGACCACATGGAGTAGGCTATAAGTCAAGGGGACGGCCCCCCTTTCTCGACAAAGATCGCCCGTGTTACCGCCTATTCGGCCACCGAGGCCTCCAGGATGGCGCGCAAGTGGCGCAGGGCGCTCCCGCGATGGGAGATGCCGTTCTTCTCGGACTGGGACACCTCGGCCAAGGTGAGGCGGCCGTCGTAGGCCTCGGGCAGGAACAGCGGATCATAACCGAAGCCCTCTTCGCCCCGCCCCTGGCGGCCGATGGCCCCTTCCACGGTGCCGCGGGCCACCGTCTCGACACCGTCCTCGTCGATGAACACGAGGGTGCACACGAAGCGGGCCGTACGCTCCTCGTCGGGCACGGCCGCCAGCTCGGCCAGCAGCTTCGCGTTGTTGGCCGCGTCATCGCCGTCGGTACCGGCGTAGCGCGACGAGTACACCCCGGGCGCCCCGTCCAGCGCGTCCACCTCCAGGCCGGAATCATCGGCCAGCACCGCCACCGGCCCGCAGCCCGCAGCTGCGGCGGCCGCGCGGGCCGCCTCTGCCTTGATGCGGGCGTTGCCCTCGAAGGAGTCGGCGTCCTCAGCCGGATCAGAGGCAAGCCCCGCTTCGGACAGGGTCTCGAACTCCCAGCCCGGGAAATTCAGCGCCGTGCGAATCTCGGACACCTTATGGGCGTTGTTGGTGGCAATGACAACCGTCTTCATGGGGATTCCTCTCTAGGACTTTTCTCAATGCGGTCAGCAAAGTATACCGCACGGAGCAACCAAGGCCGACGGGCGAGCGCGGCAGAGGAGAGGCCTCGCGCGCAGATTTCGCAGACTCGGAAAAATGGGTGTAAAATCCTTACACCCATTTTTCCGAAAGCGAGGGCTTGTTTGAGCACGGGGCCTCCCCTCCGCCGCGCCCCGAAGAGCCCCAAGCCGCAGCTACGAAACGATCAGCTCGGGCAAATCCACGTGTTCCACCACATCCATGGGGCGGGCGAGCACGCGGCCGCCGAAGCGACGGAATTCCTCGGTGTCGTCCGAGGAGGTGAAGAAGGCAGAGGTGGGCACATTGCCCGGCGCGGCGAAGCTGCGGCGGCGGCGCAGGATATGATCCACATCGCGGGCCGTCTCCTCCGCCGAGGACACCAACGTCACGGGACGGCCCACCACGCCGCCGATGAGCGCCTTCAGCAGCGGGTAATGGGTGCATCCCAGCACCAGGGTGTCGATGCCGCAGCGGCGCAAAGGCTCCAAATATTCCCGAGCGATGTCCTCGAACTCGGGGCGAATGTAGACCTTCGCCGCCTCCGACAGGTAATCCTCGATGGGCCCGTCGGCCATCTTCAGACCCATCTCGGCGATCTCCACGAACCGCGGCGTGGCCGTGGAGAACACGGTGATGCCTGCATCGATATGGCGGATGGCCTCGGAATAGGCATTGGAATCCACGGTGCCCTTGGTGGCGATCACGCCCACCCGGCGGTTCAAGGTGGTGTGGGCCGCCGCGCGGGCGCCCGGCTCCACCACGCCCACCACGGGCACGGCGAAGCTGCGCTGGGCATGGGCCAGGCCGGCCGCCGTGGCGGTGTTGCAGGCGATGACGATCATCTTCACGTCGCGGCCCACCAGCCAGGTGCAGATCTGCTGCACGAAGCGGTCCACCTCCGCCTGGTCGCGCGGGCCGTAGGGGCAGCGGGCCGAATCGCCGAAGTAGATGAGGCTCTCCTCGGGCAGGCGCTTCTGCAGCTCGCGGGCCACGGTCAGGCCGCCGTAGCCGGAATCGAAGACGCCGATGGGACGGTTGTCGAAGGGCTCGGCGCCGGGCGCAGGCTCGGGCGCGGCCGTCGGAAGCGGTGCGATCATGGGCGCGGCCTAGTCGTGGACGACCACAGCGTCGCCCACCTTGATGATCTCGTGCAGCTCGCGGGCCTTCTCGGGCGGCAGATTGATGCAGCCGTGGCTGCCGTGCTCGATGTACCAGTCGCCGCCGAAGGTGGGTTGCCAGGGAGCGTCGTGGAAGCCCACGGAATTGCCTTTGAAGGGCATCCAGTAATCCACTTCGCTCTCGTAGTCCGGCGTGCCGTCGGGCTTGTAGCCGCGCAGCACCGAGGCGCCGTCGTTGGTCTTCAGGTAGTAGGTGCCCCGCGGCGTGTCGCGCCCGTCGGAGGGACGGCCGCTCACCAGGTCGCTCTCCCAGATGATGGAGCCGTCGTCACCGTAGAAGCGGGCGTACTGCTCGGTGATGTCCACGTCGATGTAGCGCGCGCCGAAGTCACGGCCGTTCTCATCGGGAAGCTGGCCGGCCGACCACTTCATCACCACATCCACCGGGCCGCCCGTGCCGTTGGTCAGCGCCTCGCGCACGGCATCGGCCGTGGCCTGGCTGTTGGTGATCCAGCCGTAATCGCCGCCGGCCACGGTGATCACCTTGCCGTCGGGGCGGGTATAGGTGCGGGTGACGCCCACGGTGTCCAAGCCGTCCGTGGCTTCCTTTACCCAGGTCACCAGCGGTTCCACATCGAAGGCCACCGTGCCGTCCTCGGCAATGGTGATATGGCTCGCCAGGGCGTTCTCGTCGATGGCAAGGGCCTCCTGACCGGCCATCATCAGCTGCACCGTGCGCTTCACGTACCCGTTGGCCGCATCACGGGCCTGGGCCAGGGCCGCATCGTCGGCCGTCACCGTGGGCTGGGCCAGGACCGCATCGCTTAGCGTCACCTTCGGCGCGAAGTTCACCGTGCCCTCGGCCACTTCCTTCAGCACCTGGTCGGATAGCAGCGTGTTGCCCAGCACCTCTGGCACCACTACGTACTCCTTGGCCTCCTCATCGTAGGCTACCGTGGCGTTCTTCGGCGGCTGTCCCTTGGCGTTGGCCTCCTCCACAGCCGCCTGGATCACCGAGGCCAGCTTCGTTTCCTCGAACGTGGACTTCAAATCCTCGGTGTCGTCGTGGCTCTGGAACACCTCGTAGGGCCAGGCCCAGGGATTCATCTGGGCGAGCAGGTTGTCGGCAATGGACTGGCTGTCCAGGGACATGCCCATGTCCGCGGCGCTGAGCGTCAGGTTCAGGCCGTGCCCCTCCACCCTGAACGTGTAGTTGTCCAGCACGTCGCTCAGCATCTCATGGACCTCCTCGGGCGTCTTGCCCGAGATATCCATGTCGATGATGGAGGTATGGGGGAAGAACCGCCCCATGAAGATGATCACGCCGACGAAGTACACCAGGGCCAGGGCACCGAGAATGACGCCCATGGTGATGCCGAAGATCTTCAGACCCCGATGGCGCTGGCTCTCGGGGGGAATGGGGCTCATCTGGTACGAGGGGGTGAATCCACCCGCCACGGCCGGACGCACCGCGCCGCCTACGGGGGGCATGCCACCTGTGACCGAGGGCATCCCGCCGGTGATATGCGGAGCCCCCGCGCCGCCCGCGGGGGGCGTGCCGCCCGTCGCCTGAGGTGCCCATCCGCCCGTGGCGCCCGGCGATGCCGCAGGCACGCTGGGTATGCCGCCGGTTTGCGACGGGGTGCTGTGCTTGCCGTGTTTTCCCTGACTCTTCTGTGCCATGCCGCGCCTTCATAGATATGCTCAAACGGGGCAAAGGCCCCGCGTAGGGTTTCAGTCCGTCCGATGATTATACGATACCTGGCCGAAACCACCATGGACATTTCAAGGTTATGGGGGCTACTTTCACACAGCGCGCCTGTTCCCTCCGCCGTCAACGGCCATTCCCCACGAGCCGTCCATCAAACTTACGCGATGCGCCGACGTTTGCCCAGAACATGAGTGTATTCCTTACGGTTTGGCAAGAAGCGGGGACGGACCTGCGGCCGGAGGAGGGCCGCAGGTCGCGAGCGGGCTGCAACAGGTCGCAAGTTGCGGGCGATCGGCGCTTCCCGCAGGAAAAGAAAGCCCGCGCCGGACAGGTAACCGGCGCGGGCCCAGCTCAAAGGCCGCTACTGCGGCGTTCGAGCAATGTCGATTGGTGGAGCCGCGGAGAATCGAACTCCGCAAAGCAAGCGTTTGACCTGCGGAAACTAGCAGTCATTGGCTATTTATTGGCTAGAGCTTATTTTCATCTCACGTTGACAACGTATAGGGTATACCGTATAATATCACCTGTAAGGCGGCAACGAGATAAGAAAGGAGGGGCCATGAGCGTGACGGTAAGGATTTGGCGATTCTCAGTCACTTTGGCGCTGAGGGTCAGGCTACTGAGGTAGCAGCCAAGGGGGAGCCGAAAGGCTCCCCCCCCCCGACCACCATGGCCCCTCGCCGAAGGGAGTATACCATGCCGAGCGAGGCCCAGAAGCGCGCGAGCGCGAAGTACAACAGGGAGAAGATGGCGCAGCGCGTGGTGCGCTTCAGCCCGAGGGAGGCCGATCTGCTGGCCCACCTGGACGCTCAGCCGAA
>NZ_AUGK01000019.1 GCF_000422625.1 Adlercreutzia mucosicola DSM 19490 | reverse complement strand
TTAGTATCAGGCCCCGGCATCGAAAGGTGTCGGGGCCTGTTCGTCGTTCGGTGCCCTGGCTCGCCATCGGGCACTGGGTCGCAGTGACTGCATATAGCCTGCGGGCGTGAAGATGCGCTCGTCTTCGGGGAAGTGTTTGGTGTTGTCCGTGACGAGGGGAGCGTCGGTTGGAAAGCGCGAGGTCGATAGGGATGGACTACGGTCGGGGCGGTTCGCGCCTCAGATGCGCAGGGCGGACGTTCGGTTGTCCTCGCAAATGCAGCGCCCCCGGCAGGGAGGGAGGCCGGGGACGCTGGGGTGAGCGCGGGGCGCTCTCGTAAGGGAATTGCGAGGGTTAGGCGATGGCGGCGGTGATGGTCTCCGCGGCGATGTAGCCGTAGTTCATGGCGGCATCGAAGCCCATGCCGTAGTTCTTGCCGTCCTTCTCCTCCACCGAGCCGCACACGTCGCCGGCGGCGTAGAGGTTCGCGATGGGCTCGCCGCTCTCGGTCAGCACATGACAGGCCGTGTCGATGGCCAAGCCGCCGGTGGTCAGGTAGGGCGTCGGCTCTGAAGCGCAGACCCAGATGCCGTCATGGAAATCGAGGAAAGGCAGATTCTTGCGGCCGAACTCGTCCTCCTCGCCGGCCAGGGCGTGGGCGTTGTGCTTCTCGATGGTCTGGGCCAAATTCGGCAGGCCCAGGGCCTCGGCGGCTTCTTCTACGCTGCCGTAGTGCACCATGTCGCCACGATCGAACAGCGACTTGTAGGTATCAAATCCCCAGGTGAGGCTGTTCATGGCTCCGATAGCGCCCGACTCGTCGGTGATATAGAAGAACTTGCCGCCGTTGTCGGGGTTTAGCAGGCCGCGGGTCATGGCGCCGTGGTTGCCCGAGATGATGTTGTCGAACTGGTCGCCCTGGGCGTTCACCATGATGCCCGGCGAGGTCTGGTGGATGAAGGCGATCTCCATGCGCGAGCCGGCCTGGGCCGTGGTGGACAGATACGAGCCCAGGGTGCGCCCCATGCACTCGATGGCGGCGCCGGCCTTCTGGCCGAGCACGATGCCGTCGCCGGTGGAGGCAGGGCAGCAGTTGAAAGAGAAGGAGGCGTAGTCGGGATAGTACTCGGCCACCATGTCGGGGTTGGCTGCGAAGCCGCCCGAGGCCAGCAGCACGGCCTTGGCGGTCACATCCCAAGTGCTGCCGTCCTTGCCCTCGGCCTTAAGACCGGTGATGGCGCCGTTGCCGTCGGCGGTCAACTCGGTCACCGTGGTGCCGTAGACGATCTGGCCGCCCAGGGCCCCGATGCGGTCTACGAAGAACTGCATGGCGTAGCCGCAGCCGCCCTCGTAGCAGCCGGGGGCCATGTAGGGCGTGGCCCCGTAGGCGGCATTGACGCCCATGGTGTAGAAGCCCACACCGATGCTGTTCATCCAGTCGACCAGCTTGCCCGAGGTCTCGTACAGAGCGCGGTCGTAGGGCATGGCGCCGTTGAAGCGGTCGAACTGCGGGTCGACCATGGTGCCCAGCAGCTCCATCATGGCCTCCAGGTTGATGAAGGGCGTATCGTCGAAGCGTCCGAGGGAGTAGTTCTTCTGCAGCTCGGACTCGGCGGCGGCCACGCCGCTGTAGGTCATGCTCATGGAGCCGCCGGGGATGTCCTGCTTCTCGATGACGAGCACCGTCTTGCCCTTTTCCAGCAGGCGCGTGGCGGCGATGAGGCCCGCGGTACCCGCACCCATGATGGCCACATCCACCTCCGCGGTCTGCGCGGTGCCGCCCGAGGGGGCGGCGATTTCGGCCTGGAAGTCGGACACGGCATGACCGGAGTTCTCGATGCCCTCCATGACGGCCTGGGCGATGGCCATGCACGTGGTGGTGGCGCCGGACACGGCATCCACCTTCACGCTCTGGCTCTCGACGATCTTCGCCGGGAACATCGTGCAGGCGAGGCTGCCGATGCCGATGGTCTCGTCGTGGTTGATCACCTGGCAGTTGGCGATCTTGCCGCCGGCCATGGTGGTTTCCACGTACACATAGCCCTCGTGGCCGATGGTCTTGGTGACGAACTTGCCGTCGGTGGGCTCCGAGAACGCCGCGGGCGTGCTCTCGGCCGGCGACAGGGGCGCCTCGGCGTTGCCGGTTTCCGCTAGAGACTCGTCGGCCTTGCTGGGCTGGGTGCATCCCACGCCGAGAACGGCGGCGGCGCCCAGAGCGCCGGCTACGCCAGCACCCTTGAGAAAGCTCCGTCGATTGAGTGCGAACTGTTCGGTCATACCTTCCCCTTTCCTGTGCGAATCGGCGATTCGCGGATGAACTCGCATGATTGCGACTCCGCCACGATAGGCGGTATGCGTTGGCACCGTCTATCGTCGTTTTTTGGTGAAACTGGGGAGAGCGGGGTATTTCGGCCCCGTTTTGCCGCTCCCCATTTTTTGGTGGTTTTTTCATAAAGGGCCAGGTGAGATATGTTATCGATGCAATGCGCGCCGCTTTACTGCGGGGTGACCGAATCGTTGTGGGATAATCGGGGCAACGAAGGAGGGGCGTGTGCGCAGGCTGCGGCAACAGTGGGACATTGTCTTTGTGGCAGGTTACGGCCTGTATAAGGCTGCGGGCAGCAGCGGCTACCTGACCGCCTTCGGCATGGCGGGTGGCAGCGCGGGGTTCGTGTCGGTCGATGGCTTTATGATCGCGAGCACGCTGTGCGCGGTGCTGACCTGCCTTCTTCTGGGTCTGCTCGGCTTGCGCTTGAAGGAGCGCTTTCCGCGGCGCGGGGTGGCCCTCGGCGCATATGGCCTGTTGATGGCAGATTTTGCCCTGGCCGCCGTGGTGGGAAATCCTTGGTTGGCCGGGGCGCTCCACGGTGTGGCGTCCACGGCGCTTTCGGTGGTGTGGTTCGCCCTCTGCGTTCGGAAAACGAGTCGGCCCGCCGTGACCGTGGTCAGCGCGCTGCTCTTATCGGTGGCACTCCAGGCCGTGGTGGCCCAGGCTGGTTGGGGCAGCGCCCCTTTGTCCGTGGGGCTGCTGGCGCTGTCGGCTTGCTGTCTGCTGGGCCTGTGCGGCTTGAGCCGGGGCGAAGGCGCCCAGGGGCCGCTGGGCGGTATGTGGCCTCGTTCTGAAAGCGGTTTTTGGCCGGCGCTCTTATGCCTCGTGGTGTGCGTTTTCGTGGTGAGCGCTTCGAATGTCACGGTCATGGGCTCGTCTCTGGAGCCGCTGTTCGTGGGCATGGATATGCAGACGACTAATATGGTGGGCGCCCTGGTCGCGGCCGTGCTGGTGTTCTGCGGCTCATCCATTCGCCATCCCGTGAAGGCCTACACGTACGTGCTGCCGTTCTTGTTTGCGATGTTCTCCCTCATCGCTATCTTCGGGGAAGGGATCGGGGCGGTGGCCGGCTCGGTCATGGTGGGCTCCTACGAGGCCATCGCCTTCCTGTTCGCGGCCTTCTCGGTGGGACTGGCCTCTCAGGAGAAGCTGAACCCCTATGCGTTTTCGCCCGTGTGCTTCGGGGCGTCGAATGTGGCGCTGCTTCTCGGCCTGATGGTCGGCGCCGCCTTGGGGATGCTCGGCAACCGCGGCCTGCCGCTGCCGGTGCTGGTCGCCCTGGTCTCGCTGTACCCGCTGGGTCTCGTGCTTCTCTTCGTCACCCGCCGCCACCGCACGGCGCCTCGCCGCGATTGGGAGGGCGAGGCGGCTTCTCGGGAGGATTCGCGGGACGGCGGCGAAGGCGCGGCGGCTGGGCTTACGTGCGAGGAGGCGGACGCGAGCGCCGCCGGAGAAGCGGGCGCGGAGGGGGCCTCCGGCGGAGGAGCTGGTGCCGAGGAGGCGGCCGACGAGGTGGAGCTGGCGCTGCGCCATCGAGCGGCGGAGATCGCCGCGGCCTATGGCTTGACCCATCGCGAGGAGGAGATCTTGTCCTACGTCGCCCGCGGTCGCTCTGCCCGCGTGATCGCCGAGGAGCTGTTCATCTCCGAGAGCACCGCCTGGTCCCACATCAAAAGGATCTACGCCAAGACCAACCGCCGCTCCAAGCAGGCTCTGCTCGATCTTTTCCAGGGCAACTCCGGATCATAGGCTGGTCGTGCGATCTCGGCCGAAAGTCCCCTTTACTATTCGTAGCCCATGGCGGCGAGGCGCTCTTCGTCGAGGCCGAAGTAGTGGCCCAGTTCGTGGATGACGGTCCTGCCGATCTCCTCCACCACCTCTTCGCGGCTGGAGAAGCAGCGCTCGTGGGGGCCCTTGAAGATGGTGATGACATCGGGGATATCGTCGTCGTAGCCGCCTTCTGCCCGCTCTACGAGGGAGAGGCCGTCGAACAGGCCCAGCAGATCGTCGGGCACAGGCTCGTCTTCACATTCGTTGGCATCCTGCCAGCTTGCAACGTCGCCTTCGTCATCCAGGCCCAGGTGGTAGGCGCTCGGCTCGTCTTCCCAGACGATGGCGATGTTCTCCAGGGCATCCAGGAACTGCTCGGGCATGGCGTCGAGCGCCTCTTCGATGGCGGCCTCGAACTCCTCGTCGGTCATGCGGTGCACGGCTTCTCCTTCTCGGTTCGCGTGGTTTGCGCCTATTGTAGGCGACAAGCCCTTGGGCTGCTTGAAGTATTTGTGCGACTTCGGTTGCAAAGGGGGTGTTTGTGCTACCCTTGTCGGCACGCAAAAGCGCGTCTTGGGGGAACGCACCGCGTCGCCAAGAGGCGAAAGAACGAGGCAAGGGAAACCTTGCCCGACCTGACGGAGGATTGCATGAAGATTTTGGGCATGGGAGTTCCTGAGCTCCTTATCATCCTGGTTGTCATCCTGCTCATCTTCGGCCCGAAGAACCTGCCCAAACTCGGCAGCGCTCTGGGCAAGACGGTGAAGAACCTGCGCGATGGCATGGGTGCCGGCCAGAAGGACATCGAAGAGGCCGCCGACGACGATGAGGTCGTCGAGGTCGTCGAGGAAGTGGTCGAGGAAGAGCCCGCCAAGGCCGCCCCCAAGAAGACCGTGAAGAAGGTCGTGAAGAAGAAGGCCGAATAGCCGCAACGCTTCTTCCAATAAACTGGTAAATCGTGGTGCGCCCGTGCATTTGTGCGGGCGCACCACCAGTGTATAAAGAGAGAAAACGGGACATATCATGGCTAACGAGAACTACGTACTGACCCAAGAGGGCAAGGAGAAGCTGGAAGAGGAGCTTCACTACCTGGAGACCGAGAAGCGCGCCGAAATCGGCGAGCGCATCAAGGTGGCCCGCGAGTTCGGCGACATCTCCGAGAACTCCGAGTACGACGACGCGAAGAACGAGCAGGGCATGATGGAGGCGCGCATCGCCGAGATCAGCCGCATCTTGTCCGAGGCTACCGTGGTGAACACGCCGAAGCGCTCGAGCAAGGTGAACATCGGCTCTACCGTGACCGTGGACATGAACGGCCGCGAGCGCGTGTTCACCATCGTGGGCGGCGCCGAGTCCGATGCCGCCGAGGGCAAGATCTCCAACGAGTCGCCTGTAGGCCAGGCGCTGCTCGGCTGTAAGAAGGGCGATGAGGTGACCACCACCGGCCCCACCGGCCGCGACATCACCCTGACCGTTCTGAAGATCGAGCACTAATATGGCTGAGGAAATCACTGAGGTAATCGAAGACGACCCCATCGAGGTGCGCAAGGCGAAGCGCGAGGCGCTCATCGCCGCGGGCGTGGACCCCTACGGCCATGCCATCAAGCGCAGCCACAGCGTGGGCGAGCTGAACGAGCAGTACGCTCATCTGGGGGACGGTGATTCCACTGAGGATGTGGTCACCATCGCCGGCCGCATCATGGCCAAGCGGGTGCAGGGCAAGATCGCCTTTTTGGAGCTGCGCGAGTCCGGTTGCGACATTCAGCTGTTCTGTCGCATCAACGCCCTGGGCGACGAGCGCTTCGCCGATCTGTGCGACCTGGACGTGGGCGACTGGATCGCCGTCACCGGCACTATGATGCGCACCCGCCGCGGTCAGCTGTCTGTGGCCGTAGACTCCTTCGAGCTCATGAGCAAGTCGCTGCGTCCTTTGCCCGAGAAGTTCCACGGGCTGACGGACAAGGAGACCCGCTACCGCCAGCGCTATGTGGATCTGGTCATGAACCCCGAGGTGCGCACTACCTTCGAGCGCCGCTTCAAGATCGTGTCGGCCATTCGCCGCTACATGGAGGATATGGGCTTCTACGAGGTGGAGACGCCGTTTTTGCACGCCATCATCGGCGGTGCGAACGCGAAGCCCTTCATCACGCACTTCAACGCGCTCGACCGCGACTACTACCTGCGCATTGCCACGGAGCTGCCGCTGAAGCGTTTGCTCGTGGGCGGTTTCGAGAAGGTGTTCGAGATCGGTCGCCAGTTCCGCAACGAGGGCATGGACCCGTACCACAACCCCGAGTTCACCACCATGGAGGCCTATGCCGCCTTCAGCGACCTGGACGGCATGATGGACCTCACCGAGGGCTGCATCAAGGCCGCGGCCGAGGCCGCCTGCGGCAGCCTGCAGATCGAGTACCAGGGCACGCCGGTGGATCTGTCCGGTACCTGGCGCCGCGCCACCATGATGGAGCTGGCCAGCGAGCACGCCGGCGAGGAGGTATCCTTCGACCGCAGCCGCGAGGAGCTCGTGGCCATTCTGGAGAAGCACGGCGGCCATGCGGAAGCGGCCTGGGGCAAGGGCAAGCTCATCAGCGAGATCTTCGAGGCCGTGGCCGAGGAGAAGCTCATCCAGCCCACCTTCGTCATCGATCATCCCCTGGAGATTTCCCCGCTCGCGAAGAAGGATCCCGAGAATCCCGAGCTCACCCAGCGCTTCGAGCTGTTCATCTTAGGCCACGAGTACGCCAACGCCTTCACCGAGCTGAACGACCCGGTTGACCAGGCCGAGCGCTTCCGCGCCCAGGTGGCGGCCAAGGACATGGGCGACGACGAGGCCATGGGCTTCGACGCCGACTACATCCGCGCCCTGGAGTACGGCATGCCGCCGGCGGGAGGCGTGGGCATCGGCATTGACCGCATGGTCATGCTGCTCACCGACGCGCCCTCCATCCGCGACGTGCTGCTTTTCCCCCACATGAAGGACGAAGTGCCGGTGGGTGGCAACGCTGCGTCCGCGGCTCCGTCTGCGGCCCCGACGGGCGAGGCCCCGGTGGCCTCTGCGGCTCCCATCGACTTCGCCGACGTGGTCATCGAACCCCTGTTCTCCGATGAGGTGGACTTCGACACCTTCAGCAAGTCCGACTTCCGCGCCGTGAAGGTGAAGGAGTGCGCGGCCGTGCCGAAGTCCAAGAAGCTGCTCCAGTTCACCCTGGACGACGGCACGGGCGAGGACCGCACCATCCTGTCGGGCATCCACGCCTACTACGAGCCGGAGGAGCTGGTGGGCCGCACCCTCATCGCCATCACCAACCTGCCGCCGCGCAAGATGATGGGCATCGACTCGTGCGGCATGATCATCAGCGCCGTGCACGAAGTGCCGGGCGAGGATGGCGAGCCCGAGGAGCGCCTGAACCTGCTCATGGTGGACGACCGCATTCCCGCTGGCGCCAAGCTGTACTAGGCGAACAGTTACCAACTTACCTACAGATGGGTCCGTGCTGAGCTGCGCGGGCCCATCTGTTTCTAGAATAGGCGGCAGCGAGAGGCAGATGCGAAAGAGACGACCGATCTGGCGCGAGAGGAGGTACGGCCATGGGGCGGCGTCGGGAAAGCGAGCGAGCCGAGCGATTCCGCCGGCGGCTCAAGCTGGCCCACACCAACGAACTGAAGCGTGAGACGTTCTACGCGCTGGAGAACTTGCGCCGTGCCAGCTGGCCGGCCCGCATCGTGGGCGGGGCGCTGTTCGTGCTCATCCTGCTGAATGCGGTGGTGGTGTTCGTATCCACCCAGCCGGGACTCGATCCCGTCACGGCCGACGTGGTCGCCGGCTTCTACCGCTTCTCCACGGTCTGCTTCTGCGTCGAGTATCTCGCCCGCATCTGGATTGCCGATCTGGCCTTCGGCAACTGCACGCCGGCCCGGGCGCGGCTGCGCTATATCTGTTCGCCCTGGGGCATCATCGATCTGCTCTCCTTCGGGCCGAATATGGTGGCCTGGTTCGTGCCCGTCACGCCCGTGCTGCTGAACGTCATCAACGTGGTGCGCCTGGTGCGTCTCGTGAAGATCTCCCGCTACATGCGGGGCCTGCGCACCATCGGCCGCGTCATCGCGAAGCACTACCATGAGATTGTGGCGGCCTTTCTGGTTATCGCCCTGCTCGTGGTCGTTTCCAGCGTGATCATGTACGAGATCGAGCACCCGGCCCAGCCCGACAAGTTCAACAATCTGCTGTCGGGCGTGTACTGGGCCGTCACCACCATCACGGGTACCGGCTATGGCGACCTGGTGCCCATTACGCCGGCCGGGCGCATCGTGGGCTCCGTCATTATGTTCCTCTCCGTGGCCTTGGTGGCCATTCCCGGTGGTATCTTCTCCGCCGGCTTCGTGGCCGAGTTCCAGAACGCGAACCTGCGCAAGATCGAGCGCGACGTGCGCCGCGAAGATGCCCGCCAAGACGACCGCGACGAAGCGCAGCGCGTTGGGGCGCGGGGGCCTTTCGGGGAAAGCGGGACAGCCTCGAGGGATACCGACGGGAAGTGGGGCATTTCCGACGGAGACGACAAAAATGACGGTTGAGCGAGCCTCTCATCACCGTAAGACTCGCTCAACCGGCAAAAATGTCGTGTAGCCGTCCTTTTGGGCGCGGCAAACCTCGCCCAATCGTCATTTTTGTCGTGCGTCGCCCGCGAGCAGCGCCGCACGTCGGCTGGCACGGCGCGTGGGGAGGTGTTTGGACGGACTGCGCTTTTCCCGGGCGGTCCCCTCACAACGTGCCCACAAAACAGCCCTTCTCGGCACCATGCTTTAGCAATTCGCCCGCGTGAGTGCTAAACTGCTCGGGAACTATATTTCGTGCCCGGCCTGTCTGCTAGCGAGAGAGAACCTTTGCCGCGGGGCACCAACGAAGGAACGAGGAAACCATGTCATTCGAGAAATTCACGGACAAAGCCCGCAAGGTGCTGGTCCTGGCTCAGGATGAGGCGCGTGCGCTCCATCAGCCCTACGTGGGCACCGAGCATATCCTCTTGGGCCTTATCCAGGAGAAGGACGGCCTGGCCGCCCAGGCCCTCGACCGCCTGAACGTCACCTACGATGGGGTGGTGCAGGCCATCCGCCAGGTGGTCACCATCGACGAGGACGCCGACGTGTCGGGGCATCTGTCCTTCACGCCGCGGGTGAAGCGCGTGCTGGAGAACTCCCTGCGCGAGGCCATGCAGATGGGCCAGTCCTACATCTCCACCGAGCACTTGCTCTTGGGCATCGTGCGCGAGGGCGAGGGTACGGCCTTGGAAGTGCTCGGTCGCCTGAACGTGTCCGGCGACGATGTGCGCGGCGCCCTGAACGATTTGGTGGGCCAGTCGCCCGTGTACGCAGGTCGCTCCGGCTTCGACGGGCCGGCCTCGTCGGATTCCATGCTCACTGAGTTCGGCACCGATCTCACGAAGAAGGCCCGCGACGGCAAGCTGGACCCGGTCATCGGCCGCGCCTCGGAAATCGAGCGCGTCATGCAGATCCTGTCCCGTCGCCAGAAGAACAACCCCCTCATCCTGGGCGAGCCCGGCGTGGGCAAGACGGCCATCGCCGAGGGGCTGGCCCAGCTCATCGTGAGCAACCAGGTGCCCGACATCCTGCGCGGCAAGCGCCTCATCACGCTGGACGTGTCGGCGCTCGTGGCCGGTTCCAAGTACCGCGGCGAGTTCGAGGAGCGCCTGAAGAAGGTCATCAAGGAGGTCATGGACGCCGGTGACGTGCTGCTGTTCATCGACGAGATCCACACCATCATCGGCGCCGGCTCGGCCGAGGGCTCCATCGACGCGGCCGCCATTCTGAAGCCCCCGCTGTCCCGCGGTGAGATTCAGATCATCGGCGCCACCACCCTGGAGGAGTACCGCAAGCACCTGGAGAAGGACTCGGCCCTGGAGCGCCGCTTCCAACCGCTCACCATCAACGAGCCCAACGAGGAGCAGGCCGTGCGCATCATGGAGGGCCTGCGCGACAAGTACGAGGCGCACCACGGCGTGCACTTCACCGACGACGCCCTGACCGCCGCCGTGCAGCTGGCGAACCGCTACATCCAGGATCGCTACCTGCCCGACAAGGCTATCGACGTCATGGACGAGGCCGGCGCCCGCATGCGCATCCGCAACATGACCCTGCCCAAGGAGCTGCGCGATCTCGATGAGAAGCTGCGCAAGATCCGCGCCGAGAAGGATCGTGCCATCGGCGACCAGAACTTCGAGCGCGCCGCCGAGCTGCGCGACGAGGAAGAGGCCGTGAAGAAGGAGCGCGAAGAGGCCGAGAAGCAGTGGGAGGAGGACACCTCCAAGACCGTGCAGCAGGTGACCGTGGAGGACATCGCCGACGTGGTGTCCATGTCCACCGGCGTGCCCGTGAGCAACCTCACCGAGGCCGAGACCGAGAAGCTGCTGCGCATGGAGGGCGTGCTCCACGAGCGCATCATCGGCCAGGACGAGGCCGTAACCGCCCTGTCCAAGGCCATCCGCCGCAGCCGCAGCGGTCTGAAGGACCCGAAGCGCCCGGCCGGCTCGTTCATCTTCCTGGGCCCCTCGGGCGTGGGCAAGACCGAGCTGTCCAAGGCCCTGGCCGAGTTCCTGTTCAACTCCGAGGACGCGCTTCTGTCCTTCGACATGTCCGAGTACATGGAGAAGCACACGGTGTCGCGCCTGGTGGGATCGCCTCCGGGCTACGTGGGCTTCGATGAGGGCGGCCAGCTCACCAAGGCTGTGCGCCAGCGCCCCTATTCAGTGGTGCTGTTCGATGAGATCGAGAAGGCCCACCCGGATGTGTTCAACATCCTGCTGCAGATCCTGGAGGAAGGGCGCCTGACCGACGCCCAGGGGCGTACCGTGGACTTCCGCAACACGGTTATCATCATGACGTCGAACGTGGGCGCCCGCGATATCACGACCACCACCACGCTCGGCTTCTCCAACTCGGGGCAGAACGGGCTTTCCGACAAGGAGATCAAGAGCCGGGTGATGCACGAGCTGAAGAACGCCTTCCGGCCCGAGTTCTTGAACCGCATCGATGAGATCATCGTGTTCAAGAGCCTGACCGAAGACGAGATCGTGCAGATCGTGGATCTCATGGTGGCCGAGCTGCGCGAGCGCATGATCGCCCAGAACATGACCATCAACCTGGACGAGGCGGCCAAGAAGCTCGTGGCCAAGGAAGGTACCGACACCGCCTTCGGCGCGCGCCCGCTGCGCCGGGCCATCCAGCGCCTGCTGGAGGATCCGCTGTCCGAGCAGATCCTGGAGGGCCGCTGGACGAGCGGCAGCGTGGTGGACGTCACCGTGGGCGAGGACGGCGAGGAGCTCGTGTTCAGCGAGGGCACCGGCTCCATTCCCGCGCCGCGCAAGCGTGATTCCATCGCCCGGGACGCCGAGCTGCTGCTCACCAACTACGACCTCGGTCGCGCCGGGCTCGGCAGCGGCCGCGGCGCCGGTGCGCCCGCCGGTTCGGTTGCCGGGGGAGAGTAAGTCCCATCACCTCGAAGGCGCCCCATTGCGGGGCGCCTTCGCGTATACTACGGGGGTACGGAAAACAAACGCCCTATTACGAGGGGATGCCATGACCCAGATCATCGACCCGATCTTCGAGCCGTCGGTGCTGCAAGAGCCCACACTGCTCGGTGACGACTTCAACTTCGACGCGCTGGCTTGTCCGCTTCTGCAGCTGCAGGGCAAGGTGGACAAGAACCCGAAAACCGCGGCCATCATCCTAGCCGGCGGCACCGGCGAGCGCTTCGGCAAGGAGGGGGGCAAGCAGCTGGTGGAAATCGCCGGCAAGCCCATTCTCACCTGGTCGGCCGAGGCTTTCGATGCGGTGGGCGATGTGGGACTCATTGTTGTGGTCTGCCCCGAGGAGCGCATGCGCGAGTATCTCTCGCGAGCCATCGATCCCTTCCCCTTCGTCACGCCGGTGGTGCTGGCGCCCGCAGGCTCCATCCGCCAGGAGTCGGCCTTCTCAGGGCTCGAGATGGTGGGCGACGAGTACGAGTACGTGGTGCTGCACGACGGCGCCCGCCCGCTCGTCTCGCCCGACCTCATTGAGCATACCATCAACACGGTGAAGGGCAACTTCGACGCCGATGGCGCCGTGGTGGCCCACCCGGCCGTAGACACTCTGAAAGTGGTGGAAGACGGCGTGATCGTGGGCACGCCCGACCGCTCGGTGTTCTGGAACGCCCAGACGCCCCAGGTGTTCCGCACGGGTATCTATCGCCGCGCCCACGCGAGCGCACTCTCCGATGGCTTTGTGGGCACCGACGACTCGTCGCTCATCGAGCGATTGGGCGGCCGCGTGCTCGTGGTTGAGGGCAAGCGCGACAACATCAAGCTCACGGTGCCCGAGGACTACGTGCTTTTGGCCAGCGCCGTGCGCACCATGCTGCTGAACTCCGAGCATCGGTGAGTTCCGTTCGCTCTGCCGGAGCAGGCGGATCGGTCGGTGGGAAGGACCCTCTCTGCAGCAAATCGGGAGTTATGAGCGTCTGCAGAGGGCTCCCTTCGCCTCGCCTAAAAACCGCAGGGATGTGACCTGGGGTTTTGTGAAAATGCGATGACAGGATGGGTGCGAATGTTGCTGGTTGACGCTCATAGCTCCCGATTTGCCGCAAAATAGGCCCCTTTCAACGACCGAAAGGGGAAGAGGGGTGGAAGGAGCCTCCATGAACGAATTGCGCAATTTGCGCACGGGCCTTGGCATGGATGTTCATGCCTTCGCCGAGGGGCGCAAGCTCATTTTAGGCGGGGTGGATATCCCCCACTACCAGGGTCTTGACGGACACTCCGATGCCGATGTGCTGGCCCATGCCATATCCGATGCGCTTCTGGGCGCGGTGCGCGGGGGCGACATTGGCAAGCTCTTCCCCGACACCGACCCGGCCTACAAAGACGCCGACTCCCTGAAGTTGCTCGCCGAGGTGGCCCGCTTCGTACGCGATCAGGGCTTTCAGATCATCGATGTGGACAGCGTCATCGCGGCCCAGGCACCGAAGTTGTCCCCCTATCGCGAGGCCATGCGCGAGAACCTGGCGGCCGCCATGGCTCTTCCCGTGGAGAACGTAGGCGTGAAGGCCACCACCACCGAGCACTTGGGACATGAGGGCCGCGAGGAGGGCATCACCGCTTATGCCACCTGCCTTGTGTGTCGGACGGGGTAGGGGGTTCGCGCTGGCTCGCCTTGGCGCAGCGCCTGTCTGCTGCTGGGCGGCTCGACGATCTTCTTCGCGCTGCCGACGATAGAGTCTGCCGCGATGCCCTGCTCGAGGAATTCGAACTCTAGGCCCTCGGCGCGGACCATTTGACGCGCATCTCGGAAAAATTTTCCCACAACCGCACATTTCCGCCGCCTTATGCGTATTACCCTTGAAGGGCCTTTCACGCAGAGGTGCCTCTCTTCTCGACTGCTAGCGCGGGAAGGGCGGCGCTCCTGCAGACGGACAAGAGGGAAATGACGTGGAGAACCGCCAGCTCAGAGCTATTGTGGATGCTTACGCCGACATGGTGTATCGCATCGCGCTCAACCAGACGCGGCGGGGTGCCGATGCCGACGATGTCGTGCAGGCGGTGTTTCTGAAGCTGTACGAGAAACCGCCGGAGTGGCTCGGACGTGCTGCGGCCGCCGAGCAAACCGATGGTGATCGGTCTCTGCGCGGCAGCTGTTCCGCTGCCTCTAATGCGGCGACTGACGAACGCTTGCGGGCGTGGCTCATCCGCGTGACGGTGAACGAGTGCCGCAATCTCTGGCGCACGCTGTGGCACCGTCGCGTAGAGCTGCGCGAGGTGGGCGACGCCGATACGCCGCCCTATGAGGAGCCGGCGTTCTCGGAGCCCGCCCACGAGCGGCTCTATGCAGCCCTCGGCGAGCTTCCCGAGAAGTGCCGCATCGTGGTGCACCTGTTCTACTTCGAGGACATGGGCACCCGCGAGATAGCCGCGGTGCTTGGCATTAAGGAGCCCACGGTGCGCACCCGTCTTGTCCGTGCACGAAAACTACTCAAGCAAACGTTGAAGGAGGCATGGGACGATGAGCAATGCCAGCCAGTACAAAGCCATGATGGGCGAGGTCCATGCCTCTGCTGACCTCATCGGAAAGGTAAAGGGCATTCCTATGGAGAAGACGAAGAAGCGCGGAGTTGCGCTGCGATTGGCCACGGCGACCTGTGCCGGTCTGCTCGGTGTGTTCGTGGTGACGAATGGCGTGTGCTATGCCGCCACGGGCGAGACCTGGGTGGAGAAGGCCACCGTGTGGGTGAACGGCGAGCCGGTGGAAATGGACGTGCAGATGAGCCAGCAAGGCGATGTCACTGTGGGCACCGTCGAGTACACGGTGGAGGACGCCGTTGGCGAAGGGGGCGACATCGCCATGACCATGAGCGCCGAAGACGGCGATTTCTCGAACATGGCTTATGAGATCAAGGACTACACCGCCGAGGGCGCCGATGCGGCCGACGGTGCGACCGGGGGCATGGTGTTGGAATCCGACGACGGCCACGTGCTCCTGGTGCCCGGCGACGGCTCCCAGACAGAGCCCATCGACATCACCGATCAGATCAAGGCCCAGGGCGCAGCGACCGGCACCTTCGAGATGGACGGCGCCACCTATGTCTACCAGGTGAGCGGCGAGCCGGGCAACTGGCACGTGAACGTTCAGACGGAGGCCGCGGCGCTCGGCACTTCCGCCGAGGCGTCCCCCGCCGCGAGCGTGGAGGCCCAGTAGAATTCGGTGCCCGACGGCATGGGTCGGCTATAATCTCCCGCACCCGGATCATCGGGTGCGGGAGATTTTTGTGGGGTCGTAAGCCCCAAGCGGGGAAGGGAGAAACACCATGGCGAAGCGGGCCGAACGGGTCTTCAATCATGCGGTGGTGCGCCTGCGCGAGGGCCAGAGCGCGCTCGACACCCTGCACGAGCACCGCGAGGAGCTGGCGAACCAAATGCTCGCGCGCCTCGCCGGCAGCGACGAGTTCTCCGCCATGCTCGAGCGCAACTTCGCGCCCTACCGGCGGCTCATGACCTACTACGAATGCGCCATGATGGAGGTGGAGACGAAGTTCCGCGTGCTGGACGCCGAGTTCGGCCTGCAGCACGACCGCAATCCCATCGAGTCCATCAAGTCGCGCTTGAAGAGCACCGATAGCCTGGCGAAGAAGCTCGTGCGCAAGGGGTTCCCCATGTCGGTGGACTCCATCGAGCAGAACATCTTCGACGTGGCTGGCGTGCGTGTGGTGTGCACCTTCCCCGAGGATATGTTCGCCCTGGCCGAATCGCTGTTGGCCCAGGATGACGTGGTGCTCATCGAGCGTCGCGACTACGTGGCCGCTCCGAAGCCGAGCGGGTACCGCAGCCTGCACCTCATCATCGAGGTGCCTATCTTCCTAGAGCATGAGAAGCGCTGCGTGAAGGTGGAGGTGCAGCTGCGCACCATCTCCATGAACTTCTGGGCCTCGCTGGAGCACCAGCTGCGCTACAAGAAGGATCTGTCCGAGGAAGAGGCCGCCGCCGTGGCCGCGGAGCTGGCCGACTTGGCCGACGCTGCCGCCGATTTGGACGCCCGCATGCAGGCCCTGCGCAACTACCTCGACGACGGGGAGAAGTAGTTCCTTTCCGGCCCTGCGCCTGTGGCGGTGTTGGGGTTGCGCTACAATGCTCCTACTTGCTAGTTCGCTTAAGGAGCTCATTCATGATTAAGCTGTACGATACGCGTCTGCGCCAGAAAGTGGATTTCGAGCCGGTAAAGCCGGGGAAGGTGGCCATGTACGTGTGCGGCCCCACGGTGTACAACCGCATTCACATCGGCAATGCGCGCACCTTCATCTCCTTCGATATGATCCGCCGCTACCTGGCATGGCGCGGCTTCGAGGTCACCTTCGTGCAGAACGTGACCGACGTGGACGACAAGATCATCAAGCGCGCCGGCGAGGAAGACCGCACCGCCGCCGAGGTGGCCGAGGAGTACACGCGCCTGTTCATCGAGGATATGCGGGCCGCCGGCGTACAGGACCCCGACATTCGCCCGAAGGCCACCGAAGAGATCGATACCATGATCGCGCTCATCGAGCGCCTCATCGAGCGCGGACATGCCTATGCGGCCGAGGGCGACGTGTACTTCGATGTGCGCTCCTACCCGGGCTACGGGCAGCTTTCGGGCCGCGACGTGGACGAGGCGGAAAGCGGTCACCGCGAGCTGCGAGCCGACGGCCAGGGCCTGGAGGATCGCAAGCGCGACGAGCTGGACTTCGCCCTGTGGAAGGCGGCCAAGCCCGGCGAACCGGCCTGGCCCTCTCCCTGGGGCGCGGGTCGCCCCGGTTGGCACATCGAGTGCTCGGCCATGTCCGAGAAGTACCTGGGCCTGCCCTTCGACATTCACGGTGGCGGGGCTGATCTGGTGTTCCCGCACCACGAGAACGAGCGCGCCCAGTCCGAGTGCGCCTGCGACAGCACCTTTGCCAACTACTGGATGCACTCTGGCATGTTGCAGATCGCCAACGCCGAGACCGGCGAGACCGAGAAGATGTCGAAGTCGCTGAACAACTTCCTGCTGCTGCACGAGGTGCTGGAGCAGGTGCGCCCGGCGGCCCTGCGCATGCTCATGCTGCAGAGCCACTACCGCAGCCCGCTTGTGTTCGGCGAGCAGCGCGTGAACGAGGCCGACGCGGCCCTCACGCGCATCGAGAACGCCGTGCGCGCCCTCGACTGGCTGCTGGAGGCGGGCACGCCCCGCGGCGAGGCGGCCCTGGCCCCGGAAACCGCCGAGGGCGAGCTTTCGGCCGTGCTGGATGCGGCGGCGCTGACCGATCGCGTGGCCGTGCTGCGAGCCAACTTCACCGAGGCCATGGACGACGACTTCAATGCCCCGGCGGCCCTGGGTGAGATCTTCTCCTTCGTGAGCGATGTGAACGCCCTTGTGGCCGATGCAACCGTGCTGGCGGCCGAGGAGGCTGCGGCCGGCCGCGCCGCCCGGGATGCCATCGTCGAGCTCATGGACGTGCTCGGCATCGACGTGGCCGCCGCCGAGGAAGGTGCGGCCTATCCCGTGGAGGTGGTGGCCCTGGCCGCCGACCTGGCCGGCTACGACGGCGACGATCCGGAGGTCGCCGTGGCCCATCTGCTCGAGGCCCGCGCCACCGCCCGTGCCGAGAAGAGGTGGGCCGTGGCCGACGGCGTCCGCGACGGCCTAGCCGCCCTCGACTTCACCATCGAGGACACCCCCCAGGGCGCCCGCGTGAGCTACGAGGGGTAGGACATCGCGAAAGAGCCCCTTCTGAAAACGGGTCAACGGCGTAGAGTAGGTGTTGATCTTGGAAAACGGCGGAAGGAGCATGATGGAGCCGGTTATTCAGCTGGAGCGGGTCACGAAGGACTACGGGGGCGGACGCGGGGTGTTCGACCTGTCCTTCGCCGTGGGCCGCGGGGAGGTCGTGGGCTTCCTCGGCGCGAACGGGGCGGGGAAGTCCGTCACCATGCGCCTGCTCATGGGGTTTGTGCGGGCCGATGGCGGCCGGGCGATCCTCGGCGGCCGCCCGTGCTTCGCCGATCGGGCGGCCATTCAGCGCGAGGTGGGCTACCTACCCGGCGAGCTGGCCCTGCCGGGCGACATGACCGGCCGCTCCTTTTTGGCCTTCGTGGCGGGCATGCGGGGCACCGCGCTGCCTTGCCGCGCCAACGCGCTCATCGACTACTTCGAGCTGGACCCGTCGGCCAAGCTGCGGGCCATGTCGAAGGGCACGCGGCAGAAGGTGGGCATCGTGGCGGCGTTCATGCACGGGCCGGCGGTGCTGCTGCTCGACGAGCCCACGAGCGGCCTCGACCTGCTCATGCAGCGCCGCTTCGTGGAGCTGGTGCGGGCCGAGAAGCGCCGGGGCGCCACCATCCTGCTGTCGTCGCACGTGCTCGGCGAGGTGGAGGGCACCTGCGATCGGGCGCTGTTCGTGCGCTCGGGGCGCCTGACGTCCGAGGCCTGCGCGGCTGATCTCACCCTGGATGCCACCTTGGAGCACCTGTACGGCGCCGAGGCGCTGCGCCGCCGCTGGGGCGATGCCGCGGAAGGGCGCGCCGCCGGGAATCGCTCCGCCGCGCCGTCTGACTCCGTCGACCTGGGGCGTTCCCCAGCCTCGTCGGAGAGAGGGGGTGTCCGATGAGCGCGACGTTGTTCAAGCGTAGCCTGCGCAGCGCGGCGGCCGTGATGGCGGCCATCGTGGTCGTGCTCGCGTTCTACATCGCCATGGTGGCGTATCTGTACGACCCCGAGGTGAACGAGAGCATCCAGCTCATGCAGGCGGCCATGCCCGAGCTCTTCGAGGCCTTCGGCATGGCGAACCCCTCCGCGACGCTGCTCGACTTCCTGCTGAACTACCTGTACGGCTTCTTGTTCACCGGCACCCTCGTGCTCATGGCGGCCTACCTGGCCCAGCGCCTCGTGGTGGGGCCGGTGCGCGACGGGTCGCTCGCGTGGCTGCTCGCCGCGCCCCGCTCGCGGCTGTCCCTCGCGCTCACCTTCGTGGCGGTGGAAGTGGCGGCGGTGGCCATTGTCGTGGGCCTGTCGTGGGGCGCGGAAGTGATTGCCTGCGAGGCGCTGTTCCCCGGAGAGTTGGACGGCGCGGCCCTCGCCCGGGCCAATGCGGGGCTGGTGGCTCTCGGCCTGTTCGTGGCTGCCCTCTGCTTCGCCTCGGCCTGCTGCTTCCAGCATACGGGCCTGGCGCTGTGGGGCGGTGCCGGGGCGTGTGCGGTGTTCCTGCTCATGGGCACGGCCGGCGCGGTGGGGAAGGGCCTCGCGTGGGTCGCCGACCTCTCGCCGCTGGCGCTCTACGACGCCTACGGCCTGGCGGCGGCCGATGGGGGAGCTGTCGCCGGCGCCGTCGTCCTCGGTGTGGTCGCCGCGGCCCTGTTCGCCCTAGGCGTCGCCCGCTTCTGCCGCCGCGATTTCAGCCTATAGGGAGTTGCAGCCGCACCCGTAGGGGCGACCTCCTGGTCGCCCTCGTCCCCGAAGCTCGCCGAGCTATCGCGAAGCGCCGGCAATCCCGGGCCCACGGGCGAGCGGGAGCTCGCCCCTACGAAGTGTGCTTCCGGTCCCCACCTCTTCCATCCAGATATTCCGGCTTGTAGGCCCAGTGGCGCATGATGGCGCACCACTGGTGGTAGGCGGCCTGGAAAGCGGCCACGTCGATGGGCTCGCGGCTGGAGAGGTGCTGGTGCAAATAGCCGTCGCCCATCATGATGAGCATGTCCAGCACCTCGCGCGGGTCCACCCCGTCGCGGAACCGTGTGAAGTCCACGTTCGCCATGAACTGGTCGTACAAGATGTCCACCTGCCGGGTCATCCACTTCGCCACCGTTTCGCGAATATCCCGGTGATCGGCGTAGAAGGCCCGCAGCGAGAACTCGAAGACCCAGGGCCACCGTCCCATGAGGGCCAGCTTCTGCGCCCCGGCGTACTCCAGCAGGTCGAAGAAGTCGTCGATGGCGCGGAACTCGTCGTCCACCACCCAGTCCACGGCCCGCTCCATCAGGTAATCCAGGGTGCGCACGTACAGGGAGCTCTTGTTGCGGAAGTAGAAGAACAGAAGCCCTTTGGACATGCCGGCCCGTCGCGCGATCTCCTCGGTGGAGGCCCCTTTGTAGTCGTGGCGGCCGAAGCCCTCGATGGACGCCCGCATGATGGTTTCCTGCCGCTCGACTGGCAGTGCGTCGAAGTCGCCGTGCCGGTCACCTTCGATTGCGTTTCGGGCCATGGTCGCCTCCTTCTTGCGTCTTACGGTGAGGGCATGCACCGTAGTGCGGGCTGTGCCCGCGTAATCAACAGGTACTGATGGGGCGCCTTGGTTGAGATGCAGGCGCAGCCTGCGCTACGAGAGAGACCGTATCCGCCTCGCGCCCGCGGGGGTTTTCTTGCTTGACCCGCCGGTCAACCTCTGCCCATTCTATCCCGTTGACCCGTTTTGCGAAGGGGTTTGCAGCCATCTTCTATAATGGGAGCCTCTGTTTTTCCGTGACGAAGCGAGGTTCCCGTGTCTGCCCAATGTCCGTTGCCGTCCATTCCGATGGAACTGCTCGCGCCTGCCGGTGGGATGGAACAGCTGCGGGCCGCGGTGGCCTTCGGGGCCGATGCGGTGTATCTGGCGGCCGACCGGTTCGGTATGCGGGCCCGGGCGGCGAACTTCGCCCTGGACGAGATTCCCGCAGCGGTGGCCTATGCCCATGAGCACGGTGTGAAGGTGCACGTCACCTGCAATATCCTCATGCATCCGGACGACATCGACGGCTTGCCGGCGTTCTTTCGCTCCCTGGATGCGGCCGGGGTGGACGCCTTCATCATCGGGGACTTGGGCGCCTTCGCCGTGGCCGGCGAGGTGGCGCCGCGGGTGGAGCGTCACGTGAGCACCCAGGCCTCGGTGGCCAACGGCGCGGCGGCCCGGGTGTGGCACAGCCTGGGGGCGAGCCGCGTGGTGTGCGCCCGCGAGATGAGCTTGGCCGACATCGCCCGCTTGCGCCAAGATGCGCCGCCCGAGCTGGAGATCGAGGCCTTCGCCCACGGTGCCATGTGCATGGCCGTGTCGGGCCGCTGCCTCATCAGCAGCTACCTCACGGGCCGATCCGGCAACAAGGGCCACTGCACCCAGCCCTGCCGTTGGAGCTACTCGCTGGGCACGGCGGGCCCGGACGCTCTGGCGGCGGAGAATGCCGGTGCGGGGCCGGTTTCGGAGAATCCGCAGCCCGTGCCAGAATTCCTGCTGGAGGAGGAGAAGCGCCCCGGCGAGTTCTTCCCCATAGAAGAGGACGGGCGCGGCGCCTTCATCATGAACGCGAAGGACCTAAACATGCTCGCCCACCTGCGGGCTTTGGCCGGTGCGGGCGTGGATTCCATCAAAATCGAGGGGCGCAACAAGAAGGCCTTCTACGTGGCCACGGTGGTGGGGGCCTACCGCCGTGTGCTCGATGGCGAGCCGTCCGAGGCCGTGGCCGCCGAGCTTGCGGCCGTGTCCCACCGCCCCTACGGCACGGGCTTCTACTTCGACGAGGCCGAGCAGGCCTGCGCCTATGACGGCTACGAGCAGGAGACCATGCACGTGGCCGATGTGGTGGCCTGCGCGCCTGCCTGCGGGGAAGGGTCGGGGGCAGTTGCGGGCCAAGGGCCGCGCCCGCGCCACTCGGCAGAGGAGGACGCCCGTTACCTGTACGTCCTCTGCCGCAACCAGTTCGCGGAACGCGACGAGCTGGAAATCCTCGCGCCCCATGAGCCGACACGCGCTGTGGCCGTACGCGACCTCTGCTGGCTTTCCACCTTCGGTCCCGACAACCACGACGAGGACGCGCCCGCCACGGTGGAAGAGGCCCTCGCCCGCGCCACCGCCGCCGACTGGGAGCCGGCCGCTGCGGCCAACCGGTCCTGCAACCTGTATCGGATCGCGGTGGACGGCCCCGTGCCCCCCGGCTCCTTCCTGCGCAAGCGCACCTTCCGCCGTTCCGCCCGCCACGGGGCCTAAGCCCCTCTCTCCGCGCTGTTGCGGCGCGGCCGCCTTGCGGGGGCGAAGGGGGTGTCCCCCTACGCGTTCGCGCCCACTCCCGGAGAGGCCCGACATCGCGCTGGGGCGCCGCTGGGGCGCAGAAACTTTCCCGCCCCGCCGGAAGCGACCGCCCCGCCGTGCTAGGATGCTCCCAAGAGCAACGAGAGAGGGGTGCGGCCGTGATCACCGTCGGCGACGTCATGAATATGAGGGCCTTCGATCGCATTTGGCTTGCGGCACCCTGCGAGGGGGCCGCATCCCGCGAGGTGGTGGGCGTGGGCACCCTGGACCACGAGCCTTTCACGGGCAGCTACGACCTTTTCGAGCGCGGCGAGTTCATCTTCACCACGCTCGGTTTCGCCGCCATGCATCCCGATCTGGCCGAGGAGGCGCTGCTGGCGCTCATCGAGCGCGATGTGGCCGCCGTCGCCGTGAAGCCCGTGGCGTTGAGGGTTCTCCCCGAGAAGGTGGTCGCCGCCTCCGCCGAGCGCGGCGTGCCCGTGTTCTTCTACGAGGGCCGCTACATGGAGCGCGTCATTGCTGACCTCATGAATGCCCTTGACGACGATGCGGCCGAGTGGGAGCGCAACCACCTTATCGACCTTATGCTGGCTCCTTCCGATGAGCAGGCCGTGCGCTCCACCTTCTTCACCATCGCCGGGGTGACGGGGGCCACTATTCAGTGCCTGGCCATCCAGGCGGTCACCGAGGACGATGCCTCGCTGCGGGCCCTGCAGAAGGTGGTGGAAGGGGTGCTCGCTGCCTACGGGGATCGCTGGAGCGATGTGGAGCGCACGTTCGTCTGCCGTTACCGCGCCATGATCCTGGGCTTTGTCTCCTTTAAGCGGCCGCCGCTGAAGGCCATCGCCATTTCCGACGCCGACCTGGCGAAGTGTATCGCCACGGCCGGCCCCCTCGTGTGCGGCATCAGTCAGGAGGTGAGCCTCGGCGAGGGCGATCTGGCCCTGCGCCAGGCCATGGCCGCCCTGCGCACCGCTCACGTCGAGGGCGGCATCGTGCGCTGGACCACCCTGCGCTTCGACGCCTTCCGCGCTGCTGCCCGCACCGATCGGCTCTACGCCCGCTCGGCCGATCTCATGCGCTCGCTGCTGTTCGACTACGATGCCGAGCACGACAGCGATTTGGGTGTCACCGCCCAGGCCTTTGCCGCTGCCTGCGGCGAGGTGAGCCGCACGGCCGAGGCGCTCTTCCAGCATCCCAATACCGTGCGCTACCGCCTGAAGAAGATCAAGGAGGTTCTGGCCGTCCAAGACCTCACCGACCGCGAGCTGGCGGCTCTCCTGCAGCTGGTGTACCTGGCCTGAGCCCGGTCCCGCGCTGGGGAGGGAACGGGCGCCCGCCCGCGCCCGCCCGCTCCCGCGCCGTCCCTGCGCCCCGCTGCTCGCGCGCCGCGATACCGCTGCGAGCTCCTCGGCTTGTGCCCAGCTGCGCATATCATCACCGGCGCTCGTTGTGCGTCTGCACAATCAGCTGCCCGATGGTTCGTCCGATCGACTAAACGATGACCCTCATCCTGCCCCTAAACTAGGCGGCGTCGAAAGGAGAACCACCATGAAACTCTTCAATGATCAGGCCACTTCCGCCATTGCCAACCTTGATGCCGCCGACGCCGCCTATTGCGCCAAGTTGGAGCAGCGCTTTGCGCATATGGGCATCAGCTCAAAAGTCGCCTCCGACGCTGTGTGTTCCCTCGTGGAGGCCGACGCCGTGCCCCAGGTCGGCATCTGGGCCGCCCTGCCCAACGCCTTCAAGGGCCTCTTCCCTCAGAAGTCCGCAACGTCCGTTGCCGCTTCCGATACGTTCGCTCCCGCCCAAGAGGCGCTTGCCTAGGCGTGCCGGCCCGCGCTACCGCCCATCGGGAGATTTCCCCGAACGCGACGAGGCCCCGCCGGAATCGTGCCGACGGGGCCTCGTTATGAATACGGTAGGGGAGGAGGGTGGCGGAGGGGTCCGCGCGCAGATTCCGCAGCGACGGAAACAGTCCTGTGGACTGTTTCCCCAAGCGAGGACTGCCCGAGCACGGCGCCCCTCCGCCACCCTCCTCCCCGGAGAAGCGAAACGAGCCAAAAAGGGCTAGTCCTCCACCTCCACCAGCTCGATGTCGAAGTTCAGGTCCTTGCCCGCCAGCTCGTGGTTCATATCGAAGGTGACGATGCCGTCCTCGATGGACTCCACGAACACGGGGAAGGGCTGGCCGCCCGGGCCCATCATATACACGGTCTGGCCCACCGGCAGCTGGTCGGCGTTGGGAATCTGGTCCACCGGCACCTTCTGCACCATCTCGTCGTTGCGCTCGCCATAGGCCTCGGCGGCCGGGATGTGCACGGTCTTCTTCTCGCCCACGGCCATATCCTCCACGGCGGCGTCGAAGCCGGGGATCATCTGGCCGGCCATGCAGGTGAACTCGATGGGCTCGCCGCGGTCCACGGACGAATCGAACTTCGTGCCGTCATCCAGCGTGCCGGTGTAGTGCACCTTGACCTTCTTGCCTTTGTTGCTCATAGGTGAGCTCCTTTCCGAAAGATGTGCGCTCTAGTCTAACGGAAGGAGCCCGTGCGGAGCCGACGGGGGTGCAAGCTGCTCCAAGTTGTCACAAACAGCGCCTTTGCGCGCACTCACAGGCGCAAGAAGGGGGTCGTTTAGCTCACTCGACGCGTTTTTGTCCCGATGAAAAAGTGGGCATTTAGCTGGTATTTCTCTGTATTTTCCCAGTTCATAGTCTTGGACAAAAACGCGTCGAGTGAGCTGCTGCTCGCTGAAAGAGCGCCTGAAATTGCCCTTTTTCGCGACAACTTCCCCAGGGGCTTGCTGGTGGAGTATTATGAAAGAGCAACCGAAAAGCTCATCTTTGTGCATGCGCTCAAGAAAATGCGGAACGCATGGGCAGCCCAAGGAATGGAGTCGCTATGACCTATAAAGCGGGAGTTGTGGGAGCGGCCGGGTTTGCCGGCATCGAATTAGTGCGCCTTCTGGCGCGGCATCCCGAGTTCGAGCTGGTGGCCGCCACCTCCGATGCCCTGGCTGGCACCCCCATCGCCAAGGCCTATCCGGCTTTCACCGGCGTGACCGACCTGGCGTTCTCCACCCACGAGGAGACCGATTTGGCCGCCTGCGACGTGGCGTTCCTCGCGGTGCCCCACAAGGCCGCCATGGCCGTGGCCGGCGATCTCATCGCCGCCGGCGTCACCGTTATCGACCTGTCGGCCGACTTCCGTCTGAAGGATCCGGCCGTCTACGAGCAGTGGTACGCGCCCCACACCGCCCCCGACCTTCTGGCCCAGGCCGCCTTCGGCCTGCCCGAGCTCACCGGCGACGAGCTGGCCGCTGCGGCCGAGCGCCGCGCGGCCGGCGAGGCGGTGCTCGTGGGTTGCGCCGGCTGCTACCCCACGGCCACGTCCCTGGCCGCCGCCCCCGCTATCCGCGCGGGGTTCGTGGACGCCGCGGCGCCCGTGGTGGCCGATGCGGTGTCCGGCGTGACCGGCGCGGGCAAGAAGGCTACCGAGCGCACGCACTTCTGCTTCGCCAACGAGAACATGGAGGCCTACGGCGTGGGCACCCATCGCCACACCCCCGAGATCGAGCAGATCTTGGGGTTGCAGGGTCGCCTCGTGTTCACCCCGCACCTGGCCCCGCTGAACCGCGGCCTCTTGTCCACGGTGACGCTGCCACTGGCCCTGGGCGCTGCTCCCAGCACCGAAGAGCTCGTGGCCCTCTACCGCGACTTCTATGCGGCAAGCCCCCTCGTGTCGGTCATGGACGCCGGCGTGCAGCCCCGCACCGCCTCGGTGGCTGGCACCTGCCGCGCTCAGGTGGGCGTGGCCGTGCACCCCGCGGGCCTCATCGTGGCCACGGGCGCCATCGACAACCTGGGCAAGGGCGCTGCTGGCCAGGGCGTGCAGTGCGCCAACATCGTGTTCGGCCTGCCCGAAACTTGCGGTTTAGAAGAGATCGCCAACCCCGTCTAAGGAGCGAATCCCATGGCAGAGACCACCTTCACCTATCATCCCGAGGGCAACGCTGCCAGCGCCCTCGGTTTTGGCGCCATCGGCACCCATGCGGGCTTCCGTCCCGATCCCGAGCGGCTCGACATGGCCCTCGTGGTGGCCGACGAGCCCTGCGCGGCGGCGGCCACCTTCACCACCAACGTGTTCTGCGCCGCCCCGGTGCGCGTGTCCCGCGAGCATCTGGACGAGGGCGCGCCCGGCCAGCCGGCCTACGGCTGCGCCCGGGCTGTGGTTATCAACTCGGGCATCGCCAACGCCGCCACCGGCGAGCGCGGCCTGGAAGCGGCCCGCGAGACCTGTGAGCTGGTGGGCGAGGCTGTGGGCTGTCCGGCCGACGAGGTGCTCGTGGCCTCCACGGGCGTCATCGGCCAACACCTGCGCCTGGAGCCCTTCGCCACCGGCGTGCCGGCGGCTCTCGCGGCCCTGGCCACGGCCGACGGGCCCGAGGCGCGCGCGGCCCAGGGCCTCGCGGCGGCCCGGGCCATCATGACCACGGACACGCGCCCCAAGCACGGCGCCGTCACCTTCTCGGGCGACGGCATCGGACATCCGGGCGCCACGTTCACCGTGGGCGGCATGGCCAAGGGGGCCGGCATGATCATGCCGAACATGGCCACCATGATCGCCGTCATCACCACCGATGTGCCCCTTACCCCGCCCGACCTGTCGGCGGCCCTCACGGCCTCGGTAAACCGCAGCTTCAACAAGGTCACCGTGGATTCCGATACCTCTACCAACGACACCTGCTTCGCCCTGGCCTCGGGCGCGGCTGCCCCGGGCGGTCCCACTTTCGCTCCGGGCACCCCGGCCTTCGCCGCCTTCCAGGAGGCCCTCGACGAGCTCACGACCACCCTCGCCCGTGCCATGGCTGCCGACGGCGAGGGAGCCACGCGTCTCATCACCGTCACCGTGCGCGGAGCCGCCACGGCCGATGATGCCGACGCGGCCGCCCGCACGGTGGCCAACTCGCCGCTCGTGAAGACCGCCGTATACGGCCACGATGCCAACTGGGGCCGCGTTGCCGCCGCCCTCGGACGTTCGGGGGCCCGCTTCAACCAGGAGGACGTGGATATCGATATACTGGGGCTGCCCGTGTGCCGCGCCGGCCTCGTGGTGGACTTCGACGAGGAAGAGGCGCTGCGTCGCTTCGAGGAGCCGGAAGTGGCCATCGAAGTGGACCTGCATGCGGGGGAGGAGTCCACGACCATGTGGACCTGCGACTTCTCCCACGAGTACGTGACGATCAATGGAGACTACCGCTCATGAAGTACGCCATGCAAGCCCGCGCCGAGGGCGTTTCCTCTACCGCCGGCGAAATCCTCTACGAGGCCATGCCCTGGATCAAGCAGGTCACGGGCAAGACCATCGTCATCAAATACGGCGGCTCGGCTATGGAAAACCCGGAGCTGGCGGCCGAGGTCATGGCCGACATCGTGCTGCTGAAGATCATCGGCATCAACCCGGTGCTCGTCCACGGCGGCGGCAAGGCCATCAACCGCGTGTTCGACCGGTTCAACATCCCGGTGGAATTCGTCGACGGTCAGCGCGTCACCACCGAGGAGGCCATGGACCTCGTGCGCATGGTGCTCACCGGGGAAGTGAACCAGCAGCTGGTAGAGGCCATGAACGCCCACGGCAACATGGGCGTGGGCGTCTCCGGCACTGACGCCGGCATCATCGTGGCCGAGCAGGCCAGCGAGCGGTTGGGCCGTGTGGGGAAGATTACCCGCATCAACACGCCGCTCATCGAGGATTTGGTGGCCGACGATTACATTCCCGTCATCGCCTCCATCGCCATCGGCGAGGACGGCGGCTGCTACAACGTGAACGCCGACATCGCGGCCGGCTACATCGCAGCGGCCATCGGCGCCCACAAGATCATCTTCCTCACCGATGTGGACGGCGTCTACGAGAACTACCCCGACCCGGCCTCGCTCATCGCCGAGATGTCGCTGGGGGAAGCCGAGGCCATGATCCGCGGCGACAAGCTGGCCTCGGGCATGATTCCCAAGCTCACGAGCTGCGTGCGCGCCCTGGAATCCGGCGTGGCCGGCGCTCACATCATCAACGGCAAGGTGCCTCACGCCCTCCTGCTGGAAATGCTCACCGACTCCGGCATGGGCACCATGGTCACCGGCCTGGCCTCGTCCCAATGCCTGAATTTGTCCCCGGTCGGCAAGTTCGCAGCCAAGCTCATCGAGAACCGTTAGGAGCCCCTTATGACCCTCGCCCGAGAAATGGCCCTGGAGGCCGAATACGTGATGGGCACCTTCGCCCGCAAGCCCGTGGAATTCGTGGAAGGCCACGGCATGGTGCTCGTGGACGACGCTGGCAAGGAGTACCTCGACTTCCTCTCGGGTATCGGCGTGTGCAGCCTCGGCCACTGCCATCCCGCCCTCGTGCAGGCCGTCAGCGACCAGGCCGCCAAGCTCATCCACGTGAGCAACTACTACTACATCGAGCACCGTGGGGAAGTGGCCCAGCTACTGTCGAATATGCTGAACGCCGACGCTCCCGAGGAGCATCCGGAGACGTGGAAGACCTTCTTTGCCAATTCCGGCGCCGAGGCCAACGAGTGCGCCATCAAGCTGGCGCGTCTCTATGCCCGTCGCCGTTCCGAGGCAGCCGGGCTCGACGGTGAGAATGCCCCGCGCCTCATCGTCACCCTGGCCAAGAGCTTCCACGGCCGCACCCTGGCCACCCTGGCCGCCACGGCCCAGCCCGCCAAGCAGGAGGCCTTCCAGCCGCTGCCGGCCGGCTTCACCTCTACACCTATCAACGATGTGGAGGCCCTCGAGCGCCTGTTCGCGACCCAAGGCGACCGCATCTGTGCTGTGATGATCGAGTGCATCCAGGGCGAGAGCGGCGTGCACCCCTGCACTGAGGAGTTCATCGGCGCCATTCGCCGGCTCACGGCCGAGCATGGGGCGCTCATGATCTGCGACGAGGTGCAGAGCGGCATCTTCCGCACCGGCCTGCCCTTCGGCTTCCAGAACTTCGACGTGCTGCCCGACATCGTCACCATGGCCAAGGGCATCGCCTCGGGCATCGTGGCCGGGGCCTGCGCGGCGAAGGCCTCCATCGCGGCGGCCTATGCGCCGGGCGATCACGGCACCACCTTCGGCGGTTCGAACATCGCCATGGCCGCGGCCCACGTCACGCTCTCCACCCTGCTGGCCCCGGGCACGGCGGCCCGTATCCAGGAGGTGGGCGCCTATATGCGCGAGCGCTTGGCCAGCCTGCCCCACGTGCAGGAGGTGCGCGGCTTCGGCCTCATGAACGGCATCGACCTCACCCACGAGGCGCCGTCCGCTCCTGATGTGGTGGCCGCCGGTCTGGAAGCCGGCCTCGTGCTGAACGCCACGGGCCCGGCCACCCTGCGCTTTCTGCCTCCGCTCATCTGCACCGAGGCCGAGGTGGACGTGCTGGCAGAGAAGTTGGCGCAGCTGCTGTAAAATATGAACATCTTCAGTGTTCGCAGGGCGGTGCTGCACAAAAAGCAGCACCGCTTTTTTGTGGCGGGGAATAATTTACCAGGTAAATCGACCAATTTTTTGTGCACGTGCACAGTGCTTTGCACAATGAATTTGCACCGTTTCCGCAGATTTTTTCTTATTCTGGGTTGACGGATCATGATTTCGGGGCATAATGCCGTCAGTTGCACAGCCAGGGGCGCAGGCTCCATAACTCGGATGGCTGGGCACTTCAGAGAGGAATCGCACTTGATGCACGCAGCAGCACATATCGCTTCGGCCGCTAGCAGCAACGCTGCGGCCGTGCTGTGTGCCGATGTCCTCGCTTCTTTCACCATGGCATTCGCTGACCGACGCCGACGTACGTGCGGTCTGCGACGCCGTAGCGCGTAAGCAGACGAACGCGCGGGGTTGCATCCCCCGTGGCTCGTCAGTATTCCGGCGGGCCAGAACGCGGGCCGTCCGGGTCCGAAAGATTGCCGTGGTGTGCCATCTCCCTCATTCTTGAATCGCGTCCTTGCGAACCGGGCAAGTCCCCCTGTCGGCACCATCCTCGCAAGAAAGGCACGATCATGTCCCAGAATCCCCTGTCCCAGAACCCCCTGCCCGTTTCCGCAAGCGCGGGCCAGCCCGATTTGGCAGCTCCCGCCTCGTCGCTGCACGACGCGCCCCAACTCGCGGCGGCTCCGGCCGCCGGCGAGAAGGAGCGGTGCGTGCTCGCCTATTCCGGCGGCCTGGACACCTCGGTGTGCATCAAGTGGCTGCAGGAGGAATACGGCCTCGACGTCATCGCCGTGGTGGGCGACTTGGACCAGGAACACGAGGGCCTCGAGGCCATCAAGGCCAAGGCGCTCGCCACGGGCGCCATCGGTTGCGCCGTGGTGGACATGAGGGAGGCCTTCGCCGACGAGTACCTCGCCTGCGCCATGGCCGCCAACGCCATGTACGAGAACAAGTATCCGCTCGTGAGCGCGCTGTCGCGGCCGCTTATCGCCAAGCATCTGGTGGCGGTGGCGCACCAGTTCGGCGCCAAGTACGTGGCCCATGGTTGCACGGGCAAGGGCAACGACCAGGTGCGCTTCGAGTCCTCGGTGCTCATGCTCGATCCGGCGCTCACCATCATCGCTCCGGTGCGCAACTGGGACTTGGGCTGCCGGGCCGACGAGATCGCCTGGGCTGCCGCCCATGGCGTGCCCGTGGCCGCCACCACCGACAAACCCTATTCCATCGACGACAACCTGTGGGGCCGGGCCATCGAGTGCGGTGTGCTGGAGGACCCCTGGCGCGAGCCGCCCGCGGACATCTACACCATGACCGTTGACCCCGCCCAGGCCCCCGATGAGCCCACTTATGTGGAAATCGAGTTCAACCAGGGCATTCCCTGCGCGCTGAACGGCGAGCCCATAGCCTTCCTCGACATCATCTACGCCATGAACGACATTGCCGGCTCCAACGGTTTCGGCCGCATCGACATGGTGGAGAACCGGCTTGTGGGCGTGAAGAGCCGGGAGTGCTACGAGGTGCCCGGCGGCCTGGCTCTCATTCAGGCCCACAAGGCCCTGGAGGACTTGTGCCTCGAGCGGGGCGTGCTGCATCACAAGCTGGGCATCGAGCAGGCCTGGGCCGAGCAGGTGTACAACGGCCTGTGGTTCTCGCCGCTGAAAGAGGCCTTCGACGCCTTCCTCTCCCATACTCAGCAGTGCGTGACCGGCATCGTGAAGCTGAAGTTCTTCAAGGGCTGCTGCACCGTGGTGGGGCGCAAGAGCCCGTTCTCGCTGTACGATTTCGGCCTGGCCACCTACGATGCCGATGACGCCTTCGACCATCAGGCGGCCAAGGGTTTCATCGACATCCACGGCCTGTCCTGCAAAGTGTGGGCCAAAAACCGCATTGCCACGGGCGCGCGGATGCCCTCTTACGACGATGTGAACCTCGCGAACACCGCCTACGGCAAGGACAGTGCCGTGGTGGAGGCCGCCGAGGAAATTCTGGAAGACGCCGCCCAGGCACTGGCATAGGGAGATATCATGGCACTGTGGTCGGGGAGATTCGAAAAGGGCGCGGACGCCTTCACCCAGCGGTTCGGGGCGTCGCTGCCCGTGGACAAGAAACTGTACGCCCAGGATGTGGCCGGCTCGGTGGCCCATGGGCAGATGCTGGCGGCCCAGGGCGTCATCAGCGCCAAGGATGCCGCTGCCATCAAGGAGGGGCTCGCCGCCATCCAAGCTGCGATCGAGGAGGGCACCTTCGCCTTCGACATCAACAACGAGGACATTCACATGTCCATCGAGAGCGCGCTGACGGCGGTCATCGGCGATGCGGGGGCGCGGCTGCATACGGGGCGGTCCCGCAACGACCAGGTGGTCACCGATACACGCCTGTACGCCAAGCAGCGGGCGAGCGACCTCATGGACGCGAACCTGGCCCTGCGCGCGGCGCTGCTGGAGGCGGCTGAGAAGCACTTCGACGTGATTCTACCGGGCTACACCCACCTGCAGCACGCTCAGCCAGTACTGCTGTCCCACCATCTGCTGGCCTACGTTTGGATGCTCACGCGCGACTTCGAGCGCCTGGCCGCTGCCCGCGCGGCGGCCGATGCCAACCCGCTGGGCTCGGCGGCGCTGGCGGGTACCACCTACCCGCTCGACCGCTTTGCCACCACGGCGGCGCTGGGCTTTGCCCGTCCCATTCCCAACTCGCTCGACGCCGTGTCCGATCGCGACTTTTTGCTCGACCTCATGTACGCGTGCAGCGTGTCGAGCCTGCACCTGTCGCGCCTGGCCGAGGAGCTCATCCTGTGGTCCACCTCCGAGTTCGGGTTCATCACCATGGCCGACAGCTACGCCACGGGTTCGTCCATCATGCCGCAGAAGAAGAACCCGGACTTCGCCGAGCTTATTCGCGGCAAGACCGGACGCGTGGTGGGCGATCTGGTGGCCCTGATGATGACGCTGAAGTCGCTGCCCCTGGCCTACAACAAGGATCTTCAGGAGGACAAGGAAGGCGCCATGGACGCCGCCGACACCTTGGAGGACTGCTACCGGTGCGCCGCCGGCATGGTGGCGACCATGACCGTGCATCCCGAGGCCATGATGGCCCAGGCCCATAAGGGCTACCTGGCCGCCACCGACGTGGCCGATTACCTGGCGAAGAAGGGCATGCCCTTCCGCCAGGCCCATGAGGTAGTGGGGCATTTGGTGCTGTTGTGCGACAAGCGCGGCTGCGACTTAGAGGACCTCGCGCTGGACGACTTCAAGGCCGAAAGCGATCTGTTCGAAGCCGACATCGCCGGCTGTTTGAATCTGAAGGCCATCGTGGAGGCGCGTACCACTTACGGCGGCACCGCTCCGGTGGCTGTGCGCCAGCAGCTGGAAGAGGCTCAGCGGGCCTACGAGGCCGACCAGATTCGCCTGTAGGGGAGCAGGGCGGCGGCCCGCCAGTTGGCGACGCGCCGCCGCGCTCCCATCCCGTTGCGGGCGTGGCTGCCGATCTGGGCGGAGCAGGGTAGCTGCGGCGTGCCGCGCCTTCCGTTCCTCGGCCGCCTTTCGTTGATACCGCGCCTTGGTTTCGACCTGACGCGTATCCTCAGACCCCATCGTCTCCTGTGCCAAGGCGATGGGGTCTCGTTTTCTTAACGCTGCTTTTTGCGCAACAAACTCCGATAGGTAGACAGAGGGGATGCGGAAAGTGGGGAAAATGCGGGAATCCGTCGTGGAGTGTCGCCGCCGAACGGGTGTTTCTTCATGGATGATGACGCCTTGCGATAGAAGATCGCGAGGAAGTGTCTACTTATCGGAGTTTGTTGCGCAAAAATGGCCGTTTCGAAAACCGAACGGGTCTCGCGGTTCCTCTTTTGCGTTGACCGGGTTGATTACGCATGAAGAAGGAGCGCTCAGGGTCGCATCGGTGTCCATGGGGTATGATGGCCCGTAACATGAGGAGTCGATATTCGGGCGCGGCCGCCCCGCCAGCGGGGTCGTTGCTGCCCCCAAGCGAGGGAGAGCATCATGGAGCAGCGACGCATCATCGAAGTGAAGAAGAACATCCTGGCCGCCAACGACGAGGCCGCCGACGCTTTCCGCGCCGCCCGAGCCGACGAGGGTACGTTTTTCGTGGACGTCATGGCCTCGCCGGGCGCCGGCAAGACCACGCTCTTGCTCGCTCTCATCGCCGAGCTGCGCCGCCGCGGCGTGGTCGACCTCGGGGTTATCGAAGCCGATTTGGAAAGCGATGTAGACGCCCTCAAGATCAAGGAGGCCGGCGTGGCCTCGGTGGAGCTGAACACCTTGGGCGTCTGCCACGTGGAGATGGGCATGGTGGAGCGCGCCTTTGCCGCCTTCTCGGGGTCGCACTTCGACTACCTGTTCCTGGAGAACATCGGCAACCTCGTGTGCCCGGCCGACTTCGACACCGGGGCCCACACCCGCGTCATGCTGCTGAGTGTCCCCGAGGGCTGGGACAAGGTGATGAAGTACCCGCCCATGTTCGCCGCCGTGGACGCGCTCATCGTCACCAAGTGCGACTACCTTCCCCTGAACGAGGACTTCGATATGGAGCGCTTGACCGAGCGCGCTCGCGCTCTGAACCCGGATTTGGAGATCTTCGTCACCAGCGCCCGCACTGATGAGGGTATCGGCGCGGTGGCGGATTGGCTGCAGACCCAGCGCGCCGAGAAGGTGCGCGCCTAGGCGGCTTCCTCACTTCCATACACGACAGAAAGGGCCGGGGCAATCCGGCCCTTTCCATGGGAAGGCAAGCGAGGCGGCGCAAAACGTGCGCCGGAGAATTAGGGGCCCGGGTGGGTCGAAGCGCCCTCCGCTTTCGATTATCCGCAGCGACTCGCCCTCACCCTTGGTGCCCTTCATTGCCTGGGCGGCTCTGTGCTTTTTCCCGAGGAGATGTGCCGAAGTCGTGGGGGATGGTTGGCGATGCTAAAATGGCGATCACCTATAATGATGGAGGTATTTCGTGGGTTCCCGTGCAATCAAGGGCCGTAAAGGCACGAAAACAAAGAATAAGAAGGCGATCGTTCTCGGCATTCTGTCGGTGTTCGTCGCTTGTATCGCCGCGGGCGTGTTCGGGGTGTTCACCCTATGCAACTCGTGGTTGGAGGATCTGCCCGACTATCAGAACGCCGATGCGTACAACTCGGCGCAGCCGACCATGGTGTATGCCTCCGACGGCACCACGTTGTTGGCCGAATTCCAGCTGGAGAACCGCGAGCCGGTGACGCTCGACCAGGTGAGCGAGTACGTGCTGAAGGGCACGGTGGCCACCGAGGACGAACGCTTCTACAGCCACGCCGGCGTCGACTACCTGGGTGTGGCTCGCGCGCTCGTGAACAACCTCATGGGCGGCGCGCTCGAGGGCGCGTCCACCATCACCCAGCAGTTCGTGCGCAACACCATCCTGTCGGACGAGATGCGCGACATCTCGTTCAAGCGCAAGATTCGCGAGATGTACATCTCCCAGAAGCTGGAAGAACAGTATGAGAAGGACGAGATCCTCCTCATGTACCTGAACACTATCAACTACGGCAGCGGCGCCTACGGCATCGAGGCGGCGGCCGAGCGGTACTATTCCAAGGACGCGAAGGACCTCACCCTGAACGAGGCTGCCACGCTCGTGGGCATTCCCCAGTCGCCGACTTACAACAATCCCATCGACTATCCGGAGAACTGCCTGAAGCGCCGCAACACGGTGCTCGACCGCATGGTGTCCAACAACGTGATCACCAAGGAAGAGGCCGACGCGGTGAAGGCCGAACCCATCGAGCTGAACCCCTCCGAGCCGTCCATGACCGGCATTGTGGCCTATCCCTACTTCACCAGCTACGTGCGCAACCAGTTGACCGATCCCGACGGCAAGTACGCCTATTCCACCTCCGAGCTGTTCAAGGGTGGTCTGAAGGTGTACACCACGCTGGACGTGGAGGTGCAGCAGGCGGCCGATGAGGCGGCGCGGGCCAAGGAGGAAGAGGCCGGCGAGCCCTTCGAGGTGTCCATGGCCGTGGTGGATCCCAACAACGGCTACATCGATGCCATGGTGGGCGGCCACGACTACAACGCCTCCCAGGTGAACATGGCCACGGGCGAGGGCGGCTCGGGTCGTCAGGCGGGATCGGCCTTCAAGTTGTTCACGCTGATGGCGGCACTGAAGGAGGGCATCGACCCCGACACGCTCATCGACGCCGGCTACAAGGTTGACCTGGCTGGCGGCCAGCCAGTTTACAACGTGAACAAGCAGGACTACGGTACGCGCACTATCAAGAGCGCCTTCGGCGTGTCGTCCAATACTGCGTTCATCCGTCTGCTTCTGTCCGTGGGCGTGGACAAGGTGATTGAAACGGCGAAGTCCATGGGCATCACCTCAGATTTGCCCTCGGTGGCCGGCCTTACCCTGGGCATCGCCTCGGTGACGCCGCTTCAGATGGCCGAGGCCTATGCCACGGTGGCCAATGGCGGCGTGCACTACGAGGCCGAGTGCATCGTGAAGATCGAGGACCGCAACGGCAACGTGATCGTGGACAATTCCGATCCTCAGGGCGAGCGCGTGTTCACCAAGGAGCAGGCTCGGGCTGCCATCGATTGTTTGGAAGTGGTCATCGACGACGGCACCGGCAAGGCGGCACGCCCGAGCAACGGCCAGGAGGCCGGTGGCAAGACGGGCACCACCGATGACCGCAAGGACGCCTGGTTCTGTGGCATCACGCCCCAGTATTCTGTGGCTATCTGGCTCGGCGACCGCAGCGATTACGCGAAGGCGAAATGGGTATCTGAGACGGCGGCCAGCGTGTTCGCCGACTTCATCGATCGCGTGATCTCCTCCGACAAGATCGAGAAGTTCTTCGAGGCGAAGAAGCCCGAGTACAAGAAGGACTATCGCGACGAGGAGAACCATATTGGCGGCTACTATTCGCCGAAGAAGGACAAGAACGACACCGATATCCGGCAGCGCGAGGAAGAGCCGCAGCCCGGGGACGCTCAGGAGCCCGATGGTCCTCAGAGCGAGAACCCGGGTGGCAATACTCCCGGTGGTGGTAACGACAGCCCCGGCGGGGGCGATGACAATCCGGGTGGCGGCGATAACCCCGGCGGCGACAATCCCGGCGGCGATAACCCCGGGGGCGGCGATAACCCGAGCGGGGGAGACAACCCCAGTGGCGGCGATAACCCCGGCGGCGACAATCCCGGCGGGAACGGCGACGGCTCCGGTGGGAGCGGCGAGGCCCCAGCTGCCTAGCTTGCGCCAACCGTGGTAAATATTGCGATACCGTGACGGCGGCCCTTCTCAAGTGAGAAGGGCTGCTATCATGAACGAGAACGAACGAGGCACCGGGTTGCCGGTGCTTGCTGAAGGAACGAAAACGAGCGACGGTGCCTTGGGCACCACGAGGGGAGAGCCCCATGAACCGAACGATGATCACCCGGATGTTTGCCGCGGCCTGCGGCGCAGTGCTGATGCTGAGCGTGCTGGCCGGCTGCATGTCGCCGAACACGGGCGCCACCGATCAGCAGCAGGCGAACCGCACCTACATGACCAAGGTGAACCTGGCCATGGAGGATCTGAACGAGCGTCTCGCCAGCTTCAACGACGCGGTGTCCCGCGGCGACGCCGTGACCATGCGCACCCAGGCCGACAATGCCTACAAGGCCATCGATGAGCTATCCGCCATTGACACGCCCGACGCCATGGCCGACCTGCAGAAGAACTATGTGGATGGCTGCAATACCCTGAAGGATGCACTGAACGCCTACGTGGATCTGTACACCGAGATCAGCGCGGCCACCGACGAGCACCCCTTCGACTACGCCACCTACGATGATCGCATCAAGGCGGTGCAGGACACCTACAACAAGGGCATCGATCAGCTGAAGGCCGCCGACGAGCAGGCCCTGAAGCTGAACGAGGACTAATTTGTCTCGTTGTTGCCAACGCAACGACGAGAACGCCGACGCTGCGGGCCCGACAGGCACCTGCCTCTGCGCTTCACCGCTTGCCCTCGCGTACGAAGTACGCTCGGCTGCGGCTCAGCACAGATCTGGGCACCTGTCGGGCCCTCGCTGCCTTCCTTGGGCGAACCTATGATGAGGAGTAAAAGAGTGAGAAAAGTTGAACTGCTGGCACCCGCCGGCAATGAGGCGGCGCTTCACGCGGCCGTGGCGGCCGGGGCCGATGCAGTGTACCTGGGGCTCGAGGCCTTCAATGCGCGGCGCGGTGCCGACAACTTCACCATCGATACGCTGCGGGAAGCCTGCGCCTATGCGCACCTGCGCGGCGTTTCGGTTTATGTGGCCATGAACACGGTGATCCTGCCGGGCGAGGTGGATGCGGCGCTGGAGTGCGTGCGCCAGGCCTACCGCGCCGGCGCCGACGGCTTCATCGTGCAGGATATCGGCCTGGCCGCCGAGATTACCCGCACGCTGCCCGAGGCATCGCTGCACCTGTCCACCCAGATGAACACCCACAATCTGGCCGGTGTGCGGGCGGCGGCCCGCCTGGGCGCCGAGCGCATCACCCTGGCTCGCGAACTCTCGCTGCCCGAGGTGGCGCTGCTGTGCGCCGCCGCGGCCGAGGAGGGCATGGAAGTGGAGGTCTTCGCCCACGGGGCGCTCTGCGTGTGCTATTCCGGCCAGTGCTTCATGTCCTCTATGATCGGCGGCCGCTCGGCCAATCGCGGCATGTGCGCCCAGGCCTGCCGTTTGCCCTACGAGCTGAAGAACGGCGCGCTGCAGAAGAGCCTGCCCTCTCCGGGCGATCATCTGCTCTCGCCCCAGGATCTCTGCACGGTGGATATGGTGCCCCAGCTGGTGGAGGCCGGCGTGGCCTCCCTTAAAATCGAGGGCCGCATGAAGTCCCCCGAGTACGTGGCCGCCGTGGTGGCCGTCTACCGCAAGGCCCTCGACGGCGCCCTGGCCGCCCGAGCGGCCGAAGATGCCACCGAGGATGCGGTCGAGGCCTCCGTTCCCACGGCGCCGGTCACCGACGACGACCGCACGCGCCTGACCGAGGCCTTCTCCCGCGGCTTCACCACGGCCTATCTGGAGGGGGAGCGCGGCAATGCCATCATGAGCTACCAGCGCCCCAACAATCGCGGTCTGTTCCTCGGCCGGGTGGACGAGGTGCGCGACGGGGCCGCCTTCCTCAACAGCTCCCAGGTCCTGGCCGAGGGCGACGTGCTGGAATTCTGGACCCGCAAGGGCAACGCCGTGGCCACCCTGGGCCCCGTGCGCACCGATCGGAAGGGCCGCTACCACATCCCCCTCGACAGCAAGACGCGCACGGTGCGTGCCGGCGACCGCGTCTTCCGCGTGCGCAGCGCCGAGGCCGCCTTCACCGACGATGCTCGCGAGCCCCGGGTTCCCATCGTGGGCGTGGCCACGCTCCATGTGGGGGAGCCCCTCGCCGTGGAGTTCCGCCCCGCGACGGTGGCCGATCTGCGGCAGGTCGGCTTCATCGACGACGGCTCTCTGACCGAGGCCCTCGACAGCGGGACGGCCGACGGCCTGGCCGCCACGGCGGCCATCGCCCGCCGTCTCCAGGTGCTTCCCGAAGTTCCCGTGGGCAGCGCCGAGGGCGCGCCGGTGGAGACGGCCCGCACCCGCCCCGTCTCCTTCGACGACGTGGCGGCCCACATCGACCGCCTGGGCAACACCCCCTTCCAGTTGGTGCGCCTCACGGTGGATATGGACGACGGGGTCGGCATCGGCTTCTCGGCCCTTCACGGCGTGCGGGCCCGGGCTCTCGATGATCTCGCCGCAGCGCTGAACGCCCCCTGGGCCGATCGCCGCCTGCCCCGGGTGGCCGATCGCGAGCCTTTGCCCGCAGCTCACCCGTCCGGCTGCCGCATCGCCGTCACCGTGACCAACCCCGCCTGCGCCCGCGCCGCCAAGCGCGCCGGGGCGCATCTCATCTACGTGCCGGCCCTCAACTACCGCCGGGGCGAGGCGGTCATCGCCGGCCAGAAGAACGCTGCCGCCGAGCAGGCCGGCTATCCCAAGGGCTGCATTCCCATCATGCCCGTGGTCGATCACGAGGCCGTCGGCCTGTCCCGCGAGGCCGCTGTGGCCTACGACGTGTGGAAGTACGCCGATGAGGGCAAGCCGCTCATGGCCGAGAGCCTCGCTTCCCTGGAGCGGGCCGACGAGGAGGGGGCGCTCATCAGCGTCGGCGCCCACGTGCCCGTCACCAACGAGCTGGCCCTACGCACGGTGCGCGAGATGTACGGGGCCGAGCGCGTGTGGCTTTCCCCTGAGCTTACCCTGCGCCAGATCGAGGACCTTGCCCACGATGCCCCGCTGGAGCTGGGCGTGCTGCTCATCGGCGCCACCGAGCTCATGGTCACCGAGCACTGCATGCTCATGAGCCAGGGCCCCTGCAACGAGGACTGCGCCACCTGTCCCCGCCGCAAGAGCCCCCATTTCCTCAAGGATCGCAAGGGCTTCGAGTTCCCCGTCATCACCGATGCCATGGGCCGCAGCCATCTGTACAACGCCGTGGAGCTGGACGTGGCCTCGTCCATGCCCGAGCTCATGGCCGCCGGCATCTCCGCCTTCATGGTGGACGCCACCCTCATGAACGCCGAGGAAACCGCCCACGCCGTCGGTCGCGCCATCCGCGCCCTGCACGTGGCCCAAAACGACGGCAACGCCATCGCGAAAATGCCCAACACCACCTCCGGCCACCTCTACCGCGGCGTTTCCTAGCCGCCTGCTCCTGCGCCACGCCAGCGGCTCGGGGTTTTCGCCTCGGGCCACCTCTGTCGCGGCGTGAGCTAATCGCTTCCGCCCAGCTCCATTGCCGGAGGCGGGGCCGTTGCGCCTGGCGCGATGGGCCTCGCAAGGCTGATCCGGTGCGCCCCAGCGGCTCGGCGCCTTGGCGTTGAGCCGCTTTGTTTTCCCTTGTGCTAGAATTCCCTACGCTTATATATAGGTACACAGAGACTGAAAAGCGGGTGCTTCATGCTTACTCCTGAGGAACAACTGCACATCATCAAGTCCGGTACGGCGAACATCGTTCCCGAGGCCGCGCTTCTGGAGAAGCTGAAGCGCGGCGTGCCCCTGAACATCAAGCTTGGCGTGGACCCGACGGCCCCCGACATCCACATCGGCCACGCGGTGCCCCTGCGCAAGCTGCGCCAGTTCCAAGATCTGGGCCACCAGGTCACCCTCATTATCGGCGATGGCACCGCGCTCATCGGCGACCCGTCCGGCCGCAACTCCACGCGCCCGCAGCTCTCCCGCGACCAGATCAAGGAGAACGCCCAGACCTACGTGGATCAGGCCTTCAAGATCCTCGATCCCGAGAAGACCGTCCTGCGCTACAACTCCGAATGGATCCTCGATCTGAACATGGAGTCCCTGCTCAAGCTGCTGGCGAATTTCACCGTGGCCCGCATCCTGGAGCGCGACGACTTCCACAACCGCTACACGTCCGGCCAGTCCATCAGCCTGCACGAGTTCCTCTACCCGGTCATGCAGGCCTACGACTCCGTGGTCATCAAGGCCGACGTGGAGCTGGGCGGCACCGATCAGCTGTTCAACCTGCTCGCCGGGCGCGAGCTCATGGAGAAGATGGGCATGGAGCCCCAGGTCTGCCTCACCCTGCCTCTTCTGGAGGGCACCGACGGCGTGAAGAAGATGTCGAAGAGCTACGGCAACTACATCGGGCTCACCGACGAGCCGGCCGACATGTTCGGCAAGGTCATGTCCATCCCCGATGAGCTGATGGTGAAGTACTACCGCCTGGCCTCCACCGAGTCCGTCGACGAGATTGACGCCATCGAGGCGGGGCTGGCGGCCGACGAGCTGCATCCCAACAAGGTGAAGCGGGCACTCGCCCGCAACATCGTGGCCGCCTATCATGGCGATCTCGCAGCGGAAGAGGCCGAGGCCGCTTTCGATCTCGTGTTCAAGCAGCATGCCGTTCCCCAGGACATCGCCGAGTTTGCCGCCGACCTGACTCCCAACGACGAGGGGCTCGTCTATGTGGCGCGCCTCATCCATCAGGCGGGGCTCGCGAGCAGCGTGAGCGAGGCGCGCAGCCTCATCGATCAGGGCGGCGTGAAGGTCAACGGCGAGGCTTTGGCCCCCAGGGCCTACAACGTGGAGCCGGCCCTGCTGGAGGGCGCCGTCATCCAGGTGGGCAAGCGCAAGTTCGTCCGCCTCGTGTAGTCGCACTTTTTTGGGACGGGAACCCCGGCGAAAGAAAGTTTCAAATTTCTTGCAAGGATTCGCTGCGCTGAATCGTGTTGCTTGCAGAGAGAAGAGAGCACGAGGAGGAATCCGTATCATGAAGAAGTCGAGCTTTGCCATTATTCTCGCTGCTGTGGTGGCGCTGTGCGTCCCCGCGGTGGCCTTCGCCGCCCTGGCTCCGAGCCCCTTGGGCAGCGCGACTTCCGGGCCCGCAGTTGCCACCGCGCCCACGGTGGAGCAGCCGGCGCCGAGCGTGGAACCTGCGCCGCAGACTGAGGCTCCAGCCCAGCCCGAGCAGGAGGCTGCGCCCACTCCCGCGCCGGAAGCGGCTGCTCCGACTCGGTCCGACAACGGTCGCAATGCCGTGCCGCAGGGCGGCTACCATCACCCTGAGGCCCATCATGGCACTTGTGCGGGCTACGCGGACGCCGATGGTGACGGTATTTGCGATAACTGCAATGCCAATGGCATTGGCTGCCCCAACTTCGTTGACGAGGACGGCGACGGCGTGTGCGACGCCTATCGGAATGGCTCCTGTGCCGGCTTTGCCGACGCCAACGGCGACGGCGTCTGCGACAACTGCGCCGGCGCTGGCGCGAATTGCCCCGGCTTTGCCGATGCCGATGGCGACGGCATCTGCGATAACTACAGCAACAGCAGCTGCCCCGGCCGGGGTCAGAGCCAGGGTCGCCACCATGGCGGTGGCCACGGCTGCATGCGCTAGGGCACGCCCCTGTGCGGAATGCGTCCGACAGACGACATAGAGCAAGCGATGACGCGCCATGGCGACACGGTCTGGCGCGTCTGCCTTATGGCGCTCAGGCGTGCGGCCGACGCTGAAGATGCCTTCCAGAATTCCTTCCTGAAATACTCCCTCGCCGATGACGCTCAGTTCAACGACGAGGAGCATCGCAAGGCATGGCTCATCCGCGTCGCCACCAACGTGTGTCGCGATGCCCAGCGTGCCGCGGCTTCCAAGAATCTGCCCCTTGATGAGGTCGCGGCCGCGCAGCCGGTGTCCCACGATCCCGCCGCGCAGCCAGGCTCGCGGGTGCGCGAGGTGCTCGACGCCATGGACAATCTCGACGATCCGCCCCGCACCCCCGTTTATCTGGCGCTCTACGAAGGCTACACGGCCCCTGAAATCGCCGCGATGCTGGACGCGCCGCTGAACACGGTCTATTCCTGGATCGCTCGCGGCAAAAAAAACGCTGAAGGAGGCTTTGTCATGACCGATCTCGAACAGCGCATGCGCGAAGCCTACGACGCTCAGCACCTGCCCGAAGGGCTGCGTGCCCGCACCCTGGCGGCTATCGAAGAAAAGCGCGTCACGGAGGAGGTCCCGTCGGCTGAGCCGTCCTTCCGCGTGCTGCGCCGCCGTCCGCGCGCCCGCACTCTTACGGCTCTAGCGGCTTGTCTGTTGCTGGTGCTGGCGATTTTCGGCGCCTATGGGGTGTACCAAACCCCCTCGGCTTATGTGGACATCGACGTGAATCCGGCCATTGAGTTGGTCGTGAATCCCCTCGGCATTGTCATCGATGCCGAGGGCCTGAACGATGACGGCCGCGCCGTGCTGGCGGGAGCCGCCGTGGTGCACCGCCCCTACCGCGACGCTATCGACCGGCTCGCGAAGAACGAGGCGTTCGCCGCCTCGGTGGGTGAGGACGGTTTCATCGACATCAATGTCATTGCCGAAAGCGACAATCTGAGCGAGCAGCTGCTTTCGGAAAGCAGCGAGGCGCTGTCTACGATGCCCGGAACGCATGCCTGCCACCGAGCCGATGCCGCTACGCGCGATGCGGCCGCGGCAGCCGGGCTGTGTGTGGGTCGATACCGTGCCGCCCAGGAGCTCATAGCGCTCGACCCCTCTTATACTCTTGAAGAGTGCGCTGACATGTCGATGCGTCAGCTGCATGATCATATTAACGAGTGCCACGCAAAGACCTGCGAGAGTGATTCAAACGAGGAATCCTCAGGTCAAGACTGTGGTTCTGGCAATGGCGGGGGCCATGGTCATGGTCGCGGGCGTCATGGGGCCTAAGAATTTTCGAAAAAGTTTGAAATGGCACTTGCGCTGTCCGGGTGATCCATGTATCATATTTAACCCGCGCTTGAGGAAAACGCGAGCGATGCGAGCCGAAAGGGGAAACATCGCGAAACTTTCTTCAGTTCCGATTTTCACTCATGAGAATCGCTTGAAAACAAATTTTCAAAAAGTTTGAAAAAAGTTGTTGACAAGCTAAATGGAACCGAGTAAAGTAATTCCTTGCGCCGCTCGCGAGAGACGGCGGCGGCCGGAAGGACCGCGGAACCTTGACAACCGGATACTGAGGATGGAAGCCCGAGACGAGCTCTCGGGCGTCAGACGGACATTCGAAGCGACAAGCTTTAACTTTGAACCCCGTCGGGGCGGAGAGCCCCGCGGAGAGTTTTAAACAGAATCGAGACTCACGCGATCTGTCGCGGCCCCCGGGCCGCACTTTGAACGGAGAGTTTGATCCTGGCTCAGGATGAACGCTGGCGGCGTGCCTAACACATGCAAGTCGAACGGTTAAGCCGGCTTCGGCCGGGAATACAGTGGCGAACGGGTGAGTAACA
>NZ_AUGK01000018.1 GCF_000422625.1 Adlercreutzia mucosicola DSM 19490 | reverse complement strand
CTCCGACCAAGGCTGGCAGTACCAGCAGCTTGCCTATCAGAGGCGTCTTGAGGAGATGGGCATCACGCAGAGCATGTCGAGAAAGGCGACCTGCCTGGACAACGCCTGCATGGAAGGGTTCTTCGGGCACTTGAAAGACGAGTTCTACCGCGGCCGGGAGTTCGATTCCTTCGACTCCTTCAAAGACCAGCTAAACGACTACATCGTCTATTGGAACACGCGACGCTACCAAGCCCGATTGAAAGGAATGGCCCCGGTGCAGTACCGGAGCCATTCGATGAGGGCCGCTTGAGAGCTTTATTTAACCGTCCCACTTTTGGGGTCTAGTTCATTCATGGCAAATCTGTTTCACCCCAGCTTCGGTAGCCGTCCTGAGCGTATTGTTGGCCGAGATGACGTTATCGCCCAGTTCCTCAAGGGACTTCAACGCGAGCCAGGGCATCGGGATCGGGCGACGCTTATCTTGGGACAGAGGGGCATGGGTAAAACCGCTCTTCTCCTCCAGCTTGCCGAAGAGGCAAAATCCCGGGGCTTTGTGCCGGCCCGCGTCACCGCCGGCGAAGATATGCTCGAGGAAATCATCGAGTCCATACAAATCGGCGGCTCCGAGTTCGTTTCCGAAAAGCCATCACGGGTACGCGGCTTCTCAGCTGGAGCGCTCGGGTTCTCCTTCGGCCTCACTTTTTCCGAAGAAGTTCGAGCAAACTACGGCTTCCGAACCAAGCTGTCCCTCCTCTGCGACAAACTGGCAGAGAACGACAAGGGGGTGCTGCTGCTCGTTGACGAGGTGCAGCCGAACACCGATGCCATGCGGGCCCTTGCCTCTGCCTATCAGCATTTGGCCGGGGAGGGAAAGAACGTCGCCATTGTTATGGCCGGCTTGCCCGGATCCTTATCCCGGGTTCTCAATGACAAAGTGCTCACATTCCTGAACCGAGCGCGCAAGCACCATCTGGGGCCGCTCTCCTCGGGGGACATCATGGCCTATTATGGAGATGCCCTCGCGCGAGAGCGGCGCCTCGTGTCGCCCGATCTTCTCATGCGAGCCACAGCCGCCACAAGGGGATTCCCCTACCTGCTGCAGCTCATTGGCTACTACATTGTGGAATTCACCGCCGAGGGCGACGAGGTTTCCAGCGACCAGCTGGATCGGGCCATTGCCGCAGCCCGATTGGAGCTCGTAGAGGACGTATTCTTCCCCACACTCAACGCCCTCTCTGCGCGAGATGCAGAAGTGCTGCGGGCAATTGCGGCGCAAAAAACATCGCCTGCATCCGTCGCCGATGTCATAGCCTCCCTCGGCATCGACAACGGCTACTTCCAACCCTATCGCGCCCGTCTTATCGACGCTGGGGTGGTCGAAGCGCCCCGGGACGGCGCCCTCAGCATAACGGTGCCCTACTTGGCCGAGTACCTCAATGGCGAAGGCGAGGCGGGCAAGAAGAGCTGACCGCCTCCTCTGCGATCTGGCACGCGAGTGCCCGACCTTCGACGACGAAAGGGAAGGAGCCCCGAGGGGCTCCTTCTTGTCGCATTTGGCGCCTCCAGGCCTGCTTAGCGCGGGCGCGGCTGTACTTCGCGGGACCGTGGGCCCCGTGGCCGCAGGCGAATCCGTTGTAGCGCGGTTTGGCCGCCAGCGTCGCCTCCTCGGCCGACTGGCGCCACACGACGGCGTCCTTCGGCTTCGCCGGCTGCACCGGATGCGCCCGCTTGCGCTTCTTCGACATGCCCTCTCACCTCCTTCGCAAGCAACTTCCAACGATCCCATCCTACACGCAAAACGCCATCCTTCGTCAACGAATCGCCCTGTTTTTGCACAAGATCTCGAGTTGTCAGCGTCCAAGAAGGCCTTCTTGCTTCCAATTTATATGCTTTACGCTAATTTCTCTTGAAAGCGTCTTGTGCAGGGGCTCATAACTCACGATCTCGTGCATATTCCGCCAGTTGGCTGACCGCAACTATGCAAAAAGCGGCCGCCCCAAGGGGCAGCCGCTTTCGTCAGGCGTGGTTTCCGCAACAGGTTTAAAACTTGCGGAACTTGTCGGCCGGGGTGAAGCAGATGGGGCACTTCTCGAAGTCGTCGCCCTTGTGGATGTAGCCGCAGATGGGGCACAGGTAATAGGCCTCGTCGGTGGGGGCGTCGATGTTGTTGTAGGCGTCCATGTACAGCTCGGCGTGCACGGCCTCGGCCAGCTTGGCGCGGGTGAACACCATCTCGGCCTTCTTGTTGCCCTCGTCGATGGCGACCTTGATGAAATTCGGGTACATGTCGGAGGTCTCGTAGATCTCGCCCAGGGCACCGGCGATGAGGTTCAGGTCGGTGGCGATGCCCTCGGCCTCGGGGGCGGCAGGACGCTCGTAGCCCGGCTCCATCTCGGCGATCACGCCGGCCTCCAGGCCGATGTGGATCTGCTCGGCGGCGCTGGTGGCCTCGAACAGGCGGGCGATCTGGTCGAAGCCCTGCTCCTTGGCGGCCACGGCGCAGGCGGCGTACTTGGCAGAAGCGCCGGTCTCGCCGCAGACGGCGGCCTTCAGGTTCTCCAGAGTGGTGCCCACCTCGGTAATGGCCTCGGGAACCACGTTGAAGTTGCTGGAGTTCTCAGCGGTAGGAATAACGTCACGCAGATTCATGGAATCGCTCCTTCTTCTTGACTCGTCTTCTTGTGTTCTGGCGGTCAAAACAATTGACGCCTGACAGTATAGTGCGCCGCGCTCGGAACGCGCGCAGAACCGCAAGGCTTCACAAACCTCTTACGTCGCCCGCGCAGCGACAAAAGCCGCGCGCCGCACACGCGCACCAGAAGCCATTATGGCCATCAGCGCGGGATTTTCCGTGGCCCCGCGCCCATCCGTTGCGGTTTCGTAGCATACTGGAACGCGACATCTGACACCGCCGAGAAAAGGGGGATTCCGTGGAACGTGAAGTAGCTTGGAAGAAGTACACCGCAGCTGACAACGACGCGCTGGAGGCGCTGGCCGCCGACTATATCGACTTCATTTCGGCGAACAAGACCGAGCGGGAATGCGCCGCGGCCGCCATCGCCGCCGCCGAGGACGCCGGCTACGATTCCCTGGCCGACTGCATCGCCGCCGGCACGCCGGTGGGCCCGGGCAGCAAGCTGTGGGCCTGCGCCCAGGGCAAGGCCGTCGTGCTCGTGCACGTAGGCGCCGCACCCCTGTCGGAGGGCCTGAACATCCTGGGGGCCCACATCGACTCGCCGCGCCTGGACATCAAGCAGAACCCGCTGTACGAGGCGAACGACTTCGCGCTTCTGGACACCCACTACTACGGCGGCATCAAGAACTACCAGTGGACAGCCCTGCCGCTGGCCCTGCACGGCGTGGTGGCCACCACCGGCGGCGAGGTGGTGGAAGTGAACATCGGCGAGGACCCCGCCGACCCGGTGTTCTGCGTGACCGATCTGCTGCCGCACCTGGGCGCTCAGCAGATGGACAAAAAGGGCTCCAAAGTGGTGGAAGGCGAGGATCTGGACGTGCTCGTGGGCAATCGCCCGCTGGCGGCCGAGGGTGCCGACGCGGATGCCGACGCTGCCGAAGCCGAGAAAGCCGCCGCGGTCGCTGCAGCTGCCGATACTGCCGATGCCCCGGCCGACAAGACTGCCAAAGACCCGGTGAAAGCCATGGTGCTGTCGCTTCTGGCCGACAAGTACGGCATCACCGAGGAGGACTTCCTCTCCGCCGAGCTGGAAGTGGTGCCCGCCGGCCGTGCCCGCGATTTGGGCTTCGACCGTTCCATGGTTATCGGCTACGGCCAGGACGACCGCGTGTGCGCCTACACGTCGCTGGCCGCTCAGCTGGCTTTGGGCGACGACACGCCCGCCCGCACCGCCGTGTGCGTACTGGTTGACAAAGAGGAAATCGGCAGCGTGGGTGCCTCGGGCATGGCCTCGATGTTCTTCGAGAACACTATCGCCGAGATCATGGCGCTTGCCGGCGAGGACAGCCCCCTTGCCCTGCGCCGGGCGCTGACTCGCTCGCGCATGCTGTCCTCCGATGTGTCCGCCGGCTTCGACCCGGCCTACGCGAGCGTCTTCGAAGCAAAGAACTCCGCCTACCTGGGCCGCGGACTCGTATTCAACAAGTACACCGGCGCCCGCGGCAAGAGCGGCTCCAACGATGCCTCGGCCGAGTACGTGGCCCTCGTGCGCCGCATTATGGACGACGCTGGCGTGAGCTTCCAGACTGCCGAACTGGGCAAAGTCGACGTGGGCGGCGGCGGAACCATCGCCTACATCCCCGCGAAGTACGGCATGGACGTCATCGACTCGGGCGTGCCGGTGCTCTCCATGCACAGCCCCTGGGAAGTGACGAGCAAGGCCGACATCTACGAGGCCCGTCGCGGCTACGAGGCGTTTTTGCGCGATGCGTCATAGACCCTTCGCCCCACCCCCACGCGCCTTTCCCCACCCGCAAAACGAAGGCCCGCAGCTTCCTCGCTGCGGGCCTTCCGCTTCGGACGTCAGGAAACTCTGAGCCCTGTACGGGCATTACCCCTACGCCTTGGGCTCCTGCTGGGTGATGCAGTGGATGTTGCCGCCGCCGTAGACGACCTGATCGGACTGGACACCCACGCACTTATAGACGCCCTCGCCCCACACCTCGTCGTAGATCTGCTGCAGCGTGTCCACGGCCAGCTGGTCGTTCTCGTCGCCGTACTGCGGCACGATGACGCCACCGTTGGTCACGAGATAGTTCATGTAAGAGGCGATCAGCGGCTCATCGGCCACGCGCGGCTCGGCATTCTCGTCGATGTCGATGGTGTCGCAGGAGGCCTGATCCATGTACAGGGGATTCGCCGGCATAGGCAGCTTGTACACCTTGATGGCGCGACCCTTCGCGTCCACCGCGCCCGACAGCGTCTCGTAAGCCTCATGACACTGGCGGTAGAAGGGGTAGTTCGGGTCGTCGGTCCAGATGCAGGCCATGACGCCAGGGGCGATGAAGGTGGCCACGTCGTCGATGTGGCCGTTGGTCTCCTCGGGATCGATGCCTTCCTTCACCCAGATGACCTTCTCAACGCCCAGATAGGCCTTCAGGTGCTCGTCCATATAAGCGCGCAGCTCCTCGCTCCAGGGCTGGAACTTCTTGGCGTAGACGGGCCAGATGGTGTCCTCGTCGGCCTCGTCGGCCAACACGGCAGAGGCGGTGCGGCCCGGGGAGAGCAGGCACTGGTCGGTCACCACGAGGGTGCCCTCGCCGTCCACGGTGATGGAGCCGCCCTCGAGGATCATGTCGTCGGGACGGTAGCGGCGGCAGTACGACAGCTCGGCCATCTTGCAGGCGATCTGATCGTCGGCCTTCCACGGGAAGTACAGGCCGTCGACGAAGCCGCCGTAGGCATTGAAGTGCCAGTCGCAGGCGCGCTTGTCGCCCTTACCGTTAATGACGTAGGTGGCCCCCGTGTCGCGGAACCAGGCGTCGTCGGTGGTCATCTCGATAACGGTCACATTCTCATCGTCCTCGAAGACGGCCTTGCAGTTGGCGTAGTCGTCCTCGTTGGCGCACATGACGACCGGCGTGAACTCGGCGATGGCCCGAGCGATGGCAGCGTACTGCTTCTGAGCCGGCTTGGCGCCGTGGGCCCAGGTGTCGGTGCGGTGCGGCCAGCCTATCCACACGCGCTCCTGCGGGGCGAACTCGGCAGGCATGAAGAAGCCGTCGGCGGCGGGGGTAGAGTCAGACTCGTAAATAGTCTTCATGGGGAATCCTTTCGGAGTGAAATGGTTTCGGGATCGGGGGCGCGTCGAAGAGTTCGGGCGCGCCCCGGCACCACTTGGTCAGAGGCGGCCGGCACAGACCCGCCTCGGTTCCACGGAGGCCCTGATGGTTAAGGCTACAGGACCTTCTCGGGTTTGCCGCCGTTGGCGGCCAGGATGGCCTCGATCTGGGCGGGGTCGGCAGGCTCCAGCGAGTCCGTCTCGCCGGCGGCTTCGGCGGCCAAGCGCTCGGCAGCCGTGGCCTCGGTGAGGCCCGTGAACTCTTCTTTGCGGCCGCGGGCGCTCACCACGCGCAGCACCTCGCCCATAAGGAGGAATATGATGAAGATGGCGATCATCGGCACCTTGTCCGCCACTTCCTCGGCCGAGAACGGCACGAGCGTGGCCACGACGGCCAGCACCAGCTCGATGACCGGGATGGCCAGAATAACCTTCATAGCCGTACCCTGGAAGGGGAGGCGATACACGCGCGGACGGTTCGCATCCACCTTGCGCAGCTTGATGAACGCCGGGAACATGGGGATGTAGGTGAGCAGCAGGAACACGACCGAGGTGGCGAACAGCGTCCAGAACAACCCGTTAGAGATGGCCTCGTTGGGGATGAGCTGGATGAGCAGCACGGCGGTAGCCACGATGCCGTTCACAACGGCGGCACCGGTGGGCATGCCGGTCTTCGGATTCTCGTGGGCGAAGACCTTCGGCATGTTCTGGTTCTTCGCGGCGTACTGGGCCACGGCGTTCACGCCGAAGGACCAGGAGGCCATGTTCGCGAACAGGGTGATGAGGAACACCACGGCGATGATGATGAAGATGGGGGAGGTTTCGCCCACCATGGTCATTACGGCCACGATCATGCCGAAGTCGGGGTCGATCTGGTCGGCCGGGATGGCGGCGCCGATGCCGAAGCCGCAGAACAGGTAGATGGCGCCAATGGCCAGGCCGCCCAGGATGATGGCCTTCGGAATGTCGCGGGCCGGGTTCTGCATGTCCTTGGCGAAGGTGCAGACCACCTCGAAGCCCGTGAAGTTGAAGATGATGATGGACAGGTAGCCGAGCGCGGCAGTGTTGGTCACGTCGGGCAGGAACGTCTCGGGGGCCATGGATCCGGCAAATCCGTTGGCGCAAGCATACCAGATACCGAGCACGCCCACCGACACGGCCACGAGCACCTTCAAGACGGCTCCGCCGTTCAGAATCCACTCGGAGTCGGACACCTTGGAGAAGCTCATGAACACGACGATCCACACGAAGGCGATCTCGATGCCCAGCGTGAGCCAGATGTTCGACTCGATGTCGGCCCCGAACACCATACCGAGGATCGGCGGGAACAGGGTGGCCAAGCTGGCGATCCACAGCGGGAAGTTGATCCAGTAGTACCAGCTGATACGGGCACCCCACTTGTCGCCCAAAGCATCGCGCACCCAGTCGTAGATGCCGCCCTCGGAGTCGTAGGCGGTGCCGAGCTCGGCCGCCACCATGCCGTAGGGCAGAAGGAAGGTGATGATAAGGAAGATCCACCAGAAGAACTGCTGGTTGCCGATGGCAGCAGCCGGCGCCGCCGCCTCGCACACGAACACCACGCAAATCACCGACAGGATAACGGACACGAAGGAGAATTTCTTCTTACCACTCATAGTGTGGCTCCTTACTTGGAAGATAAAGGCGGGGGAGCCGCAGCTCCCCCGACCTGGTACGTCTTACAGACCGTGCTTACCGAGGGCCGCCATGCGCTCATCGATGGTGGCGCGGTAGGCCGTGGCCTTCTGCTCGTCGGGCTCGCTCTGGGGGCAGAGAGTGGCCAGGATGGCGCGAATGGAGTGCTTGCGGTTCTCGGCCTCGTCCCAGCACAGGCTGCGCGCGGGGTCGTCCATTACCTCGTCCACCACTTCTTCGCCACGGTTGGCGGGCAGGCAGTGCATGAACATGCTGTTCGGACCGGCCACGTTCATCATATCCCAGGTCACCTGGTACTTCGGATAGAACACGTCCATGTAGCTGGAGCTGGAGACTTCCTCGTCGTAGAGGCCGTACCACACATCGGTGTACACGAAGTCGGCACCCTCGATGCAGGAGATGTCGTCAGAAATGGTGATGGTGCCGCCGGAGACCTTGCAGTTCTCCTCACCGATAGCCATGAGCTGCTTGCCGAAGGCAGCGCGCTCCTCATCGGTGCCTATATGCAGGGCGCCGTCGGGAATCTGATGCCCCTTCGGCCCGAACTGCACGAAGTCCATGCCCATCTTCGAGCAGATGAACATGAGCGACACGCAGGTCTGGGTGGCATCGCCGATGAAGGCAAACTTGCAGTCCTCGATCTTCTTGCCGGCGGGCAGGTTCTCGATCATGGTCATGAGATCGCCGAGTTCCTGGGTGGGATGGTTGTACTCGCTCATGCCGTTGATGACGGGGGCCGCGGAGTACTTCGCCAGGCTCACCACGTCCTTGTGGCGGTCGACGCGGGCCATGAGGATGTCGACGAGGCTTCCCATGACGCGGCCGGAGTCCTCGATGGACTCATGACCACCCAGCTGGATGGAGCCGGGGCCGAAGAACTGGGCGTGACCGCCGAGGTCGGTCATGGCCGTCTCGAAGGAGATGCGGGTGCGGGTGGACACCTGCTGGAAGATCATGCCGAGGGTCTTGTTCTTCAGCAGCAGCGGGTACTCGCCGCCCTCCTTGATGAGCCCCTTCATGGCGATGGCCAGATCTACCATGCCGAGCAGCTCCTCCTTGGTGAAGTCGTTGGTGTCGATGTAATCCTTGACCATGGAAACCTCCTAAAGGTTCTCTGGGACCGGCCTGCCCCTTGCAGGACCGCGTCCCGAGCGCCCCGGGATCGGCGAGGCGCTCCTCTTGGCGCACAGCATGGGGCGCAGCGAAGGTTTTGAGAAGAAATAACCGGGATTATTTTCAGGTGGTAAAAGCTCACCGCGCACCTAATCCCAAATAATCCTAGTGCTTAGACGTATTGAACTGGTTTCTATGGTAGAAAAAGCCAATGCATTTTTTACCGGCTTCTCAACGCGTGACGCAGCCTAATCCGCCCTAGATCGCCATGGTTTATCATCGGACTCTGTGCATTATCGAGGAGGCTCGCTTTGGAGACAGCGTTCTACCTCTATACCATCGTCGTGATGCTCGTCTGCGTGGCATCGGGCTCCGTGTCGCTTTCGGCCTACTTCGTTTCGCGACGTCGCTCGTTCCTCTTCGCCGCGGCCATGCTGCTGTTCTACTTCCTCGATCTCGCGCTTATCTTTCAATACGAGTATTTGGGCCAGAACGTCGAGTACTCCATCACTCAGTTCTATACCATCGACCATCCGCAGTTGAAGATACTGCTCGCCCTGGGCACCCTCGAACCCATGTGGCTCATCTTGTGTGATTTCGTGAACGAGCGCCGGCGCACCTGGTGCCTCGCCCCGGCCCTGGTCTTCGTCGCAACCAGCGAGATCGTCGTGCTGTGCCTGCCCGTAGACGAGTTTCGTCAGTGGCTCTTTTACACACTGCGCCAGGCCTTTCTCCTGTGGTGCCTGGCTTTCGGAGCCTACCGCTACTGCACTGCCCGCAACGAAGTGGAGAAGGCTCGCCTGCGCCGCCAGGAGCCGCTGTTCTTCGTCACGACGGCCCTGTGCCTATGCGTCCTCATCGAAGATGTCGGCATGATCCTTGTCCTCGATGCCAGCTTCTTTGCGAATGCTGATCTTTTGCCTCTCTATATCAGCGAGCGGAACTTCTCCGAGAACATCCTGCTTTTGGCCCTGTCGTTCTTCACCCTGCGCGCTGCCGCCGACACCCTGCGTCTCCGTTCCAAGGAACCGCCGAGCACCGACGCACCCGATACCCAGGAATACATGGACGAGCTGCTTCCCGCCTTCTGCGAGCGCTATCACCTGACCGCGCGCGAGCGCGTCATCTTGGAAGAGGTGCTGCAGGGCAAGGACAACCAGAACATCGCCAGTTCGCTGCAACTGGCCCTGGGCACTGTGAAGGCCCATGTGCACAACATTTTGAAGAAAACCGACACCACCACCCGTCAAGAACTCACCCAGCTGTTCTGGAAGGGATGAAGAACGGCCGTAGACGGCCGATCCCGTAGGGGGCGGCCGCATAGCCGCACCGACCCACAGCCTCTCAGAATCCGGCCCTCTTGCGGCCGCGCAGTTCCTCTCTAAGTTTTTGCGCAAGCTCGTCTCGGCTACATACACCAAGCTTGGCGTAGACATTCGATATGTGGGTTTTCACCGTGTTGACGGAAATGTATTCTTGCTCGGCAATCTCCTTGTTCGACGCGCCCTTTTCAAGGAGCAACAACAGTACTTCCTCGCGCTTGGTCAGCCCGTATTCGCGAGCGATCCAGGGTACAAGGGATTCCGCCAGCTGCGCATTGCGTATCCGCCGATGATGCGCGAGGAAGACGTACGCAGCCACGGTGAAGCAGAGTGCCATAATCTCGACGGGAGCCTTACGAGGAGAGGCAGAGCCCCCGCCGTTCGCCTGTCCAAAGAAGTCCAAATACGTTGCCGTTTCTCCCAGAGCATATACAAGCACAAGCACAAGCGAGAAAACCCATCGCCAACGACTCATGTGTTGAAACTCCGCCACCAAACAGCAGGCACCGTACCCTATCACCCACAATGCCAGCAACCTGGCAAAGAGGAACTCGCGCCATAATGCAACCGTTTCAACCGATGAAGCGCCGCTTGCCCAAGCCACCATCATGCAAACCGCCCAAAAGAATCCCTCGATAGGAGAAAACCTGCGCGAGAGCAAGTTGCCGAGCACAAGCCGATACAGGAGGATTACAACCATGTTATATGCAGTGTGGAACATGGGGTAGACGCTTCTCACGCCTTCGAATTGCAGTGCGAATTCTGGAACGAACTCGTACATAAATAATAGAACAATATCTATCGTGTACGCAAAGAAGATGAGCGCGACGAAGAGGTAGCCCCGTTTGCACTCGACATAGTACAAGCTCCCATAGGCGGCGGTGGCAAACGCATAGGCAATGCAGCTTGCCACATTGTAGAGAAAAGCGAGGGACACAACTCCTCCTTCATCGGGCAGCAAACATTATAGACAATTTGGCAGCTAAGGCCAACGACTTGCCGTGTGAGTTACATGAATCCGGAGCGGTGCTCCCAGAGGGCCCCGGAGCCTGCCCTTGGAGGGCGCCGGCCGGGGCATTCGTCGACGGGAGCATCCTACCACACCTTCGAGAGGGCCTCGGCGCTGCGCTGCTTGGCGTGCCGCCGCGAGCTGTGGGGGACCTCCCATCCGCTTCCGCTGGACCAAGGCGCCTTCGCCGCGCTCGTGCCGACGGGCTGGCGGGCGGCCTTCTCCCGCTCGGTGAGCCACGCCCCCTTGGCGGGGGCCACGAGCGCCCGGCCCGTGCACGCCGCGCACCTCAGGGCGCACATGGCCTCGGCGCCCTCCCTCGACCAGGACATCCCGCGCCCCTTCATGCGGGCGGCTATGAGGGCGTTGGTCGACTCGGCGGTGCCCATGGAGGCGGCGCGGGCCCCTATGGCGGCCGCGTTGCGGCGCGCGTAGGAGGCGAGCTGGCGGACGCGCTCGCGCCTCGGCCCCGTCGCCTTGGCGGCCAGCCGCTCGGCCATGCGGGCGAGGGCGGCGCCCTTGCCCCGAAGCGCCAGGTGGCGGGCCCACTCCCGCGTCGGCCCCTCCGGGAACGCCCGGCAGACCGCCTGCATGACGTGGAAGGGGTCCAGCTTGAAGAGGACGCGCACGTGGGCGGGAAGCATCCCCCGCAGCCGCTCGGGGCCGCACCAGGCGCCCCCGTCGGCGCCGTAGTGGACCCGGCGCACGTCGTCCAGCTCGAAGGAGGCCGCCATCTGCGCCCGCACCCTCTCGAAGAACTCCTCGGGCGGCTCTGCCGAGGCCACGACCGCGAGCGCCGCGCGCCTCCTGCGCCCGCGCCCCGCATCCAGCTTGGCCGCGTAGGCCGAGGCCACCTTGAGCTCCATCGAGGAGCGCTCGCGGGACTGCTCGTAGAGGAAGCGCGGCAGCGCCTCCTCGCGGTGGGCGGCCCGCTGCAGCGCCACCCACAGCCCGTCCACCTCCACCCGGACGCCCTCGCAGGAAAGCCCAGGGCCCTCGGGAGCCGCCGCCAGCAGCAGCGCGCCCTCCTCGCGCGCGCAGCGCATGGCCGTGACGTGGGAGACCCGGGCGCCGCTCATCGCCTCGAAGTCGGCGGCCGCCTTGCGGAACGACACCTCGGCAGACCTCCTCGCCAGCCACAGGAACGCCCCCGCCGACAGCCTCGCCCTCGGGCGCACGCCCAGCAGCTCGTCGGCCCAGGCGCGCCTGCAGCCATGCTCGTCCAAGTAGACGGTGCGCCGGTAGGAGACCTCCCCGACGAGCGTCACCAGCGTGCGGGGCGCCACCTCGTGCGCCCTCCACCCGGGAGGCGCCTGGGAGCGCAGGGAGCGGTCGAAGCGCTCGATGCACGCCGACAGCGCCGAGGCGGCAAGGGCCCTGGAGCCCGCAGCGAGGGACGCCTCGAACGAGTCGAGGTCCTCGGTGGCCTCCAGGTCGGGCAGGAAGCAGTCGGCCAGGGCCGCCGCAGCGGCCTGGGCCATGGTATGATCGCGCATGGAGGGTCCTTCCTCTCCGTCTCCGGCCTAGACAACCCGAGAGGATACAGGAGGGGCCCTCTTCCTGTGGCACAGGGGAGCGACCCGGAATCCGGACAAAGTTAACTCACACCGACTTGCCCGGCACCCAACTTAACCTCCCATGTTTTCGCAGCTCAAGGGCGGGGGATAAAAATTCATCCTCCGATTAATCTAAAAACCCTCTCTGTTTTTCTTAACAAAGGACCCCCTGGTTCTTAGAGTTAAATCACTGCAGCGCCAAAAGAAGACAGCGCTGCGAACGAATTAAGGAGGGTTTTATGAGCGCACCCCATGTCGAACAACTTCTCAGCCGTCGTCATTTTGTCATTGGATCGAGCGCCCTTGCGGCCGCCGCGTTCTCGGGCGGACTTTGTGGATGCGCATCCGGGGAGCCGCTTGGATCAACTGGCGCACCCGCTTCCCCCGAGCAAAACATTGCCGATATCGTGCTCTACAACGGTCACGTGCAAACCATGGTGTCGGAAGGCGATGTTGCCTCAGCCGTGGCTATCGCGGGCAACAAGATCGTCTATGTAGGCGATGATTCAGGCATCGACGCTTTCGTGGGGGACAATACTCAAGTCATCGACCTCGATGGCAAGTTCGTCTCCCCCGGCTTCATGGACGGCCACATCCACGCCCCTGGCAACTGGTTCAACAGCCTCTTCCAAATCGATCTAACGGGACTTACCACCAATGAGGAATACCTCGAGGCAACCCGCTCCTTCGTGGAAGCCCATCCCGACGAAGAAGGCTACATCGGAGCGACCTTCATGCTCAATGCCTACCAGCTTCCCGACGGCTCGAATCCCGGGCCCAAGAAAGAGGATCTAGATGCCATCTGCCCCGATAAGCCCATTCTCATCCACGACGTCTCCTACCACGCCGCTTGGGTCAATTCCAAGGCCCTCGAAATGGCTGGCGTAACCGCCGACACCCCCGACCCAGAAGGCGGCCTGTTCTATCGCAATGAGAACGGCGAGCCTTCGGGGTGCGTCAGCGATGCCGCCAAGGGAATTGTATTCGCCATCATGCCCAACACCATGACCAACGACAAGCTGGAACAGGCCCTGTACAAATTCATGGAGGAAGCAAACTCCTATGGCATAACCGGCATTACAAATATCACCCAAGGCGGTTTTGATATTATCGACATGTATCACAAGGTGGAGGACGAGGGCAATTTGACCCTGCGCATGCGCGTCGTCCCCACTATGCGAGAAGATTGCACCTTTGACGAAGTGCTTTCCGTCATCAAGTCCTACAACGACTCCGCCACAGACATGATTTCTTCGAATACCGTGAAGATTTTCTACGACGGAGTGACCGAAAGCGGCACCGCCGTCATGCTGGAACCCTATCTGGAATCGACGGGACTCGGCAAAGACTGGTGCGGCACCCCCGTTTGGCCCCAGGAAGACTTTAACCGCCTCGTGCGTGACTTCGATGCAGAGGGTATCCAGGTGCACGTGCACGCCATGGGCGACGGCGCCGTTCACGGCACCCTTGATGCCTACGAGGAGGCTCGGGCGACCAATGGGGAGCGCGACGCGCGGCACACGATCACCCACGTATGCGCCATTACCGATGAGGATATCCAGCGCATGGCCGATTTGGATGTAGTGGCGAATCTCCAATTCCTGTTTATGTACCACGATGCTCTCATGGACCTGGAGCGCGCCTATGTCGGCGATGAGCGCGCCATGGCGATGTATCCGGTAAAGCACTTGGCCGAGGCAGGCATCTGCATCAGCGGCTCCTCAGACGCCCCCGTCATCCCATTTGTTCCGCTCGATGCGATCGAGGCCGGCGTTACCCGCAACTCGCCCTATCCCGGGGAAGAGGACACCGATATGACCCGCTGGCCCGAACAGGGGCTCACAGCCTACCAGGTGCTCGAGGCCTGCACCAAGAACAACGCCTACCAGAACTTCATGGACGATATTATCGGCACCGTTGAAGTGGGCAAGTTCGCCGATCTTGTCGTGCTGGACACCAACATTCTCGAAGTCGATGCCAAGGCCATCTCCGACACGCGCGTGGTCTACACCATCTCCGACGGCCGCATCGTCTACGAGGGATAGAACCACGCCAGAAGGTGCCAGCCATACAGAACGGCTCACAAACCTTCAGAACACAGGTCCCCGCGGCTCTGCGGTCATTAGTCCCGCAGAGCCGCGGGGACCAATCTATGCGCCCGCACAGCCCTTGCCGGCACTGCGGCAACACGCAAACACGCAGTATCCCGAAAAGGCGTTTCGGCCTCCTGGACTCACCCTCCCTATTCCAGAATGGATGAGAAGCCCGAAGAACATCTCGCTTTCCAATTTGCTTAAGCACATTTTACTAAAGTCTACTTTAGTAAAATTGATTTTAGTAATAGCATCTTCCAACGACGAGACTTCAGTTCATTTAACCGCCCTGCAGAAGGAGGGCGCCCATCGTAGGGAACAAGAGGGGAGGGCTTAAAGCCCTCCCCTGCCAGGAAGCGGACTCCCCGCCTGCGCTTGGGATGTACCGCCAGCGTTCCGCAAGCCTAGTTAAAGATTACATTTTCAGTCGTATAAGATGCCTGGGCATATCGCTGGGCATTGGCAAATTGCGAAGTCGCAAGACCATACAAGATCGCAGCCTGCTCCTTATCGCCCTGCGCTCCGGCGCAATCGGCCATGGTTGTGTAATTGCATCCTGTGTGCACTGCCTCAGCAGCCATATTGTAGTATTCCAACGAGCCATCATCTACCGACTCGTTCTTATACAATTCAGCTCCTGCATTTCTTACCGCAATACGCGCATCGGTTTCCGCCTGCTTATTAGTAGCCTGCATGTCCTCTCCAAGAATAAGCTTGCAGTAGTTAGCTGTACCATAGGGAACGTCTGAACGGAATTTCTCGTCATGGCCCCTCAGAACATACATTTCATGATCAGTCCCGTCAAAAATTGTCCTGAAAATTGTCTTGAACTCTAGATCATCGCCTTCCGGAGAGTGGAACTGATAGAAACCACCGAAATCCCAGTTTTCCTCACTCCATTTGCCCTCGTCATAGTAGCGAATGCTTCCGAGTCCGTTCGCGAGTGTAAGTGGGGTGACATCGCCGCTTTCGTCTAGCATAACCCTTTCCAGAGTATTAGCTCGCGGTACGCTGTCAGGATATGCCTCGTATGAATCATTCATCCATAACTCATCCTTGAAATGATTCGCTGCAATAAGATAGTCCGTCTCATCGTAGTCGCCGGCCTTGCGTACTACAAATGCATTATCTTTTTGCTCGATGAGATATGCGTTTCCGTTGTTATCGGAAACGTTGATGTTGCCTGTATGGATCCACTCAGTCTCTGTAAGCATTTTGACCGCTTCGTCTGCTGAAGCACACTTTGTAGCTGTGTACCAATAAGCAAACAGCGTATCCAGGAACGTGCCCTCCCTGTCGATCACCTCGGCACCTTCGCTCGGGGATGCATGGGGTCCCCCGGCATAGGTAATAATAAGGCCTTCAGAATTCATGAATGCATTTCCCTGCAATCCGCCTGACGCAATAACTGCATAGCCGTCATCCGGATAAGAAATCATCCCCGAGAACATTGCAGCAGGCGTCGCGCTGATTGCATCGAGATTGGCGCCTCCAAGATGATGACCATCCTGGGTCATATTCCCCCATGCAGATACATTCATACATGTTTTTGAACGCTCAGGATCGTAATGCATCATGAGATCATAGTTAAGAACAGATGAGCCCATAACTGCAACCACTGCATCTTCCTTTGAGATTCCTGCCCCGTCAGCTATCCCTGACAAGAAATCAAATACAGCTGGCTCATCCTCTTCGTAGTGCTTCAAAATCTTACCCATGGCTTCGTTATACGCAGCATCGTCTGCCTCCGTATAAATTAGAGCCATTACAGACGCCCAGTTATTCTCCAGTTGCTCCTTTTGCTGTAATCCATACTGCCTCCCCATATCAAACCAGGAGCCATTTACATATACAACTTCCTGCGCATTCCCTGCGTTGACAGTTGCGTCAAACACTCCATCAAACCCTTGATTTTCAGGAGTTGACGCTACATCTGCCGATGTATCGCCTGATGTTGCATTCGGCGCATTCTGTGTCGAACATCCTGCGCATGCCACCATGCTTAAGCATAAGCTGGCGCAGCACAATACGCTGACAACCTTTCTTTTCATAATCTAACCCCTTCCTTTCTCACCGAAAGCTTTGCATTGCCGACAGCTTGAGAGCTCGAGCAAAAGCTCCCTATCGTCAGCAACCTAATGGCTAGATTATGTAGTTCTTCAAACTATTTTCACATGAACTAACCCCTATAAAAATGCTCATTTTTAACCTATACCCTGGTTTAGTGCTCTATGAACTCTGGTTCATTCTGCCCAGAGCAGGCGTGAGCAAAAGGGAGCTGGATTCATATCGACCGATCCAGCTTAATCGGCGCTATAAATATTTGATTTTCTGCAGCAACTGCATCCTGTTGCCAACGCCGGCCTTTTGATAGATGTTATGCGTATGCGACTTGACCGTACCGACCGAGATAAACAGCAATTCAGATATCTCCTGTGTGCTCTTTTCTTCAAGCAAGAATCCCAAAATCTCTCGCTCTCGGAGACTGAGGCCAACAGATGTTGCATAGGTATCTACGACTTCTTCCGGAAGCCTCTCCGTCGAACCTTCATCATGAATCGGCTTCGCTGCGATCTTGCCAACAAAGAAATGCCCCGCAACAGCGATGAGATATACGGCAACGATTATTTGAAAAATATTCTCGCCAATATTACGGCTTCGAATTGCTCCACTGGCCACCAGACCCGCAACGTCATTACCGAGCCCATAGTATAGTCCCGTAACGACATCTTCAAAGACAATCACTATCCCAAGAATTCCAACCACTCTTAAGAATACATCTAACTTCAAAAACATGCTCTTCTGCGTTACCCTGCCGAAGGATTTGCTGCCGATAAAAGCTAGTACGACAACCAGAAGTTGGAATGGCAGCAGGTAACAAATATACAAGAACCCCGTACGCACCTCCAGCAAGGGAAACATGACGAGCCAAATGAACAAGAGCACTTCCACCAGTACTAATATCCATGCTCTTGATTTATCAAGAGCCCTCCTGAATAAACAACATACGAGAAAGACGGACGCACAATAGAGAAGCGACTTGGTCACCACGGGCGCTGAAAAATAACTATGGAGGTAATAGTAAATTGGCGAACCAGTCTCGTACCCTCGAACCATCAGCTCAATTAAGTACTGGCTTAGCATAAATAGAGCGATATACAGGTATTCCTTCTTCCGATCTCCGATAAAGAGAATTAAATACAGGGTCGCAGAGATCACACAGCCAGACCTTATTAACAAACTCATAATGGTAGATAGTACGAGCATCAGGCTCCATCCTTTATTTTGCAATGCAGATACCAGCAATAACGTCCCAGTGCGGATTCGCTTCCAAAGACAGTGTATCCGAAGTCGCAAAGGAAAAGCGGTGAACCGGAAACTGTATCGAGGTCATACCTGCATTCGGTAAATGAGTAGCTGCTAGATGTTTAGTACCAAGACGTGTTTACATTCGGGTGGTGGCAAACAAGGAGACCCCCGTCAAGCTGCGAGTTGTCGAGACTCATAGCGAGAAGGGGGCCTCCCGTGAAAACTGCATCCTACGTAAAGCTGGAATCGAGGAGTCGCCGCATCTATACGAAACCTTTCACCTCCGGCAAAACGAGAAGGTCGAGCGCATAGATCGTACGCTCGCCCAGGATTGGCGGCGTGGGAGGGCCCGGGAGAGCGAGACAGGGAGGGCTGAAGCCCTCCCCTACGGGATCGCTCCGCCAGGCCCGACCACGCGGGACCGAGCCCCGCGCGCCTAGGCGACGATGACGGTGCCGGTCTCGCCGCGCAGGCCGGCGGCCGCGCACTCCAGCGAGGTGATGAGGGCGCGGCCCTCGGGGAACTTCTCCACGTACTCGATGCAGGCCTCCACCTTCGGCAGCATGGAGCCGGGGGCGAACTGGCCCTGCCCGATGTACTCGCGGGCCTGGCTCACGGTCATCTCGGAGATCTCCTCCTGCTCGGGGGTGTTGAAGTTGACGCACACCTTCTCCACGGCGGTGAGGATCACCAGCATGTCGGCGCCCAGCTCGGAGGCCATGAGCGCGCTGGAGCGGTCCTTGTCGATGACGGCCGGGGTGCCCACGTAGCCCTCGGGGGTCTCGAACACCGGCACCCCGCCGCCGCCGGTGGACACGACGATGTAGCCGCCGTCCACGAGGTCCTTGACGGCGTCGAACTCGACGATGCGCCTGGGGATGGGGCTGGCCACCACCTGGCGCCAGCCGCGGCCGGCGTCCTCCTTCACGGTGATGCCCATGGCCTCGGCCTTGGCCCTGGCGGTCTCCTCGTCCATGAACGCGCCCACGGGCTTGGTGGGGTTCTGGAACGCCGGATCGTTCTCGTCCACCACGGTCTGGGTCACGATGCAGGCCGTGGAGCGGGGGATCCCGCGGGACTTGACGTCGTTTAAGATGGCCTGGGACAGCTGGTAGCCGATGTAGCCCTGGCTCATGGCGCCGGCCTCGGGGAAGGGCATGTCCGGGGTCTTGTCGTCGTTGGCCGCGGCGTAGGCGAACGCGTTGTTGATCATGCCGACCTGGGGGCCGTTGCCGTGGGACACGACGACGTTGGTGCCCTCCTCGATCATGTCGACGATGTGCTTGGCGGTGTTCTGCACGAGCTCCAGCTGCTCCTGGGGCGTGTTGCCGAGGGCGTTGCCGCCCAGGGCGATGACGACGGTCTTGCCGTCGCCCTTTTCGTATGGCATGGGGATTCCTTTCCTAACGGGATCTGTTTCTGGCAAAGCGCCGAACGGGAAGCCGTCCACCAATCACGAGGGGCACATCGGCGGACAGCTGATCTCAGCATGGCGCGTCGGCATAGGATAGAAAAGATCAAACCGAGATTATTTTTCTCCGCTACGTCCCTAAACCACGATAATCCCTCCCTGCGACCTGCACATTCAGTACCGGGGCAGATCGCAGGGCATCAAACCTACTCGCGGCCCTTCAGCAACTGCGCGGCAAAGGTTTGCGCTTCGCAGAAATGCGTGACGGCCTGTCCATAAGAGGAGAGCGCCTCGGTACTGTCATCAGAGGAACCAGCCACATTGAGGTCGTTGAATCCCAGCCAAATCGCGCGGCGCGCCTGGTCGAGCTTCTCCCGCTCCTCCTCGGAGGGCTCTTCCTGCTGCTCCCGCAAAGCCTTCCCGGCAAGCCAGATGCGATACTCGGCCTCGGCATAGGCGGTCTCAGCCACAGCGGCTGGTGAATCTTCGAGGGTAATAGTGCAAAATACACCGGGAGCTTCAGGAATGGCAGAGAGCAAGTCGTCACTCTGCCCCTGCATCAGGAACACCTTTCTCTCATCGGGAATCATGATGTTGCTGAAAAGCGTCTTGTACTGAACACTGCGCCCCTCGGGACTCCATAGATCCTTGGGATCCTCGAACGGCTCCTCCTGAAGCGTATCGGTAATCCACTGCGTGCCGTCCCAATACTTCGTGCAGCCCAGCATCTCCTCCGCATAGGGCTCGTCGATCTTTCCGTAGTTCTCCTTGATAAGCTGCTCGTAGCTCTGGTAGCGAGGAATGGAATCCCACAGGCCGCCCATCCACTCGTCTTTGTAGTTGGCCTCGGCCGCCTTCTCGTCGATAAAGTAATTGGTTGCGATGAGGTAGTCCTTCTCGCCGTGATCGCCCGCCTGCCGCACCGCCTGCACCGCCGGCGTATACTCGACGATGTACGCCTGCTGGGGATCGAGGAACTGGGCGTTCTCGGCCGAAGCCGGCATGTGCTCCAGGAAGCGGTCCTTCGCATCGGCAGCGTTGTCGTAATGCATGATGATGTCGAACTTCGCCGCCATGCTGTCAACGGAAAACGTGCTGTCCTCGGGCCGCGACCCCATGCCGCCACTGCCCGTCAGACCGAGGCCCTTATCGTTCAAGGCAAAGCCGCCGCCAGCCTGGCCTGCCCACGGCGGGCAGACGATGAAGCTGTTTCCGTCCTTTGGGTAGCCCACCACAACACAGGTGCACGCGCCCACATTCCAACCTTGATCGAGGTTGTTGCCCGCGATCATCTTCCCGTCGGCTGTAGCATCGCCCCAGGCGGAGAAATGGCTGCACGTCTGGGTGCCGGCAACATCGCCTTCCTCCGGCGGCATAATCAAGATAGGAAGATTCAAGTTGATCAGACGCACGCCGTCGTAATCGACTCCAGAGCCCTCGGCGATGCCCTTCCACATCTCCACCGCATCGGGGGTCTTCTCGCTCATGATCTTCTCGAATTCGTCGAGTCGTTCGACGATGGCCTCCTTCGACCCCCAAATGGGAAGGGCGGAAGCCTCTATGGCCGTGGCATTGCGCTGAATGTAATCGGCGCAGGCCTTTCCGTATTGAACTCCCATTTCGTAGGGAGTGCCCGAAACGATGACAACGGGACGCACCGCCGGCGGCACGACATCGGTCGCGAAACCATCCTGGGGCTCTTGCGCCGATGCCGGCGTCGCGGCGCTCGACGCACCAGCTCCCTGATTACCCTGATCGGCGCAACCAGCAAGACCCAGACCAAGACCCGTGCCGGCAATGCCCAGGGCCATTCCGACCCCTCCCGCCAAAAATGTACGGCGGCTCACTCTTTCAAGCCATGCAGAATTCATCCCACGTTCCTTTCTCCTCCGATTGTCCCAGCTTGGCCGATCCCGCAGGAACGGCCAAGCCCTGCTTTGCAGCAAACCATCGACCGGGTTGTCGGAAAAGAAAGAACAGGGTGCAATAGGAAAGTAAACCTTGTTCTTACTTGCCCTAATCTCTCGAGTTTAGACAAAATATATTGACTACGGGACAGAGAGGGGATCCATCATGGCCGAGCTGATTTCCCTGGGCGTGTTCATTTACACCATAGGCCTTCTCCTGCTCTGCGCCTTCTCCGCCAGCATCTGCCTGTGCGTGTTCTTCGTTACCCGAAACCGCGTGCAGGCGGCCATCGCCGTATTGTGCTCAAGCTATCTCCTGGAAACAGCGGTAGCCTTCTCGTGGGGTTATGCAGGCGTGCCGGGAATCAGCTACGATGCCGAAGGCGCCGTGGGAGCCATGCTCCTCATAATTCAGTTCGCCCTCTCGTTTTCCTTGCTCGCATCGGTTGCAATCGTTGCGCAAGAGCATGTGAACGGATCTCTCCAACGCTATCTGTCCATTCCCATTGGCGTTCTGCTGGTGGCAGCCGCCCTCTCCTTCATCGTCGGGCGCGATCAGACGCTTTACCAGTGGCTCTTTCTCATACTGCGGGAAGCCGCCGTTATTGCGTTGTTGGCCGCGGGACTTGTAGCGTACCGGCGCATCGGAAACGAGCTCGGCCGACGCGCCCTTCGCGATTTCGCCCACCTCTCCGCCTTCTGCATCGGCTGCATGGTAGTCACCGCCCTTTTCGACACGTTCGTGTTTCTCAACACTCCGCTTATCGCAAGCGGCTCCCTGTCTCCATGGAGCGCGTTTTTCGAGCGGAACTTCTTCGAGAACCTCGCGGTCATCGTGCTCTGCATTCACGCCATGCGGCAAGGGTGGAAAACCCTGGCGCTGCGCTTCGAATCGCCGCTGGCCACCGACGGCGTCGTGTCTGAGGTGCAGCTCGCCCGCTTCGTCGAACGATTCTCCCTGACACTTTCCGAGAGAAACGTGCTCGTGCACGTTATGGAAGGCAAGAAGATCAAGGTCATCGCCAGCGACCTCTATATCTCGGAGGGTACCGTGAAAACGCACCTCAGCCATATCTACAAGAAGACCCATTGCGCGAATCGCTCCGAACTGCAACAGACTTTCTGGAAATTCGTTTAGACGCCGAAAGCTTCGCTCCATCAGAGAGAGGGAGGTGGGCCGCCGACGGACGGGCGGCCCGACGGCGGCCCGACGGCAGGGGCGGGCTGATGAAGTGACCCCTTGTAAATAACGCGCCCCGGAACCGTTTTCGTTGAAACACCCCTGTTACGCGGGGAAATAGGGGCTCCCATCAACACCGCAAGATACCCCGCCCACCCATGCCTCGAGGCGCAATAGCTCCGACCCCAAAACACACGAAGGCCCGCGGGAGGGGGACCCGCAGGCTTCGCGTTGCGGCGACAGCGAGACGAGGAGAAGCTTCGCCGCTCAGTAAAACAAGAAGAGAGGAGGTGTCGCAGGTTCAGACTTGCTGCCAGGCTTGGCGCCTATGGCTCGTCCGTTCCTTCTGACAAAAGTTATAATATGGTAACTTATTCAGCAGCACAAGGTAGTTTACCGAGGTTTACATTTTCTTCACAAGCTGATGGAATCGGGTCGAACAGTCTCGCGCCCCCGCCGTGCCGCCCATTACAGTTAGAGCCGCCCCGCAAGGGCGGCTCCCTTTATCTTTCCCGCCTCGGGGTCTAGCATTGGGGGCGGCCCCGGACGGGGCCGCTGGCCGGCCGCGCCGGACGGCCCTTCGCCCCTGCCTCGCCGAAGGCCCGGGGGGTGTTGCCGCCGGCGCGGCTGCGGCCGCGGGGGACGACTGATAGAGATCTGCCGGGCGGGAGCCGCCACGGCCGGGTAATGTGGGTGTCGCGCACCGCGGCGGGACCGGCCAGCCGACCTGCGGAGAGGATACACCATGGAAGAGAAGCGCACAACGGCGCGGGCCGAGTTCCTGGGCTTCGACGTCGGCAAGGCCTCGCACTGGGCGTGCGGGCTCGACGGCGCCGGCCGTGTCGTCCTGAGCGAGAGGGTGGCCAACCGGGCCGCCGACATCGACGCGGTGATGGCCAGGGCCGCCCCCGGCGCGCTGGTGGCGGTGGACCAGAAGCGCAACATCGGCGCGCTCGTCGTGGCGCGGGCCCGGGCGGCCGGCAACCCCGTCGCCTACCTGCCCGGGTCGGCCGAGAAGGCCCTGCGCGACGCCGAGCGGGGCGTCGCCAAGACCGACCGCATAGACGCCGAGGTCATAGCGAGGGCGGCGCTCGGCATGCCCCACGTGCTGCGGCCCCTGGCCGAGGAGGCACCGCGTGCGGCGTCGGTGCGGCTGCTGGCCTCCCAGCTGGACTTCTGCGTGAGGTCGAGGACCCAGGCCAAGAACAGGCTGCGGGCGGTGCTCCTGGAGGCCGACCCCGCGCTGGAGGCCGCCGTCGACCCCTCGTGCGCCTGGCACATGGCGGTGCTCGCCGGCATCGGCGGCCCCGCCAGGTGCGCCGAGGCGGGAGTCAGGCGGTTCAGGGCCGTGGCCGAGAGGGCGGGCGGGGCCACCCGGGCGGCCAGCTCGCGGCTCTGGGACGCCCTCTCGGCGTCGGCGGCCGGAGGGCCCGCGGCGGCGCAGGGCGAGCTCGCCCGCATGCTGGCCCGCGGCATCCTGTCGCTGGACGCGGAGATAGCGGAGGTGGAGGCCCTGATGGCCGCCGAGCTGGAGTCCGACGAGACGTACCGCTGCCTGCTCACGGTGCCGGGGATCGGCCCCAAGACGGCCGCCGCCCTGGTGGCCGGCGTCGACATCTCCCTGTTCCCCAGCCACGACAGGCTGGCGAGCTACTGCGGCGTCGCCCCCGCCGACAGCCAGTCCGGCACGAGCGTGCGCTCCTCCAGGCCGCAGCGGGGCGGCAACAAGGCCCTGAAGAACCTGCTCATATTCTCCTGCAACTCGCTCGTGGGCACCGGGAACAGGTTCGGCAGGTACTACGACGAGTGCCGGTCGAGGAACATGCGGCACAACGCCGCCCTCAAGGCGGTGGCCCGCAAGAGGCTCAAGGTCATCTGGGCCATCATGAGGGACCCGAGGCCGTACGAGGAGCCGGCCGCCTAGGCGCCGCCCCGGGACCCGGCCCTGGAGGGGGCCTGGCCAAGTGCGGCCAAATCCCCACTGTGCCGAGCCAGCCAAGGGGTTGACAAAACTATAGAGACACCCCCCTCGCGCCTTCCCGCGCCTCGCCAACCACGAATTATCACGGGAAAGTGGACGGTTATTTACACGACGGTAACTAACCGCATGGGTGAGCCATAGGGTCAAGAATCACGGCCTATACTGCACTCAGCGAAACGGAAAAGAATTGAAATCCTCCTTTTCCCCTTTCCTTTCCTTCTTCTCTCTTTTGGAAGCCGGGATCCCCTCATTCACCTGGCTTCCGCGAGAACGAGATCTCCCCAATCCGTTCTCGACCCCACAAAGAAGCGGCCCCATCCCAGGCCGCTTCTTTGCTTTTATATCAGGGGACGGGCCGTGAAGCCCCCCCTCCGCCTCGCTGCAACCGCGCCGCATCACGAGAGCGCCACCCAACAGACCGTCACCCGACGGACTGCCCCCAGACGGGCCCCGCCGCGGCCGCCCTAGGCCTCGTCCAGAATCGCCAATGCCTTTCCGTAACCGCCCGCGCCGTAACTGAGGCACTTGGACACGCGCGCAATAGTGGTTGCCGACGCGCCGGTCTCGGCCTCGATGGCCGCATAGGACTTCCCCGCCGCCAGAAGCCGCGCCACCACCAACCGCTGCGACGTCTCGCGAATCTCGCGCACGGTGAACAAATCTTCCAGCAGCGAGAAAATGGCATCCGGATCGTCCATCGTCGCCAGCACCTTCAGCAGATCGTCCACATCGGCGGTGCGAATATCAGCCATCGGTTTCCTCCCGTACCTCGCAAGCCCGAAAGCTCGTCACCGGCCTTGTATCAGTGTGGTTCATTGTACTCCAATACGCTAAAGCGGTAGAGCACGGGACAAGGGAACTCCAGAGAAAGCGGACGCAGCACGGCACCACACCACCGCCGCTCCGTTAGAAGGGCGCCCCTCCCGTAGGGGCGGCCTCCAGCCCGCCCACCCCACAACAAACATTCCTAGGCCACTTTTACGTCGGAAAAATTGGCATTTGTACCACTTTTACGTCGGAAAAATTGGCATTTGTGCCAATTTTCAGGTGGAATATCTCATTTCGGCCAGTAAAATGCCTATGGCCGTGATAATCTTCGAGCAGTGGAAAGGAGACCTTGCCATGGAACGATTCGCCATGAAGGACCTCATCGCCTGGAAAAACTCTCCGCGTCGTCGTCCGCTGCTCGTGCAGGGCGCGCGGCAGGTGGGAAAAACCTGGCTCATCAAAGAATTTGGCCGCGCCAACTTCAACGACATAGCCTATGTGAACTTCCTCGAAGACGAGGCCATGGGGCGGCAATTCGATGGCGAACTGGCTCCCTCTCGACTGCTCGACGCCATGAGCTTGTACACGGGCGTCAACGCCAAAGACCCGGAAACGCTTGTCGTTCTCGACGAAATCCAGGAGTGCCCCCGCGCTCTTACCGCCCTGAAGGCCTTCGCCGAGCGCAGTCCGGAAACGGCGCTCGTCGCTGCCGGGTCGCTTCTGGGCGTTGCCCTCCACCGAGGCGTTTCCTTCCCCGTGGGGAAAGTCGACCATCTCTTCGTCTACCCCATGACTTTCAACGAGTATCTGCTGGCCACAGGCAACAAACCTATGCTGCAAGCGCTGGAGCATGCCGACTTCGACTTGGTCGACTCTCTCTCCGAGCGCTACATCGAGCAGTTGCGCAACTACTACTTCGTCGGTGGCATGCCCGAGGTGGTTCAGGTGTTTCTGGATACCGGCAGCTTCAGCGATGCGCGCAAGCAGCAGGACCGCCTCCTGTTCGACTACGAGCACGACTTTTCCAAATACGCCGACGCCTCTCTCGCCGAGAAGATCCGCCTTGTGTGGAACTCGGCGCCGGGACAACTCGCCCGCGAGAACAAGAAGTTCATCTACTCCGCCGTCCGAACAGGAGCCCGAGCGCGCGGTTACGAGGAGGCCATACAGTGGCTCGTCGATGCCGGCCTGCTCCTACGGGTCAACCGTATAGCGAAGCCGGGATTGCCCCTGGCCTCCTACGAGGACCGGGATGCTTTCAAGATCTACCTTTTCGACGTGGGCCTCCTCGGTGCAGCAAGTCGACTCGACGCCTCGGTACTCGTCGAAGGGCACGAGCTGTTTTCCGAGTTCAAGGGCGCTCTCACGGAAAACTACGTGTGTCAGGAACTTGTCGCCTCGGGAAAGGTGGTCCCCTATTACTGGTCAGCCGAGAACTCCTCGGGCGAGGTCGACTTCGTCTACGACTACGGCCGCTCGGTCGTGCCCGTGGAGGCAAAGGCGGCCACGAACCTGAAAGCGAAGAGCTTGCGGCTGTTCGTGGAACGCAACCACCTCAACCGGGGTCTGCGCCTGTCTCTTTCCCCCTTCAAGGAGCAAGATTGGGTGGTGAACCTCCCCCTCTACGCCGCAGGCCTGCTCCCCGATTGGTTCGCGAGAGCCCAGAAGGGCTAACCGGTGCAGCAGACGACATGGCCGCCGCAGCGCAGGAGGCTCATCGCCGCCACAGATTACGACAGGCCCAACGAGCGAGAAGCGAGCCCACCGTGCAGACGAGAGCCGCGAGCAGCCACGCACCCTCATAGCCGAGGGCGCTTTGGGCTTCCCCTGCCACACCCTGGATGCCCGACATTGTGCCCACAGAGGCAAACGGTCCGATAGAGGCAGCAATTTGGACGGCCATCGTCATTATGGTGACGCCCAGGGAGTGCTGGTTCAGCGCCAGGCACCGCAGCCCTGTAGTCTGGAAATTGGCACACACCGTGCCGCAGCCGACAAACACCACCAACATCCCCGCCAGCAGTGTGATCTCGCTTGCCATCCAGGCGGCTACGGCCATCAGCACCGATCCAGCAGCCGCCACGGCCAAACCTCGAGAAAGCAAGGGGGCGGGACCTCGGCGGTCGAGCCAGCGACCGCCGGCAAGCGACGCGACAGCATAGGCCACCACGAGCGGGCCCAGGCACAGCCCCGAGAGGGCCGGGCCGAGGTGGGCGCATTCTTCCAGATACAGCGGGCCCATGACGTTAAGGGAAAAGTAGATGCTCATGGTGAGCACCACGAGCAGGGCCGCGGCGACAAAACCGCGGTTGAGCAGCACCCCGCGAAGAGAGACGAAGCTCCCTTGGACGTCGCCGCGTCTCGAGGGCCTGACGGCGACAAGGCCCCACAGACCTATAAGCGCCGAAGCCACCAGGGGAACCACGAACACGCTATGCCAGCCAAAGGCGCTGACAAGGGCACCGGTGGCCACAGGCGCCACGGCGGGGCCCAAGGCGATCATGCCGTTGCCCACGGCGAGATAGGTGCCCAATTTCTCCGATGCCACCGTTTCCAATATGGCGTTCATCATAAGGGGGATGAAAATGCCCGTGCCCACAGCCTGCACGAGCCGCGACGCAAACAGCACCGCAAAGGTAGGGGCCACCAGACCGCCCATCGACCCGAGTGCGTTGCACGCCAGAGCGACGAACAGTAACGTCCGCGGGCCGAGCCGTCGATACAGGGCCGCCATGGCCGCCACAACGAACACCGTGACTACCATGAACCCCGTCACAAGCCACTGCGCCGTCATGGCATCCACGGAAAACTCGCCCATGATGGCAACAAGCGCCATGTTCACCAGGTTCTCGTTGAAGCCGGCGATAAAACCGCCCGCAAAAAATCCTATGAGACGACCCGCGGCATTCCGCGCGCTCATGAAAGAACCAACCGCCTCACGCCTACCCCTTCTCGCTCGATCCGTTCTCGGCCCGCTCGAAATCGCGGGCCAGATCATCATAGCCTTCTCGCGGCACAGGGGGAGCCTCCTCGGTCCCCGCATCGGGGGAACGGCCGGGTAGCACGAGGTTCAGCACAATGCCCAGCAGCGCCGCCACGGCCAGCCCCGGCACGGAGTACTCACCGACGGGAATGCTCACGCCCATCGACTGCATGCCGATAGCCGCGATAGCCGGACCGCCGAAAATGATGAGGTTCCGGGAATCGGTCATGTCGACGGCGTGCTCCACAAGCATCTTCAGGGCATTGCAGGCAATCAGCCCGAATATCACGATGGACACCCCGCCGATAACCGGATCGGGAATAGTGCCCACCAGCGCCCCCAGCTTGGGACAGAATCCGCCAACGATGAATGCCGTGACGGCAGCGTACCAGAATACTTGGGTCGCATAGACGCGCGTCACGTTGAGCACGCCGATGTTCTCAGCGAAGGTCGTCGCCGGAGGTGCCCCCAGAAGGCCGGCGACGGTGGTGGCCAGGCCGTCCCCCAAAAGCGAGCGCCACAGAATGGGATTGTAATTCCTGTGGGTCATCTCGCCGATGACAAACAGATGCCCGATATGCTCGATCACCACGATAATCGCGATAGGGCTCACCAGCACAATGGCCGTCACATCGACGACGGGCAACGTGAACTCGGGCAGGCCGATCCAAGCCGCCTCAGCCACAGGGGTGAAGTCCACCATGTCGAAAGCACATGAAAGGCCATAGGCCACCGCGGCCCCGACCAACACGGGGATGGTATTCAGCACCCGCTTCCCGAAGCACGCGCACAGCACGACCACGAAGAAGGCCACCCCCGCCACAACGAGCGTCTGCCACAGCGTCTCGCCCTCGGGCACGGTGAGCGCCTCCGAAACCGCCGTGGTAGCCAGCCCACAGCCAATAACGAAGATGATCTCAGCCATGACCACCGTGGGAATGAGCCGATCGATCCAGCGCGTTCCCGCCTTACGCACCACCAGAGCGCACACGACGAACACCAGGCCGGCCCCCACAATGGCCGAGCCGACCCCGGCCACTCCCGCCGTAGCGCTCGCAATAACCACTGGCCCCACGAAACTGAAGGAAGGTCCCAGGTAGCTCGGAATTTTCCCCTTCGTTGCCACGAGGTACAACGCCGTTCCGATACCCGAGCACATCACAGATACCGACGGCGAAAATCCCATGAGCATGGGCACGAGCACCGTTGCTCCGAACATTGAGAGGAAATGCTGTAGGCCCAGAGGCAGCGCCTGGTACCAGGGAAGCCTTTCCTCGACATCTACCACTCTCTTGCCCATGATGGACACCCCTTGTCAACGGCGCGGTGCCGAGCGAGCGCACAACTCTCTCGGCACCGCGACCCCTTGCTTGAACGGATGGGAAACCACAGCGCCTTAGGGCTCGACCAACTCGTCGTAGACCTGGACCTTACCGGCGCCCTCGGCCGCCGTCGTCGCCGTCACCGGCTTCTCGCCCTGAGATTCTTTGGGCAAGACGAGGTTCAGGATCACAGCCAGCACCGCAGCCAGCAGCAGGCCGGGAACATTGAAGGAACCCAGGGGGATGGACACGCCGGTGGTCATCATGCCGATGCCCACGATGAGCGAGGCGGCAGCGATCATGAGATTGCGATTCTCATTGAAATCCACTTTGGCATCCACGAGCAGCGACAGACCGTTGCCGGAGATGAGTCCGAACAGCAGGAACGACACGCCGCCCAGCACGCAGTTGGGAATGGAGTAGAACAGCATGGCCAGCTTCGGGCAAAAACCGCCGATGATCATGGCGAAAGCGGCCGTCCACCAGAAGATACGGGTGGAATAGCACTTCGACAGACCCATAACGCCGATGTTCTCGGCGATGGAGGTCAAAGCCGGGCCGCCCAGGAAGCCGGAAGCCACCGTGCCAAGGCCGTTGCCGAGCAGCGAAGAGGAGAGGTACTTGTTGCAGTCCTCGCCGGAAAGATTGGTCACCGTCATCAGGTGGCCGATATGCTCGACTACGAGCACCAACGCAATGGGAGCGATAACGAGCAGGGCATTCACGCTAAACGTGGGCAGCGTCACTTCGGGAAGGCCGATCCAAGCCGCCTCGTTGATAGCGGTGAAGTCCACCATACCCAGGGGAATGGCCACGATATAACCCACCACGATACCGATGAGCACGGGCACCATCTTAAGGAAGCCGCGACCCCAGGAAGATGCCGCCACGGCCGCGAGGAACGTGACGAACCCAACGATGCAGCCCATCGTGTCGAAGGTCTCCGACGCACCGCCGTCGAACATCACGGAGTTGACCGCCGTGGCCGACAGACCCACGCCGATGACCACGATGATGCAGCCGGTCACTACCGGCGGCAGCACCTTGTCAATCCAGCCGGTGCCGGTAAGCTTCACAATGCCCGCCACCACGCAGAGCGCCACACCGACGGCCACAATACCGCAGAGCGCGCCCGAGATGCCATCGACGGCCGTCACCACGGCCATGGGCGTGATGAAGCTGAACGACACGCCGAAGTAGCTCGGCACCTTGTTGCGCGTGCAAATAAGATAGATGATGGTGCCAAGGCCGGTGCAGAACACCGCCAGCGCCGGATTGAGCCCCATGATCATGGCGGGCACAATAGCGCCACCGCCCACGAAGGCCATCAGGTGCTGCAACGAGTACACAATGGCCTTCCCCATGGGGACCTTATCCCCAATGGCGTAACCTCCGTCTTGTCTCATAACGAAACCTCCTTTTCTTTCCCGCCGTGCTTTCCTGCACGGCGCTTCAACCATTTGACGGACCCGAATGCCAACGATGGTGCCGGCGCGGGTCGATTCACGGACGCCCCGGCAAAGACGCCGAGCCCCTAAAGAGACAGCGCCTTCTCGGGGCACACCGCCACGCAGGCACCGCAGGCGGTGCAAGCGTTCTGGGGCTCATGCTTCCTATTCGCCACCGGATCTACCGCTTCGGGGCACACAGCCGTGCACCGGTCGCAGGTCATGCCCTTCACGCGCAGGCAACGATGACGATTAAGCTGCGGATAGACGCCCTCTTTGTCGGCAGGGACGGCATTGGCCAGTTCCCAGCGGGCAAGATCGAACGAGCGGTCCTTTGCCTTCTCATCTTTCACCAGATCGCGAAGCACCTTGGCATCCAGGGTGAAGAAGGCACCGGCCGCCTCCAGAAGCCCGCGGTAGAACCGCTCGTCCACCAAGCGCGCCGCCAGAGCGGAGAACTCCGGGTACCAATTCAGGATATGGTGCTTGAGGAACGCCTGGGAAAGCAGGAGATTCTCACGCAGGGCCGTCATATCGGACGCGGCGCGCGCCTCAACGGCACGATCGGCCAACGTCGCCATGAACTCGCACATAAAGGCCAGGTGATCCTCGGGAAGATCGATGCCCTCCGCCAGCTTGAGCGCCTGCTTCTTGTAGATGTTGTACACCTTGCCCCGCGCTGTGCCCATGTAATGCTGCGTTGCGTCCACAAAGGCGCTCTCGTAGGGCAGGGCGTAACGGCCGGCTTCATCGCGCATACCCAGAAACGCCGCCGTGAAATCGCGTCCCAAGAAGGCGCGCGTGCCCGTGTGGCGCTTCTCCAGATAACGCTCCATGACGTGCATGCCGTGATCGAACGCAGCGTCCTCGCTCTTCAGGGAGCCGATTTGGGCCGCTGCAAGCGCCTCAATGTCATCCTGGGAGAGCGGCGCCCTGAAAAGACGGCCGAAAAGGCGGTACAACTTCGCACGGTTCGCCTGCACCAGGGAGAACTCGTCGGGGGTCATCATGGTTTCCCCACCTTTCTTTGACAGGGCGGGCACGATCCTTGCGGACAGGCCCGCCGAAAATAGCTAGCAGTTGAGAATGGCGCTGCGATTTGCTTGGGCGTCCTCGAAAAAGAAGAGGAATCCCGCACCGACGATCCACATGAGCATGCGCAGGCTGAGACCCCCCGCCATGGCGGCAACGAAACCGACGGCCACCACCGCGACGAAAGCCATCGAAGGCAGAGGAGCGAGCAGGATCGCCGCGCAGGCCAGAGGCACCACCAGGCCGCAGACCACGATGCCGACCCAGAACAGCGTCGGGTTCTTCTTCGCCGTCTGCATCCCCAAATGCCCCAGGTACGCGGCCACCGTCACTGCCGAGAAGACAGCGCAGGCGGCCAGCAGCAGCTTCATGGGCAACTCCATAGCCCAGACGCCCCCTGTCGCCACCGACACCGCCGCGTAGAGAAACCCGCCGGCCACAAGCGCCGTGCCCGTATAGGCCAAAGGCAGCTTCTTCGTATTCCAGGTGGGCTTTGATGAGATGAGGTAGCCATGGCCCGTTACAAAAGCCAGCACGACGCCGGCCAGCGCGCCAGCCATGCCGAGCACGAGGCGCACCAGCTCGTTGTCGAACCACAGGCACGCAGCGCCATAGGCCGCCATGAGCGCCGATACCACACCGAGCATGATCAGCTCCACGGAAATGCCCGAGAAGGACAGCAGATGGGTCACGGCCGCAAAAGCGTGACGCGGCGTGGCCAGATGCATCATGGAGCAGACGGCGCCCACCACAACGAGCACCAACGAGACGCCCGTCGCCCAGAGCGTGACCGTCGTCGACTCGCCGAGAGCGCCGGCCACGCCCGCGAAAGCGAAGCAGCATCCGCCGCACCCCGCAAGCATTGAGAACAGAACGAGGGGCCACTGAATTTTCGGTGCCATTTACACCAGCTCCTTCCAATGAGCCATTGAAGGCGAGAGGATATAGCGGGTCAGGGGCTCTTCGCCTTCGGGAGCGCCCAGCGTGTGAATGCACGCGTCGTCGTACTTGGCCAGTTCCCGGGAAACAGCCGAATCCGGGTCGTCCAGATCGCCGTAGAACCGGGCGCCGCCGGGGCAATTGTGCACGCAGGCCGGATCGGCCTTGCCATCGGCGGTCAGATGCTGGCACAGCGTGCACTTGCGGGCCACGCCGTCCTCTTCGCTGAAGCTGCGCACACCGTAGGGGCAGGCGTACAGGCAGTACTGGCAGCCGATGCACTTCGCCTCGTTCACCAGCACAATGCCCGATTCGCTGTCGCGATAAGAAGCGCCCGTGGGGCACACCTCCACGCAGCGCGCATGGGTGCACTGCTGGCACTGCACGGGCAGGTTGTAACGTTCGATGTTCGGGTAGGTGCCCGTAGGTCCTACCTGCATGACACGGTTGTAGAAGGTGCCCAAGGGCAGGTGATTCTCGAATTTGCAGCTCACAATGCAGCTGTCGCAACCGGTGCATCGGTCGATGTTGATGACAAGGCACTTCCTAGGCATGGCAGGCCCCTTCCTCGGTACGGGACTCGAAGGTGCGGCTGGGCATGAGGGGCTGGAACTGCTCCGGCTCGGTCCACAGGCCCTCGGGAGCCTCGGCTTTCCTCACGTTGACGCGGTAACCGCGCCAGGAAGCGGAGGCGAAGTTGTCGTTGACCACATCATCGCGGGCCATGAGGTTCACGTTGCACTGGCGCCAGCCGCCGCTCATGGTCTTGGTGGAATGGTCGTAGCTTTCGGGGAAGTAGAAACGCTCCATCATCACCACGCCGGGACGCACGCCCTCGGTGAGGTAGGCGCGGCCGCGCGTGGCACCGCGACGGCTCGACAGCTCCACCCAATCGCCGTGGGCCACACCGAGGGCCGCGGCATCGCGGGGGTTGATGCGCATGTCGGGAACGGGAATGAGCTCGCGGCTGTAGGGAGCGGTGCGCAGCGTCGTGTGGTGGTAGTGGGCCACGCGCCCCGTCGTGAGGTAGAAGGGGAAATCCGGATCGTCCTGGAGCATGTTCTCGCTCTGCTCCTTGTAGGTGCACACGGCATCGTACTCCGGCCACGTGCCGTCGGCGGCCACCTGGGTGTAGGGGAAGTGATAGGGAAAACCGGTGCGGCCGTTCAGCACCGCCATGGTCACATAGGGCTCGCACTTGCGAGACAGCGTGGCGAATCCGGCAGGCAGCCCATCGTCCACGATATCCAAGTGCTGATAGAACTGGTACAGTTCGTCAATAGGCACCGTGAGCGTGTGATCCTCGGAGTGCTTCACAGCCTCGGGCCAGCTTTCCACGCCGAACATCTCGGCCCAAGCCGGATAGATGTCCTCCTTGGTGCGATAGGTACCGTTGAATTGGAAGTCGCGGCAGAGCACCGCATCATCGCTGCCGAGCTTTTCGCACAAGCTGTCGACGATACGCGTCACGCAGATGAACGGATCCTCCGTTTCGCCCATATGCACGATTTGCTTGCGCATGAAAGTCTGGTTGAACTGGGTGGTCGTCTCGGTGGCGTGCTCGAATTCCAACCACTCCTGCATGGGCAGGAACAGGTCGGCGTCCTCAATGGTAGTGGAAGTCATGTGGGGCTGCTGGTGCACGCAGAAGTCGATGTTGGCGTAAGCCTCGTTCCACTGCTCGCCGTTGCTCATGACGCAATACTTGTTGCCGGACTGCTCCCAGCGCACCGAGATCTTGTAGGGCTCGCCGGTCAGCAACGCCTCGCGCACCGGTGCCAAGGCGTTCAGCTGCCACTGGTGCACGGCCTTGTGCTCCAGCGATCCCAAGCGGGCCAGCTGGTAGTCCACAAAAGCCTGCTGCTTGGCCTTGCCATCGACACCCTTCGCATTCCAGCGCTCCACAGCTGCTTGGGAACGGCGAAGGTTCTCGCCCTCGGTCAGGCCCACCGTCCAACCGATGCCGAAGGTCTCCTGATAGGGACGGTTGCACCAGAAGTGGGTGGGGCGCGCGGTGTGGCGCGATTCGGGCTTCTGCTCGGTGAGCACCACGCCCGGCTTGTTCACCTTGCCGCACAGCATATCCAGAGCCATAGTACCGAAGATGAAGTTCGAGGACAGCTCGCTCATATCGGCGAACTGGCCAGTGCCGATACCCGAGAGCGTAGTGGCGTACAGCTTGATCGCACGCTCGATAGTGTCGGCATCGACCCAGGTGAGCTCAGCGGTTTTCTCCAAGGTGAAGTCCTCGCAGGCCTCCCACTGGATTTGGCCAGCGCTCTTGCACAGACGCCCGTTCACCTCGGCTTCGCAGAATACCACGGGATCGACCGGAGAGTCCTCCGGGGCGGTGTAGGGGAAGGGCTGCACGCTGTTGGTGCGAGCATCGAAGCACACGTAGGCCGGCGTGTCGTACACGTCGTTGGGATCAGCCGACGGGTTCACGTAATCGGGCCACACCTCTTCCGCCTTCAGCGGCAGACGCGTGTCCGGGTCCACCAGGAAGGGGTAGTTGGTCCAGTACTTGCAGAACTGCTCGTCGTAGAGCTTGTTCGCGATGATGTAGTTGAACCAGCCCAGAAGCATGGCGATGTCGCCCATGGGGCGGATGGGCAGCCAGATGTCGGCCTTGGCCGCCTCCTCAGTGTAGTAGGGGTCGATGACGATGGTCTTTATACCGCGCTCCCGCATGTCGGCGTTGGCCCGGGCGGCGTAGGCGGCGCCGGAGGCGCTGGTCTGGGCGCCCCACAGCACCACGCACTCCATGGCCGGCTGCCAGGCGTTCCACATCTCGCGGGCGTTGTTGCCCTCGTGGCGGTTGTTGGAGCCACCGCGCATCCACTGACCCGCGCAGTCGGCGGGCAGATAGCACTGGCAGCCACCGCCAGAAATGCACACCGGAGCACCAATGGCATCTTGGGTGACGCGCTGGAACACGTTACCGTAGGTGCCGCCACCGCCAGCGCCCACCATGATGGAATAGGGGCCGTACTTCCTCGTAGCCAAGGCCATCTGCTCGCCCACGATATCGTAGGCCTCATCCCACGACACGACTTCCCAGTCGTTGCCGCCGCGGGATCCTACGCGCCTCATGGGATGCAGTACGTGGCGCGGGCTGTACACCAGATGCTGCTGGTTGAGGGCCTTGGTGCACAGGCAGCCCTGGGTCAGGGTACCGTCGTAGTCGCCCTCGATCTTCACTACCACGCCGTCTTCGGTGTACACCCACAAAGGACAGCAGTTGTAGCAGCCATGGCAGCAGCTGTGATGGCGCTCGCGCAGCGGGGCCGAGCGGGCAAACTGCTCGTCGGTCTCCACGAGAGAGGCGTCCGAGGCCCAGTCGATGCCCTGCACCTTCTGCGCCATGTGGGCGAGCTTTCCGTAGCTCGACTTCCGTGCCGCCATTACTTGCTCCTTTCGTTTGAGGTCGCGAAGCTCGCTCCGGCCGGGGTGGTACTCCAGGCCTCGTCCCACACCAAGCCGCCGGCCTTCTCCAGGTGCGCCACCAACGCGCTAGGGTACAGAGGCAGCCCGGACTTCCCGTTAAGCGAGGGCAGGGAGAGCTGCTTGCCGAGTAGCGCCTCTATTTCCGCAAAGGCTTTGGGCTCGCTGGCCGCGCGCAGAATGGCACGGTAGGCGTCGTTGCGCTCCGGCGTGCGGGCGAACAGCTCTTCCAAGCGCACCTCAGGACGATGGGCTTGGGCAACCTGGACCCCAGCCGGTGTCGTCTCCAGAGCGCAGAACTGCACGAGTTCGTCTGCTGCGTCCTCATCCAGAGATGCCAGACGAGCCGGATCCACGGGGTTGCCATCCCGATCCAAATCGATGCGCGCAAGGCCGCCGGCCTCGACGAGCATGAAGGCGATAGCGGCTTGGCTCTGATCGACATACTTGAATTCCGGGTAACTTGCGATTTCGTCCTCCACCTCTGCCAGAAGCCGGCGCTGGCGGCAGAAGTCCAGGACTTTGCCCATAATCTCCGTGAAGGCGCCGCGGCGATGCAACGCCTTCTCGACGCGCGCCACGGCGGCCCCGTCGGGCTGGCCCCCAGGGACGGCGGTGCTCGGGCAAATCGAGTCTGCCATGATGCGTCTCTCCTTCCTCGTTGAGTTTCCCGCACATAATTGATGGCCCGAGCCTACCAGCGCGGCCAAGGGGGAAACCATCGTTGAAGTGGTTGATTTTGAGTGCAACGGCCCATCCATCAAAACGTTGATTTTTAAGAAATGCCAGTTCAAGGCTTTGTAATTCGAAAGCTAAATTGTTGCGGCCCAAAATAGCGCTTTCTATAATGGGACGAGCGCAGCGAAAGGGGAATCATGTCGGACGAATCGAGATCACTGTTCTTCATGCGAACGTTCGGCTTCGCCCTTTTCTGGATATGGCTCTTTTTGGTGGCCGTATCGCCCTCTCCGTTGTTCGGAGCGCTTAAAGGATTGGGGAGCCTCCCCTTTGAGGTATGGGAAGTGGGCGCGCGCCTCTTACTTCTCTCGCTCTCCCTTGCGGCCACCCGCCTACTCACCACCAGCCGAGGACGCTGGGTCTACCCCGTCTGCTGCCTTGTCGGCGGCCCCGTCGCCGCCCTCGCCCTTTCCTCTGCCGCCACCCCTGAGGCCGTAACCTTGGCGGCCTTCATCACGGCCGTCGTCGATGTGGCTATGCTCATCATGTGGCTCTGCTATTTCGGCTATGCGAAAATCGGCGATATCGCCTTCATGCTTGCCTGCTCCTACGCCCTGGGCTCGATACTGTACCTGGCCGTCGTTGCTGCGGGCGAGACGGCGATGCTCGTCGCCGCCATCACAAGTCCTATCTTGTCGGGAGCGCTGTTCGCCTATTTCGTGAAGAACCCTCCGTCCCTCGCTTCCGAAGGGCTGTTTCAAGCCTCCCCCGCTGCAGGCCGACGCCCGAAGCTACCGGCGGCCCTCAGGCGGCTGGCCATCGGTCTTACCCTGTACGCCTTCGTGTTCGCTCTCTTCTCGAGCCGTACCGCCGTCTCCGAATATACATTCTCCAGCGGACCGCTCGTACAAGCCCTCGCCAGCATCGTGCTTGCCGCTGTCGTCATCGCGGCCATACGCCTCAGCGATGTGAGCGGCGGCCTTTACGCGCTCTACCGCAGCGTGCCGTTGGTATTCGGCGAGGGCGGCGCCCTCTTCCTCGTATTGCCCGCCGGACTCTCCCTGTGCGCGGGCTTCTTCGTCATGTTCGGCTATCTTCTCTTCGAGGCGCTTTCCTTCAACGATTTCTGCAATGCCACCAAAACCAACGACGGCTCGCTCTTGCGCTCGATGCTCATCGTGCGCATCGCCGGCTCCCTCGGCATTTTCCTCGGCTGGGTGCTGGGCGCTCCTCTCAGCGCCGCGCTGGATCCCGATCAATCGAGCCGTCTGATAATCGCTCTGTGCTTTGTTGTCGTCATCGTTGCCGCGTCGCTCGTCTTCACGGACAAGGCCATGGGGACACTCGGCACCATCGCCGGCATGCGAGCCCGTCAGGAGGCCGCCGAGGCGCGTCTCGACAAGACGCGGCTCATTCCGCTGTTCGCCACCGAGCACGACCTCTCGAAACGCGAGGCCGAGGTGCTAGAGTACCTGCTGCAAGGCCGCACCATGCAGTACACTGCCGAAAAACTGTTCATCGCCGAGTCCACCGCCCGCTCCCACGTTCACAAGATATACCAGAAAACCGAGACCCGGGGCCGTATGGAGCTTATCGACCGCTTCGAGCAGTTCTGCTCCGAGCATCCGAAAGTTTAGCAGCGTTTTTGTGGTGCCTCTATGATCTGGCACCCAACGCGGGGGGGTGCCAAACGCAGAGGCACCACGACTGGAACCCTCAAAAACGTTTCGAGATAGTCACGCCAGTCTGAGAGCCGACCCCGCACTCGACACCAGCGGCCACACAGATACGGGCACCCCAAATCGGGGCGCCCGCGGCGCTCTGGCGGAAGAGAGTGCGGCGCGGAAATGCTTAGACTAGAGCTTCTGCCGCGCTATCCTGGCCCTGCCGCTGGCTCGCGCCGCCCCGGCCCTGCTGCGGAGTCGCGTCGACATCTTGGGCGCCAGTTGCATTGCCCCGGGCATCGCGCGCGTCGCCCCGCATGCCGCCGCGCTGGCCGCCCATGCGGGCCGCCGGCGTCGTGGATGCCGCAAACTCAGTCGCCGCGCCATCGACGGTCACCGCGCCCGTATCGCCTTCCGCAAACTGCGGCGCCGAGACGACGACGCACTGGAAGGCAACGGGCGCCGTATAGTCGACCACCGTCGCACCCGCCGCATCAGCCACCGCCACGCTCGCGCCCGCCGCGCCCTGGGCCATTACCAGCGCGAAGGGCTGCGTGCCCTCGGTGAAGGTCTCGGCCATGCCGGCCGCGCCGGCCAAAAGCACCGTACCGCCCGTGATAGTGGCGCCGTACTCGTAGTCGAGGGCGCTGTCGCCGTTGCCGGAGCTGGTGCCGAGCAACGTACCGCCCGTCACCTCGATGTATCCGTTGGAATCGACGGCATCGCCGCCGGCCTGGATGGTCACCTTGCCGCCGTTGATCTGGATGAGGCAGTCCTCGCTTGCGTTGGCGCCCGCCGGGCCGCCCATGCCGCCGGGGCCACCCATGCCGCCTCCGCCAGCACCACCCCGGTCGTCCTGGGGCATCTGCCCGGGTTCCGCGTTCTGCTCCCCCTCGGGAAGCTCGGGCCGCTCGCCGTCCTGCGCGCCCTCGGGGCGTTGGGGCGCCTGCCCCTCCCCCATGCCCTCGGGCATCTCGGGGCGCTCGCCCTCGGGCAGCTGCGAAGGGTCGGCGTCCTCGGGCATCTCGGGCCGCTCGCTGCTCTGCGGATCGAGGCCCTCGGGGGGCTCAGGCGCCTGGTCGTCTGCGCGCTGCCCATCTTGCGGCCGCTGTCCCCCCTGGCCGGCCGCAGAGCCGCCAAGGCGATCGTCGGCGTTGCCGGAAGCACCGGGATCGGCTCCGTTCGAGTCATCGGCTGCCGCATCGCCTGCTACATCCCCGGACCCGGCAGCATCGCCGACCGCCTCGCTGTTCTCGTCGGAACGCTCGGCCACGGCAGCGTTGATACCGTCGTCGGCGGCCACGATATTCAGCTCGCCGTCGTTGACGATCACCTTCTCCGCCTCAATGCCCTCGTCGCTGCCCGCCACGGTCAGCGAACCGCCGTCCATGGTGAAGCGGGTCTCGGGGTTCATGCCCTTGCCGCCGGCCTCCACGGTGAAATCGCCTCCGGTCATGGCGGCCTCCACCTCGGAGCGCAGAGCATGATCGGCGGCCCGCACGGCACCTTCACCGCCCGTGATGCGCAGATACGTGGCCGCCTGCACGCCGTCGTCCTGCACATCCAGCGCGAACGTGCCGCCGTCGATGGACACGAACCCGCGAGTGGGATCCTCGTCGTTGCTCGACTTCACGCCGTCGCCGCCCGCCGTAACCGTAAAGGAACCGTCGGCGATCTTCACGCAGTCCTTGCCGCGCAGCCCGTCCTCCACCGCCGTCACGGTAATGGCGCCGCCCGTCACCACCAGGTCGTCCTTCGAGTTCACGCCATGACGGTAGTTGCCCTCCACCGTCAGCGCGCCCGTACCGTTGATGGTCAGGTCGCCCTTCGAGAACAGCGCCGCGTTCGGCTCGTCCTCCCCTTCTGCCAGGGCGTATTCCGCCCCGTCGGCCAGGGTGTTCTGCGAGCCTTCGGCCAGAGTGACGAACACCTTGTCAGCCTGTCGCACCTCCAGCGCCGCGCCATCGGCGTTGCGAATGGAGGCACCCGCCAGCACCACCTGCACCTTGTCCTGGTCGGTCGCGTTCACCACAAGTGCTCCGTCAGCCAACTCGCCCGACACCACGTAGGTGCCCGCCGCCGAGATGGTCACCGTCGAGCCGTCAACAGCGGCACCGTCGCCCGCAACCGAGGCCCCCGTGCCTGTCAGTGTAATGATCGTCGCCGCAGCCGCATCGTAGGACGCGTCCTTGTCGTGATCGGTGTAGTCGAAGTCCATCCCGTCGATATCGATGAGCGCATCCCAATCGACCGCCTCGGTTGTCGCGGCGCCCGTCGATCCCTCGCGCGTATCGGCTTCCCCGCCGTCATCGCCATAGGTACCGCCCGCGCACCCGGACAGCGCCAGCGTGGCCACGAGCGCCGAGGCCACCGCCCCACGCGCCCACCGTCGCCGCTGCTGCGCCACCGCTTCCAACATGTTCACCTTCATCATGCAAATCCTCCCAATAACGTATTACGTTTCCGTTCCATTCGGGAAAGCGAAACCTCTCGAGGTGGTTCCCCGGCGGCCTGATCGTGGACGTCTGAGCGCCCTCGGAGAATGCGGCCTTCGAGAAGCAGATTCCACGTCAGCACCAACGATTGCGAGATAGTACCGGCTTATGTGCGTCATCCTCTCTGCTTCCTTGGCCGCATTCGCAGAGGGATCCAAGCGAAGTCGGCCGCGATCAGGCGGCCGGGGAATCCCGCCCCAACGGGGGCATCCGACCGCCCTACAGCGTCTCGCGCCCCTGAGGCACCATCCCCAGCGTGATCTTCAAGTTGCCGTTCAGGCAGCGAAGCTCGTCGATAAGCGCCTTTTCCGCCCCCGGTGCGCGCAGCCGCAGCTGGTAGGTCAGCTGGAACAGGCTGCCCATGTTGGTAGTCGTCACCTCGGTCAGCTCCGCCTCGGCGGCATAGCGCCCCAGCACCTCGTCGAACACGCCGTCGTATTCCAAATCTTCGGGAATGGTGATGCGCAGCGTCTTGCCCGGCTCGCGCGGGCGCCCGAAGGGGCTCAGCACGAACAGCAGGTTCACCACGGCCACCACCAGCGTGAACACCACGGCGAGCCCCAGAAAGCCCATGCCCGTGGCCAGGCCCACCGCCATGGCCAGAAACACGCTACCGATGTCTTTCGCCGAACCGGGGATGGAGCGGAACCGCACGAGGTTGAACACGCCCATGACGGCGATGCCCGCGCCCAGATTCCCGTTCACCAGCGTGATGACCATCTGCACGATGAGCGGCAGCAAAGCCAGGGTGACCACGAAGTTCTTCGTATAGGCGTGACGGAACATGTATACGGCGGCACAGGCCGCACCGAGCACGATAGAGGCGACGCAGCACAGCAGGAAATCGGCGGTCGATACGGCGCCCACCAGGGACTCCGTCGTACCGAATACGGAGCTGAACGTTGACTCAAGCATGGGATTCCTTTCTCTCTTGCACGTTTTTCGCGCAATAATGGCCAAAAAGTCGAGTTATGCGCTGCGAATCAAAGCGAAAACGGCCCAGACCCCCTGCCGGAGGGCCAAAAAAGACAGTTTTTCGAGAAATCGAGGGCTATCGGACGGCGAAAAGCGGCTGAGGCAGCGCAAAAGTCGAACTTTTGGCCACTTGCGAGCCTCCTTCGTGCAACGCGGCCATTTGGTAGGCCGTGCCGTACTTAGTGAAGGACGCCGGATAAAGGCCGCGCGCCGACAGCACCGCCACGAGCCATGGCGGATAGGGGCCGGCACTCTTGATCTCCAAGATGGACGCGCTGGCCCCGATGATCGGCCGCCATGAGTCGGACGCGGCAGCGGCTCCACGGCCCGCGCTGCCTCCAGCGGCCCCGATAGCCCCCACGGCCCCCGAGGCGCGGCACTCGTGGCAGTCGCAGTACACGAGCCGATCGTCGAAGGTGAGCCGCAAGTCGGACGACGGCAGCAGGGCGGCCGCCACGCCCGCCGACCCCCGGCCACGGACGCCCGCAGGCTCCCGATCTTCCCGCTCGCCCGGCCCCGCAAGCCGCGCCGCCCAGGCCTCGCGGTCGCAGGCGATGCCCATGGAGGGCACAAGCGGCAGCCAACGATCCATGGCCGCGGTCAGCTCGCGGGCGATCTGGCGCGTGGCGGGAGCCAGGGCCGCGGCCGCCCCCGACCCCGCGGCCAGGGGCCAGCGCACGCAGGCCAGCTCGTAGGACAGCCCGCTCACGAAGGCCAGGGCCGCCGGCAGGCTCAGCGCCAAGCGCCGCTTGTACACAATGCCCCGATACTTCTTCTTGATCCCGAAGAACACCGGCCACGCTCCGCCAAGTATCTCCGCGGCGCTCGGCCCCACGGCCCCTGCCGCGCCCGGCCTCGCGCCCTCGGCAACCCCCGACACGGCACCCGGCACCCCAGCGCCAACCGAGCCTTGCGCATCCCCTGCAGGGGCGGGCCCCGAGCCGCCCGCAGGCCACCCGTCACCAGCGCCCGAGCCCGCAGCTCCCACGACCGCCACGGCCCGCGCCACCCGCGCTTCCACCTCGTCGTCGGACAGCGGGACCGCCCCATTGCGCACCAGCGGCGCGCCGCAGAACGCCTCCATCAGCACCGCGCCCGGCACCGCTCCATAGACTCGCAGCCTCAACTTCTCCTTGTAGAGGGGCTTCTCCACCGAGCGGGCGATGGCGGCCCGCTCGGGCGTGTCCAAATACAGGCTCGTGATGCGACTGCGCCCATAGGCGTCCACGGCCATGAACGGCCGCGCCGCCGCCTCTACCGCCCGACGGTCGGCCGCATCCAGCCGGTATTTCTTCTCCACGCGCTTGAACACGCTGTCGTAGGTCATGCGATGCCTCTTTCCCATTTTTGACGGCGGCCATCATAGGCATACATCCTGAAAACTCACTGAAGCGCGGGATTCCTTTCAGGTTGCCTTCAGGCAGCGCGGTACAATGCCCTTAACACAAAACGCGAGACGCGAAGGAGCCGACCGGTGCATATCCTGGTAGTTGAAGACGACGTTCGCCTGGCCGAGGCGCTGGCCCGCATTCTGGAAGACAACGGCTACACCGTGGATACCGTCCACGACGGCCAAGCTGGCATCGATTACGGCTCGGCCGGCATCTACGACGTGATCATCCTGGACGTGATGCTGCCCAAGGCCGACGGCTTCACCGTGGCCCAAAGCCTGCGCCGCGAGCACGTAAGCACCCCCATCCTGCTGCTGACGGCCCGCGACGCCACCGCCGACAAGATCACGGGCCTGGACTCGGGCGCCGACGACTACATGACCAAGCCCTTCTCGCCGGCCGAGCTGATGGCGCACCTGCGCGCCCTCACGCGCCGCCAGGGCGACGTGGTATTCGAGACCATCACGGCGGGCGACCTCACCCTCGATCTGGAAAGCATGGTACTGACCTGCGGCGATGCCAGCATTAGCCTGAGTCAGAAGGAATTCGCCATCGCCCGCATCCTGCTGGGATCACCTGGCGCCGTGGTGTCGAAGGAGGCGCTCATCTCCCGCGCCTGGGGCCCCGACTCCACCGCCAGCGGCAACAACGCCGAGGCCTACATCTCGTTCTTGCGGAAGAAGATCGACCATGTCGGGTCCACGGCTCGCATCGAGACCATCCGCTCGGTGGGCTACCGTTTCGCGGAAGGGCCCGACGGGAGCGCTCGCGCCACGGGCCGGGACGCCTAGGACCCTATGGAAACCCCCGCCTCCTCTGAACCGGGCGCCAGCAGCACAACCGCAGCCGCGGCCGCGGATACCGCCGCGATGTCGGCCAACGCGCCTGGCAGCCCCGCCGCACACCCTCGAGCCGAGCGCGCCCAGCGCCTTCTGCGCAGCCTGAAGGCCTCCGATCCGGCCACGGCGCCGGTGCTGCGCAAGCTGCGGGCGAAGTTCATCGCCGTGAACATGGGCCTGGCGGCCCTGGTGCTGACCATCGCCTTCGCTACGGTGTGCTATATGGAATACCGCAGCGACACCGACGAGATCTACCGCACCCTCACCCAGGCCGTCGACCACACCGTTGTGCAGCCCCAGCTGATTCCCAACCACGGTCCCCTCACGTCCGAGCCGACCCCCGGCGGCCCCGGCGACCGGGGTCAGCGCAATCAGAGCTTCGACCGCACCATCGGCGGCGAGGGCGAGAAAGCGCCCGCCGACGATGCCGCCGAGACCGGGGAAGCCCCCGACAGCGACTTCGCGCCCCCGGAAATCGGCGGCCCCCAGCGGGGCGATGCGGCCCTGCCCGTGGCGGTGTACTACGACGAGAACGGCACGGTCATGCAATTCGCGGACCAGTCCACGGCCTCGGTGGCCGGCGACGTGCTGATCACGGCCCTGTCTTCCCTGGGCCACAGCGAGGAGCCCTACGGCTATCTGCCCGAGTGCGGCCTGTTCTACGTGCGCCACGCCGTGGGCCCCGGCGTGATCATCGCCTTCGCCGACGATGCCCAGGCCAGCGCGTGGCAGTCGCTCGCCTGGGTGCTGGCCGGCGTGGGACTGGGCGCCCTGGCCGTGCTGCTGTTGCTGAACCTGCTGTTCTCGCGCTGGGCCTTAGGGCCGGTGCAGCGCGCCTGGACCCAGCAGCAGCAGTTTATCGCCGACGCGTCCCATGAGCTGAAGACCCCGCTCACGGTGATCCTCGCCAACAACGCCATCCTGCGCCAGCGCGGCGAGGAGACCATTGCCAGCCAGGGCCAGTGGATCGAGAGCACCCAGATGGAAGCCGAGCGCATGCAGGCCCTGGTGACCGACATGCTGGATCTGGCGCGCCCCGCGCCCACGCTGGACGCCGCCGACACCACGCCGCGCATCGATTTCAGCCGCCTGGTGGAAGGCGAGGCGCTCACCTTCGAGTCGGTGGCCTTCGAAGGGGGCCTTACCTGGAAGACCTCCGTGAACGAGGGCATTGCCGTACGGGGCGACGCCCGCCGCCTCCAGCGTCTGGTGGCCGCCCTGCTGGACAACGCCTGCAAGTACACCGCGGCAGGCGGCCGCGTCACCGTGCGCCTGGGCACCGACGAGCACGGCGCGGTGCTGACCGTGAACAATACCGGTGCGCCCATCGACAGCGCCGATTTGCCCCATCTCTTCGACCGCTTCTACCGCGCCGACAAGGCCCGCACGCGCGACGCCGCCCCGAAGCGCGCCCGAAAGGCGACTGAGGCCGACGACGGCGACGCGGCCGCCGCACCCGGGGGCTACGGACTGGGCCTGGCCATCGCCCAGGACATCGCCCGCGTTCACAAGGGCACCCTGACCGCCGCGAGCACCGTCGAGGAAGGCACCACCTTCACCCTGCGCCTTCCCCTAGCCTAAGTTTGCGGCCTCCCGCGCCCTCAAGCGACCAAAATCACGTTTGGGCGAGGGTCGCGCCGCCCTCGCACGACCAAATTCACGTTTGGGCGAGCTTTTGCGCGGAAAGTGGCCGTTTTTCACGCCTCCACCCTCGCCCAAACGTGATTTTGGTCGCTTGGGAACTCCAGGGTGATGGCGAGCTCGTCGTCGTCCAGGCGCGCGGATACCGTCGTGTCCAGGGCGGCCGCCAGGCTGGCGACCACGGCCAGCCCCAGGCCCGCGCCACCTTGGGCACGGGCGGTATCGGCGCGGTAGAAGCGCTCGAACAGGCGGTCGGGATCGATGGACGCCGAATCGGCCACGGCGTTGGCGAAGGTGAGGCGGCACCCCTCCTGGGTGATCACCGGCGCGGCCGCGCCGTAGCGCAGGGCGTTGCTCACCAGGTTCTCGAAGATGCGCACCAGAGCTTCCTCGTCGGCTTCCACGGTGAAGGCCTCGTCGGCGAAACGCACCGCAGGCTCCCACCCCCGCTCCTCGAAGGCGGGGAACTGCCCCGTCAGCACCGCGGCCAGCACCGGCAGCACCCCCACCGGGCGACGATCGAAATCCACCTCGGGGTCGTTGGCCCGCGCGTAGGCGAACAGCTGATCCAACAGCCCTTCCATGTCGCCGAGCCGGGCCGTGGCCGCCGCCAGATAGTGGGCGCGCCGCGCGGGATCGGCCTCGTCGCCGGCTAAGGCCACATAGCCGGCCGCCCCCATGAGCGGCGTGCGGATGTCGTGGGACAAGCTGGCCAGATCGCGCTGGAACTGCCGTCGCTCGGCCTCCATTCCGTCCAGGGTCTCGTTCACGGCGCGGGCCATCTCCACGAAGCCCGGCCCCGGCATCTCGGTGGTCATGCGCCCGTTGGAATGGCTCTCACGGGTGCGCAGGAAGGCGGCCATGCGACGCAGCTCGCGTCCGTACAGCAGCAGCATCACAAGCCCGCACAGCGCCAAGGCGCCCAGGCAAATCGCAGCGGTCATCGGCTCCGCCTTCCTCTTCGTCGGTTCAACACGGCACGGCTACATATCGCGCTGGCGTAGCGCCGTCAGGGCCAGCGCGATGCAGGCCGCCGCCCACACCACGCCCACGATCAGCACCTGCACCGCCACCGGCGCCATGGTCAGGGGCGCGGCGGCCGGAGTGCCGAGCAGCGCGCCCGCAAAGGCCCCCAGATCCTGCACGCAGGATGACAGCAGCCACGGCTCCAAGGCGCCGAACCACGGAGCGATAACGGCAAGCGACAACAGCACCTGGCCCACCGCAGCGCCCAAGAAGCCCGAGCACACCACGATGGCCCAGGCCACACCGGCGCCCGCGCTGCGGCTGATCCACACGATAACCGCCGCCGAGCAGCCGTAGGCGAAAATGACGAGCCACGTCAGGCCGAAGAACGCCAGCAGATCGGTCAGGCTGTTCGCGGCCTCGTAGGTAAAGCCCGCCACCGCGAAGGACGCCACGCTGGTCAGCGAGACCACCGCCAGGAAGAATGCCGCCAGCACCCCTACGAGCACGATCTTCTCCCCGTAGTAGCGCACGCGCCCGCGGCGGTCCATCACGAGGTTGCGGGCGAACCGCGTTGTGAAGTCCTGGGCGCAGAACAGCGCCGCTACCAGGGCGACGATCAGGGTCAGCATGCCGCCCGACACCACCGAGTCGCCCAACATGTCCGCAGGCGTGGCGAAGGTGCGCATCTCCCGGGACACGCCCTCGAAATCGGCCTCGCTCAGAGCCTGGGGGTCCTCGGCGACCGAGGCCCACAGCTCCGCCGAAGCCGAGCCAGACGCAGCACCCTCCTCCGCTTCCGCAGCATTTTCGGCGACGTCATCGACCGCTTCCGCCGCAGCTGCCACCGATGCCGCGGCCGCGGCCGGGCCCTCGGCCTCATCGCCCGAAGCCGCGCCACGGGCTCCTTCGTCATCGCAGGTCGTCACCGTCATATCCACGGCCGATGCGGTCATGGAAAGAAACTCCGGCGACGACACCGCATGCATCATGGCAACCACGAGAACGCACGCCGCCACCACGATGGCCGTTACCACCCACAGCATCTTCCCATGCACCAAACGGTACAGATCGCTCTTCAGCAGGTTAAACATGGGTCGCACCCCCTTCCATCAAGGCAACGAAGTAGTCTTCGATGTCACGGTGGTCCTGGGAGAATTCCAGGACCACCTGGCCCGCACCGCTTAAGGTGCGGGCCACCGCCTCGGTGTCGAAATCGCCGGCCATCACGATGGTGCCGCCCGGCTCCGCGCGAAAGGCCGCTGCCGGATAGGCCTCCTCCAGCACGGCCAGGGCCCGGGGGCTGTCGGCGGTGCGCACCCGCAGGCTGCCGCCGCACTCGGCCGCCACTTCCCCGGCGGTCATCTCGCGCACCATACGTCCCTCGGCGATCACGCCGTAGCGGGTGGCCATGCGATCCAGCTGATCCAGTACGTGCGAGCTGATTACCACGGTGATGCCGAAGGTCTCGGCCAGGTGCACGATCAGGTTGCGCATGGCGCGGGTGGCCTCGGGGTCCAGCCCGTTGAAGGGCTCGTCCAAAAGCAGCAGATCGGGGCTGCCCAACAGCGCCAGGGCCAGGCCCAGCCGCTGCTTCATGCCCAGGGAGAACGCCTTTGTCTTGCGCTTGCCGGCGCCTTGCAACCCCACCAGGCGCAGCACTTCCTCGCAGCGCGCCGGGCCATCGGCGATGCCGAGGGCCAGTGCCTTGGCCATCAGGTTGTCGTACGCGCTCAGATTCGGCAGCAGCGCCGGCTCTTCGATGAGCACGCCGATGCGCCGCACCTGGTCGGCCGCCGCGCTCGCAGTCGCGCCTCGGCCCTCGCGCCTCTCGGGCGCGGCGCCGAACAGCACCACCTCGCCGGCCGTGGGCGTCACCGCGCCGCAGATCATCTTCATCACCGTGGACTTGCCCGCGCCGTTCTTCCCCACAAAGCCGTAGATATCGCCGGCCGCCACGGTCATCGCGAAATCGCTGACCACCCGACGCTCGCCGTAGGCCTTGGCCAAACCGCGCGTCTCGATCACGTTCATGTTCCTCTCCTTTCTCGCTTAAGGTATACCGCACCTTTGAACGTTTCCCAGTGTGCGACGGGAAAATAAAGAAAGTTCTATCGAAGCATTAAGAATGTTTGAAGATGCCGCTCGAAGCCCCGCGCCCGTATTATGCTTCGGCCCAGACAACGAGCGAAGGAGCGACAGCGCGACCGATGGAAACGCCACTGAACATTTTGGTGATCGAGGACGACCCCTCTATCAACGAGGTGGTCTGCGCCCATTTGGAGCGCCAGGGTCATCGCTGCACGGCGGCCTTCTCGGGTACCGAGGGCACCCTGCAAGCCGCCCAGCACCCGTTCGACCTGGTCATCACCGACCTCATGCTGCCGGGTGCGGCCGGGGAAGAAGTGGTGCGCGCCATTCGCCGCACCGATGCCGCCCTGCCCATCATCGTCATCTCGGCCCGCATCACCCCCGCCGACAAGATCGCCTTGCTGGAACTGGGCGCCGACGACTACCTGACCAAGCCCTTCGACCTGGACGAGTTGTCGGCCCGTGTGGCCGTGCAGCGCCGCCATCACGCCCGGAGCGCAGGCGGCGAGGGGGCGGGCGCGGGCGCCATGGCGGGGACGAGCCTCACAGCCGGGGCGCCGGCGGCGGGAACAGCCGGCCCCGACGCCGTCGCCTTCCCCGAGCGCCTGCTCCACTTCCGCGCCTGGACCTTGAACCAGGACGCGCGCACGCTTACCGTGGGCGGCGCCGAGGTGGCCCTCACGCGCACCGAGTTCAACATCTTGGAGCTGCTCATGGCACGGCCGCAGAAGGTGTTCACCAAGCAGGAGCTGTTCGAACTGGCCTGGGGCGAGCCCTATTCCGTGGAAGACTCCACGGTGAACGTGCACGTGTCGAACTTGCGCCGCAAGCTGAAGCCCACGGGCACCGACGGCTACATCCAAACGGTGTGGGGCATGGGCTTCAAACTGGCCGGCGCCTGAGCGACGGCCCGCGCGAGCCGAGCGGCGCTTTCCGGCCGTCCACCCCCGCGCGCCGGCCGCGTCGCGCGACTCGCCTCCCTGCGACGCAGCCGCCGCAGCGCCCGCCATAACGCCCTGCGAGGTTTACGGTGTTTTCGCAACCACTTCCCTTTCGCTCGGCTTCGCGATGTGGGACAATAGTACAACTTGACTACTTGACTTCCCCATGGGAGGGAGCACACCGTGTTTGACTTTTTCCGCAAGAAGAATCAGAAGGGCTCCGACGACGCCGCGGCGCAGGGAGACGCCGCCCCGGGCCCCAGCGACAAGACCACCCGCGACGTGTTGGGCGACTTCACCGCCACGCCGCTGCCCGACGCCGTGGACGGCCTGCTGTTCCGCGTGTCCATGGCCGATGCCGCCAGCCCCGCCTCGGGCTTCGAGGCCTATGCCGCCCGACTTCTGTCCGATGCCGAGGCGCCGAGCCTGCGCGCCATCGCCGTGGAGCACCCGGTGGAGCTGCGCCGCCTGAACACCACCAACCTGTTCTGGTCGGTCTTCGACGACAGCACCATCAGCGCCGGCGCGCGCGGCACCATCTTGCGCATCGAGTCGGTGCTCGATCGTTTGGCCATGATCTCGGCGATCATGGAGGACGATAACGGCGCGGTGCCGGCGAACGCCTTCACGGAAGGCCAGTGCAGCGAGGCCGACTGGCGCGTGCTGCGCTCCATCGCCAACGACGCCAGCCACTACCTCGGCGCCGCCGACCACGACAACAAGTTGAACGCCCAGTACGGCACCACGGGCATCCGCGGCGGCAACTGGGATCTGTCCACGCGCTTCGCCGCCGCCTGCGAGGAGATGGTGCTCCCCTTCCGCCTCGAGTACCGCTTCGTCTGCGACTCCGGCACCGGCACCATCGTGGCCGACGTGTCCATGCCCGCGCCCGACGTATTCCCCAAGTCGCGCTTCGACGAGGCCGCCGGCCAGTGGGTCGACGTGTCCGCCCAGCGCCCCGGTGCCGCCGCAGCCTACGGGCTGCGCTTGGCCGCGCTCATCGCCTCGGCCGCTTTCGGCTCTTCGGTGGGCATCACCCGCGTCATCGTGAACGGGAAGGAGGGCTCCATCGCCGGCGCCACCATCATGTCGCTGGAGTTCGCCCGCATCCCCTTCACCATGGGCACCATGACCGCCATCCGCGACGGTCGCTTCAGCGCGCCTGAGACCGAATGCGATCCGGCAGCCCTCTTCGATATGCTGCATCTGCAGAACCACGCTATCAACCTGGATGAGAACGACGGCGTGCTGCAATCCGTGGAGCCGGTGGAAGTGGCCCTGAACGTGGTACGCACCCCTGTGGCGGAAGACGACCGTCCCCTGTCCGACGAGCTGCGCGGCCTGTTGCACGCCGACGTGGTGCGCGACCTGGATGTGATGAGCGAGCAGGACGCCGACCTGGCCGCCCGTTACCGCGCCATCATGGAAGAGCGCGACGATTCCCTGCTTTTGGCCGTGGCCCAGCTGGAGGACATCGTGGCCGAAACGACCAAGGCCACCGAGGAAGAGGAGGCCGCGCGCGCCCTGCGCGAGGCCGGCGTCACCGTGAAGCCGCTGTACTGCGAGAACGTCTTCGCCCGCTACCTCACGAGCGTCGTGGAAAGCGATCCTGCCGTGCGCTATCAGCGTCTGTCCGACATCGGCCAAGCGGCCCGGTCGTCGCTGTCGCGCATCTACCGCGACATGGGCGATCTGGACGCCGCTGAGGCCCAGGCCCGCATGTGCATCGACCTGGCCCCCACGAGCGCCCCGGCCTTCAACGACCTCATCACCTGCTATGCCGAGGGCGACCACTACGACCGCATCATCGAAGTGGCGAAGGACGCGCTGCGCGTAGCCGTGACCGGCAACGACATCTCCTATGTATTCTATCGCCTAGCCTTCGCCTACTGGCAGACCGGCCGTTTGCCCGAGGCCCTGGCCTGCTACCTGCGCGTGCCCGAGGCCAGCGCCATGGGCGAAGCCGCCCTGCGCGAGCGCAACGATCTCATCAGCGAGATGGGCAACAAGGTGCCCGGCAACGACTGGGACCCCACGGCCTGCCTGCGCACCGCCGGCGTGCCGCTGGCGCCCTTGGACGATGTGATGGAGGTGGTGGGCCGCGCCCTGGTGCTGCTGTGCGATCAGAACATGCCTCTGGCCGCCGCCCCGCTGGCCAGCCTCGTCGCTAACACCCAGCGCAACGACATCTTGCACGCGGTAGCTGCCAGCTTGCGCCAGGGGGTGTAGGGAAGACGCAGGGACGGCCTTCAGCCCCAGTACCTCCGTAGGGGCGGGCTTCAGCCCGCCCGGCAAACGCAATCCACTCGCGGGCGGCCTCAAGGCCGCCCCTACACTAAAACGAGGGAGCCCGCATCAGGAGGACTCCCTCTATATATTACCTTCTTTTGTCCCCGGAATGCGCCCAAGGAAGTCAGCGAGGGTCCGACAGGTGCCTGGAATTGGCCCGCCTTTGGGCCAAGCGGCCTTCGTGCCGCGCCGTGCCCAAAACAAGGGTCAAGGCCAGGTGCCTGTCGGACCCGCAGCGTCAGGCGTAGTTAGAAGCGAAAAGCTTCTAACTACGCATAAAACAGAATCTCGTTGTAGGTGGGCACGGGCCAGGCCTCGCGCTCGACGATGATCTCCATCTCGTCCACGGCGTGGCGCAAAGCGTCCATCACCGGCACGATCTCGTGGGCGTTCATGTTGGCCCGCTCCTGCTGATCGGCTATCTCCACCGAGGCGCGGTGCAGGCTGTGCAGTTTCTCCAGCTGGCGGTTGATCTCGGCGGCGCCCGCCACCAGGCGGCGCAGCTTGTCCTCCATAAACGAGGTGTCGCCATCGGGCAGCACGCCGCGGATAGCAGCGATGCCGTTGGCAAGCTTCGCCGCATAGCGGTTGATGGCGGGCAGGTAATCGCGGCGCACGAGACGCTTCATCACCCGGCACTCGATGTTCATGATCTTGTTGTACTTCTCCAGCTTCACCTCGTAGCGGCTGCGCACCTCAGTCTCGGTGAGCACGCCGAACTCGGCGAACAGCGCGATGGACTTCGGCGACACATAGCAGGGCAGCGCTTCGGCCGTGGTACGGTGGTTGGCCAGGCCCCGACGGGCTGCCTCGGCCTCCCACTCGGCAGAATAGCCGTCGCCGTTGAAGATGATGCGCTCGTGATCGCGCAGGGTCCGCTTGATGTAGTCGATGGCCGCGGCCTCGAACGCATCGCCGGTCTTGCCCTCCATGACATCGGCGAAACCCTTGAGCGATTTGGCCATGGCCGTGTTCAGCACCATGTTCACGTCCGACAGGTTCTGGGCGGAACCGGGCATGCGGAACTCGAACTTGTTGCCGGTGAAGGCGAAGGGGCTCGTGCGGTTGCGGTCGGTGTTGTCCTTGATGAAGTTCGGCAGCACGTCCACGCCGAGGTCCATGGACACGCGCTCGGCCGAGGTGTAGTCGTGCTCGTCCACAAGCGCCTCCACGATGGCCCCCAGCTCGTCGCCGAGGAACATGGACACGATGGCCGGCGGCGCCTCATTGGCCCCCAGGCGATGGTCGTTGCCAGCGCTGGCAGCCGACATGCGCAAAAGCTCCTGGTACTCGTCCACAGCCTCGATCACGCAGGTGAGAAACACCAGGAAGCGTAGGTTCTCCATGGGATTCTCGCCGGGATCGAACAGGTTCTTGCCGTCGGCGGAGATGGACCAGTTATTGTGCTTGCCGCTTCCGTTGATGAACTCGAAGGGCTTCTCGTGCTGCAGGCACACGAGACCGTAGTGGCTGGCCAGAAGCTTCATCTTCTCCATGGTGAGCAGGTTCTCGTCTACGCCGCGGTTCGTCTCCGCGAAGATGGGCGCCAGCTCGTGCTGGGCCGGGGCCACCTCGTTGTGCTTGGTGCGGGCCGATACGCCCAGCGCCCACAGCTCGTCGTCGAGCTCTTTCATGAACTCGTTCACCGTGGGACGGATGGCGCCGAAGTAGTGCTCCTCCAGCTCCTGACCCTTGCAGGGGGAATAGCCGAACAGGGTGCGGCCCGTGAGCATGAGGTCGAGGCGCTGCTCGTAGTCCTTTTCGGAGATGAGGAAGTACTCCTGCTCGGCACCGAGCGTGGTGGTCACGCGCTCGCCGGCCTCGCCGAACAGGGCCAGCACGCGCTTGGCCTGAATCTCGATGGCCTTCATGGAGCGCAGAAGCGGGGTCTTCTTGTCCAGCGCCTCGCCGGTGTAGCTGCAGAAGGCGGTGGGGATACACAGCACCTCATCTTTGATGAAGGCGTAGGAGGTGGGATCCCACGCGGTGTAGCCGCGGGCCTCGAAGGTGGCGCGCAGGCCGCCCGAGGGGAAGCTGGAGGCGTCCGGCTCGCCCTGGATGAGCTCCTTGCCCGAGAAGGTCATGATGGCGCGGCCGTCGGGGGTGGGATCGATGAAGCTGTCGTGCTTCTCCGAGGTGATGCCCGTCAGCGGCTGGAACCAGTGGGTGAAGTGGGTGGCGCCCTTCTCGATGGCCCATTCCTTCATGGCATGGGCCACCACATTTGCCACGTCGATGTCGAGCGGCTCGCCGCCCTTGATGGTGCGCATGAGCTGCTTGTAGGTGGCGGAAGGCAGGCGCTCCTGCATGGTGTGCTCGTTGAACACCATGGAACCGTACAGATCGGTCACTTTCGACATAACGGGTCGCTCCTCACTCGGTCGATGATCGGACAAAGATACCACGTTGCGGGGCCGGCGACGAGACGGGCCGACGGTTTACCAAACTAACGGCGCATAGTTTCGGGAGGTTTTCGACCGGCAAAAAGGAAGCCAGTGCAACCCGAGCAAGCGCGCTGCGCGATCATAGGGTGGTTTTCAACGACAAAAAGCACGGTTGGGCGAGCCTTGGGCCGGACAAAACTCGCTCAATCGCACTTTTCTTCCCTTTACAGGCTCGGCAGACTCGCTCAACCGCACTTTTTGTCGCGCCAGACAGCAAAAGCGGCTCCAGCAACGCCATATTGCGGGAAGGAGCACGGACGCCCACGCAAAACGGCCCCGACAATGCGGGGCCGTTTTGCAATTACGCGAGGGACGAGCGCGGCTTAGTCGATATGCTTGCCGTAACGCTCCTCGGTGATCTCGTCCAAGGTGCGACCCTGGGTGTTGGGGCACCACGCGACACCCACCACGAGCGACACCAGCAGAAAGCCGCACATGATGATGCCGGCCGTCACGAAGCCCGCGGGCGTCTCCACGCCGAGGCCCGCCACCGCCACGAGCGACCAGATGCCCAAAACACCGCGCACCAGGAAGAACATGATGCCCTGCACGCCGCCGCGGTACAGCGTGGGGAACAGCTCGGTGGACCACAGGGCGTAGAAGCACTGGGCCGAGAAGCCGGCCGAGATACCCCACAGCGCCACGAACACCCACAGCAGCCAGCCCCACGCATCAGCCGTGCCCGCTTGCAGCTGCGTGCCGAAGAACACCATGACCGCCCAGGCCGCCAGGGCCATAAGGGCCGTGGCCGCGAACAGGATGCGGTGCGGGATGCGGTCGCCGAACTTCGAGAAGATGGCAAGCGACCCCACCGCCGTGAGGATCCACATGACCGCCTGCAGAAGCGAGATGGTGGTGTCGTCCAGATTGCCGGCGGCCGCGTACATGTAGGGCATGAACTGGCCCATGGTGCCGGCCACAATATTCCAGGTCAGGTATACCGCCACCAGAAACACGATGGACTTCACGTTCACGGAGTTCGTCAGCGCCCGGCGCATCATGGCCACGAACGTATCGCGCGGGCCGGCCGCACCCTGCTTCTCGGTCCAGTCCTTCGACTCCTCCAACTTGCGCTGCAGGTTCCAGGCGATGAGCGCCACCACGAACAGGATGAGGAACAGCAAGCGCATACCGAACAGGCCGTCGAAGGGCCCGTAGGTGCCCGCGGGCAACAGCGCGCCGTCGGGCCCGAACGTGGGGAACACGAACGAAAACAGAAGCGCGATGAGGAAGATGGCCGCCGGGCCGCAGGACCAGGCGAACTGGCTGATGCCGATGTTGGCGGCGCGGCTCGTGGAGGAGGACATCTCGGAGATGTAGCTCCACGACGAGGGCACGCCGGCACCCACGGACAGGCCCGAGACGACGATGCCGATGCACAGCATGGGCAGGTTCACCGCGCACATGATGATGAACACGCCCGCTGCGTACACGAGCAGGTTGTAGGTGTAGATGAATTTGCGGCCGAATCGATCGGCCAGAAAGCCGCCGATGAGCGCACCTACGGCCGCGCCGAAGGCGTTCGCACCCACGGCGCCTAAGATGGACACCCACACGTGGTCGAAGTTGAAGGCGATGGCCCAGGCGGCCAGCGCCACAGCCGAGGCCACGATGCAGCCCGAGTCGAGGAAGTTGGTCATCGAGACCGCGATGGTGCCTTTTTTCTCTTGAGACAGTGCCATAACCGTTATGAACCTTTCTTAGCTGTTGCCCTCCGAGGCCGCGGGGAAGCCCAGCATGGCCTCGTTGATCTTGATGTTGAACTCGCGGCCGATGGCGCGCAGGCCGTCGTCGGTGATAGTGTTCATGAAGTCGTCGGAGCCCCCGTTCATACAACGGGCACGCACGTAGATGTCGGCGGCCTTCTCCACGGTATGCATGAGCCCGAAGGTAGTGTCGAAGTCGGGGCCGGAGGCGAACAGACCGTGCTGGGCCCAGATGACGGCGTCGAAGGTCTCCATCATGGCCGCGGTCTCTCGCGCGATGTCAGCGCCGCCCGGCACCATCCACGGCACCACGCCCACGCCGCCGGGGAACACCACCACACACTCGGTCATGGCCTTCCACAGCGCCCGGGTGAAGGTGCGCGATTCCAGGGGCAGCACGAAGGTCATGGCGATGACGTTGTTCGGGTGCGCGTGGTACAGCACCCGCGACGCCCCGCCCGTCGCCCGCATGCGCACGGCGTGGCACATGAAGTGGCTCGGGAATTCCGAGGTGGGACGGCCGCCGTCGGTGAGGCCCCACACGATGCGCCAGGCGCTGCCGGCCGGGTTGATCTCCACGATGCCGATGTTATGGGCCGGATCAGCGGCCACGTTGCGCATGTAGCGCCCCGAGCCGGTGGTGAGGAAGAAGGCCCCGCCCAAATCGGCGGCCTCAACGCCCATGGGCACCCACGGGCCCGGCTCCGGGCTGAAGAAGGGGCGGGCGGCGCTTGTGTCGGCCTCGGTCATGCGGTAGGTGAGGTTACCGCCGTTGCGCTCGTGCCAGCCCTGGCCCCAGCCGTCGCCGCACAGGCGCACGAAGCCGCGCACGAAGCCGAGCTGCTCCACCGCCACGCCCGACACCGCCCCGCGGGCCGCGCTGGCCCCCTTCGCCAACAAATCCTGTGCCTGATCGATAAATGCCATTGGTTGCTCCTCTTACTGTCGGGTCGGCAGAATCTTCGCCTCGTAGGCGGCAACGAGAGGATACACCTCGCCATCGGTGGGACAGCCCGCGCGGCGGCAGTACTCGTCCCACACGGCGCCGAAGGGCATGGACTTCGCCTGCTCGGCCAGGGCCATCTTCTCGGTGAAGCGGTAGGTGTCCTGCATCTCCTTCAGCTGAGCCGCCGGCTGCAAAAGCGCGTACAGCAGCGATTTCTCCATGGCGCGGGTGCCGATGGCCCAGGCGCCCACGCGGTTGATGGAGGCGTCGAAGAAGTCCAGCCCGATGATGACCTTCTCCCAAGCACCGGGGCAGTGGGCCACTTCCATGGCCATCTCCTTCACCGGGTCGTCGAACAGCACCACGTGGTCGGAATCCCAGCGGATGGGGCGCGTCACGTGCAGCGGCACCTTGTCGAAGAACAGCAAAAGCGCGCTCAACTTGTCGGCCACGTTCTCGGTCGGGTGGAAGTGCCCCAGGTCAAGCAAGTCGTACACGCCGGGATGAGTGGCGGAGTAGGCCAGGTAGAACTCGTTGGAGCCCACCGTCATCGATTCCAGCCCGATACCGAACACCTTCGACTCGCAGGAATCGATCACGCGGTCATAGCGCTCGGCATAGATGGCGTCCAGCGAATCGCGCAGGCGCTCGCGCAGCCCGTAGCGGTCGGCCGGCACGTCCTTCAGGCCGTCGGGAATCCAGATGTTGCAGAGCGTCTCGTCATCGAGCGCCTCAGCGATCTGCTGGGAGATCTTGCGGCAGGCCTTGCAGTGGCGAATCCAGAAGTCGCGCGTGGCCGCGTCGGGCGAGGACAGCGACAGCTCGTTGTTCATCATGGGATGCCCGAAGATGGTGGGGTTGAAGTCGATGCCGAAGCCGTGCGCCTTCGCCCAGGCCACCCAGGGTTCGAAGTGCTTGTACTCCAGCGCATCGCGGTCGACCCAGGGGTTCTCGTCGGTGAACACGGCGTAGCTCGCGTGCAGGTTGATGCGCTTGGCACCGGGCACGAGGCTCATGGCGGCCTCGAAGTCGGCCGTGAGCTCTTCGAAGCTGCGAGCGCGGCCGGGGTAGTTGCCCGTGGTCTGGATGCCGCCGGACAGACCGCCCACCTGATCGAAGCCGAGCACATCGTCGCCCTGCCAGCAGTGCACCGAGATGGGCTTTCCCGCCAGCTTCGCCATCACGGCCTCGGTGTCGATACCGAGGGCCGCATACTCCTCTTTCGCCAGTTCGTACATGGTAGTCATCGGGTTTCCTTTCTATTGCCATATCAAGAAACTACTTGCGGGTGCGGAAAAATCGAGGTATATAGCATTCGCATAAGCGGAATTGCATCTTTTTCGACTTATGTAGCGTTTTCCACCGCTCTTTTTCCCTTCAAAATGCTATATATCTCGACTTTCCTGCAATAGAACGCCTCATTCTGTCACCGCCTGCTCCTGCGGGCACCCAGCCGCACGATCCTGCAGGCACCCGAGCGCTCCCGCAGGCTGCCGAGCGCGCGGCCGCCAAACGCACGGCGAAACCACCCGGAATCATGGCTCCACTTTCGTGACTTCGAAGCTTTCCGCAATGGCAGCTCGCACGGCTTTCAGGTGCGGGAACACGCCGTCGGCGAGCATTTGCACGGCTAGGTTACCAAGAGCGGTGCCCTCCACAGGACCGGCGTACACGGGGATGCCGCAAGCCTCGGCCGTGCGGCGGTTCAGGTGGCCGTCGCGGCAACCGCCGCCGACGATGTTGATGGAGGCGTAGTCGTGACCCGCCAGCGAGGCCAGCTCGTCCACGGCGTCACGATAGCAGCTCACCAGGCTCTCGTACACGCAGAGCATCAGCTCGCCCAGCGTCTGGGGCACCGACTGGCCCGACTCGTCGCAGGCCGCGCAAATCTCCTCGATCATAGAATCGGGCGCGAGAAACCGATCGTCGTTCACGTTCACGATGGAGGCGGTCACGCCCGCCGCCTCGGCCTCATCGGCCGCCTTGATCAGATCGGGGAAGTCTACCTCGTGGCCGAGCCCCTCGACGCGCACGTACTGGTGCAAGCGGCCCTTGCGGATGGCCTTCTCGTCCACCACGTAGGTGATGCCGTTCAGCTCGCGGCGGATGGACTGGATCATCCACAGCCCCATGATGTTCTTCAGGAAGCGGTAACGGAAATGGTAGCCGCCCTCGTTGGTGAAGTTCGCGCGGTAGGCGCCCTCGGAGCAGATGGGGCTGCGGTTCTCCACCCCCAGCAGGCTCCACGTGCCCGACGAGAGGAACACCGCCGGCAGCTCGCAGGCCGGCACGGCCAAATAGGCGCTGCCCGTGTCATGGGTAGCCGGCAGCACCACGCGCGGCTCGTAGCCGATGACCTCGGCCACCTCGGGCAGCACCGGCCCCAGGCTGGCACCGGCATGGGTCACGTTGGGAAACAGCCGCCGCGGGATGGCGAAGGCGGCCATAACCGCCTCGTCCCAGGCGCCGGTTTCCGCGTTCAGCAGGCCCGTGGTGGAAGCGTTGGTATATTCCACCGCCTTTTGGCCCGTGAGCAGGAAGTTCAGGTAGTCGGGAATCATAAGGAAGGTGGCCGCCGCCTCCAGCTGCTCGGGGTGTTCCCGCTGCAGGGCCAGCAGCTGGTAGATGGTGTTGAAGGGCTGCCGCTGCAGACCGCAGTGACGGTACAGCTCCTCGGGGGCCATGATGGCGTCGGCCACCGCGTACATGCCCGCCGTGCGACCGTCGCGGTAGGCCACGGCATCACCTACCAGGTTGTCGGCGGCATCCAGCAGCACGAAATCGACGCCCCAGGTGTCGATGCCCACGGTCTTGGGCGCGAAGCCGGCCTCCTTGCAGCGGGCCAGGCCACGCAGAAGCTCGCTCGAGAGCAGATCGAGATCCCAGCAATCGTGGCCGTCGCGGCGCACCTGGCGGTTGTCGAAGCGATGGACCTCCTGAAGGCGGATGAGCCCCTCTTCCAGATACCCCACCACCACACGCCCCGACGATGCCCCGATATCCACCGCCGCGTAGCAATCGGTCATGGGAAGACCCGCGGACTGCCCCATAGCCCCTTCCTATCTACGGGCCAGACGGCCGCCGCTATGCGCGAGGGTCGCAACCCGTCTAATAATGAGCAAATTTATCAGCTTTGAACGGGCGAAACGCACCGTCCAACAATGCGCGGGACAGTGTACCAGCAAGCGGGGACCCTAACCTCCACAACGGCAAACAGGCAACCCCCTGTAACAAATCAACAACAATGACTTTATAGGTGAGGAAATCGCGGCGCCCTTTGGCTGGACCCGAGGCAGCCCGCCCCTTCGGCCAAGTTATTGGCATCCCCCCTCTCGCCTTTCCAATTGCGCCCCCTCATCGTCCCGTCGCGCCGAGTCGGTCAAGGGGTTGACAAAACCATAGTGACACCCCCCCCTGCAACGCGCTCTACCCCCCGTTCCTCACCCGGGCACAAAAAACCCGCTGCGAACAGCGGGCTTTCTGCAGGTTGTATCTCGCTGCGACTTAGCGCTTGGAGAACTGCGGGCGCTTGCGGGCCTTCTTCAGACCGTACTTCTTGCGCTCCACCACACGGGCGTCGCGGGTCAGGAAGCCGGCCTTCTTCAGCTCGGCGCGGTAGTCGCCGGCCTCCAGCAGGGCGCGGGAGATGCCGTGACGCAGGGCGCCGGCCTGGCCAGACACGCCGCCGCCGTCGATGCGAGCCTTCACATCGAAGTGACCAGCGGTATCGGTCACCTTGAAGGGGGTCATCGCGTAGTTGAACAGCGCCTCACGACCAAAGTACTCCTCGCCGTCGCGGCCATTGATGGTCACCTTGCCGGTGCCGGGAACGAGACGGACGCGCGCCACCGCGTTCTTGCGGCGGCCAGTGCCGTAGTACAAAGCCTCATCTGCCATGATTAACCCTCCAACTCAATCTTGCGGGGCTTCTGAGCAGCATGGGGATGCTCAGCGCCAACGTACACCTTCAGCTTCTTGCCCATCGCGCGGCCCAGCGTGTTCTTCGGCAGCATGCCCTTGACGGCATGCTCGATGACGCGCTCGGGGTGCTTGGTCATGGCCTCGGTGAACGTCTCCTGCTTGAGACCACCCGGGAACCCGCTATGACGATAGTAGGTCTTGGTGGCAGCCTTGGTGCCGGTGACCTTGATCTTGTCAGCATTGATGATGATGACAAAGTCACCCGTGTCCACGTGGGGGGTGTACTGCGGCTTGTGCTTGCCCTTCAGAATCTGAGCTGCGCGGGCAGCCACGCGACCGAGGACCTGATCCTCAGCGTCGATGATGACCCATTCGCGCTCAACCTCACCGGGCTTTGCATAATACGTCTTCACTGTTTCCTCCATTAACTTGCAGGTTCTGTCCGACGGGTGAAGCCTCCGCTTCTCCGTGCGTTGCGACCTTGCGGCCGCGCTGCCTGGAGGCGCGGAACCGTCTTCCAGAGTGTTTGTTTTCAAAAGTGCACGATCCTTGGAAGCCGGTTTCCTACGCCAGCACGCGGTGCCGCGGGCCTGGACAACCCTTGGCGGTTGCGTTTCCTTGAACCCATGCGTTTACGGGGCTTTTGAAAGCGAACTTTTGCATTTTCACGCGCGAGCGCGTTTATGTCAACGGAGGCGGTCGACGAATACCCACAATCGTCAAAACTTTCCCGCTGAGAGGCGCGAGGAGGGCCAACGTAAGCGTTGATGGAGTCGAGATCGGCCGCATCAGACGCAGGTACCCGATCCCTCTTAGCGCAGGCTGCGACGATGGCGAAGGCCGCCCTTACCTTCACGGACATGCCTCTCGCAGCTTCGTCGGCTTTATGGCTGGTTCGGCCAGCGCACCTTATGCGCTCAATGCCCCCACAACGAGCTCCAGATACACCGGGGATAAGGTTCCCAGCGGTTCATCGCGCAAAAGATTCTCGAAAGCAACCTCAAGCTTTTGGTCAATCCGCAGGTAGGACGGCTTAAGCAGCCCGCACTCGCGCCAGTCGATGATCGGAACACACCTGCCCGATCCATCTGCGCTCAAATCCTTCGATGTAACCTTTGCGGCAATCGCAATGCACATTTCGCTTTCAACATCAATCACGAACACCGGACGAACCTTGCCGATGCCGGGATGATCGAGAAACTCCACGTAGGCGAGCCAGATTTCTCCAGGCTTCGGATCACACGAGGGCATCGTAAACCCCATCGTCCTCTTCGTTGTCCCAATCAGCGGGCAAAACGGTCCGGCGAGTTTCCGGATCCACCCGAATTACATCCTGAGCAGCCCAATCGATATGCGGAATGCGATCACCGTAACCACTCTCGATGGGCGCAACCAGTACCCAGGGCTTCGAGTTCTTGAACACGGTCACAGGCTGCCCGGTCTCGCGCACCGTCGCGGCAATCTTCGAGAAGTTCGCCCGCGTCTCAGCTACCGTTGCGGTCATCTCGGTCATAGACTCCTCCTTGTCGCGTCAATCATAGGCCCATTGTAGCTATCTTTATGTACATTTTCATGTACATAAAATAACATTTTGATCAATGTGGGCACCAGGAGGTTCACATTCCCCAGAGGAGGAGGTTGAACGCCGCGAGGACTGCAACGCCGAGGGCCGCGACACGACGCCCGGTCTTCACCTCGCAGAAAAAGAGTGCGGCCAGATAACCGTAGAAGACTATATTCTCCGCGGCTCCACCAACGAAAATCGGCCCCTCTGACCGGAAACCTGCCTGGTCAGAGGGGCTTTTTCTTCGTTTTTGAAATATGTAGGAATTGTGAAATTGGCTATTTATTGGCTGTAAACGACCTGGGATTTCTCGCAGCTTCTCACAACTTTAGCCAATAAACAGCCAATAATCTGACCGAAAACGGGACACCCAGGGCGCGTCGCTTGACAGGGCGGCGGGGGAGTGCTTCAGATCGAGGGCACGGCCCCCATGCCGCGGGCCACGTCGGCCCCTCCGGGCCTCACGTAGCGCCTCAGGGTGGTGTTGATGTCCGCGTGGCCGAGGATCACCGACAGGTCGGCCA
>NZ_AUGK01000017.1 GCF_000422625.1 Adlercreutzia mucosicola DSM 19490 | reverse complement strand
GTGTGTTTGGCAATAGCAAAGTCGACATTTTGGCCTGACTAAAATCGACACTTTGGCACCGCCGACCCCCCCTGTCTTTACCGTCTTCCTAGCATGAGCGAATCTCCCATCCGCTTGCTCTCACCTCCGAACTCCACCAGCCGCCCGTGATGGACTATCCGGTCTATGGCCGCTGCCGCGAGCTTCTCGTCGCCGAGAACGGTTCCCCACTTGCTGAACTCGATGTTGGTGGTGAGGATGAGGCTCCGTCTCTCGTAGCAGCTGGAAATGACCTGGAACAGCAGGCGCGCACCCTCCAGATCTATGGGTATATAGCCGAACTCGTCCATTATCACGAGATCGCTCTTCTCTATGTCCGCCAGGTACTTGTCGAGCGCCTCCTCGCGGTTCGCCTTCAAGAGAGCCAGGACGAGCCCTGCCGTGCCGAAGAACCTCACCATCTTGCCGGCATTCACGGCCGCTGACCCCACGGCTATTGCCAGATGCGTCTTGCCCCGCCCGGTCTGGCCGTGGAACACGAAGTCCTGGGCGTGCTCGATGAAGTCGAGCGACATGAGATCGTCCCTGCCGTAGCCCTCCGGGAAGCTCACCTGCGAGAAGTCGTATCCGTCGAACGACTTGAGCTGGGGGAACGCTGCCTTGCGGAACAGCCTCTCGCGCTTGCGCCGCTCGCGCACGCGCTGCTCGTGCTCTATGAGCGCGCATGCCATCCTGAGCTGCCCGGCGGAGGCCTCCTCGCAGAACCAGTCGCACGACTCGTTGGAGAAGTACATCGATCGGGCCAGCTCTCTGAAGGCGGCCACGTCGCCCTTCGGTTTTGGGGCCATGGTCACACCCCCTTCCGTGCGAGGGCGTCGTAGACGCTGAGGTCCACTGGCTCGTCGTAGCGGATCGGGGTGCTCGTTCGCGAGAGGACGGCCATGTGCATCCCGGCCTCGTCGATCCGCCCGGTGCTCTCGAGCGCGGTTGCCGCCGCTTCCACCATGGCTTCCCACCCGCTCTGCGCCGCCACGTTCCTCATCAGGCGCAGCCGCTCGGCGAGCGCGTCTCGGCCCAGCCCGTCCATGTACTCGCGCAGCTCATCTGCGACAGCCGCCCTCACCCGACTGTTCCTCCAGGCGCCCGGCTTCCTGGCGAGGAGGGCGAGCTGGCTCGCGGGGTTCGATGTGTCACTCGGCGCGTCCCCGTAGGCGCGCGTATGGGTGGCGATAACCGTCCCGCCCGCATCCGCGACGACCACCTCGCGCGCCCTGATGGCGCAGATGACCTCGGTCAGCGCGAACTCGGGCGAAGTCGAGTATAAGTGCCGGGATTCCAGGCGAACGCGGCCCAGCTTGTCGGTTCGCCTCCTCTCGTAGCGCACCACGTCGAAGGGGGCAGGCGGCAGCCCGAGCAGCGCCACTCTGTCCTCCATGAACAGCGCCCGCTCCTCCTCGCCCTTGGCCCAGTGGGGCTTCTCCGCTAGCGCCATGCAGCGGGCGAGCAGCGTCTTGTTGAAGCGCCTGCCGCCGTCGAAGGAGGGCACGGGGACGAAGAGGTTGCGCCTGATGTAGCCCACCTTGTTCTCGACGGAGCCCTTCTCGTGGCCGGAGTTGGGGTTGCAGAACGAGAACGCGAAGCCGTAGTGGGCGGCGAACGCCGAGAACAGCCCGGCGGTCCTCACGGCATCGCCGATCTTGCGGCCGACGCCGGCGGCGTTGTCGAAGACGATGCGGGCGGGCACGCCGCCCAGGTACTCGAAGATGTCCTTCAGTGCCTGGCAGACGCACTCGGCGTTCTCTCCGGGGAACACCTGAGCCAGCCCCACGTTGGAGAACGGGAACGTGAGCACGAAATAGCTCAGGCGGCGCCTCACGCCCGCGACGTAGAAGTCGGCCTCCCCGAAATCCGCCTGCGCCTCGCCTGGCGCCCATACCAGGTCCAGGAAGCGCTCCCCGCCGATGCCGAGCTCTTTCTTCAGCTTGCCCACGTAGTGGCGAACAGTCGACTCGCTGACCTCGGCCCCCAGCTCGTCCGTCAGCCTCTGCCAAATGCGCTTGGCGGTGTGGCGCTGCTTGCGCCAGCCCTTCGCGTCGTCTTCCAGCCACGAGGCGATCGTTGGCCTGTACTGGTCGAGGACGCTCCCGCGCTCCCTTTTGACCGGGGGTCTCGGGGAGAGGTCCTCTTCCTCCAGGTACTTGTACACCGTGTCTCTGGAAATCTCCAGCGTTTTGGCTATATGGGCGATTGGCCGCCCCTCCATCCTCATCTGCCTTATAGAATAGATCTTGGACATGCTGATCATTGCCTTCCCAGCCTTTCTCGTCGTTACCGAAGCAAGACAAGAATAGCCCTTGGTGGTGGTCGGCATGTTCACTGCCAAAGTGCCGGAATCCTACATGCCACAGTGTCGACTTCTACTGTGCCATACACACTTGGGTCCGAAGCGGCGAAATAGGGGGTTGTCAATAGCCGTTGAGCGCGTTATAACGTCCCCAACAGGTCAAAGGTGACTTTCCCGATGCGCAAACCCTGCGCGCTTCCCATAGATTCCAATCCGTTTCAGCAAGGCGTCCCATCGATGCCTTGGTCTCGTGCACCCCGGTTCTCGAGAAGGGGACAGGCAGGAGCGAAGCGGGGGAATACATGCTTCGAGCTATGAGAAAGAGGAGGAGTTCATGGGTTCTAAATTCGTCATTGCCGACCCGGGCCTGTGCATCGGCTGCCAGACGTGCATGGCCGGCTGTCTGCTGAAGCACAGCGCGCCGGGGGACGTTGCGAAACCCCGTCTGAACCTGATTACCACCCTGACCATCTCCGCGCCCATCGTGTGCCATCACTGCGCCGATGCGCCGTGCGTGGCCTCGTGCCCGGAAGGGGCGCTGTACTTCGACGGGGGTCGCGTGGCGGTGAAGCAGGAGCGCTGCATCGGCTGCCGCAGCTGCGTGCTGGCCTGTCCTTACGGCGCCGTGGATGTGGTCTCCCAAGAGGGCGCGGCGAAGCTGGGCGGCCTGACGGTGGAGTCGGCACCTAAGGCTTTCCTGGTGAAGTGCGATTTGTGCTATGACCGCGAGGGCGGCCCGGCGTGCGTGGAGGCCTGTCCCACCGGCGGCCTTATGGTCGTCGACGAGGAGGAGCTTGCCGCTCGCCAGCGGGCCCGGCGCGTGAAGGCCGCCGTGGCCTCGGGTGCGTTTGCCAGCGTGCCGCTGAATATGGATCTCAACTAGAACGGGGGAGTGAAACTATGGAAAAGCACATGGCCGTATGTCCCTACTGCGGCGCCGGATGCAAGCTCAACCTGCTGGTCGATGACGGAATGGTCATTGGCGCCGAGGGCATCGACGGTGTGACCAACGAGGGCGAGCTGTGCCTGAAGGGCCTGTCGGGTTTCGATTTCATCAACGATACGAAGATCCTGACGCCGCGCATCTTGCATCCGATGATTCGCCGCGAGAAGGGTGGCGAGCTGGAGCGCGTCACCTGGGACGAGGCGCTTGACTTCACGGCGCAGCGGCTGACCGAGATCAAAGAGAAGTACGGCCCGGACGCTATCATGCTGACCGGCTCCTCTCGTGGTCCGGGCAACGAGGCCAACTTCGTCATGCAGAAGTTCACCCGCGCCTGCATCGGCACGAACAACATCGACAACTGCGCGCGCACCTGCCACGGCCCCAGCGTGATCGGGCTTATGGACACCGTGGGATCCGGTGCCATGTCGGTGTCCATTCCCAACCTGGAGAACGCCGACCTCATCATGCTGTTCGGTTACAATCCCTCGGCCTCCCATCCCATTGTGGCTCGCCGCATCGTGAAGGCCAAGGAGAAGGGCGCCAAGATCATCGTAGTGGATCCGCGCTCCATCGAGACCGCCCGCATCGCCGATCTGTACATCCAGATCAAGAACGGCTGCAACCTCGCCTTCATGAACGCGTTCGCCAACGTCATCGTGTCTGAGAATATGCACGACAAGGCCTTCATCGATGCCCACACCAGCGGCTTCGACGCGTGGTGGGAGACCATTAAGAACTACACGCCGGAATCGGTGGCCGAGGTGTGCGGCTGCGATCCCGACGACATCCGCAAGGCGGCGCGCATGTACGCCACGGCCCCCAACTCCGTCATCGGCTGGGGCATGGGTGTGACCCAGCAGCGCCAGGGCGTGAAGGTGGTGCACACCATCGCCGCCATCGCCTGCGTCGCCAACCAGATCGGTCGCGACAACGCCGGTCTGGCGCCGGTGCGCGGCCAGAACAACGTGCAGGGCTCCTGCGACATGGGCATGTGGCCGAGTCTTCTGCCGGGTTACCAGAAGGTGGAGAACCCCGAGATGCGGGCTAAGTTCGAGAAGGCCTGGGGCCTGCCGGCCGGCGCGCTTCCCGCCGAGCCCGGCTTCAAGCTGACCGACCTGCCCCACGGGGTGAAGGAGGGCAAGATCCGCGCCTTCTACAACTTCGGCGAGGATCCGCTGCAGACCGAGCCCGATTCCGCCGATATGAAGGAGACCCTGGAGAACCTGGATCTGCTCATCTCCCAGGACATCTTCATGACCCAGACGACGGCTTTGGCCGATGTGGTGTTTCCCGGCACGTCCTGGGGCGAGCACGACGGCGTGTTCTCCGCCTCGGATCGCACGTTCCAGCGCTTCACGGCCGCAGTGCCGCCCAAGGGCGAGTGCAAGCACGACTGGCAGATCTTCCAGGAGCTTTCGACGCGCATGGGCTATCCGATGCACTACGAGGATACCGAGGAGATCTGGAACGAGGTACGCGAGCTGTGCCCCAACTTCTACGGCGCCACCTACGAGAAGATGGCCGGCACCGGTCATGCCCAGTGGCCCGTGCCCACGCTGGAGTGCCCCGGTACCCCGACGCTGTACAAGAACGGCCAGTTCAACACGGCCGATAAGAAGGCCATCCTCATGGCGCACGACTTCGTGGAGCCCACTGAGCTTCCCGATGACGCCTATCCGCTCGTGCTGTGCACCGTGCGCGAGGTGGGCCACTACTCCTGCCGCTCGATGACGGGCAACTGCAAGGTGCTCTCGATGCTGGCCGACGAGCCGGGCTATGTGCACATCAACCCTGCCGACGCCGAGGCGCGCAATATCCGCGACGAGGACCTGGTGTGGGTCAGCTCGCGCCGTGGCAAGGTGATTACCCGCGCGTGTTTGGACGAGCGCATCAACAAGGGCGCGGTGTACATGACCTACCAGTGGTGGATCGGCAAGTGCAACGATCTGACCATGCACGTGACCGATCCTCTGTCCGGCACGCCCGAGGACAAGTACTCCGCCTGCGAGGTGCACTCCATCGATGACCAGGTGTGGGCCGAGCGCCACATGCAGGCGCTCTACAGCGCCCTGAAGGATCGCCTGGCCGCCGAGGCTGCGCCCCAGAACGTGGCGCCGGCCGCCGAGGCGTCTGCGGAGTAGCCCGCAGCCGTCCGCTCTTTTTCACCCGAAAGGACTCTGATGAACACCTTCATCGCCATAGAGCCGGATAGGTGCATAGGATGCGGCACATGTCTCGCCGCCTGCAGCCATGGCCACCGTGTGGCCGGGCTGCAGGCGGAGCCCCGCCTCGCCCTGACATTCTCCCCGCAGGTGACCGCGGCGGTCACCTGTCATCAGTGCGAGGGGGCTCCCTGCTTGGCCGTGTGCCCCGTCGATGCCATTGTGCGCACCGACGAGGCCGTCGTTGTGAACGAGCAGGCGTGCATCGGCTGCAAGCTGTGCGCGATCGTGTGCCCCTTCGGCGCCATCCATCCGGCAGGCACGTCCACGGCAGGCGTTGCCGGCATTGCCTTTGAGACGCCGAGCCAGCCCCGGGGCACCTCCCCGCTGCTGGCCTGGAGCATCGGCGTCTACACCTGTGCCGTGAAGTGCGACTTGTGCTCCACGTACGACCCCGAAGGGGGTCCCCATTGCGTGAGGGCCTGTCCGACCAACGCGCTCTTTGTGCGAGATGCCACAACGCTCGGTGACGCTCGCAAGGACAAAATGAAAGCAGCCGCTACGGCCAATCAGATCATGATGGGCCGCTCGACCAACCTGAAGGAGGCCTAAATGCTGGAACTTATCTTCGTGTCCCTCGGGCTCTCCTGCGTCGCCGGCGCGCTGTCCCTGGTGGCGGGGAAGACCCCTGCCGCCTCTAAGACCATCGCCTGCGCGGGCGGCATGGCCTCGGCGGCCTGTGCCTTCATCGGCGGCGCCGGGGCCCTGCTGGGGCCGGCGGTGCACGCCAGCTGGGCGGGGCCCATGGCGTTTGCGAGCTTCACGCTGCTGCTGAATCCCCTGGCGGGACTGCTCATCGCGGTCATCTCGGCCCTGGCCTTCGCGGCATGGCTCTACGGTCTGTCCTATTTCGACGAGTATTACGAGAAGGGCATGGGGGTCATCGGCTTTTTCATGAACCTGTTCATCGCCTCTATGAACCTGGTCATTCTGGCCGACAACGCGTTTTGGTTCCTCGTGTTCTTCGAGCTGATGTCGCTTACCTCCTACGTGCTGGTTGTCATCGACCAGACGGAGAAATCGCTGCGCGGGGGCTTTCTGTACTTGATCATGGCCCATATCGGCTTTCTCATGATCGCCATCTCGTTCTTCGTGATGGCGTCGGCCGCCGGGTCCCTCGAGTTCGAGGCCTTCCGCACGAGCGCCTTTGCCCCCGGTGTGGCCACGGTGGCCTTCGTGCTGGCTTTCTTCGGCTTTGGCGCCAAGGCGGGCATGGTGCCCTTCCATTCGTGGCTGCCCCAAGCCCATCCGGCGGCGCCTTCCAATGTGAGCGCGCTCATGTCCGGCGGCATGATCAAGATCGGCATCTTCGGTATCTGCAAGGTGTGCTTCGATTTGCTGGGCGCGACCGGAGGCGAGATCGGTTGGGGCGTGCTCGTCATTATCATCGGCGCGGTATCGAGCGTGCTGGGAGTGGTGTACGCCCTGGGCGAGCACGATTTGAAGAGCCTGTTGGCCTATCACTCCGTGGAGAACATCGGCATTATCCTGCTCGGTGTGGGCACGGGCATCTACGGCTGGGCCGCGCATCTTCCGTGGCTTGCGGCCATCGGGCTTCTGGCCGGGCTCTACCACCTGGTGAACCACGCCATGTTCAAGGGGCTTTTGTTCCTGGGGGCCGGCAGCGTGCTGCATGCGACGGGCACGCGCAACATGGAGGTCCTCGGCGGTCTGGCGCGCCTGATGCCCGTGACCGCCCTGTGCTTTCTTGTGGGATCGCTGGCCATCTCGGCCATCCCCCCGCTCAATGGGTTCGTGTCCGAGTGGTTCACGTACCAAGGGCTCATCGGCGCGGCCATGGACGGCGACATCTTCATGCGCATCCTGTTCGCCTTTGCCGTGGTGGCCCTGGCCATTACCGGTGCTCTGGCCGTCACCTGCTTCGTGAAGGCCTTCGGCGTCACGTTCTTGGCCCGGCCGCGCTCTGAGGCGGCCGAGCAGGCCCGCGAGGTGCCCGCTCCCATGAAGGGGGCCATGGTGCTGCTCACGGTGGCCTGCGTCTTCCTCGGCCTGGGAGCGGCTCTGGTGACGCCGGTGGTGGATTCCATTGCCGCCGCCATGCTGTCGGTGCCCCCGGTGCCGGCCGTGGAGGGTGCGACGCTCGTGTCGCTGGATACGGCATCGGTGGTCTCGCCGCTGGTGCTGGCGGTGCTCATGGCTCTTGTCATCGCCGCGTGCGCCCTGGTGCGCAACAGCGCGAACCGCGCCGCCGGCATGAAGGACGATCCGCAGACCTGGGCCTGCGGCTACCAGGCGGACCTGACCATGGAGACGTTGGCCTCCACGGTGGGCGCCAACGTGAAGAACTTCATGGGGCCGCTGTTTGCCATCCGCTTCACCGTGAACCGTGCCGGTGCCGCCGTGGCCCGTCTGTTCAGTCGTGCCCTGGGGCTCGAAAAGACGGCTCCGTCCGCCTCCAAGGCCCCCGAGCCGGTGCTGTCCCGCTTCGACCGCGATCGCACGGTGGGCATCGCCCCGGCCCCGCACCGCGCCCCGGCGCTCTCGCACTCGGTGCTGTCCATCGTCAGCGATCTCGGCGCCTGGTTCAGCCGCATGGAGAGCGGCGATTTCCGCACCTACATCGTGTACATCGTCGGCGCTCTGGTGTTCTTCCTGGCGCTCATCATTCTGGTCCGATAGGAGGATGCCATGTCTGTCATTGTTGCGATACTCCAGGCTGTCCTCTTGGTGGCCGCCGCTCCGCTCGTGAGCGGCATCACGCGCAAGATTCGCGCCAAGATGCACTCCCGCACGGGTACCGACATCTTCCAGGACTACCGCGATCTGGCCAAGCTCTGGCGCCGGTGCGAGGTGCGCGAGGGCGGCAGCGGGCTTGTGTCCCGAGCCATGCCGCCGGTGTTCCTCGGCAGCTTCGTGCTCATTGCCGCGGGTCTGCCCCTGTTCATGCAGGCCTGCCCGGTGCCCATCCTGGGCGATATCATCACCATCCTGTACCTGATGGCCCTGCCGCGCTTCATGTTCGCCCTGGCCTCCATCGACTCTGCCGGCTCGTACACGGCCATCGGCGGTGTGCGGGAGCTGCTGGTGGGCGTGCTCGTGGAGCCCGCGCTCGTGCTGGTGCTGTTCGTCATGGCCGTGGCCGCCGGCTCCACCAACACCGGGCTGATGGCCGCGGCCACAGGCTCGCTCCAGGCCCAGCCGCTCGTGGCCGTGGTAGTGGCCGGCGTGGCGTTCGCCATGGCCTGCTACATCGAGATGGGCAAGCTGCCCTTCGATTTGGCCGAGGCCGAGCAGGAGATCCAGGAAGGCCCCCTGGCCGCCTATTCCGGGCCGTCTTTGGCCATGCTGAAGCTGGGCGTATCCGTGAAGCAGCTGGTGGTTGCGAGCTTGCTCGTGGCGCTGTTTCTGCCCTTCGGGGCCGCGGTGGACGCCTCGCCTGCGGCGGTGCTCGCGGGAATGCTGGCCTATGGCGCGAAAGTACTCGTCGTCATGGTTGCGGCCTCGATCATCGAGAACGCCGTTATGCGCGTGCGCTACAAGCTGCTCGGTCGTTATACCTGGTTCGTCACGGGGATCGCGCTTCTGTCCCTGGTGTTCCTCGTCATTGGAATTTAGGTGGTGATGAATATGTTCGGATACCCGTTAGTCAATGTGCTGGGGGCCTGCCTCATCATCACCTCGATGCTGGTGGTGCTCGCCCGCACGGGGCGCGCGGCGGCCTGGCTGTACTCGCTCCAGTCGCTCGTGCTCGTGGCCGTGCTCGCGTCGCTCGGCGCGGTGACCGGCTCGGTGGAGCTGTTCACCTGGTCGGCCACGGCCTTCGCCACCAAGGTGGTGCTCGTGCCCGCCATCCTGCTGTTCACCCTGAAGAAGATCGGCGATGACGCGCGGACGGATCTGCCGCCGAAGCTCAACCCCATGAAGTCGGTGGCCCTGGTGGCCGTGGAGGTGTTCGTGTGCTTCGTGGCCGTCTCCGGGATCGATTTGCCGACGGCTGCGGAGGTGCGCCCCACGCTGGCGGTGTCGCTGGCCCACTTCTTCATCGGGCTCACCTGCATCGTCATCCAGCGCTCCATCTTCAAGCAGATCTTCGGATACTGCCTGATGGAAAACGGCTCCCACGTGACCTTGGCGCTCTTGGCGCCCCAGGCCCCGGAGCTGGTGGAGATCGGGGTGGCCACCGACGCCATTTTCGCGGTGATCATTCTGGCCGTGCTCGTGTGGCGCATGGCGCGCTACGCCCGTACCCTTGATGCCGACGACCTCTGCGAGCTGAAGGGATAAGCCATGGATTACTCTATTCTGCTAATCTGCCTGTTGGGCTGCCCGGTGGTTGCGGCCGCCGCCATGGCCCTGCTGCCCGCGAAGGCCACGCCCCGCGGCCTGTTCGAGGCCATTCACGTCCTGTCCCTGGCCGTCGTGGCCGTATCGGGGCTTTGGCTCGTGGCCTCGGTGTTCGCCGGCAGCGACCTCTTCGCCTTGGGCGGCTGGTTCCATCTGGACGGGCTGGGGGCGCTGTTCTTGGGCCTCATTGCCGTTATCGCGCCGGCCACGGGCTTGTACTCGCTGCCCTATGTGGCCCACGATGTGGCCGATGGGAAGCTCGGGCCCTCCCAGGTGAAACAGTACTACGTGTTCTTCAGCCTGTTCGTGTTCTCGATGATTCTGGCCGTCACCTCCAACAACATCATCATGATGTGGGTGTCGGTGGAGGCCACCACCTTGTCCACGGTGTTCCTCGTGGGGGTGTACCGCACCAAGCTCGCCCTGGAGGCGGCGTGGAAGTACGTCATCGTCTGCACGGCCGGCGTGGCCTTCGGTCTGTTCGGCACGCTGCTCGTGTACGCGAACGCCGCCGACGTGATGGCCGACGCGCATCAGGCGGTGTTCTGGACGTCCATCCTGCCCATGGCTCCCGCGCTCGACCACTCGCTCACGATGATCGCCTTCGTGTTCGCCGCCATCGGCTTCGGCACCAAGGCGGGCCTGTTTCCCATGCACACCTGGCTGCCCGACGCCCATTCCGAGGCGCCGAGCCCCGTGTCGGCCCTGCTGTCCGGCGTGCTGCTGAAGTGCGCGCTGCTCATTGTGCTGCGGTTCTACATTCTAGCTGCGGCCAACGTGGGGGCGGGCTTCCCCCAGCTGGTCATGGTGATTCTGGGCGTGCTCTCGGTGGGCTACGCGGCCTTCGAGGTGTACCGGCAGCGCGATATCAAGCGTAAGCTGGCCTACAGCTCGTGCGAGAACGTGGGCCTCATCGCCGTGTGCTTCGGCATCGGCGGTCCTCTGGGCATTATCGCGGGCCTGGTGCACTGCATCGCCCACGGCCTGACCAAGGCGCTCATGTTCTGCGTGGCCGGCAACGTGATGATGAAGTACCACACCCGCGATCTGGAGAAGATCAAGGGCATTCTGGCCGTGGCCCCCGTGACCGGCGTGCTGTTCGTGGCCGGCTGCCTCGCCTTGGCCGGGTTCCCGCCCTTCGCCATGTTCGTGAGCGAGATGGCCATGATCTTGGCCGGCATTGCCGCCGATGCCCTCTGGCTCGTGGTGCTCGTGCTGGTGGCTCTGGTGGTGGTCATCATGGCGCTTGTGACCATGATCACCGGATCGGCTTTGGGGCGTGCGCCCGAGGGGATGGCCCGCAAGGACGTGCCGGCCCTGGCTCTGGTGCCCGAATGCGTGCTTTTGGCTTTGGTGGTGCTGCTCGGCGTGGCCCTACCCGGCCCTCTGTTCGGCTCCATCGAGCGCGCCGGGGCCATCGTCATGAGCTACGAGGACGAGTACCCGGCGAGCGAGAATCTGTTTGAAGGGGCCCTGGCGGCCCTGGCTGGAGACGAGGTTGAAGAGGAGGTGTCCGAGTAATGGTCAAGAAGAAGGTGCCCTTACGGGTGGGGGAAACCCACGTGCAGGCCGTGCGCGACACGTTCCCTGGAGCGGTGCTCGATGCCGCGTGGCAGGCCGAAGACCAGGTGACCGTCACGGTGCCCAAGGACATGCTGCCCGATGTGGTGGAGTTTCTGTACTACGGCCGCGGCGGCTGGCTGCCGAACATGGTGGCCAACGACGAGCGTCCCATCAACGGCAACTACGCCCTGTACTACCTGCTGTCCATGGAGGAGAGCGACCCAGGCTTCGTGACGGTGCGGGCCGAGGTGGACCCCCAGTCCATGGAGTACCCGAGCGTGACTCCGCGGGTACCCGCCTGCGTATGGAGCGAGCGCGAGGCCTTCGACCTGTTCGGCCTGCGCGCCCAGGGGCTGCCCGACGAGCGGCGGCTGGTGCTGCCCGACGACTGGCCGGCCGACCTGTATCCGCTGCGCAAGGATTCCATGGACTACCGCAAGCGGCCGGCTCCCGTCACCGACGTGGAGAACTACTCGTTCCTCTACGAGGGTCGGGCCGAGGAGGTCACCGAGGTGCCCATGGGCCCGCTGCACATCACCTCCGACGAGCCGGGGCACTTCCGCCTGTTCGTGGAGGGCGAGGAGATCATCGACGCCGACTACCGCCTGTTCTACGTCCACCGCGGCATGGAGAAGGTGGCCGAGAGCCGCCTGAACTACGATGCGGTCACGTTTTTGGCCGACCGCATCTGCGGTATCTGCGGCAACGCCCATTCGGTGGCCTATGCCGAGGCCGTGGAGCACGCCCAGGGCATCGAGGTGCCCGTGCGCGCCCAGTACATCCGCGCCATCCTGCTGGAAGTGGAGCGTTTGCACTCCCATCTGCTGAATCTGGGACTCGTGTGCCACTATTGCGGTTTCGACACCGGCTTCCAGCACTTCTTCCGCGTGCGCGAGAAGACCATGGACTTGGCGGTGCTGCTGACCGGCGCCCGCAAGACCTACGGCCTGAACCTCATCGGCGGGGTCCGTCGCGACATTCTGGACGCGCAGAAGGTGGCCACCATCAAATACGTGCGCGAGATTCGCAACGAGGTGGAGGCGCTGGTAGACATGCTCGTGTCCACGGCGAACTTCGAGTCGCGCACCGCCGGGGTGGGTCGGCTCGACCCGGCGGTGGCCCGCGACTACAGCCCCGTGGGCCCCTGCGTGCGCGGCAGCGGCATTGCCCGCGACGTGCGCTTCGATCACCCCTTCGACGGCTACAAGTACTTGAGCGGCATGAAGGCCCGCAGTCACGACGGCTGCGATGTGCAGAGCCGGACCTTGGTGCGCGTGGAGGAGTTCATGGACTCGCTGACCATGATCGAGCAGCTGCTGGACGGAGCTCCGGCGGGCCCGGTGCTCACCGAGGACTGGCGGTACACGCCGCACAAGTTCGCCTTGGGCTACACCGAGGCGCCGCGCGGCGAGGACATGCACTGGGCCCAAGTGGGCGACAACCAGAAGTGCTACCGGTGGAGGGCCAAGGCGGCCACGTACTCCAACTGGCCCATCTTGCGCTACATGTTCCGCGGTAACACCGTGGCCGACGCGGCCATCATCGTGGGCTCCATGGACCCGTGCTATTCCTGCACCGATCGCGTGACGGTGGTGGATGTGAAGAAAAAGACGGAGACGGTGCTCACCAAAGACCAGCTGGAGGGCTACTGCCGTCGCCGCACCCACTCGCCGCTCTCGGGAACGGGGGTGTAGGCGATGTTGAAGCTGTTCAAGGAAATCCGCAAGGCCGGCGACGCCACGACAGGCTATCCCTTCGAGCCGCTGGCCATGCCCGCGGGATTCCGCGGCAAGCCGGAGCACAACGAGAAGCTGTGCATTGCCTGCGGAGCCTGCGCCATTGCCTGCCCGGCCAACGCCATCACCATGGACTTGAACGATGATCAGTCCTATGTGACTTGGGATATCAGCTACGGCCGCTGCATCTTTTGCGGGCGCTGCCAGGAGGTGTGCCCCTTGTTCGCCATCGAGTTGACGACCGACTTCGAGCTGGCGGTGCTGAACAAGGCCGATCTGTCCGAGTCCTGCGCCTACGAGGTGGCGCGCTGCGCGGTGTGCGGCAAGCCCTACGCCGCCGCCAAGGAGGTCGACTATGCGCGCCGGGTTCTGAAGAGCGTGGGAGGTCCCGCCGCTGCCGATGTGGGGAAGCTGGACGAGTGCCTGGCCTGCCGTCGCCGCGAGGATGCCCGCGCCTTCCAGGCCCAGGCTCGCACCGAAGGAGGTGCCCGATGATCGAGAACGATTTCCCCGCGTCTCTCCAGTGGAGGCCGGACCCGGTGGCCCTGGACGCGTCGGTGGCTAAGGCCAAGGAGAAGCTGCTCCAGTCCATCAAGCGGTCGGTGTACGTGTACCGCGTGGACTGCGGCGGCTGCAACGGCTGCGAGATCGAGATCTTCGCCACCATCACCGCCGCCTTCGATGCCGAGCGCTTCGGCATCAAGGTGGTGCCCTCGCCGCGTCACGCCGATGTGCTACTGTACACCGGCGCCATGACCCGGGCCATGCGCGAGCCGGCGCTGCGCGCCTATCAGGCGGCGCCCGATCCGAAGATCGTCATCTCCTACGGGGCCTGCGGCTGCACCGGCGGCATCTTCCACGACAACTACTGCGTGTGGGGAGGCACCGACCCCATTCTTCCCGTGGACGTGTACATTCCGGGCTGCCCGCCCTCGCCGCCGGCCACTATCTACGGCTTCGCCTGCGCCTTGGGGCTGCTCGACCAGAAGCTGCATGAAAGCCGCCATGTAGCCCCGGCTGGCGAGCAGGCGCCCGTGGCCTTCCCGGCGATACCCTACAAGGTGCGCACCGCCTTCGAGCGCGAGGCGCGGCGCATGAGCGGCTACTACTACGGCAAGCAGATCGTGGACGAGTTCATGATGGCGCTCGCCAAGGATGAAACCGACGCTCTGGCCGCCGCCGACAGACTCGTCGAGCGCGAGACCGATACGCGAAAGAAGGCCGTGTTCATGGATTTGAAGGCGCTTCTGCTGAGTAAGGTCGTGCAGGAATGAGCGTGACGGTGCGCCAACGGCCGTCCGCGCCGGGTGCGGGGAGGGCGCCCGGTGCGGACGGGGGAGCGGGAGCAGAGCGCGGACGGGCCGTGCGCCCGGCGGCGGCCCACACCACCGATGGGCGCACGGCCCGGGACGTGGTGTTCTACCGGCTGGGAAAGAAGTTCGTGGATCACGAGCGCTCTATTCCCGAGGACGCGCGCTCGGTGCTCTACTACACCCTGGCCATCGGGCACCATACCGGGGTCATCGACTGCCTCGAGCCGCGTCTGGCCACGTCCAGGGTCGTCTTCTCAGAGGTGCTGGCGGCCCTCGGTACCGGCGAGGCGGCCGACAAGCTGAGGGGCATCGAGCGCTTCGGCGAGATCGAGCTGAAGAAGGAGCACGTCCCCCTGCTGAAACCGGCGGTGCTGGCGGCGCTGGAGGGCTGCGGTACGGTGCCCGAGCCGGGGACGGCTGCCGCGGGCCTGGTGGTTGCCGCGGATGTGCCGTCGTGGCTGGAGGAGTTTCTGTTCCTGCTGGACGAGGTGCAGTGCGAGCCGGCCGTATACGCCATGGGAAGGAGGGTGTCGTGAGCGCGAGCGCCGAGGACATCCTGGCCGCGAGCGAGGCCGGGGCGCGGGGCGGCAACGTCGTCTTCTGCGTGGGCAGCGTCCTGCGCGGCGATGACGCCGCCGGCCCGCTTCTGGCCAAGCGCCTGGAGGACGACCCCGTGGCCGGCTGGCTGGTGGTAGACGGGGGCCAGACGCCCGAGAACGATTTGGGCTACCTGCGCCGCCTCGCCCCGCAGCGTCTGCTCCTGGTGGACGCGGCGGCCATGGGGCTTGAGCCGGGGGCCGTCCGGCGCCTGCGTGCCGAGGACGTGGCGGTGCAGTCGCTCATCACCACCCACACGCTGCCCATCACCTACCTGCTGGGAGAGCTGGAGCAGATGTGCGGGGAGGTGATCTTCCTCGGCATCCAGCCCGGGGGTACCGAGTTCTTCGATCCCGTGCACCCGCGCGTGCTGGCGGCCGTGGAGTCGGTGTACGCCGCCCTTGCCGAGGGCGGCAATTTCGAGCAATACCCGTTTGTAACGTTATGATAGGGAGGAACATTCATGTCAATCGTAAAAGAGGATCTGCTGTCCATCAGCCCCGATGCGCTGGCACCGGCCGCCACCGAGGCCAAGGCCGAGGCCGTCGGCGTGACCAAGGCCTCCATGGGCGGTGCTAAGTGCTTCGTATCCGCCATGCTGGCCGGCGCCTTCATCGGCTTTGGCGGCATGTACTTCTGCACGTTTCTGGGCGACACCACCATGGCCTTCGGGGTGCAGCGCCTGGTAGGCGGCTTGTGCTTCTGCCTGGGTTTGTGCTTGGTGCTCTGCTGCGGGGCCGAGCTGTTCACGGGCAATGTGCTCATGGTCTGCGCCAAGGCGTCGAAGAAGATCGGCCTTGCCGGCCTGCTGCGTAACTGGGGTATCGTGTGGCTCGGCAACCTGGCCGGCTCCCTGGTGGCGCTGGCTATCATCTACTTGTCGAATTTGCAGGCCATGAACGGGGGCGCTGTGGGCGAGGCCTTCGTCTCGGTGGCTGCCGGCAAGGTGGCCCTTGAGCCGGTGACCTTGTTCTTCAAGGCGGTGCTCTGCAACATTCTCGTGTGCCTGGCCGTGTGGATCGGCTTCTCCTCGAAGACCACGGCCGACAAGGTGCTCGGCATCCTGCTGCCCATCTCCGCTTTTGTGGCCTGCGGCTTCGAGCACTGCGTGGCGAACATGTTCTTCTTGCCCATGGGACTGCTGCTGAACACGGTGGCCGGTATCGGGGCCGCAGGGGCCATCACCGCGGGGGGCGTGGCCTACAACCTGGTTCTCGCTACCCTCGGCAATATCGTTGGCGGCCTGGTGGTGGGCCTGGCCTACTGGTTCATCTACCATAAAAAGCAGGCTTAAAGAGGCTGCGACGCACGCTGCCGGGAACGGGTGAAGGGAAGAGGATCGTGAGAGTGGTCGACCGATATCGAGAGGGCGAGGCTGTGGAGGTCTGCGACGGTGCGCTGCTGCGTCCCGACGGATCCTTCGAGCCGGTGCGCCGGCCGGTGCTCGCCGAGCACGCTATGGAGGTGCTCGTGAACACTGTGCCCACGCTGCGGGTGGTGTGCACCCCCGATCATCTGGTCGATCTTGTGGTGGGACGGCTGTTCACCGAGGGCATTGTGGGGGATGTCGACGAGATCGAGGAAGTGTACCTCTGCGAGCAGGGGACCCGTGCCTCGGTGCTGCTCGGCTGCAACCGGGCCGACTTCTCTCGCCGCGGAATGGAGACGGTTCCCTCCTGCTGCACCGGCAACCGCGCCTACAACCGCTATTTCACAAGCGACGCGCCCCCGGCCAAGGTGACGCCCGTTCCCTGGGAGGCTGAATGGGTGCTCGCCGCGGCCCGGGCCTTCGCCGAGGATACGCCCCTGCATCGGCGCACGACCGGCACCCACAGCTGCTATCTGGTGCTGGGGGGTACTGTGGTGGCCTGCTGCGAGGACCTGGGGCGTCATAACGCCTTCGACAAGGTGGTGGGCCTGGCCTTGCGGCAGGGGATCGATCTGCGCGATGCCCTCATCTTCTCTAGCGGGCGATTGCCCGTGGACATGGTCATGAAGGCCATTCACGCCGGGGTTCCGCTGCTGGCCACCAAGGCGGTTCCCACCGACGAGACCATTCGCCTGGCCCGGGAGTTCGATCTGACCCTCATCTGCCAGGCCCGGCCCGACGGGGCCATCGTGTACAACGATCCGATGCGGCGCTGAGAAGTCGCCGCGGTCGCTGCGACGACGTGCTTTCCGTGTGCTGCGCGGGCGAGGGGAGAGGGAGATGGCAATGATGCGGCAGAGCGCGGGGGAGGGCGCGCTGCTCGTGATTTCCCTCGCCGCGCTGGGGGTCGTCGTCGGCGCGCTTACGGTGGCGCTCGATCTTGCTGTGGACGGGGCCGCCGCCGTTTTCGGAACCTGCGGATGGCTCGGGTGGCTGCTTCCTGTGGCAGGGTTTGCCGCCTTTGGCGCCTATCGGGCGCTGCGGCTCGATTTCTCGTGGAGCACGGCTCAGGTCATGGAAGCGGTGCGCGACGGGCGCCCCGTCCCCGCGCCGCTTGCCCCGGCCATTATCGTTGGCACGTCCCTGACGGTTCTTTGCGGCGGTTCGGTGGGCAAGGAGGCGGCCGCTCTTCAAATGGGCGCGGCCGCAAGCGAGCCCTTCCGGAGGTTTCTTCCCGGGCGCCTTTCCCGCTTGCTGCCGTCGGCGGCCCTGGCGGCGGCGCTGGGGGCCATGCTGGACGCTCCATTGGCTGGGGCTGTCTTCAGCTTCGAGGCGCTGCGAAGGCGCCCCCAGTCTGTTGCGGATGTCTTCGCGCCGGTTGTAACGGCGCTGGTGGCCTGGGGCGTGACGGAGGCGGTAGGGGTTCGGTTCCTGGTCGCAGCCCCTCTTGCCCTGGATGCTGCGGCGCTCGGGTTGGCGGGAGGGGCGGCCCTGGCGGGAGGGCTCGCCGCCGGCCTGCTCGCCCTGCTGTTCTGCAGGGCCCTGCTGGCCTTGCGCAGGGGATTGGCGCAACTGGGCGCCCCGGTGTTCGCCTTGGCGGTGGGAGGGGTGGCCACAGCACTCGTTTTGGGCTATGCGGAGCTGTTTCACTACGAGGGCTTGCGTGCCTTCTGCGGCACGGGAGCGGCCCAGATATCCGTGGCCCTTTCCGGGGGCGATCTGCCGTGGTGGGCCTTCGCCATGAAGGCCGCCCTCACCTTGCTCACGTTGGCCGGCGGTTTCAAAGGCGGTGAGATCATGCCGGTTCTCGCCATAGGGGCTTGTTTGGGAGTCGCCCTGGCCGATGGGGCGGCGGCTCTCGGTGCGACGGAGGTTGCGCAGGGCGTGCTCGCTGCGGCCGTTATGGCCGCGTTCTTTGCCGGCTGCACCAACTGCCCGCTTACGGCCGGCATGTTCGTTCTCGAGCTGCTCGGCCCTGGGGCACTGGCGGTTTCCGCACCTGCCGTAGCCGTCGCTTTCCTCATCGCCCGTTCCGTGAGCTTGTATCCGACCAGCCTCGCAAGTCGGTCGGGGGCGGAGAAGCCCGTGTCGGGGTAGCGCTGCAGAAGGCGCCGCGGAGGGGGCTTCTGCGGCGCACGCGGCAGCGGGGGGCTCGGGTTGCGGGAGAGGGACGGGTTGCGGGTTGCGGCACCGCGGCCATGGACACGGACACGGCCATGAGTGCTGCGGCGGTTTTAGTGCGCTACAATAAGCGGTTGAAAGATAGCCGCAGGGCGGTGCGAGAGAAGTGGGGCTAGTATGGCGGACAAGCGGATTGCGACCTACGACACGACGCTGCGCGATGGCGAGCAGTGCGAGGGCATTACGCTTTCGCTGGAGGACAAGCTGGCCATTGTGCGGCGCCTCGATGAATTCGGCATCGACATCATCGAGGGGGGCTATCCCGCCTCGAATCCCAAAGACGTCGCCTTCTTCCGCGAAGTGGCGGCCATGGACCTGCGCCACGCGCGCATCGCCGCGTTCGGCTCCACCTGCCGCAAGGGCGTGGCGGCGGCCGATGACGAGGGCCTGGCCGACCTTCTGGCCTCAGGCGCACCCGTGGTGACCATCGTGGGAAAGACGTGGGATGCCCAGGTGGAACGCGCGCTGCGCACGACCCTCGACGAGAATCTGCGCATGATTACCGACTCGGTGGCCTACCTGGCCGCGGCAGGCCGCGAGGTCGTATTCGATGCCGAGCATTTCTTCGACGGCTATAAGGCGAACGCCGCCTACGCGCTTGCGTGCGTGGGAGCCGCGGTGGAGGCGGGCGCTGTCTCCGTTGATTTGTGCGAGACCAATGGGGGCGCGCTGCCGTTTGAGGTAGAGGATGTCGTGGGGGCGGTGCGCGCGGCGTATCCGCAGGCCCGTTTCGGCATCCACTGCCACAACGATTCCGGTTGCGCGGTGGCCAATACTCTGGCCGCGGTGCGTGCCGGAGCCACCCAAGTGCAGGGCACCGTGAACGGCATCGGAGAGCGCGTGGGCAATGCCGACCTGTTGACGGTGATCGCCGATTTGGAGCTGAAAATGGGTCTGAGGGCTGTCGGCTCTCACAGCTTGATGCAGCTGACGAGCTTGTCCCAATATGTTGCCGAGTTGTGCAATGTGTCGGTCTCGCCCCATCATCCCTATAGCGGTGCGAGCGCCTTCGCCCACAAAGGCGGCCTGCACGCCAGCGCCATTGCCCGCTTCCCCGAGGCCTACGAGCACGTGAATCCGGCGGTGGTGGGCAACGGCGCCCGCATGTTGGTCAGTGAGTTGGCGGGAAAGGCGTCGCTGCTTCAGAAGGCCGCCAGTTTGGGCTTTCGCCTGGAAGAGGCCGAAGGTGGCGCCCAGGCGGTGCTCGATGACATCAAGGCGCGGGAGGCGCGCGGCTTCACCTACGAGGTGGCCGACGGCTCGCTGGGGCTGTTGCTCATGCGCCATTTGGGCATCTATCGTCCCTCCTTCACCTTGGAGAGCTTCCGCGTGATCGTAGACGACCGCGAGGATACCGGTGCCCTGGCCAAGGACGCGCTGTCCGAGGCCACGGTGAAGATCCACGTGGGCGATGCCCGTTTCGTGGCCACGGGAGAGAGCGCAGGCCCTGTGGGAGCGTTGGACAATGCCCTGCGCATGGCCATTGTGGAGTCGTACCCCCAGGTGGCGCATATGGAATTGACCGACTACAAAGTGCGTCTGCTGGATGAGTCCCAGGGCACCGACGCCATCACGCGCGTGACCATCACCGCCACCGATGGCGTGGATACGTGGGGCACCGTGGGGGTGTCGGAGAACGTGATCGAGGCCTCGTGGAACGCGCTGGTGGATTCCCTGGAATACGGTCTGCACCGCGCCCGCGTGCGCGCCGGGAAGTAGTTCTCGCAAGAGCGGCGCAAAGGCGGGCCGTCCCGAGGGGGGCGTCGGCGCGGCCGCTACACCAAATCGATGCGGATTTCCAGCAGAGTGCGGGCCAGATGGGCGAAGGCTTGCTCGCTTTCGGCGGTGTCGGGGGCGCCGGTCATGATGACCATGAGGTAGTCGCGGTCGTTGATGGTGACGATGCCCGAGTCGCACACTGCATCCACCTTGTCGCCGTTGATCCAGCCGGCCTTGTTGCGCACGGTGATGTTCGCGCCGATGGACATGACCGCGGCGTCGCGCCCGTCGGCGGCGTCTTCGGCGATGGCCTCGGCCACGGGATCGACGGCCTCGGTCTCGCCCTCCCCGTCGCTTGTTCCCTCGGCATCGGTCTGCTCGGTGCTGCCCTCGGTGCTCACGGCTTCCTCGCCGCCGTCCACTTCGGCCTCTTCCAGGGCCTCTTCTTGGCCGGAATCCTCGCTGGGCAGCCAATCGGTGTGGCCCGCGCTCGTGGTGCCCAGCGCGCCATTGCGCAGGAAGGACACCTCGGTTTTGGCGAAGGTGTCCGACAGCCACTGGGCCGTGGAGCTGTCGCTCTCGGCCAGGTAGCGGTAGATCTTCAGCCACATAAGGGCCGACTGACGGGCGGTGTAGTGGGGAAACGACGTGTCGTCGACCAGGGACGTGGCCACGCCCGCCTCGCCGAGCCACTCTTCCATGCCGTCGGTGCCGAACAGGCGGCGCAGTTTGCTGTAGGAGGTGTTGTCGGACCAGATGATGGTGTTCTCGATCTGCTCGCGGCGCGAGGACTTCACTTTGTCGACGTCGCTGGGCAGCTCCTTCTCGGCGATGTAGGTGCAAAACGGGCCCTTGAACGAGCTGGCGCCGTAGATGGAGGTGTCCAGGTTGCCCGCGATGCCGCGGCCCGTGCCCAGATCCATCAGCAGGTAGCCCACATCGTAGCCGTTGGTCTCATAGTAGGTCAGGGCGTTGTTCAGCTGCACCAGGGACTGGTCGCTCAGCACCGGCGTGCTCGCACCGCCCTCGCCCTCCGCCGCGTTCATGGCGAAGGCGAAGGGCTCTTTCTGGCCGCCGAGGGCGCCGATGTCCTCGCGGGTGACCTCGTGGGCCGGCATCAGTGCCAGATCGGGCTCGATGGGACGCGCCAGACTGATTTGGGTGGCGATGCCCTGGGCGATATAGGCCCCGTTGTTCGTGGCGGCCCGAGCGCTGAGCGCGCCGACGTGCGAGGTGTGATCCTCCATCTTCGGAGGGGCGAAGGGGCCCACGTGGGCTACGGCCATGATGAGTACCACGGCCAGGGCCAGGGCGATCAGGGCGAGGCCCAGGGTGCGCAGATCGATGCCGCGATTAAACGAGCCGCCATGGCTGCTGGAGCGTTTCATGGTGGGCATAAACGAGACGAGGGAGTCGGCCAGCGAGCTGCCGACCTTGGGTCCGCGGCCAGACGGCGAGCTGCCGCGCCGCGGGGGCGCGGTGTCGAAATCGTCGCGGTAGGAGGGGGTGTCGAAGGGATCGCGGCGCGCGCTGTGGCCGCGGCCGGAGTGGCGGGTCGAGGGGGCCGGGCCGGCGGCGCGCTGAGGGCGTCGGCTCGTGGGACGATCGTCGTCGCGCAGGGGGTTGTGGCGCGTGCGACGCGCGTCGGCGCCGTTGCGCGGACGGCCTTCCAGGCGGCCGGTCGAAAGCGACAGGCCCGAAGGGGACCGGCGGCGGGAGTCGCCGCACGAGCGACTGTGATCGGAACGGGTCATGAGTTTCCTCGGAGGTGGTTCGTTTCAGGTTCGATTCTCGTAGGAAGAATAGTAGCAATTCCCAGGCCCAGCGGGGGAGATTCTTACAAATTCCTTAACGCGAACGGCTGATAAGGAGTGGTGCGGGGCGGGAGCGTGCCCGCGTGCTGTGGAAGTTTGGTTTGCGCGGCGCACGGGGGCTTTTGCGCGGGTGGCTTTCGCCTATACTAATGGCTTACGAGTTCGAGTGCCTCGAATGGGTATGGGCGGCGACAAGTTCCGAACCTGGTCAGGTCCGGGAGGAAGCAGCCATAAGGGACCGCTGACGAGCGCCCATACCTATTCGGGGCACTTTTATGTATCACGGCTGCCGCCGATGCGGCACCATTGCGAAAGGTTTTAACGCTTCATGGGCATTATCGAGTTCTTCATCAATCTGCTGAAAGATCCCCGCGGCTTCATCGCCGGCTGGATCATCGCGCTGGGGCCGGTGTGGGTGTACACGCCGCTGTTCCTCATCGTGTTCGTGGAAACGGGCCTGGTGTTCTTCCCGTTTCTGCCCGGCGACTCGCTGCTGTTCGCGGCCGGCGTGTTCTCCGCCGAGGGCGGTGGCCTGAACATCTGGGCCACGCTCATCGTGTTCTGGGCGGCGGCCATTCTGGGCAACACCTCGAACTACTGGATCGCCCGCCTGTTCGGCAGCCGCATCATCGATTCGGGGAAGGTGAAGGCGCTCACGCCTGAGCGCATGGCCAAGCTGGATCACTTCTTCGAGCGCTACGGCGGCCTGACCATCATTATCACGCGCTTCATGCCCTTCTTCCGTACCTTCGCGCCGTTCATTGCGGGCACGGGGCATATGAATTTCGGAAAGTTCACGCTGTTCAACGTGATCGGCGGTGTGACATGGGTGAGCCTGTTCGTGCTGGTGGGATACTTCTTCGGCGGTATTCCGGTGGTTCAGGAGCACTTCGAGGTGATCGTGCTGGGCATTGTGGCCGTGTCGGTGGCGCCGGCGTTCATCGGCGTCATCAAAGCGGCTCTGAACGGGCGCAAGGCGAAGAACGGAGAATAGGCCATGGCCGAGGCACTCTATCGCAAGTACCGACCGCAGATCTTCGAGGATGTGGTCGGGCAGGAGCACATTGAGCGTACGATCAAGAACGCCATCGCCCAGGACAAGGTGAGCCACGCCTACCTGTTCACGGGCCCGCGCGGCACGGGTAAGACCACCACCGCGCGCCTTTTGGCCAAGGCGCTTCTGTGCGAGACGGGACCGACGGCCGAGCCCGATGGCACCTGCGAGGACTGTGAGCTGATTGCCGCCGGCGAGCACCCCGATGTCTACGAGCTGGACGCCGCGAGCCGCACGGGCGTGGAAAACGTGCGCGAGGAGATTATCGGCCGCGTTCAGTTCGCTCCCACCCGCGGTCGCTACAAGGTGTACATCATCGACGAGGTGCACATGCTGTCCACGGCGGCGTTCAACGCGCTGCTGAAGACTTTGGAAGAGCCGCCGAGCCATGTGGTGTTCATTCTGGCCACCACCGATCCGCAGAAGGTGCCCGAGACCATTCACTCGCGCTGCCAGCGCTTCGACTTCCGCCGCATCTCCACCGAGGCCATGGTGTCGCGCTTGGGTGCGATCTGCGTGGCCGAAGACGTGGAATTCGAGGGGGACGCCCTCGATCTGATTGCGCACCGGGCCGAGGGCGGCATGCGCAACGCCCTGACCTCGCTCGAGCAGCTGATCGCCTTCGGCGATGGGGCCGTGACCATGGAGGTGGCCGAGCGTATGCTGGGCACCGTGGACTCCACCGATCTGGCCGACATCGTGCAGGCCATCGGCGCTCGCGATGCCGCGGCCTGCTTCACCTGGGTGGCCCAGTATGTGGAAACCGGTGCCGACCTGGCCCAGTTCGTGGGCGACTTGGCGACGCATCTGCGCAACATGTACGTGATGGCCGTGGCCGGCGGCGATGTGGTGCTGGAAGTGAGCGAGGCCACCCGTCGCGAGCTGGCATCCGAGTTGCCGCTGTTCGGCGTGGACCGCCTGGCCTACCTGCTGGATGTGCTGGGGGATGTGGGCACCGAGTTGAAGACGTCCACGAACCCGCGCCTGTCCTTCGAGATCGCCCTGACCCGCATGGTGCGGCCGGCGGCAGACCTGACTCTGCGCGCTCTGGCCGATCGGGTGGAGGCCCTGGAGCGCCAGCTGGCAGGCGGGGGAGTGACGGCTTCCGCGGCGGCGAAGCCCGTGGCGCCTGCGGCGGTTGCGGCGGCTCCCGCGGCCCCGGCCCCGGCTGTGGCGGCCCCGGCCCCGGCGGTATCAGTTCCCGTCGCGCCCGCTCCCGTTTCGGCCGTGCCGCAGTCTGAGGCGGCTCCTGCGGTTGCTGCACCGGCTCCCGCGCCGAGTCGTCCGGTCTCGACGGCCTCCGAGTCGCAGCCCGCACCCGCGGCCCCGGCCGCTCCCTCTATCGCAACACCCGTGACTCCTGCGGTCCCGCCAGCCGTCCCTGCGGCAGCCCCGACCTCGGCGCCGATGGCAGCCGGCGGCCCGCTGGCTGCCGAGGTGGCGGCGCTGCTGGGCAACCCCGCTTCGCTTCAGCGCCTGTGGGCGGGCGTTCTGGCGTCGCTGAAGAAGTCGAAGGCCGCCTATGGCGTGCTGTTCATGAACACCAAGGCCGTTTTCGACGGCGCGCGCTTCATCGTGGAGTTCGCTCCCGAGAACGACTTCGCCTTCCGCGCGGTGCAGAAGGCCGACGTCCAGGAGGAGCTGGCCGCCGCCCTGCGCCACGAGGCCCACTGCGATGTGCCCTTCGAGCTGCGCAAGGGCGGCGCGGGGGCGGCAGTTCCCGTGGCGGCGGCTCCCTCGGCCGGCGGTATCGCCCAGCCGAATCCCGTGGCGGCGGCCGCTGCCCGAGCGGCCACAGTCGTGGCCGAGACGCCGCGCCCGACGGCCCCCGCGCCGACTCCTGCGCCGGCGATTCCCGCGGTCCCCGCATCGGCGCCGGCGCCTGCCCCCGCATCGGCTCCAGCTCCGGCGGCTCCCGTGGCGCCCCCCGCCGATGATCGCCCTCCCTATGACGACTACGTCCCCTACGACGATGGCGACGTTCCCTTCGAGGAGGTCCCGCCTTGGGAGGCACCCCCCGCCCCCGGGAAGTCCGCGCCGAGCCCGGCTCCGGCTTCGCAGCCGACCGCGGCCCCCGTTCCGGCCCCCGCGTCTGCGGCGCCGAGCCCCCAGCCGGCCTTCGCGCCGCCGACCATGGCCTCGGCAACGGGGCTGCCCCCCGAGCCCGACAGCGTATCGGGGCCCTCCCCGAATCCCGTGGTCGAGCCCGATAACGGCGATCTGAATGCCTCGCTGGCCTTCGGTTTCGGCGACGGCGTCAGTTTTGAAGAGGTGTCCTAGGGCCCGATGGCCTACAATAGACGCAATCATTCCCGCGAAACAAGGAGATGCACCCATGGATATGAAGAAGATGATGAAGCAGGCCCAGAAGATGCAGCGCGACGCGGCCCTGGCCCAGGAGGAGATCGCCGCCATGACCTTCGAGGCCTCTGCCGGCGGCGGTATGGTGAAGGCCACGGCCACTGGCGACATGGCCATCACCGGTATCACCATCGACCCGGCCGCGGTGGATCCCGAGGACGTGGAGATGCTCCAAGATATGGTAGTGGCCGCCGTGAACGAGGCCCTGCGCTCCGCTTCTGAGGCTGCCAATGCCCGCATGAACGCCGTCATGGGCGGTATGAAGATCCCCGGCCTGATGTAGCCCCGCCGCGACCCGAGGTTTTCCGTGCAAGCGGCCCCGTCCATTCAGAAGCTCCTCGATGAGCTGGAGCGACTTCCCGGCGTTGGCCCGAAGTCGGCCCAGCGCATGGCCTACTGGATCTTGAACGCCGACGCGTCCGAGGCGCTGCGCCTGGCCGACGCCATTCGCGAGGTGAAGGCGGAGGTTCATTTCTGCCCCCGCTGCTTCAACTACGCCGAGGGCGACCTGTGCGAGATCTGCGGCAGCGCCAAGCGCGACGGCTCGGTGCTCTGTGTGGTCAGCGAGCCCCGCGACATTCCGCCCATCGAACGCACCGCCGTATTCAACGGCGTGTACCACGTGCTCGGGGGCGTGCTGGCTCCCATGGAGGGCGTCGGCCCCAACGATCTGCGCATCGCCGAGCTGATGGGTCGCCTGGGCCGCGAAGAGGTGACCGAGGTGCTGCTGGCCATGAACCCCAACATCGAGGGGGAGACGACGGCCGCTTATCTGGCGCGCCTGATCAAGCCTTTGGGGGTGAAGGTGACGCGCCCTGCCAGCGGCCTTCCCGTGGGCGGCGACCTGGAATTCGCCGACGAGGTCACCCTGGGTCGCGCCCTCGAGGCGCGCCTGCCCTTGTAGACGGGCGCTCTGATAGGCCGGCAGCTTTTCGCGCCGGGGTTTCTTTTGAAGCAGGCTTCTGGGCGACGGACGAAGGAGAAGATGCAGGAATGTGCGATTGAGCGAGTTACGAAGACGCACATGAGCGCCTTTTGACACAAAAGCTCGCGAAATCGTCAATTTCTGCACCTCACCGCATTTTCCAAGTCGCTCTATCGAAAAAAAACTGCACGCTTGGGTGCCAGCGACCACCGCGCGAGCCTTTTGCCCGCGCGAGGCTCCGTGGCAACGAAGAGGGCCGCTGCCGATATTGTTCGGCAGCGGCCCTCTTCGCTGTTTGCGAAAATGGTTTCTCTGTGGCAAGCAAAGCTACTTGATGCAGCAGGAAGGGACCTCGTGCTTCACGCGGTCGTGCTCCTCGGAGCGCTTGGCGTCGTTGAAGCGGTCCAGGGTGCCCACCAGGTAGCCGGTGATGCGGCGGATGCGATCGAACTTCATGGGAGCCAGGCCGTAGTGGATGCCCACGTCCTCGCCATCCACGTCCAGCACGAGGGACTCCAGCTTGCCGTGAGGGTACTTGTCGTAGCCGCGCTTGATGTAGGCCTTGATCTCGTCCTCGGTCACGGGGGCGTCGCCGGCCTGAGCGTAATTCACAGTCACCTTCACGCCGTCGATGGTCTTGTTCTCCATGAGAGCTCCTTGAGTCGCGGGGCCACCTCGGCTGAGGTGACCCAAGAGTTACCATATCTAGTTAGCGAATCGGTATAGTACCACAATATATTGGCGATTGTGGACACTTTTTTTTGGGAAGTTGCAAAGATGCTGCCTACGCTGGGAAAAGCTGTTACTTCTCCCAGAAGTCCTCGGCCAGCTCGGTGCGATTGCCGTGACCGGTCTTCTTCAGAATGTTGTGCATGTGCACCTTCACCGTGCCCGCCGTGAGCGACAGGGTGCTTGCGATGTTCTGATTGTCCTTGCCCATCAGGGCCAGGCGCAGCACCTCTTCCTCGCGTTTGGACAAATCGTGGCCCAGGCTGTACAGCGGCAGCAGGCGGTCGATAGATTCCACGAGCAGCGGGTCCTCGCCTTCGGGCAGGCTGCGGGCGCGCAGCCGCAGCGACACGGCCGCGCCGCGCAGCACGGCCAGGCCGACGCAGATGAACAGGGCGTTCTCGAAGGGGTTGCGCTCGGCCATGATCCACATCCCATGAGGCAGATTCGACGGGTCGTAGATCAACTGGAAGTACACGTTTTCGATGATGATGCCGCAGGTGAGCCCGATGGCCCAGAAGAAGGCCACACGATGCCCCTTCATGATGGAGCGCCGCTGCGGATCCGACGAGCGCCAGTACCACAGGGCAAGTACGGCGTAGCAGAACAGCTGCAGGGCCGTGCGCATGGAATAGTAGACGAACTCGCGCCACTGGATGTTCCCGATCAGCTGGTAGGCGGCCAGGCTGGCCGCGGCCCATACGGCCACAGGCAGGTAGCGGATGGCCCAATGCCCCTCGCGGCAGTACCGGCAGGCGGCAAGCCACAGAAACAGGAAGGCCCCGCCGCCGGTGATGATGGAGGCGTAGGGATTGCCCACGTCGTAGAACGTCGGCGCGCTGAACACGGCATCGGGGGTGATGAAGTTGTCCATGAACACGAGCGACACGTCGAAGAAGTAGAACGCGAAGCCGACGGTGGCGTAGAGGAAGGTCTTGCGTCGCGACACATAGAACGCCGAGAGGCTCGTGGCCGCCACGATGGTGTAGAAGAACATGATGATGAGCGTGTAGTAGAACAGCAGGGTCATGGCGTTCCTCGGAATACAAGGTGGGCGGAGCGATGCCGTGGGCCTCTGTGGGCGGTCCCGCCGGCGCGACACTAGTGTACCCAATCGGGATTAAGAATGGACATTCTGTTGTCGATGTGTGAATGAGTCATCTTTCACAATGGGTTTGACCTGCGGTTTAGTCCTTGTTTAGAAAAGCGTCTTCACAGTATCCCCAAGTTATATCCGCTGCATCTCGATACCATCACCGCGTTATGCCTAGCCCTGCGGGGTTCATGGAATCTACACTTTCAGCAACGACATCCCCCCGCGGCTCATCGAGCGACGACGAAGGGCCGCGGGGTGGCGCCCTACCCTCTGCCCCCGAGTTAGATAGGAGATCGACATGGCCGAAGCAACCATGGAGGGTGTTCCCCTGGACGCGGAGCAAGCTCCGAAGGAAAAGAAGGAGAAGAAGAAGCGCAAGTTCTCCTTCCCCTCGGCGTTCACGATTCTGTTCATCGTGACCATTATCGCCGTGATCTGCACGTGGTTCGTGCCCGCGGGCCAGTATTCCAAGCTGCTGTACGATGCCGACAGCGGCAAGTTGGAGATGACCTCGCCTACCGGCGAGGTGTCCACCCTGGACGCGACCCAGGAAACTCTTGACGAGCTGGGCGTGAAGATCAGCATCGATCAGTTCACGAGCGGCGCCATCACCAAGGCTGTGTCGATCCCCGGTACCTACGAGGGCCTCGATCAGCACCCGGTGTCCATAGCCGATATCCCCTATTCCATGGTATGGGGCGTCATCGACGGCATCGACGTCATGGTGTTCATCCTGTGCTTGGGTGGCCTCATCGGCGTGGTGAAAGTCACCGGTGCCTTCGAGAGCGGGCTCTCGGCCCTGACGAAGAAGACCAAGGGTCGCGAGTTCCTGCTCGTCTTCGGCGTGTCGGTGTTCATGATCTTCGGCGGCACCATGTGCGGCCTGGAGGAGGAGGCCGTGGCCTTCTATCCGATTCTGGCACCCATATTCATCGCGCTCGGCTACGACTCCATCGTGGTCGTGGGAGCGATCTTCATGGCCGGCTCCATCGGCACGACGTTTTCCACGGTGAATCCCTTCTCGGCCGTTATCGCATCGAATGCGGCGGGCACCGTGTTCACCGAGGGCATTGCCGTGCGCGCATTCGCCCTGGTGGTGGGCGGTATCGTCTTCTTGCTGTACCTGCACTGGTACGCCAAGAAGGTGAAGGCCGATCCGAAATTCAGCTACTCCTACGAGGATCGCGAGAAGTTCAATGCCCAGTGGGAGCTGGACGACAACAGCGCAGCGGCTCATGAGTTCTCGATCCGCAAGAAGATCGTGCTGGTGATCTTTGTTATGGCCTTCATCATCATGATCATCGGCGTTATGAACCTCGGCTGGTGGTTCCCGCAGATGGCGGCCGAGTTCGTGACCCTGTCTATTCTGGTGATGTTCATCGGCGGCACGGGCAAGGACGGCGTGGGAGAGGCGAAGATGGTGGACGCCTTCGGCTCTGGCGCATCGAGCTTGGTGCCCGTGGCCCTCATCATCGGCCTGGCTCGCGGTGTGAATCATGTGCTCACCGAGGGCATGATCAGCGACACCATGCTGAATGCCGCGTCGAACATGGTCACCGGCATGAGCGGCCCGATGTTCGTGATCTGCTTGCTGCTGATCTTCTTCGTGCTCGGATTTGTGGTGCCCTCCTCTAGTGGCCTGGCCGTGCTGTCGATGCCCATCTTCGCGCCGCTGGCCGACACCGTGGGCATTCCGCGCTGGATCATCGTGGCCGCCTACCAGTTCGGTCAGTACGCCATGCTCTACATCGCGCCGACTGGCCTGGTGATGGCGACCTTGCAGATGCTGGACATGAAGATGTCCCACTGGTTCAAGTTCGTATGGCCCATGATGGTGTTCACCCTGGTGTTCGGTGCTATCCTGCTGAGCATCTGCTCCGTGGTGTTCGCCGCCTAACGCCGCGCATCGGCATAGAGCGTCCCTGTATCTCTCTGCCATGAGGCCCTCCCCGCTATGCCGGAGAGGGCCTCGCCTTTTGAGGAAGGGGCCATCTGTCCTCTCGAAGAAACCGAAACTGCCCCTGTGGCTTGTGTCTTTCCGCTTCGTACCATGCGCGATGGAAGGAAACCCTTCCACCCTTTTGGAGAGAGGAGAGGAAATGACTGACGACCGATTCGCGCAGCGAGAGCCGGCTATGGACCGCCGTGCGTTTGTGGCTGCCTCGACGGCGGCTGCGGCGGGCCTGTCCCTGGCTGGATGCGCGCCCTCGGTGGAGAAGATGGCCGAAACCGGCGATGCGCCATCTGAGCCGCAGGAGCAGGCGGGGGTGTGGACGACGATCTCCTGCATGCAGTCGTGCGGCGGCCGCTGTCTGAACAAGGCGCTCGTGGAAGACGGCGTCATCTTGCGTCAGAAGACCGATGACACCCACGAGGACAGCCAGGAGTTCCCCCAGCAGCGCGGTTGCCTGCGCGGGCGTGCTATCGGGGAGATGGCGTTCGGGGCCGACCGCATCAAGTATCCCCTGAAGCGCAAGGGCTGGCAGCCGGGGGGCAAGAACTTCCATCCCGAGTTGCGTGGCCGCGACGAATGGGAGCGCATTAGCTGGGATGAGGCTATTCGGTATGTCGCCGACGAGACTAAGCGCATTTACTCGACCTACGGTCCGCGCTCCGTGCTCGTGCCCAGTGCCTTTGGCAGCGCGCTGCACGGCTATCTCGGGGGTTATGTGGGCATGTGGGATACGAACTCCCAGGGCTCGGCTCGCCTCGGGCCCTCGAAGCTCGGCCTCACCGACAACGCGAAGCGCGGTCAGTGCAACGATCGCTACGACATGGCGACCAATGCCGAGACCATCGTGTTGTACGGTTGCAACCCCGCATGGTCGGCCATGGGATCTCCCACGTGGCATTTCCTGGCCGCCAAAGAGCGCGGCGCCCAGTTTGTTTTCGTGGGGCCCACTTACAATGCCAGTGCCAGCATGCTGGAAGCGCGCTGGGTTCGCACGCGTCCCGGCACCGATACCGCCTTGCTGCTTGCCGTGGCCTACGAGATGGTGCGACAGGACGAGGCTGGCGAGGGCCTTATCGATTGGGATTTCCTGCATACCTACTGCATCGGTTTCGATGAGGAGAGCCCCTCTCGGGACGGCGAGCACTTCCTCGGCTACGTGCGCGGCGACTACGACGGTGTTCCCAAGACGCCCGAGTGGGCGAGCGAGATATGCGGCACCCCCGCCGAGGACATCACGTGGTTTGCTCGCGAGCTCGGCTGCGACAAGGCTGTCTTCATCGCAAGCTCCTTCGCGGCCTACCGCTGCAACGGCGCCGAGGACCTGCCCCAGCTGATGATGACCGTCGGCGCTATGGGCGGCCACTTCGGAAAGCCCGGGCATGCTTGCGGCGTCTACTATGCTGACAGCGCCTCAGACGGTCCGGTAAACCTCATTCTCACCGGCGGCTCGGGCGAGGCCGAGGCTGCCGAGGCGCTGGGCGTGGATGGTCCCGACTTCGGTTTCGAGGCCCCCGACGACCTCATCGGCTCCTCGGAGTTGTGGCGGGCGGTGGCCACCGGCTCCTACCGTTTTGTCGGCAACCCGTGCGGCATCGACGTCGTGCCCGGCGAGGAGCGCACCATCGACATCCGCATGATCGAGAACGGAAACTGGTCGCCCATGCGCTCTCTGCTCGACACCAACCAAGCCGTGGAGGCGCTGCGCAGCGACCGGGTGGAGTTTGTTGTGAACCGCAGCTTCGTTCCGCGCCTCGATGCCCAGTACGCCGATATCATCTTGCCGCTCTGCAGCGACTTGGAGCGCGACGGCGGCACGCTCATGGGCACGGGCGATGGGGGTCGCGAGGTCGTGTTCTGCTATTCGCAGGTCTGCGAGCCGGTCTACGAGTCGAAATCGAGCGATGAGATAGACAACCTGATTCTCGAGGCTATGGGCTACGACCACCGCGGGCTGCATCCCCTGTCGGAGCGGCAGAAGACCTTCAACGAGATTGCCGGCACCACGGTGGCCGACGGCTCTGCGGACAACCAGGTAACCCTGGTATCCATCACCCAGGAGGATATCGACGCCTGGGGGGTGGAGGGCACCCCGCAGGAGGGCCTTATCTCGTGGAGCGAGTTCCGAGAGAAAGGCGTCTACCAGATTCCGCGGTCCTCGGCCGATGACGGCTACGGCTATATCGCCTACGAGGATTTTATCGCCGACCCCCAAAAGAACCCGCGCGAAAGCGAGAGCGGCAAGTTCGAGATCTGCTGCCAGTGGAAGGCCGATGCCCTGAACGCCATGGGGTACTCCGAGGATACGTACAAGCCCTATCCCACCTACCATGTGCCCGTCGAGGGCTTCGAGCAGACTTTCGACGATTGGGGAGCCAAAAAGAAGGGTGATTACCCCTTCCAGTGCTACAACCCCCACTATATGCGCTTCGCCAACGGGGTGTTCGGAAACACCATGATGTTGGCAAGCATTCTCGAGCACCCGGTCTTTATGAACAACGAGGATGCGACGGCTTTGGGTATCGAAGACGGAGACACGGTGCTCGTTTCCAGTCGATACGGCTCGGTGCTGCGCCATGCCAGCCTCTCGCCGCTGACGATGCCCGGCTGCGTGGGGCTGCCCAACGGCGCCTGGGCTCAATTAGACGAGAGCGGCGTGGATGTTGCCGGTGCGGTGAACTCCCTTACGGGGTCGGTGTGCGTCGGCATGGGCACGGCGGGCTACAACACGCTCAACGTGAAGGTCGAGCCATATGCCGGAGCCGCTTTGAGGGCAGATGCGGCTGCCCAAGTGGTTCTTGCCGCGAACGAGTAAGAAGGGGATTGCCATGAGAAAAGGTTTTTATTTCGACGAGAGCGCCTGCGTTGGCTGCCGTACGTGCCAGGCGGCTTGCATCGAGGCTCACGATGTCCCGTTGGGGGTGTCGTTTCGCCGGGTGTTCAGCCTGACGGGCGGCGCCTATCCCGAAGCGTCCATGTTTCACGTGAGCTTGGGGTGCAACCACTGCGAGTCGCCGGCCTGCGTTGAGGTGTGCCCCGCCGGCGCCATGGCCGTGGACGAGGCGGATGGTACCATCCAGCACGACGACGAGGTGTGCATCGGCTGCCAGTCTTGCGTGAAGGCATGTCCCTACGGGACGCCGCAGTTCCGCGACGATTTGAAGATCGTGCAGAAATGCGATGGCTGCCTCGGCTTTCGCGAGCAGGGGGAAGACCCTGTCTGCGTGGCCGCTTGCACCATGCGCGCGCTGAGGTTCGGAGATATCGAGGAGCTGCGCGCCCAGTATGGCGGGGAATGCGTGTCCGAGCTGCCGTGCATGCCTTCCGCTAGCGAGACGACCCCCTCGCTGATTATGCGGGCGAAGGCCGTTGCCCTTGAGAACGAGGGCTCGGCGTTTACCGTATAGGCACCCCTCCTCGGGCCGTGCGGCGGACGAGGCGTCTTGTCCTCGGCTGCCGCACGGCCGATTCCCGTTTCGTCAAAGGAGTGATGATGGAAATCGCTCATGCCGACATGATCGAGACCGAAGCGCTTGCCGAGCAGGCGGCCGCGCGCCACTACCTCTACCAGTTGCTTGCCCGCGTGTTCGCCGAAGAGCCCGATGACGCCTTGCGGGAAGCGCTGTCGTCGCCGCTGACGGCGCAGGCTTGGCGATGCCTGGTGGAAGCGGGGGCTGTGGAGAAATGCGGCGAGCTCGATTCTGATCTGCGGCGCTCCGATCTGGCGGCGGCCCTGTCTCGCCCCGAATACACAAGGCTGTTCCTCGGCCCTGGCGTCTTGCCGGTGCCTCCTTGGGAATCGGCGCACACGGCCGGCTCGCGGGGGCTGTTCTCCCGTGACACCTTGTCGGTGCGAAAGTTCTACGCATCCTTCGGATACCGCGTTCAGGGTTATCCGCGGGTCTCCGAAGATTTTCTTGCTACGGAGTTGTATTTCGTGGCAGCTCTGTGCCGGGAAGAGCTCTATGCTCTGAGCGAGGGGGACGACGCCGCTGTTACCCGTGCGAGAGGGACTCGGCAGAGGTTTCTGCGCGAGCACGTGGGGCGGTGGATCGGCACGTTCTCCGTTCGCCTGTCGGCACAGGAGCCGTCTTCGGCTTATGCGGCGCTCGCCCAGGTGGCGAGCACCCTGGTGCAGGGAGATGGCTCGCGAGCGGAAAACGCCTTACAATAGACCCGAGAAGAGGGGGCGGGCATGATTTCCATTGAGCGAAGTTCGGCAACACCGGCCTACGTCCAGTTGTACGAGGGCTTGCGCGAAGACATTGTGCGCGGCATTTACGAGCCCGACGCAAAGTTGCCTTCGGTGCGCTATGTGGCGGAAGAGCTGGGCGTTTCGCGCAACACCGTGGATAAGGCCTACCAGCAGCTCTACGCCGAGGGCTATGTCGTGTCCCGGAACCGCTCGGGTTATTACGTCGATCCGGCTATGCCGACGGAAGGATGCGGGGCCGATTGGCCCGAGCGTTCGGAGGGCATTTTGGCAGAGATGCTCAAGGCCCCCGCAGACCCCCCGGTTCCCTACGACTTCTTTTACGGAAGCCTTCCAACGGAGCTGTTTCCCGCTGAAGCGCTGCGCAAGGCGGTGGGGGAGGCGCTGTGCTCCCTAGAGGGTTCCAACGATTATTCCGACGAGTTCGGGTTGCTCTCGTTGCGCGAATCTCTGAGCGGCTATCTTGGCCGCGCCCGCAGCGTGCGGTGCTCGGCCGGGCAGATTGCCATCCAATCGGGAACGCGGGACGGCATTGAGCGGCTCATGCACCTGTTCGATCCTGAGCGCCATATTGTCGCTATCGAGCAGCCGGGTTTTGCCGGTGTGGCGCAGGTGCTTGCAAGCAACCGGTTCTCGATAGCCTCGCTTGATGTGTCGTCAAGCGAGGCGTTCTTCGGCGATTTGGAGCGCAGCGGCGCAAAGATCGTATTCGTGACCCCTTCCCATCAGTTTCCCACGGGGCGTATCATGTCCTACGCGGATCGGATGCGGCTTATTGAATGGGCCCATGCCCAGGGGGCTTTTATCCTCGAAGACGATTACGATAGCGAATACCGATACCAGGAGCGTCCCATACCTTCGCTTCAATCCTTGGACCGCTACGGATGCGTCATCTACACGGGCACATTTTCCAAGGCCTTCTCGCCGGCTATGCGGGTGAGTTATCTCGTACTGCCTCCTGAGCTTGTAGGGCCTTACCGCGATCGAATGAGGTCGTACTGGTGTCCTGTCTCATGGGTCACGCAGAAAGCCCTGGGCGTTATGCTCGGGAATGGCTTCTATGAAAAGCACGTGCGGCGGCAGGTGAAGTACCATCGCACGTCCCAACGACTTCTCATAGGGGCGCTCCATGAGGCCTTCGGCGATAAGGTTGCCATCGACGGAGAAGGAGCGGGACTGCATCTGTGGCTCCATGTGGACGATGCTCGTCCAACTGAGGAGCTGATAGCCTTGGGACTTGAGGAGGGCGTGCGGGTGTATCCTTCACATCCTTATTGGGTTGACGCGAAGAAAGCGCAGCCAGGAACGTTGCTCATGGGCTACTCTGCCATTTCCCATCGCCTCATTGCCCCCGGCATCCGCGCCTTGGCTCGTGCTTGGCGCTGAAGGCGCCTGCTCTCGAGCAGAGCACGTCTTTGGGCTTCTTCATCCAGAGGAGCGCCTTGCAAACCATGGCCCCGAGAAAAGACAAAGGGTTCTGTCCCCTCCAAAAACAGAACCCTCATCTATTTGAAGCTTGTGAGCTTCCTCGTAAGTTGGAAACCATTATACCAGCATCATAGAAAAAGCAAAACAAAAACTTCAACCGTTACTTTTCTCTTCAGCGGTTTGAGGAGGGGGCGATGCGAAGGAAGAGCGCCCCGCAGAGGAGGGTGGGTCGAAGTGGCGAATGCTCCGTAGGGTCCCCGGGGTCTCCCGGGCGGGGGCGGCCAGTCTGGGGGCCCTACGGAAGCGCCATGCCGCAGAGCTGCCCTTCGCCACGGCGCGCGGGGGATCGCGTTCCGGGGCGGGACGGCGTTTTAGCGGTCAAGCTGGGGCTTGCAGGCGCGCTTGGTGAGTTTGGCACCGAAGGCGCAGATGTCGGCGGCACCAAGGCCGATGAGCAGCATGGAGAAGCCGGCCTTCAGCACCTGGGCGGCAGTGGCCCCGGCATTGGTGAAGGCCTGGTTGCCGCCGAAGTGCGACGGATCGTAGAACTCGCTGATTTCAGCGGGGGTGTAGAAGGCCAGCATGCACAGGCCGAATACGATCATGATGGCGCCGACGGCCATGCCGCAGATGAGGAAGATGCGCTGGGGGTCGAGGCCCTCACGCGATTTCTTCAGGGCTGCGGCCGTAACGGCAGCTTGGGGAGTATAGGCTGGGGGCACCGGTGCGGCGGTTCCCGACGCGGCTGCCGAAGTGGCGCTCGGTGCACCGTAGGCCGCCTGGTAGGCCGCCTGGGAGGCGGCGACCGAGGACGGAGCCGTCGGCGCGCCGTATCCGGCCTCAGGGGGTTGCGGGGCGGCGTAATAGGGCATTGCGGGCTGTTCTGTGCGGATGGGCTGGCCCGGGTAGGCCTGATTCAGGGCCTCCTGCTCCATGGCGCGACCTTGGAATCCGTAGCCTTCCTGGGTGGGCGGTACGAAGGGTGCAGCCGCAGCGGCCGTCGTCGACTCGGCCCCGGCCGCCCCAGCCACGGCGCCGGCGCTCGCCGCGCCCTCCAGCGGTACGGGATCGTTGGTCACGGCCGGTTCGAGGGGGTTCAATGCTTGGGATTGCAGGACCTCGCCCAGCATCTCGCTCGTATCGCCTGCGGCGGCGGTGACGGGGTCGCTGATAGGAGTGGCAGGATTGGTGGGATAAGTGCTCGCGAGGGACTCCTGTTCCAGGGTGCGCCCCTCGGCGGTGTAGCCGTCGGAGACCGGGGGCGCCGGATTGGTGTTTTCAGCCATGGTGGCTCCTCTCAGGGGAAGGTGTCAGCAAGTGCTTCCCAGCATAGGACCCCTCAAGCCGTTTGCGCCGAGCCGCTCGGTAAGCGTATGGCGACCGTAGGATTTCCGCCATCGTTTCGCCAGAAGCCGTGGCCGCCCCGTGAAAAGGGGCGGCCACTGTGGGTCTTGGTGCTGTGTCGGTGCGAAGGGCCCGGATCGCTTCCTAGGCCGCGGGATCGTCTTTGATGAAGGTGGACACGGCGATGCCGACCACGCCGCACAAAAGGCCGCCGACGAACCAGGCCATCCAGAAGTAGGCCGTGTGCCACTGGGGCACGAGCAGCAGCGCCATGCCCACTATGGTGGCAATGATCATGATGATGCCGCACAGACCACTCGTGAGCTGGCTCTTGCGATGGCGTCGTTCCAGGCGCGCCCGGGCGCGGGCAATTTCCGCATCCGAGGCGTTCGGTATGCCCAACAGCTCGCAGATCTGCTCGTCGGTGTACAAGCCGCGCAGCTGGGCTGCGTCCGATTCGCGGAGGTACTTCCACGTGTCGCTTTCGGCCATGGCTTGCTCGCGGGCCTCGTTGTAGTTGGCGACGTTCACGCGGGACAGCAGGATGGAGGCGCGCACGATGAGCCATGCGCCTGCGGCGAGGAGGGCCACCATCGCGGCGGAGGCGATGCCCTCGGCAAGGGCGCCGTGGCCGTCGGAGAAGCTCGCGGCGACAACGCCGACGAACAGGAGGAGAAGCCCCGCCACGAGGCTGATAGAGAAGGTGCGCTGGGTCTCGCGGCGGTCGTCGGCTGTGTAGAAGTCCTGGATGTAGGGGTGGTTGCGCTGGAACTCGCTGTGCCGGAAGATGGCGGGGAGGATAAGCGCGAGCCAGATGCCGATGCCTGCGAACAGGGGGATGAGCCCCAGGGCCTCCAGGTTCGGGGCGAAGCACTCGGCGAGGGTGCCGACGAGGATGAGCAGCGACACGCCGACCAGCAAGGCGCCCACGCCCGCGGCGATGCGGTTGGCGAAGGCGCGCATGTGCTCGTCGTAGCCGCATACGTCCTGAGGCGGGCCGCCCGCGCTCTGTCGCATGGCGTCGGCGGCGGCCTGGGCCCGCGGGGTGGGGGAGGTGGCAGTCAGGTCGCCCGTCACCAGGTCGTCCAAGGTGCAGTCGAATATCTGGCACAGCTTCAGCAGCTTGTCCATCTCGGGGTAGGCGCGCTCGGCCTCCCATTTGGTGACGGATTGGCGGCTCACGCCCACCATCATGGCCAGCTGCTCTTGGGTCATGGCGTGGGTGGCGCGTAGATACTGCAGGTTGTCTCGGAAACTCATAGCGGGTCCTCTCGGGGTGAATATGCGATCGGTCAGGCGGTGTCGACGCATTCCACTCTACGGTAGCCGGCGAGCCGAATCCACCAACTTGCGGCATCATTTTCAAGCGCCCTGCGGTTGCCAACCCCAGGTCAGGCCAACGCTTCGGTGTCGAGCGCGGCAGAGGGACGCGGTTCCGTGGCCGACTTCGCGCTCATCCCCTTCCGAACGCGATCATAGCAATAGCGAAGATAACGCACGCATCTCGGTACCATCCCGTAATCGCTGATGCTGAAGGGGAAGCTATTGCTTAACAATCGCGTTCTCCAGGGGGCGCTCAGACGTCCCCGGAACCGCGTCCCTCTGCCGCGCTCGACGGCGGCTTCTTACCAGCTGAGCAGCTCGTAGCCGTCCTCGGTGATGACGATCTGCACTTCCCACTGGGCCGTGAGCGACTTGTCGGCCGTGCGCACGGTCCAGCCATTGGGGTCGGTCATGTCGATCTCCTGGGCGCCGGCGTTGATCATGGGCTCGATGGTGAACATCATGCCCGGCACCATGATGGGGCCTTCTCCCGGCTCGGTGACGAAGCTGACGAAGGGATCCTCGTGGAATTCCAGGCCGATGCCGTGGCCGCCGAACTCGCGCACCACCGTGTAGCCGTGGGCCTTCGCGTACTCGTTCACCGCGGCGCCCACATCGCCCAAATGCCCCCAGGGCTTCACGGCTTTCAATCCTTCCTCCACGGCTTCCTTGGTCACGCGCACCAGGTCGGCGGCTTCGGGCGATACCTCGCCGATGCAGAACATGCGGGAGGAATCGGAGAAGTAGCCGTCCAGGATGGTGGAGCAGTCCACGTTCACGATGTCGCCCTCGGCGAGCACCTCGTCGGCGCTCGGAATGCCGTGGCACACCACCTCGTTGGCGGAGGTGCACACGCTTTTCGGGAAGCCCTCGTAGTTGAGCGGCGCGGGGATGGCCCCGTGCTCGACGGTATAGTCGTGCACCCATGTATCGATCTGCTCGGTGGTCACGCCGGGCCCGATGCGCTCGGCCACGTAATCGAGCGCGCCCACGTTCACGGCAGCCGAGCGCTTCACGCCCTCGATGTCGGCGGCGGTCTTCAGCAGATCGCGGCTCGGCACGTCCTCGCCGGCCTCGAAGAGCCCTTCCAGGCGCTCGTCGAAATCGAGGTGGCACTTCTTGTACTTCTTGCCGCTGCCGCACCAGCACTCGTCGTTGCGGCCGGGGCTCGTCAGTCCATCGTACATAGGTGATGCTCCTTGAAATAGGCTTGCTCGGTGAAAAGTTCGCCGCCTATGGTACTACAAGTTGGCGGCTAGGACCGTCCTCTTGTGGGGGCGTCCAACGGGGCGGCCGGCTTCTTGGCGGGTTCTCCTTCCGCGAGGTGCGGGCGGCGTGGTACCCTGATAACGTGCGCTCGGCTGGTTGGCCGGGCGTCTCTTGTCGAGGATTGCACGGACGAAAGCGAGGTGAAGGTCATGGCGGCGGTGAGTCCCGGTGTGTACAAGAAGGTGCTGCAGGTGCGATCGGCCTACGCCTTCGACATCGCCTGCCTGCTCATGCGCTTCTTCGGCGCCATGCTGAACATCGGCGTGGTGACCATGCTCACCCTGTCGGGGTACTCGTTTCTCACGGCAGGGCTGGCCTCGTCGCTGATCGCGCTGTCCATCTTCGTGGTAACGCCGCGGGTGTCCAAGCGCATCGACGAGCGCGGGCAGTCGGCCGTGGTGCCCAAGGCGGCCGCTGTGTCGCTGCTCGGCCTGGTCGTTCTAGTGGGGAACACGGCAGTGCACGGACCGGTGTGGCCGCTGTTCGTGGGTGCGCTGCTCGTGGGATTCTACCCGAGCCCCCAGGCCATGGCCCGTGCGCGGTGGACCTATCTGATTCGGTCGGGGAAGCTGGGCGAGGCGGCTCCCGATCTGCGCACCATGTTCTCCTACGAGAGCGTGCTGGACGACATGGCGTTCATCTTCAGCCCGTCTATCTCCATCGCCCTGGCGGCGGCCATCGTGCCGACGGCGGGCATGATTGCAGGTGGGGCCGCCTTTGCCGTGGGCGTGGCACTCTTGTGCGCGTCGAAGTCCACCGAGCCGGTGCCCGGCTGGTCGGACAACCTGGCCGAGGGCGCGCAGACTGCTGCTGCCGAGGTGGAGGGCGAGCCGGCGGCGGTGGGCGCGGGGGCGGGTCGCTCGGTGCCCAAGAAGAGCCTCATGCGCACGTCGCCGGCGGTGCGGGTGCTGTTTATCATCTATGCCTTCGCCGGGGCCTTCTTGGGTCTGTTCGACACGGCGACGGTGTCGCTGGCTGAAGATTTGCACAGCCCCGATTTTGCCGGGACCGTGCTCATGGCCTCTGGTGCGGTGTCCATGGTTGTGGGGTTCTTGTTCGGCATGGTGCGCTTGCGGGCGCCCCTGGCCAAGCAGCTGGTGGTGGCCGCCTGCGCTTTGGGGCTGTCTTTCGGCACCATGTTCTTCATCAATTCGGCACCCTCGCTTATGGTGGTGGCGCTGATCGGGGCGGCCACCTATTCGCCGCTGCTGATCGTGGCCAACGGCGTGTGCGAGCGAGCCGTGCCCGACGCCCGTCTGACCGAGGCCATCACCTGGCTGAATGCCGGCTACACCTGCGGCGCGGCCTTCGGGCCCACTACGGCCGGGGCCATTATCGACCTGTTCGGCACCATGGCCTCCTTCAAGGTGGGTGCCGTGCTGTGCCTGGGGATGCCCTTAACCGCGCTTCTGTGCTACCGCATCGTGAAGCGCAACATTCGCCCCGCCTATACGGTTATGGAGAGGCGCGAGCTGTCGTAAGGGGAGGCCGAGCGGACGGCCGACGGGCGGTTGAGCGGGCGGGCTGAAACCCGCCCCTGCAAGTGCTTGGCATCCGGCATGGACACGGAACTCGGCAGGCTCCGTAGGGCCGCGGGCTTCAGCTCGCCCGCGATCCCCGCTCTCTGCTGAAAAGATGACGATTCCGCTACTGATTGTGCGTCAGTAAGTTCGGGCTGTCACAATGGGGACGCGACGATGCCAGCCATTTGGCGCGACGACGCGGACGGACGCATTCTCGCGCGAAACGAGCTGACCGCCGCCCTGGTGAGGCGGGTGCTGCCCGCAGAAGAGAAAGGATCGTCATGGATCAAATGAACTACACGGCTCCTCAGCCGCAGCCGACGCAGCCGGCGTACGCCCAGGGCTGCCTCGGCGCCGCCTGGGCCGACATCAAGGCGACGCCGGGCTACGTCGGCAAACTTGTGGTGCTCGGCCTGATCATGTGCGTGCCCATTCTGAACTTCGTGGTGCTGGGCTATCTGCTGCACTGGGCCCGCGAGGTTCCCTTCGGCGGCCGCACGCCGCTGCCCGTCCAGCGCGTGACCGGCAAGAACTTCGAGTTCGGCTTCTACGCTTTTGTGATCGCGCTGGCGGTGAGCATCGTCATGAGTGTGGTCGGCATGATTCTGGGCATCATTCCCATTCTGGGATGGCTCGTCTATATGGCTCTGTCGCTGGCGGCCATGGCCGTTATCGCGCTGATGCAGATGCGCATGATCATGGGCTACAGCATCGGTGATGGCTTCAACGTGAAGGATCTCTGGAAGGTGGCCCAGCGCAACATCGGTCAGCTGCTGCTGGTGACGCTGGTGCCGGGGTTGGTGGTCAGCTTCGTTGTGGGCATCGTGGGCGGTGTGATCATGTTCGTGGCCATGCTACTGGGCCTGGGCGGCGCGCTGCCTTCTATCGTGTCGTCGTCCTCTGTGGGTACGGCTTCGATGACGGATGCGCTGGCCATCATGAGCTTCATTCTCGGCCCGGCGCTGCTTGCCGGACTGGTCGTGTACGTGCTGGCCATGATCGCTGAAACCGTGGCCAATACGATTACGCTGCGCGGTCTCGGCCATTGGGTGGCCCGCTATGCTCCCGAGTGGACGGCCTTGGCGCCTGTGGTGCCTCCGACTCAGCCCGTGCAGCCCACTACGCCTACTTATCCCCAGAATCCGGGCGCGCCGCTGCAGTAGCGAGCTCGGCTCGCATGAAAAGAGCGACCCGCGTTGGTGGCGCGGGTCGCTCTTCTTGTGTCTGGGGGAGGGAGGGCTGAAGCCCTCGCCTGCGAAAGGGCCTCCAGTCTGCAACGCCGACATCCTTTCCAACGTACCGCGCTGCCGTAGGGGCGGCCTTTAGGCCGCCTGCCGCGACCCATTGCTTGAGGCCCCCCAACTCTCCTGCTCGGCGCAGACTGGCCGCCGCCCTGTTACTCCACGTGGATCTCCATGGCCTTGATGCCGGCGGGGCACCAGTTGGTGAGGAAGTTCTCATCCAGCGGCCCCTTCACGTCGGCCTTGCGGCCAATGAGGCTGTTCTTCTCATCCTCGGTCACGTTGGGGCCCAGGGCCACGGCCATGGTGGTCAGGTGGTAGGCCGTGCCGTTCAGCGTCATGTCCAGCGGGCGCGTCAGGCGCAGCACCAGCTGCACCGAGCCGCCGGCGTCCAGATTGGCCGCACCGTTGGTGTAGTTGTTGCCCTTGGCCAGCTCGCCGGTGTTCTCCACAGCCTCCAGGGTGCCTGCGACGGCGATGGTGTCGCCGAAGTTCACGGCACCCAGATTCTGGGGCGAGGTGTCGGCGGGGGCCACCGTCGCCGCGGCGTTGGGATCGGGAATGCGGCTCGTCTGGGTGTCGATCTCGCCGGCGTCGGTCACGGTGACGAGCCAGCCCTGATCGTTGGACCAGGCCACGGTCATGCCCACGGTGCAGTTGCGCAGCTCGTCGATGGTGGAGCCGTCCTCCTGCTTCTGCTGGACGCTCTTCGACAGGTCGATGGTGATGGGGCCGCCGTCGATGGTGAGGTCAGCCGCAGTGCTGACCACCGTGGCGTCGGCCATGGCCTCGCCGTAGGTGGGATCATAGGCGGTCAGGATGGCGTTGCGGTTGTCCACGATCTCGGTGGCGCTGGCCGAGGCCAGGGGAATGGCCGTGGGGTCGCCCTGGGTCAGCTCGCCGGGCACCCAGGTCTCGCCTTCCACCGAATACTCGAAGGGCAGCGTGACGGGGACGTCGATCTCGATGCCCTTGTTCTTGAACACGGCCGTGGCCGTGGCGGTGCACGACACGATCTGGTTGCTGGGGGCGCCCAGGTCCACCGGCTCGTTCACCACGATGTCGGTGAACTTGGGGCCGATGAGCGCGTCTTGGGGCACGTAGGCGTAACGGGTGATGTCCGGGGCTTCCATGGTGACCTCGTCGAAGGCGGCGATCACGCGGGCGTCGGACAGCGGTACGCGCTGGACTTGCTCGGGGGTGGCACCCTTGGTGAAGACGCCCTGAGTGAACAGGAAGGCGCCGACGCCGGCCAGCACGAGCAGGGCGATCACCACGCCGACGACGACGGCGATGGTGCGGTTCTTCTGGCCGGTCTGGGCCTGGGCCGCCTCGGTGGCGCCATAGGCCTCCTTGGCCGCGCGGGCGGCTTCGGCCGGGCTGCCCGCGGTGCCGGACGTGGGGGCCGCTTCAGGGCCGGCGCTCTGAATGAAGGCGGCTGCCGCGTCGCGAGCGGCCTTCTGTGGATCGTGTTCAGTCATGAATCCTCCTGAAAAGTAGCGCGGCCGCATCCCCACGCGGCCAATGCCGTTTGATGTGCATTGTACAAGATCAGGAGGCCTTTGGGCGCAGATTTGCCAGAGTTTAGGCGGATGTGCGGTCGGCGTCCTTCCGCAGGTTGTTGGTAACCACTAGACAGATACCCATAAGGAACAGGTTGAAGATGAGCGATGTAGGCAGATCGTCGCCCGTGGCATAGCACAGGCCCAGGCCCACCACAGTGCCCACGATGCCGGCCATAGCCACAGTGTAGAGCGATGACAAGCGGCGGGGATTGCGCGAGGCGATGCGCCCGACGATGCCCGCGGCCAAGGTGATGCCGCTCGTCGCCACGGCGGCCACGCCCAAGGCCAGCATGGCAAGGGACAGCGTCGCCTCGGTGGGCGCGGACTCGGCGAAGGCCTGGTAGATGACGACGATGCCGGTGATGCAGCCGAACACGCCGCACAACATGAGCAGGTAGGAGAACATGCGGAGGTACCAGGTAGCGCTGTCGGTCTGCTCGGTAGTCACCGGCGCTCCTTTCCATAGGGTTCGGCCCGGCCTGCAAGGGTGTCAGATTGGTGCCATCTTACGGGTATGTTGTGGGCTTGAGGTCTGAATTCGGGGGTCATGATACCATAGCGCCATGGATTCTACGCTTCTTCAACAAACCCCCTTGCAGCCCGACCCCGGCATTGGGAGCGGGCAGGCGCGCACGCCGCTGGCCCTGAAGATATTCGGGGCGCTTCTGGTGGTGGGCGGCGCGCTGCTCATCCCTGAAGTGGTGCTGGTGTGGCTGGCCGTGGGCCAGGAATTCGTCAAGGGCTCGTTCAGCGACGAGTCGATGCTTACCGTCATTTTGTCGCTCATCCTGACGGCGGCGGTGTGCTTCGCCATCGTGTCGTCGGTGGTGCTCGGCATTCGCCTGTTGCGCGGCAAGCGCCGCCGCGCGCGGCTTCTGGCCGAGTCCATGGCCATCGCGCTGGTGGTGGCCCTCGCCTGCGACCTTATGTTGTTCGGCATCAACGAGGGTCTGTGGCCCCTGGGTGTCGCGGCCCTGGTGCTCGTGGTGGCCCACGTGTTCGTGGATCCCTCGCTGTCCGACGAGCGCGAACTGCAGCGCCGCCTGCGCCTCATGGAGACCCGCGAGGAAATGGAAGAGGGCACGCTGGGCTTGGACAAATCGGGCTCGGGCTTCATCGAGCTGGACTTCTTCAACCTGTTCTGGATCTTCGTTATCGCGAGTGTGGCCGGTGTGGTGATCGAGTCCATCTACCATGTGCTCGTGGTGGACTTCGGTCATTACGAGGATCGCGCCGGGCTTCTGTGGGGCCCGTTCTCGCCCATCTATGGCTTCGGGGCCCTGCTCATGACTTTGGCCCTGAACCGTTTCCACAACGCGCCCATTGCCGTGGTGTTTTTGGTGAGCGCGGTGATCGGAGGCGCCTTCGAGTACTTCGTCAGCTGGTTCATGGAATATGCCTTCGGTGCGGTGGCCTGGGACTACACCGGCACCTTCCTCAACATCAACGGGCGCACCAACTTCATGTTCATGTGCATGTGGGGTGCGCTCGGCGTGGTGTGGGTGAAGCTGGCCCTGCCGGCCCTGCTGCACACGGTGAACCTCATTCCCTGGCGCTGGCGCTACTCCATCACGGCGGTGTGCGCGGTGCTGATGATCTTCAACGGCGTGATGACGCTGGTGGCGCTGGACTGCTGGTACTCGCGGCTGGCGGGGGTGACGCCCGATAACGCGCTCGAGCAGTTCTGCGCCGAGCACTTCGACAACCAATGGATGGAGAACCGCTTCGAGTCCATGAGCATCAACCCCGACGCGGCCCATCGTTCTTCCTAGGAGCTTTCATGATTGACGACCCCTACGCGGTGCTGGGCGTGCCTCGTGATGCCTCGGCCGACGAGATCAAGAAGGCCTACCGCAAGAAGGCCCGAGAGAATCATCCCGATCTGAACCCCGATGATCCCGAGGCCGAGGAGCGCCTGAAAAAGATCAACGAGGCCTACGACCGCATCACCAATCCCGAGAAGTACGCCCGGGAAGATGCTCGCCGCCGCTACAGCGCCCCCTACAACCCGGGCTATACCGGCTACGGCGCGCCGGGTGGCAACCCCTTCGCCGGCGGTGCCGGGAGCGCAGGTACCGGGCCGGGCGGCTATCAGTACCAGTGGGTGGAAGTGAACTGGGAGGATATCTTCAACAGCTGGGCCCAGGCGAGCGCGGTGCCGCGGCCCGAGGTGTCGGCCACCGATTCGGCCGAGGTGCGCCAAGCGGTGCTGTTCATCGATGCCGGCAATTATCGGGCGGCGCTCTCGGTTTTGGCGGGGTTGCCTTTGGAGGCGCGCAACGGGCGCTGGTACTACCTGGCGGCGCTGGCGAACTACGGTGCCGGCAACACGGTGGCGGCCGTGGATCAGATTCGCGCCGCCCGCAAGGCCGATCCCACCAACGGCGACTATCGCCAGGCTGAGGCGGTGATCGGGGCTCGGGCCCGGGCCTATCAGCAGGAGAGCGAGCGTCGCGGGTTCTCGGGGGGCTGCGACCCTTCCGCCCTGTGCTGCTGCGCGCTGTGCGGCCCCACCTTCTGCCAGCCGTTTCTGTGCTGCTTGTAAAACATGGGGGAAGGCGTCCTGGAGATGGGATGGCTCATGGGCTCTCAGGCGACCGAAATGACGTTTGAGCGAGGTGCCAGGGCTCCAAAACCCGTTTTTTCGACGAAAACCGCCGCTTTCGGGTCCTTGAAGGCGGCCGATCCCTCGCCCAAACGTCATTTCGGTCGCTTTTCGCCGCTCTTGAGCGCGGAAGTGCCGCTTCCGTTGGAATGGTGCGAGGGCCGCGGGCGCGGGGCGGCCCTGTGCTAAGATAATTGATCGACTGAATCTGCGCCGCATTCCTGCGGCGTTTCGACTGCTAGGAGGTTTCTGTGCCCCAAGCGACAGATTGGGCCGACGTCCGCGTGGTGGGCATTCCGCGGGCGCTTCTGTTCTACCGGTTCGGCGTGCTGTGGACGACGTTCTTCGAGGGCATCGGCCGCACCGTCGTAGTGAGCGATGCCACCGACAAGGCCATCGCCGATGAGGGCGAGCGCCTGTCGGTGGACGAGTGCTGCCTGGCGTCGAAGGTGTTCATCGGGCATGTGGCGAGCCTTGTCGGCCGCTGCGACGCCGTGTTCGTGCCGAGCTATCCCACGGGCGACCATCGCGCCGGCTTCTGCACGAAGTTCCAGTCGGCGACCGATATGGTGAAGAGCACCTTTCGCGATCAGCACCTGCGCGTTGTCTCCTGCGAGGTGCGCGACGCCCGCAAGATGAAGGACGTGCGCCGTCCCTTCGAGGAGATGGCCGCGCGCATGGGGGTATCGCCCCGCGACGGGCGCCGGGCATTCAAGGCGGCCTGGGATGCCCAGGAGGCCCACGACAAGGCCCTCTCCGATGCGCAGGTGCGCCTCATGCGCTCCCTGGACGAGCGCCGTGCGGCTGCGCGCGGGGCCGCCGGGGGCGCGGGCGCGGCTTCGGCCGACGCGGCCCCTCTGGGCATCCTCGTGGTGGCCCATCCCTACATCACCCACGATCCCTACCTGTCGGGTGCGGTGGTGGACGCGCTTTCCGACATGGGCGCCACGGTGGTCTACGCCGATGCCGTGGACCACGACAAGGCCTACAAGAAAAGCTTCGAGTTCTCCGACACCATGCCGTGGCTTATCAACCGCGAGCTCATCGGGGCCATTCTCATGCTGGAGGATCACATCGACGGCATCGTGCTCATCAGCGCGTTCCCCTGCGGCCCCGACTCCATGACCGACGACGCCATCATGCGCTGCATCCAGGGCACTCCCATCCTGAACCTGATGATCGACGCGCAGTCGGGCACGGCCGGCGTGGAGACGCGCGTGGAGAGCTTCGTCGATATCCTGCGTTTCCAGCAGAAGGGAGGCTACGTCCGTGGCTAAGCCCCAGACCATGATCGAGCAGGTGCGCTCGAAGGTGTCCGTCGAGCGGGAGCGGCTGCGCCCGCCGAGCCTGCACGCCGACCGCAAGGCGGCCAAGCGCGCCCGCCACAAGGCCAAGCACCACAAGTACACCAAGGCGGCCTTCTTCCGCTACTGCTACTATGATCCGGCGTTCAAGTTCTTCTGCGAGCAGGTGCTCGATGTGGACTACCTGCCCCTGCCCGAGGCCACCCGCACCGCCAGCGAGGTGGGCGTGCAGAATTCCAGCGACTACGTGTGCACCCCCTTCAAGCACATTTTGGGCGACTTCGCCGAGGCGCTCGATTTGGGGGCTGATATCCTCATCCAGTTCGGCGGCCCGTGCCGGCTCGGCTATTACGGCGAGCTGCAGGACTCCATTTTGCGGGACATGGGCTACGACTTCATCATGCTGAACTTCGCCCGGGGCATCGAGAAGGGCTATATCGGCTGGGCCAAGGAAGTGCTGAAGACCGTGAACCCGGATGTGGACATTCCCCACGGTGTGGTGCAGATGAAGGCTCTGGCCCGCATGATTGCCCATCTGGACAGTCTGCGCGACTTCTACCTGGCCAATGCCGGCTTCGAACGCGAGCGCGGGGCCTTCGACGCCGCCTGGGCGCGCGCCATGGACGCCATGCGCGCCTGCACCGACGAGCGCGACATCGCCCAGGCCTATCGCGACACCATGGGCGAGATGCGCGCCATTCCGCTGGACAAGCCCGCCGATCCCATCCGCATCGGCATTGTGGGGGAGATGTTCACCGCCATCGATGAGCGCAGCAACCTGGGGCTGGACCACAAGCTTGTGGCCATGGGTGTGGAAGTGCACCGCATGCTGAACTTCACCAACCGCTATCTGCGCTACAACGAGCCGAACCTGCGCGTGGGCGCGAAGGACTATCTCACCTACGACATGGGCCCCACCTCCACCTTGACGGTGCTCGCGGCGAAGAAGTACGCCGAGGGCGGCTTCGACGGGATCATCCATGCGAAGTCGGCGGGCTGCACCCCCGAGATCGACTGCATCCCGGTGCTGCAGAAGGTGAGCGAGGACTTCGCCGTGCCCATTTTGTACCTCACCTACGACTCCCAGACCTCCGATACCGGCCTGGACACGCGCCTCGAGGCGTTCTACGACATGCTCGCCATGAAGAAGGAGAAGAGAAAATGACCAAGGCTTACTTAGGGATCGACATCGGGTCCATTTCCACCAAGGGCGTCGTCATCGACGAGAACCGCACCATTATCGCGCGGTCGTATCTGTGGACCGAGGGCAATCCCACCGAGGCGTCGAAGAACGTCGTGCGCGAGCTTGAGGCCCAGCTGGCCGAGGCTGGCGACGACTTCCAGATCGTGGGCGCGGGCACTACGGGCAGCGCACGGCGGCTCGTGGGTGCCATGCTGGGCGCCTCGGTCATCAAGAACGAGATCACGGCCCACGCCGTGGGCACCACCTATCTGCATCCGGACGTGCGCACCATCCTTGAGATCGGCGGCCAGGACTCCAAGATCATCTGCGTATCGGACGGCATCGCCGTGGACTACGCCATGAACACCCTGTGCGCCGCGGGCACGGGCTCGTTTCTGTCTTCCCAGGCCCATCGCCTGGGCGTGGAGGTGGAGGAGTTCGGGGACGTGGCCCTCACCTCGAAGAAGCCGGCGAACATCGCCGCCCGCTGCACCGTGTTCGCCGAGAGCGACCTGGTGCACAAGATCCAGGTGGGCTACGCCCGCGAGGACATTATCGCGGGGCTCTGCAACGCCGTGGCCAGCAACTACTTGAATAACGTGGGCAAGGGCAAGAAGATCGCTGCGCCCGTGGTGTTCCAGGGCGGCGTGTCCAAGAACGCCGGCGTGGTGCACGCCTTCGAGGAGCAGCTGGGCATGCCCGTGGCGGTGGACCCGGACGGGCACCTCATGGGCGCCTTCGGCGCGGCGCTTCTGGCGGCCGATGCGGGCCCCATCGACGATGCCGAGTCGGGCCCGTTCGCGAGCGGCACCTTCGACTTCGAGGCCATGCTCGACTTCGACTTCAAGACCCGCGAGGTGGAGTGCAACAAGTGCGCCAACCACTGCGAGATCATCTGCGTCTACCGCGACAAGGACATCATCGACAGCTGGGGCAACCGCTGCGACAAAGGCGCCGTGAAGACCACGGCGTAAACGGGGGGCGCCTGCGGGGTGGCGGGCGGCCTCAAGGCCGTCCCCACGGGTATTGCCGACCCGCCACCGGCCCGTGCCGTCGCCCTCCATAGGGGGCGGGCTTCGGCCATCCGTCGGCCGCCTAAAACCCCACGGTCATGTGCAGGGCGTAGAACACGGTGCGCACAAGAAAAACGCCGCTTAAGGCCAAAATGGTGGCGATGATGCGCAGGGCCAGCACGCCGCGGGGTGCGAGCGCGCGGCCGAGCGAGGCTCCAGCGGCCGCCACGGCCAGCGCCCCCAGCACTGCGTAGGCCACGATGATCAGCCCGTAGTGGGGCGCGAGCGACAGCGCGGAAACCTCGTTGTTCGCGATGGTGGCCAAATCGTCGTTCTGCATCGCCAGCGATGCGGTGCCCAGCACCAGGGCCGTCGCCGCGCCCACCACGAGCGCTCGCTCGATGCTGCGGCGACGCACCCTCGCCAGGGCCAGGAACGGCAGGGCCAGCACCGGGCCCGCCAGGCATGCGGCCAGGATGAGATTCGCGGGCGTGTAGGGGGTGTCCCAAGTGGGCACCGTGCGCGCCGAGTAGGCCAGCGACGTACAGGCGATCAGCGCCAAACCGGCCGCGCAGGCTACGGTAAGCCAGGGCCGCGCCAGACAGTCGGGAAAATTCACCTTGAAGGCACTCATCCAGTAGGCGCCCACGAGGAACAGGAAGATCACTGCTGCCAGCACCTCGTTCGACAGGGGGGATGTGCCCACACCCGAGAACACGTGCAGGGCGTTGGCCGGCGTGCCCAGGTGTGTGGCCGAGGCGATGAATCCGATGAGGGTGACGGCGAAGGGCAGCGCGATTATGCGGTCGACGCGCACTGCCTCGTCGTGGTTGCGGCAGGTCAGGCGCACGAGCGCTAAGACGATGAAGGCCACCACACCTGCGGGGGCCAGGGTTGTGAACAGGGCCAGGGAAAAGGAGTCGAAGCCGCTCATAGCCCCAGCTCCTCGCGATTGGCGATGCGGCCGTCGCCCGCTTCGGCCCGCCGTGCGGCCGGGGAGGCCAGCACGAACAAGTTCGGGGTCGTGGCCTCTTTCGGCGGCAGCGGCATGATCGATCGCGTGCAGCGGTCGAAATCATGGGGATGACGCTCGGCCAGCTCGCCGGTGGTGCCGAAGTCCAGCGCCCGCAGGGGACAGGCCTCCACGCAGATGGGGGTCTGTCCCGCGGCCACGCGCTGGTGACAGCCGTCGCACTTGCTCGACCGCTTCAGCTCCTGGTCGATGGCGGGGGCGTGGTACGGGCAGGCCATGGTGCAGTAGCCGCAGCCGATGCACCGGTTCATATCGGGCCACACGAGTCCCATGGTATCGCGGTGCATGGCCCCGGTAGGGCACACCTTGGTGCAGGCCGCGCTCGTGCAGTGGTTGCAGGAAAGCGAGATGTGATAGCCGTAGGCATCGGTGGCCACCGTGCCGTCGTCAGCCACCTTCCACGACCCGCCCTCGTAGTCGATCACGCGGCGGAAGGCCTGTTCGGGACCGTGATCGTGGAAGTCCTTGCATGCCAGGGCACAGGTACGGCACCCGGTACAGCGCGTGTTGTCGAAGAAGAATCCGCGGGGCATGGAAGGCGCTTCCCTTCTTGAGGGGTCTTAAAAACGGGGGAAGCGGGGCCCGCGGGTGCGGACCCCGCTTGGGAGGGGGGCTTAGGCGTTGGCCACTTCCTTGGGGTTGGCGATGGTGCCGGTGGTGTCGCCGGGCTCCTTCGCCGCCGGGCAGGCCAGGATGGCCACCGAGGGTGTGGTGGCGTCGGGCGCCGCCAGAGGCGCGATGCCGTCGACGGCCTCGGGATGGGCCGCACGCAGCTCGTCGATGTCGCCGAACTCCAGCGCCCGCAGGGGGCAGGCCTCCACGCAGATAGGCTGCTTGTCCTCAGCCAGGCGCGCGGAGCAGCCGTCGCACTTGCGGCTTTTCATCAGCTCGGTGTCCACCACGGGCACCTCGTAGGGGCAGCTGTTCACGCAGGTGGCGCAGCCGATGCACTTCTCGTCGTCGTGCAGCACCAGCCCGGTGTCGGGGTCCTTATCCAGGGCGCCCTGGGGGCAGTTCGCCACACAGGCCGGAGCAGCGCAATGGTTGCAGGCCGCCGACACATGGTAGGCGAAGGTCGCCGGGGTGAACGTGCCGTCGCCGTTGTCGGTCCAGTCGCCGCCCTCGTAGTCGTACACACGGCGGAAGGCGTAGGTGGCCGGCAGGTCGTTGTAGTCCTTGCACGCCATCTCGCAGGTGCGGCAGCCGGTGCAGCGCGTGCTATCGAAATAGAATCCGTACTGAGTCATGTCGCTTCCTCCTTTACGCCTTGGTTACTTGCACGATGAGGGAATGGACGCCGTTCCCCTTGGCAAGCGGCGAGGGGTGATACGGAGTGATGGTGTTGATGCAAGCTCCCTTGTCTACGCGGTCGCCGTCCATGTCGGCCTCGTGCCAGGAGCCCTGGGGGATGCCGATGGTGCCAGGGATGATGCGCGGGGTGACCAGGGCTTCGATCTCCAGCTCGCCCACGGCGCTCTTCACGCGGCACTTGTCGCCGTTCTCGATGGAGCGGGCTTCGGCGTCCAGCGGGTTGATCCACATTTGCTGGCGGGCTACCTGCTTCAACTCCTCCACGCCGCCGTAAGACGAATGGGTGCGGCTCTTGTGATGGAAGCCTGAGCAGTACAGGGGGAACTCCTCGTTCACGCTACCGTAGCCGTTGAAGCCAGGATCGAACACGGGGATAGGAAAGATGTTGTCGCCCTCGGCCAGCTCCAGCTCGGCGATCATCTGATCCAGGCGCTCGGAGTAGATCTCGATTTTGCCCGAGGGGGTTTCCAGCGGGTTGGCCGTCGGGTCGGCCACGAAGTCGGCGAAGCCGATAGCCGCGGGCGCCTCCATCTTGAAGTGATGCTGCTCGAGGATTTCCTCCCAGGTGGGCATTCCCTCGATGGCATCGGCGGATTGGCGGTACAGCTCCTCGATCCACTGCTCTTGGGTTTTGCCCTCGGTGAAGGCGTCCTTCAGGCCCAGCTTGTCGGCGATGCCCGTCATGAACTCGTACTCCGGCAGCGCCTCACCTGGGGCGTCTTGGGCCTTTTCGCCCACGAGTACGCCCAGGTAGTATTCGGCGTAGCCGTTGTTCGCCATATGGAACTGCTCGGCGCGCATGGCGTCGGGCAGCAGAATGTCGGCGTACTTGGCAGAGTCCGTCATCACCGTGTCGACAACCACGAGGAACTCCAGCTTGCTTTCGTCCTGCAGGATGTCATGGACGAGGTTGATGTCGGAGTGCTGGTTGGTGATGCAGTTGCCACCGTAGTTCCATATGAACTTAATGCCGCTGGACAGGGCGTTCGCGCCGCGCACGCCATCCCGGGCGGCGGTCATGGTTGCGCCGTGGTCCACGGCATTCAGCCACTGATAGCAGTTGATGGCGACTTCGACGGGATTCTTGCCTGCGGGGATGGAACCCACCAGACCGCCGGCCTCAGCTTCGCGCATGCCGGTGTTGGTGCCCGGCTTGCCGATCATGCCCGTCAGAATGGGCAGCATGCAGATGGCGCGCGAGGTGTTCTCGCCGTTGCTGTGGCGTTGCGGGCCCCAGCCCTGGGCCACGAACAGCGCCTTGGCGTTGGCGATCTCGCTGGCCAGTTCGCGGATGCGGGCGGCGGGAATCTGAGTGATGGGAGCGGCCCACTCTGGGGTTTTCTCCACCATGTCGTAGCCGGTGCCCATGATGTAGTCCTGGTATGACTTATGCTGTCCCCGGGCAGATTCGGGCATGGTAGCCTCGTCGAAGCCGACGCAATAGGTGTCGAGGAACTCCTTGTTCACCTGATTGTTCACGATGAGCTCATGGGCGATGGCGGACACGAGGGCCGCGTCGGTTCCCGTGCGGATGGGCAGCCACTCGTCCGGATGTCCCGACGCAGTCTCGTTCATGCGGTAGTCCACGTGGTAGATCTTGCCGCCCTTTTCGCGCACCTGAGCGAAGTCCCAGGCGATGTTGGCGCCACCCATGCGGGTTTCCGCAGGGCTGTTGCCGAACATGATGATGAGGTCGGCGTTCTGTGCCTCGGAGATGGACGACGCGGATACGTTGTCGTAGGGGGAGCAGGCGTCGCCGTACAGGAAGGGCATTCCAGCGCACATCATATTGGTGGAGTAGTCGTTGTAGCTCTTCAGGTAACCGCCCATAAGGTTCGCCAGGCGGGGGAACAGGCGCGAGGTGCTGCTGCTCACGCCGCTGCCGTAGTTCATGTAGACAGCCTCGTTGCCGTAGGTGTCGATAACGCTCTTCAGCTTGTCGGCAATGATCTGATAGGCCTCGTCCCAGCTGATCTGTTCGAATTTGCCCTCGCCGCGCTTGCCCACGCGCTTCATGGGGTGCTGTAGGCGGTCGGGGCTGTTGATCCAGCGGCGCAGCGAGCGGCCGCGCAGGCAAGCGCGGGCCTGCAGGCCATTGGGGTCGCCCACGTTGTCGGTCTCGGCGTATGCGATCTTGCCGTCGCGGATGTGCCACTGCAGGGCGCAGGCGCCGCCGCAGTTTACGACGCACTGGCTCCAGGCGACGGTGTCGGGGGCGGTCTCGGCGCCCTCGCCGGTGGCGGCCAAGTCGTCGTCGGCGGCCGGCGTGCAGCCGTACAGGGCTCCGGTGGCGGATGCGACGGCCAGGCCCGCCAGCGATCCGGTCACGAACGTGCGGCGCGACACGGTGGCTTTGGATTCGGTCATAGGTCCCTCCTCTTCTCGGGTTTCGTTCCTCTCGCCGCTTTCAAAAGTACCCGAAAGGGCAGGGTGGCAAATCACACTCGTCGTGTGATTTAAGGAAGAAACCCCAGGTCGCATTCGATTGGCGCAGATCGCATTCCCCCGCTGCGGTCTGTACGGGCTCGCCCCTATGCTACCATGGGCCGCGGTCGCGACGAGAGGAAGATGGGGCCCATGGCGCACAGGGAGGGCATAGGGCACGCATCCAGCTGGGGGTACGCGTGCTTTCTCACGGTGAATGCCACCTCGGTGTGGGGCGGCATCTTCCCGTTTTTGCCCCTGGAGTTCCAGACCATCGAAGTGACGCTGACTTTCTTTCTGGCTCAGGCCGTGGCGCTGGGCGGCGCGTTCGTCGCCAGCATGTGGGGGTCGTACTACTTTCCCCATGGGGCGCGCCGCATGATGGTGTCGCTGTCGGCCATTCTGCTGTTTTTGGGATCGGCCTGCCTTATCGCCGCCATGTACGTGGCACCGGCGGCTCTGGTGCTGGTGGCGGCCGGCGGGGTGCTTTTGGGCATCGGGTGCGCGGGCATGTTCATGCTGTGGCAGCGCTACTTCGCCTCGTTGCCGCCGCGGGCGGGCAACTTCCGCCTTATTGTGGGCACCGCCATCGCGCCCTTCATCTACTTCGCGCTGTACCTGGTGCCCATCGCGCTGACGGCGTTTCTGGTGCCGCTGGTGTTCGTGCCCCTGTGCGGCCTGTGCGTGGCACTGTCGGTGCGCGAGATGCGCTTCGACCAGCCCATGTTCGAGGACGTGCCGCGCCAGCATCCCCGGGTGTACCGCCAGGCGGTGGCCGACTACTGGCGCAGCGCCCTGTGCGTGGGCTCGCTCGCCTTCGCCGGCGGGGTCATCCGCGGGGTCGCGCTGCTGCACGAGGAGATCAGCGCCGTGGTGAACGGGGCCTCCATGATCGGGGCTCTTCTGTCGGCGGCGGTGCTGCTGGTGCTGTGGTACCGCATCAGCTTCCGCTTCGGGCTGACCTCGGTGTTTCGCGTGGTCTATCCGGTGATGATCACGGGGTTTCTGCTGCTGCCGTTTCAGGGGCCGGTGTACCTGAACCTGTTCGCTGCCTTTACCTATATGGTGTTCTCGCTGGTGCAGATGCTCATGATGATGCAGTGCGCTCAGATCTCCCGCGACCGCGGCATCAACCCGGTGTTCATCTACGGCTTCTTCGGCGGCGTGGCCTACATCATGCAGAGCGGGGGCTTTCTGCTGGGGTGGTCGAGCGGGTTGGTGGCGCCGGCCGGGTCGCAGTGGCTGTTCCTCATCTCCATGGTATCCAGCTACGTGCTGGGGCTCACCCTGCTGGTGGCCACGGGCACGCTGTTTAGGGCCGTGGCGGCGCGGGGCACGGTGACGGCCAACCCCATCGAGTTCACGGCGCTGGCGCCCCAGGTGCGCGGGGCGGGGGATACGGCGACGGTGCCGGCACCGCCCAAGCGCCGCCGCAACCGCCCGTCGGCCTCGGAAGACGCCGGGGCCATTCGCGACCGCATCTCGAAGCAGTGCCTGCTTCTGCAGCAATCCCACGGCCTTTCCCTGCGCGAGACCGAGGTGATGGAGCTGATCGCTCGCGGTAATTCCATGGCCGCCATCGCCGAGCGCCTCGTCATCAGCGAGAACACCGTGCGCACCCACGCCAAGCATATTTACACGAAGCTTGATATCCACAAGCGCCAGGAATTGCTGGACATGCTGCACCAGCTGGATGCGTAGGGCGGTGGGCCGCCTGAAGGCCGCCCCCACAGAGGGGCGCGTTTGCGAACAGGCCGCGGGTCGGGCAAGTCCCGTAGGGGCGAGCTTCAGCCCGCCCGCCGCCGCGGTGGGCCGCCTCTCCTTCCTTCCCCGCAGGGCGGCGGAGTAGAACGGTGGGGAATTCGGCCGCTGGCCGATTGCAGCTATTACATTTGCCAATCAAAACCTGTAGCATCGGAACATTCGCTTTTCTGACCGCGAGAGTTCTGAGAAAGAGGTAGACGCGTATGGCATTGGGCGTTGGAAGAAAAGAAATGGTCATGGTGGGTGTGCTGCTGGTAGGCGTGCTGCTGGCGGTGCTGAACCAGACGCTGCTGTCGCCGGCACTGCCGGCCATTATGGCCGACTTGCAGGTGGACGCCACCACGGTGCAGTGGCTGACGAGCGGCTACTCGCTCGTGGAGGCAGTCGTCATTCCGCTGTCGGCCTACTTGATCGGGCGGTTCAGCACGCGCCAGCTGTTCATCTCGGCGTTCGCGCTGTTCACGGCTGGCAGTCTGGCCGCCGCTATCGCGCCGAACTTCTGGGTGCTTCTGCTCGGCCGCGTGTTGCAGGCTGCGTGCACGGGCATGTCGATGCCCATGGTGTTCACGGTGATCCTGCTTGTGTTCCCCCGCGAGAAGCGCGGCACGGCCATGGGCGTCATCGGCCTCATCATCGGCTTCGCTCCGGCTGTGGGCCCCTCGGTGGCCGGCCTGCTGGTGGACTCGGTGGGTTGGCGCGCCCTGTTCGCCATTGTGACCGCGCTGTCGGTCGTGGTTATCGTGCTGGCCGTGGCAGTGCTGAAGAACTACGGCGATTTCGCTCGCGCTCCCTTCGACAGGCTGTCGGTAGTGCTATCTACGGCTGGCCTCGTGTGCCTGCTCTACGGGCTTTCCACCTTTGCTTCCTCCGATAACATGATTGTCACCGTGGCGCTCATGGTGGCGGGTTTGGCGCTGTGCCTGCTGTACGTGCGCCGTCAGCTGAGGCTGCCCGAGCCCATGCTGCAGGTGGGCATTTTGCGCACGCGCAAGTACGCCACCTCGGTCATTATCATCGTTATCGTGCAGGCGGCGCTCATGGGCACGGGTGTCATCACGCCGCTCTACATCCAGGGCGTGCTGGGATTCTCGGCCACCATGTCGGGCGTGGCCATGCTGCCCGGAGCGCTCATCGGCGCCTTCATGGGCCTCGTGTCGGGTCGCCTGTTCGACCGCTTCGGTGTGCGCCGCGTGGTCATTCCCGGCGTGATCGTGGCGGTGTTGGGCGCCTCGGGTCTGGCGCGCCTGGGTATCGACAGCGGGTTCATTACCCTGACGCTTACCTACACGGTGCTCGTGGTGGGCCTGCAGTTCACCATGACGCCGCTGAACACCTGGGGCGTGAATTCGCTGCCCAACAGCGTCATCCAGCACGCCCAGGGCGTATCGAACACATTGAACCAGGTGGCGGCTTCCCTCGGTACGGCTGTACTCGTATCCATCTCGGCCTTGGCGCCGGCGGTGGCGCCCGAGGCCGCGCCGCTTGAGCAGGCCTACTTGGGCGATCACATGGCCTTCATGACCACCTTCGTCCTGATGTGCGTGGCGGCTCTCGTCATCCTGTTCTTCGTGCGCGACGGCCGCAAGGGCGCCACAGCGGTGGTGACGTCGGCCCAGGGCGGCCCCGAGCCCGTGGACTACGCGGCCGGCTTCGACGGCGTGACCGTGGATGCCTCGCGCGACGAGGCCATCGATCCAGAGCGCATCTACGTGGCTTCCGATGTGATGAACCGCCAGCCGGTCTGCGCGCTGGATTCCGCTACCATGGAGGAGGTCATTCGTCTTATGGACGAGAACCAGACGAGCGGCCTGCCCGTGGTGGACGGGGAGGGGGCGCTTGTGGGCTTTGTGTCCGACGGCGACGTGGCCAGTTACTTGGGCAAGACCGAGATCTCGCTTTTGGACTCCACCCTGCTGAACGGCTACCGCTACGTGGACGACGAGGATGCCGCTACGCGCCTGCGCGAGCTTTTGGCCTTGAACGTCATGGCCGTGGCCACCCGCCGCGTCGTTGCCGTGGGGGCCGACACGCCCATCGACGAGGTGTGCGCCCTGTTCGCCGCCAAGCGCATCAAGAAGGTGCCCGTGGTGCGGGATGGCAAGCTCGTCGGCACCCTGTCGCGCCGCAACATCATGCGCTCGCTCGTAGAGGCCATCGACGCCTTGGAGAAGTAGGGTCGCCCGCGAGGTTGTGCGCCTCGATTAGAGTGCTTGAACGGGCATTTTGAAGGGCCATCGCCAGCCATGGGTGATGGCCCTTCTGGTGGATGGCGTTATGAATGTATAGCAATTGGAGATCATGATGTACTTCCTTGAAACAGCTTTTGAGGAGGTTGCCATGACGACTGGTCAGATGAACATGCGGATTGACGACGGTATTCGCATCGCGGGCAACGAGGCGTTCGAGGGCATCGGATGGACGCCGTCTCAGGCGGCTCGGGCGGTGTGGGCCTGCGCGGCGCGGAATCGCCGCAACCCGCGCAAGCTGAGGGAGATGCGCCAGCTCCTGGAAGATGCGCCGGCGGGGTCCGGTATGTCGAAGGCCCTCATGGATTTTACCGAGACTGCGAACATGAAAAGCGCCTATGCGTCCGCGTCAGCGAAGGATGCCTTCTATATCATTTGCAGCGAAGTCAAGCGCCTTGTGCGAGAGGAGAAGGGCGGTCTCTCCCAGGCAGATGCGCGGGAAGGCTCCGGCCGGTGTGTTCGATGCCGCCGATATGCTCGCCTACCTCCGTATGCGGGATGAGGCAGCGGTGCAGGTGGCGCTCCCTTCTCTGTGAACAAAACTTGATAGGGGTTGACTTAGGTTTCCTTCTGCGTACAATGTGCTATTAGCACTCAAAAGGGAAGACTGCTAACGTCCTTATCGTCGCAGGTCAACCGTTGCCTTTCAGCTCAAGGGACCCGCGAGACCTCACCTGCGGACGGTCTACACTCGGGCGGTTAAGTGTCTTCCGACCGTATGAAAGAAGGAATGCCCGATGCGCAAGTTCAAGACCGAGAGCAAGAAACTGCTCGACCTCATGATCAACTCCATCTACACCAATCGCGAGATCTTCCTGCGCGAGCTCATCTCCAACGCCTCAGATGCCGTGGACAAGCTGTACTTCCGCAGCCTGACCGATCCGGACGTGGCCGTGGGCCGCGATGACCTGGCCATCTCCGTGGCCTTCGATGCCGAGGCGCGCACGGTAACGGTGTCCGACAACGGCATCGGCATGACCAAAGACGAGATGGACAAGAACCTGGGCACCATCGCCCATTCCGACTCTTACGAGTTCAAGGCCGCCCGTGCCGAGGAGGCCGCCGAGGCCGTAACCGAGGGCGAGGCCGAAGGCGAGCCCAAGGGCCTTGCCGATCTCACTGACGTGGACATCATCGGCCAGTTCGGCGTGGGCTTCTATTCCGCCTTCATGGTGGGCAAGAAGGTGCGCGTCATCTCCCGCGCTGTGGGCTCGGATGAGGCCTGGGCCTGGGAATCCGATGGCGTGGAGGGCTACGACATGGTCATCGCCGAGCGCTCCGAGCACGGGACCGACGTCATCGTGTACCTGAAGGACGACACCGATGAGGAGTCCTTCGGCACCTTCGCCACCGAACATGGCCTGACCTCGCTCATCAAGCGCTACAGCAACTACGTGCGCTATCCCATCAAGATGGAGGTCACCCGCACGCGCAAGGTGGAGGCGCCCGAGGCCGCCAAGGGCGACGACGCCGAGGCGCCCGCTGCGCCCCAGTGGGAGACCTACACCGAGATCGAGACCATCAACTCCATGATTCCCATTTGGAAGCGCCGCAAGTCGGAGGTGAGCCAGGAGGAGTACAACGAGTTCTACAAGACCGACTTCCACGACTTCGAGGACCCGGCCCGCACGATCTCGGTGCATGCCGAGGGCTCGCTGAACTACGATGCCCTCCTGTTCGTGCCGAGCCGTGCGCCCTGGGACATGTACTCGAAGGACTACCAGCGCGGCCTGGCCCTGTACTCGGCCAACGTGCTCATCATGGACAAGTGCGAGGAGCTGCTGCCCGACTACTTCGGCTTCGTGCGCGGCGTGGTGGACTCCTCCGATCTCACGTTGAACATCTCCCGCGAGACGTTGCAGCACAACGGCCAGCTGCGCGCCATCGCCCGTCGCCTCGAGAAGAAGATCAAGGCCGACCTGGCGAACATGCGCGACGATGATCGCGAGGCCTACGAGCGCTTCTTCGAGCAGTTCGGCCGCACGCTGAAGTTCGGCATCTACCAGAGCTACGGCATGGCGAAGGATGCCCTGGCCGACCTGCTGCTGTTCTATTCCGCCAAGCAGCAGAAGATGATCACGCTGGATGAGTACCTGGCCGATGCGCCGGCCGGTGCCGATGCCATCTTCTACGCCGCGGGCGATTCGCGCGAGCGCCTAGCGCAGATGCCGCTCGTGACCACGGTGCTGGCCAAGGGCTACGACGTGCTTTTGTGCGACCAGGATGTGGATGAGTTCTGCATGATGGCTATGGGCACCTACGGCGAGCACGCGGTGGACGGCGACGACGAGAACAAGCAGCCCTACTTCATCAAGAACGTGGGCGCCGACGATTTGGGCCTGACCACCGAGGAAGAGAAGAAGGAGGCCGAGGAGGCCACCGAGAGCAACGCCGAGCTGTTCGAGGCGATGCGCGAGGCGCTGGGCGACAAGGTGGAGCGCGTGGTGGTGTCCACCCGGCTCACCGACGCTCCGGCCGTGGTCACCAGCGAGGGCGGCGTGTCGCTGGCCATGGTGCAGGTGCTCAAGAGCCAGCCCGGTGCCGAGGAGCTGCCCGAGCTGCACCTGGCCCTGGAGGTGAACGTGAAGCACCCCGTGTTCGCCACTCTGCAAGCGGCCCACGAGGCTGGCGACGACGGGAAGGTGCGCGATTATGCGAGCCTCCTGTTCGATCAGGCGCTCATCGTTGAGGGCATCATGCCCGACAACCCCCTGGCCTTCGCCCAGGCCATCGCCGCCCTCATGAAGTAAGGCGGCAAACGGAAAGGCCCGCGCGGACTCTTCGCAGCTTTCCGATCAAGGAAGAGACGGCCGCCCTTGCTGGGTGGCCGTCTTCGTTTCCGTAAGGGTGAATTTTGCGCAACAAACGCCAGTAGGTAGACATCTTCCGCAGCGACAGAGGGATGCCGCCTGGCATGGCGGCCAATCTCGCGACGTCGACCAGGCATTTCTCTGACCGGCGTCCCATGTTTTCGCCGGCAGAGTTCGGCAGGTGTCTATCTATCGGCGTTTGTTGCAAGATTTCGCGGCAAAGAGCAGCGCGGCGAAGGACGCGCCCATGAGCACGAGGCCCACCGCATCGAAGGTGATGAAGAGGTCGATGCTACGGGCGAGCAGATCGTGGCCTGCGGGCAGCGTGGCGCGGATGAGCGATTCGCCCACGAGTCCTACCACCTGCTGGATCAGCACGACAACCGCCAGCACGCGATGGCGCCACGGCTGCCAGATAACGAGCGGATAGGTGCAGTTCCACATGAGGAAGGCCACGCCGATGCCCTGGGTGGCGACGCGCCCCGATGCACCGGCCAGCTCGTAGGCGCCCATGTAGGCCTCGGGCATAAGGGCGAACCCCAGGGCGCACTGCACGTTCGCCGCGAACACAAAGGCGAAGCAGAGCCGCACCGCCCAGGCGGCGATGGCGACGCAGCGGGATTGGCGGTTCTCGCTCACGGGCTACCTCCCCAGCTGGCTCAAATGGCGGAAGGCGTAGAAGGCCACGGCGCTGGAGGCGGCCACGTTCAGCGAGTCCACGCCGTGGGCCATGGGGATGCGCACCGTGTAGTCGCAGCGGGCGATGGTAGCTGGCGCCAGCCCGTCGCCCTCGGTGCCGAACAAGAGCGCCAGTTTTGCAGCCTCGCCTGTGGCCGCCTTGCGCTCGGCCAAGAGGGTGACAAGCTCATCAGGAGTGACCGAGTCATCGGACAGGGCCATGGCAGCGCAGGTGAAGCCCAAATCATGCAGCGCAGAGAGGCCCTCGGCGCTCCAGGCGCCCTCGCCGGGGCGGTTGGGCTCGTCCAGATTTCCGATGCGCGTCCACGGCACTTGGAACACGGTGCCCATGGACACGCGCACGGCCCGGCGGTACAGCGGGTCGTAGCAGGCGGGGCTGACGAGTACGGCGTCCACGCCCAGGGCCGCTGCGCTGCGGAAGATGGCCCCCACGTTGGTGTGGTTGGTCACATCTTCCAGCACCGCCACGAGGCGCGCATCGCGCAGGGTGTCGGCCAGGCTCGGCAGGGTGGGCCGGCGGAAGGCTCCCAGGGCGCCGCGGGTCAGCTCGAAGCCGGTCAGCCGCGCCAGCTCGTCGTGGGGCGCCACGAACACGGGCAGCTCCGGTGCACCGAGCCGCTGGCGAGCCCGCGCTTCCATGGATGCGATGAGCGGCGCCATCGCATCCAGCCATTTCTCTTCCATCAGCAGCGATAGCGGCTCCATGCCGCCGGCGAAGGCGCGCTCGATGACCTTTTCCGATTCCGCGATGAACACGGCGCGCTCGGGCTCCAGCTTGCTGCGCAGCTGCGCCTCGGTCAGCCGCGCGTAGGCGTCCAGCCGCGGATCGCTCAGCGAGTCAAGATATACGAGCGTCATGGGCGTCCTTTCGGGGTGAAACCGGAAAATGGGCTTGGAATGGACGGTTTGGGGGAAATTGAGGGAAAAATATGCTGCGTGGCGCGACATGTTCCCCGTGTTTCCCCTGGCTGCGGATGGGGAATGGCCGCGAAAGGGGGGCTTTCGTACCCCAAACCGTTCATTCCAAGCCAGATTCTCGATGGGCCAGAACAAAAAAAGCGCCAGCCCATTATAAAGGCTGGCGCTTGGAAGTGCTCAAAGGACGATGACCTAAGCCAGGGCGTCCTTCAGAGCCTGCATCTGGTTGGAGCCCAGACCCTGCAGACGGCGCTCGGCCGGAATGCCCAGCTCCTCCATGAGCTTCTCGGTCTTCACCTTGCCGTAGCCGGGCAGGGCGTTCACGAAGGCCTTCACCTTCATGCGGCCGATCACCGGGTTCTCGGTCTGGTCGAGGACCTCGGCGGGGGTGAGCAGGCCCATGGACAGCTTCTGAGTGAGCTCGGAGCGCTCGGCGCGGACGATGCGGGCCTTCTCGAGGGCTGCGGCGCGCTGCTCGGGGGTCATGGTAGGTGCGGGCATATCACTTCTCTTTCTTCTCGGCGCCCTGTTACCAGGGCATTCACTCGAGGAACGCTGGCATCGTTGGGACCAGATGCCAGCGTTCCTCGCTTTTAGCAGAGACGATAATAATAGAAATGATGCACTTGTACACCCCATTTCCGCCGATTGGGCCATGATTTGTCGAAATAACCCACTTTTCTACCCTCTAAATGGGGATTTAATGGTGAAAATGATCGTTCACATGCGTTGCAAGACCTGATACGAGCAGGTCCGAAAATCGCGACGGGGCGACGGCGGCCTGGCACGGGGGCGTTATAATGCCGAGAAAACCTCCGAGGAAGGAAGCGAAGTCTATGGCAGAGACATTAGTAGCCGACGTGCAGGTGCGGCCCCATCCGGCGTTCGATGAGTTCGTCGCCACCATCGAGGCCCTGCGCGCCCCCGACGGTTGCCCTTGGGACAAAGAGCAGACCCATCAGAGCATTTCCGGCAACATGGTGGAAGAGGCCTACGAGGCCGTGGATGCCATCGAGGCGCGCGACGTGCCCCACATGCAGGAGGAGCTGGGCGACGTGCTGTTGCAGGTGGTGCTGCAGTCGCAGATCGCCGCCGATGCGGGCGAGTTCACTATTAATGATGTGTGCCGCACGGTGAACGAGAAGATCGTCCGCCGCCATCCTCACGTGTTCGGCGATGCCGCCGCGGGGGACGCCAACGAGGTGCTCGATGTATGGGACCAGGTGAAGATGGCCGAGAAAGAGGCGGCTGACAGCGCCGCCGCGGCGCCGGCCGGCCTGCTCGATGGCGTGCCACGCAGCTTCCCCGCGCTGAAGCAGGCCCAGAAGATCTCGCGGAAGGCTGCCTCGGCGGGCTTCGAGTGGGATACGGTGGACGACGTATGGGCCAAAGTGGAAGAGGAGATCGCCGAGCTGCGCGCCGCCTACGCCGCGGCGCCCAAGTCGAGCAACGGCAAGGTGGATGGCTCGGCCGACTCCGCTGCCCTGGCTGCCGTGGAGCTGGAAATGGGCGATGTGCTGTTTTCCCTGGTGAACGTGGCTCGCAAGATGGGCGTTCAGGCCGAGGAGTCCCTGCGCGCCACCTGCATGAAGTTCCGCACGCGCTGGGCCTTCATGGAGGGGGCCGCGGCCGGTCAGGGCCGTCGCGTGGAAGATATGACGATGGACGAGTTGGAGGCCCTCTGGCAGATGGCCAAGACGCTGGAAGGCTAGGGGAGCGGCCTCCGACACGCCTTTGCCGAGCCCGTCGTTGGGCTCCCGTAAATCGGCTGTTCGCGGAGCCCCGCGCCCCGCGTCTCCACGGGACGCAGGATGCGGAGCCCCGCTCGTTTCGCAGCCTCTACCGGCTTTGCCGCTCGTACACCGTGCGGCCGCCCACGTAGGTGGCCTGCACCTGAGTCTGCTGGATATCCTCGGCGTCCAGGGTGAAGGGGTTGGGGGCCAGCACGGTCATGTCGGCGAACATGCCGGGGGCCAAAAGGCCCACCTCGCCTTCGCGCTGGGCGGCGATGGCACTGCCGGCCGTATAGGCGCGCAGAGCCTCGGCCAGTGTGATGCGCTCAGCGGGCAGCCAGCCGCCCTCGGGCTGGCGGCTGTCGGCGTCGCGGCGCGTGGCGGCGGTGTACACGGCCGGAATGGGGTCGATGTCGGTCACGGGCGAGTCAGTGCCGAAGGCCAGTACGGCGCCGGAATCCAGCAGGGTGCGGAAGGGCCACATATAAGGAACGCGCTCGGGGCCCAGGTCGCGCTCGGGGCCGCCCGGATCCAGCGTGATGTGGCGCGGCTGCACGCTGGCCACGATGCCCGCGGCTGCCAGGCGCGCGATGTCGTCGGGCTGGAAGTTCTCCAAGTGCTCGATGGTGTGGCGGCGCGCGAGTGCCTCCGCTTGCGCGCTGGCCTCGGCGGGGCCCGTGGGGGTCGGGGCCAGCGAGGCCTTGGCCAGCGCCCCCGCCTCCTCGGCCTGCGCCACCGGATGCCGCTCGAAGATGTCGAGGCACTGGTGAATGGCCTCGTCGCCGATGGCGTGGATGCGCACCGCCGAGCCTTCGGCCGCCGCGGGCGCCACGAGGGCCTCCATCGCTGCGGCACCCACCGTGGGCCGCCCGCAGTCGCCCTCGAAGCGGGCGTTGCTGTAGGGGTCGTGCACCCAGGCCGTGTGCTGGCTCGACACGCCGTCGAAGAACTGCTTGAATCCCCGGGCGCTCAGCAGCGGTCCGGTGTGGGCCGCCTGCAGCGCGGCCAGGCGCCCCCGATCTTCCAACAGGGTGGGGAACATCGACACGCGCAGGGTCAGCTCGTCGGCTTCCTCCAAGGCCGCGAACAGGTCGTCCCGCACGAAATCGAGCCCGGGCATGGCCATGAGCGACACGTCGCACACCCCGGTGATGCCGTGCTCGTTGCAGTAGGCCGCGAACGATCGGTAGGCGTCCAGCAGCTCCTCGCGCGAGAACTCGTCCACGATGCGGGGCATCAGCGCCATGGCCGCCGCCTCGCGCACGATGCCCGTGAGGCGTCCCTCTTCGTCGCGGTCGTAGGAACCGCCCGCCGGCGGCTCGCTCTCCTCCGTGATGCCCAGGCGCTCCAGGGCGCAGGAGTTCAGCCACAGGGTGTGGGCGTCGCCGGAATACATGGCCACGGGTCGGTCGGGATAGACCGCATCCAGCGAGGCGCGGCTCGGCATACCCGCCGGATTCCACAGGTAATCGCGCCAACCCTGGGTGAGCAGCCACGAGCCCGCGGGCCGCCGGACCGCCAGGGGCGCCAGCCGCGCCACGGCGTCGGCCTCGTTCTCGCCGCAGAAGCGCTCGGCCAAGGGCGACAGATACAGGGCGGAATGGAAGAAGTGCAGATGGGCGTCGTGAAAGCCCGGCATGAGCAGGGCATCGCCGAGACTCCGTTCCACCGTGGCGGGCCCGCGCAGCTCGGGGGGCACCTGATCGGTTGGTCCCACCCAAATAATGCGATCGCCTGTGACCGCCACGGTAGCCGCAACCGGCTCCTCGTCCAGGCCAGTGAAGACCGCCTGGGATGTCAGCAGAAGATCGGCAGCGGAAAGGGGAGAATCCATGGAGCGCTCCTTGATCGACGGGATGTGCCTCTCGGAGTATACGCCCTTCAGAAAAATTGTTCACCTGCACTAGATATTTTTCTCAACCCACTGGCGAAAAGGGCATCCGACCAGCCCATACAAGGGCGGCAGCTCTATTGTTGATATCAGTGCTCATCCAGTCAACAAGGGGCGGTCATAGTCCGTAATTTTGATAGACTAAAGCTTTGAACAGGTATTATATAAAGAGGTCATCCCGGTTGCCTCCATTCACGCCGAAAACGTCCGTCGGTCAATATGAGTGCCTTCCTAGAAGAAAATTTGAAAAGAAGGCGAAGCTATAGGAATATTTTTATTGCAAGTGAACAAAAATGATGATATTTTGAGACCATCGACAAATCGAACGGTTGCGATGATGTTCCCCAGCCGAGAAAAATCGTGACGTCGGTTGCAGGGGTGTTGCCCACCGGGTTTTCGCTGCGATCCAAGAAACCCGAGGACAACGGCGCGTTTCGCCCAGCGTTTACGAAGGGTGTAGGCGGTTAGCACGAGGCATAATCATCAGTTATACCTACGGCTAGGCCTTCTTTAGCCCTTCCGCTTCGGGGTGTTTCTGCGGCATTGTGGGCATCGCACCGAATGCGGTGGGTTGCAGCTGAAGGGGCTGCGACTTCTCAGCAGTGTTGGCGCGGCACACGCGCCGGATTGGAGAGCTTTATGCAAGGAGTAAACGTCAAGAGCGAGATCGGCAACCTGAAGAAGGTCATTCTTCACCGTCCTGGCGATGAGCTGTTGAACCTTACCCCGAACACGCTGGAAGAGCTGCTGTTCGACGACATCCCGTTCCTGGAGGTCGCCCAGGCCGAGCACGACGCGTTCGCCGACATCCTGCGTGGCGAGGGTGTGGAAGTGGTCTACCTCGAGGACCTCATGACCCAGGTCATCGATGGCAACCCCGAGCTGCGCGACCAGTTCCTCGATCAGTGGATCTTCGAAGCCGGCATTCGCACCGACATCTACAAGAACATCATCAAGGACTACATCAACGCCGAGTACGCCGGCACCAAGGATATGGTCATGAAGACCATGGCGGGCATCAACCTCCAGGAGCTGCCCGGTTCTGACACCCATCTTTTGGTGGACATGGTGTCCGATCGCTGCAAGCTGGTGTGCGCCCCCATGCCGAACCTGTACTTCACCCGCGACCCCTTCGCGATGATCGGCAACGGCGTGTCCATCAACCGCATGTACGCCCACACTCGCAACCGCGAGACCATCTACGGCGACTACATCTTCCGTTATCATCCGGACTTCGCCGGCACCCCGACCTACTACGATCGCAACGACACCTTCCACATCGAGGGCGGCGACGTGCTGAACATCAACGACCACGTGCTGGCCATCGGCATCTCCCAGCGCACCGAGCCCGACGCCATCGACGCCATCGCTCACAACGTGTTCAACGACGAGACTTCCTCCATCGACACCATCCTGGCGTTTAACATCCCGAACAACCGCGCCATGATGCACCTGGACACGGTGTTCACCCAGATCGACTACGACAAGTTCACCATCCACCCCGGCATCATGGGACCTTTGACCGTCTTCGAGATCACCCCCGACGGCAACGGCGGCACCAGGATCCGCGAGCGCGACGAGGACCTGGAGTCCATCCTGACCGAGTACGTCGGCCAGCCCGTGCAGCTGATCCCCTGCGGCGGCGGCGACCGCATCGCCGCGGAGCGCGAGCAGTGGAACGACGGGAGCAACACGCTGTGCGTCCGCCCCGGCACCGTGGTGGTGTACCAGCGCAACAACGTCACCAACGACGTGCTGTACAAGAACGGCATCAACTGCCTGGAGATGCCCTCTGCCGAGCTCTCCCGCGGCCGCGGCGGCCCGCGCTGCATGTCCATGCCGGCCTGGCGCGAGGCCCTGTAGGTCTCACGCGCAACCGCGCACCCCGCGCCGACGTTCGCGTCCGGCGCACCCGCGTCCCTCGGACGCATCCTGTAACGGCTTTTCCGGCCCAGTCTAGCCAGCCAGCGCTGGGCCGAAAAAGACGCGCGGGCCTCTCTGAACCCCAGGAGGCCTGCGCGATATAAAACACTTTCTAGTGAAAGGAAGCAACATGCCTGTAAACCTCAGCGGCCGCCCGTTCCTGCGCCTCCTGGACTTCTCCACCGAGGAGATCGACTACCTGCTCAAGCTCTCGAAGAACTTCAAGGACCTCAAGCGCACGGGCACCCCGCACCGCTACCTGGAGGGCAAGAACATCGTGCTTCTGTTCCAGAAGACCTCCACGCGCACCCGCTGCGCCTTCGAGGTCGGCGCCATGGACCTCGGCATGGGCGTGACCTACCTGGATCCCGGCTCCTCCCAGATGGGCAAGAAGGAGTCCATCGAGGACACCGCCCGCGTGCTCGGCCGCTTCTACGACGGCATCGAGTTCCGCGGCTTCGCCCAGACCGACGTTGAGGACCTGGCTGCCAACGCTGGCGTGCCGGTGTGGAACGGCCTGACCACCGAGTGGCATCCCACTCAGATGCTCGCCGACATCCTCACCGTGCAGGAGAACTTCAACTACGACATCAAGGGCAAGACCCTGGTGTTCATGGGCGACGCCGCCAACAACGTGGCCCGCTCGCTGATGGTCGTCTGCTCCAAGCTCGGCATGAACTTCGTGGCCTGCGGCCCGAAGGAGAACATGCCCGACGCCGAGCTCGTCGAGACCTGCACCGCCATCGCCGCTGAGAACGGCTGCACCGTGAAGTGCACCGACGACGTGGCCGAGGCTTGCACCGGCGCTCATGTCATCTACACCGACGTGTGGGTGTCCATGGGCGAGCCCGACGAGGTGTGGGCCGAGCGCATCAAGCACCTCGAGAAGTTCCGCGTGACCAAGGAGGTCATGGCCATGGCTGACCCCGAGGCCATCTTCCTGCACTGCCTGCCGGCCTTCCACGACACCAACACCACCATCGGTGCCGACATCGCCGAGCGCTTCGGCGTCACCGAGATGGAGGTCGAGGACGTGGTGTTCGAGTCCAAGCAGTCCAAGGTCTTCGACGAGGCCGAGAACCGCATGCACACCATCAAGGCGGTCATGTACGCCACCCTGTGCGGCTAAATCGCACCTCCGGGGAGCGGGCAGCGCGCCCGCTCCCTCCCTTTACTATTTGCCAACGGAAGCGCGACGAAAAGGCCCGTCACGGGCGAAAACCGTAGAATCGAATCCGTTGCATGTTCCATGTTACCTGCAACCGTCTCGCCGCTCTTACATGCAACCAAGGCTGGCCGGCGGTTCACCGAACAGATTGAGGTAAAGTAAATGGCTTACGAAAAGGGCGACGGCAAGACCGTTGTTATCGCTCTGGGCGGCAACGCCCTGGGCAACACCCCCCAGGAGCAGCTGGAGCTCGTGCAGAACACCGCCAAGCACATCGTCGACATGATCGAGGAGGGCACCAACGTCGTCGTGTCCCACGGCAACGGCCCCCAGGTCGGCATGATCAACAACGCGTTCGCCTACGCGGCGGCCAACGACGACAAGACCCCGGACATGCCCTTCCCCGAGGCCGGCGCCATGAGCCAGGGCTACATCGGCTACCAGCTGTCCCAGGCCATCTTAAACGACGTGAAGTCCCGCGACATCCCGCGCTCCACGGCCTGCATCGTGACCCAGACCGTCGTCGACGCCGACGACCCCGCGTTCCAGAACCCCACCAAGCCGGTCGGCGCGTTCATGGACGAGGAGACCGCCAAGGCCAAGGCCGAGGCCATGGGCATCACGGTGAAGGAGGACGCCGGCCGCGGCTGGCGCCAGGTGGTGGCCTCGCCCATCCCCAAGCGCATCGTCGAGTTCGACGCCGTCAAGGACCTGGTGGACGGCGGCTACATCGTCGTGTCCACCGGCGGCGGCGGGGTGCCGGTGTTCGAGACCGAGGGCGGCTACGTGGGCACCCCGGCCGTCATCGACAAGGACCGCTCCAGCGCGCTCATGGCCTCCGAGCTGGGCGCCGACATGCTGGTGATCCTCACCGCGGTGGAGAAGGTGTGCGTCAACTTCAACACCCCCGAGCAGGAGGAGATCTCCGAGATGACCGTGAGTCAGGCCCGCGAGTACATCGAGCAGGGCCAGTTCGCCCCCGGCTCCATGCTGCCGAAGGTGGAGGCCTGCATCGAGTACGTCGAGAAGTTCCCCGAGGGCCGCGCCCTCATCACCTCGCTGGAGTGCGCGGCCGCCGGCCTGCGCGGCGAGACCGGCACCGTCATCGTTGCCGACTAGGTTGACCCGCTGTCGGGGCGTCAGTTGATCCTCCTCTGACGCCCTCGGCGGCTCCATCGGGCCTTTTTCGGGTCCGCCATATGGCGAAAAAAGCGCGCTTTCCGCGATGGTGGAAAGCGCGCTTTTTCTTATTGTACACATGCGCAATAGGTCAACAAAAAAATATCTTCTAAACAGGGAAAGTTTTTCTTGCAGGTGAACAAAAACGGTGCTATATTGACCCCATTGATAAAGCATGACAATTGTCCATAGGCTTTATCGATTGTTCCTATTCCTCATCGTCGCGAGTGCGGTTAAGGCGTACTCAAGAAAGGAATGAATCATGGCAAAGATCGTCAGCTCTTGGAACGACTGGGACCCGCTGAAGCGCGTCATCGTCGGCCGCTGCGACAACTCCGTCATCCCGCCGGAGGAGCCCGCCACCTCCGAGAAGGTGCCCGTTGACTCCGAGATGCGCGGCATGTGGGGCCTGCGCCCGCTCGAGACCGTCGAGCGCGGCAACGAGTGCCTCGAGAACCTCGTGAAGATCCTCGAGGACCGCGGCGTCGTCGTCGACCGCCCGACCCCGCTGCAGTGGAACCAGGCCATCGGCACCCCGGACTTCCGCAACGACTCCATGATGACCTGCATGCCCCCGCGCGACATCCTGCTGACCATCGGCAACGAGATCATGGCCGCCGCCAACTCCTTCCGCTGCCGCTACTTCGAGTACCTGGCCTACTGGCCCCTCATGGAGATGTACTTCGAGCAGGACCCCGACTTCAAGTGGACCCAGGCCCCCCGCCCGCGCCTGACCGACAAGTCCTACAAGCACAACTACTACGACGAGAAGATCACCCTGGAGGAGCGCCTCGAGCGCACCGCCGCCAAGGACTTCGTGACCACCGAGGTGGAGCCCATGTGGGACGCCGCCGACGTGATGCGCATGGGCAAGGACCTGTTCATCCAGCACGGCCTGACCACCAACCGCGCCGCCATGGACTGGTTCCAGCGCTACTACCCCGAGTTCCGCGTGCACGCCGTGAACTTCCCGGGCGACCCCTACCCGATCCACATCGACGCGACCTTCGTGCCGCTGCGCCCCGGCCTGATCATCAACAACCCGCACCGCCCGCTGCCCGAGCCGCAGCGCGCCATCTTCGAGGCCAACGACTGGCAGATCGTCGAGGCCGCCGACCCGGCCCACACCGAGCCGCCGGCGCTGTGCTACTCCTCCGTGTGGCTGTCCATGAACTGCCTGGTCCTCGACCCGAAGACCGTCATCGTGGAGGCCTCCGAGGTGCACCAGCAGGAGCAGATGGACAAGCTGGGCATGAACGTCATCCCCTGCGACCTGCGCGACGCCTACCCGTTCGGCGGCGGCCTGCACTGCTCCACCGCCGACGTCTACCGCGAGGGCGAGTGCCTCGACTACTTCCCGAACCGCGTCGAGGATCCCACCCTCGTGCGCCCCGAGATGTGGAAGTAAGC
>NZ_AUGK01000016.1 GCF_000422625.1 Adlercreutzia mucosicola DSM 19490 | reverse complement strand
TGTTACTCACCCGTTCGCCACTGTATTCCCGGCCGAAGCCGGCTTAACCGTTCGACTTGCATGTGTTAGGCACGCCGCCAGCGTTCATCCTGAGCCAGGATCAAACTCTCCGTTCAAAGTGCGGCCCGGGGGCCGCGACAGATCGCGTGAGTCTCGATTCTGTTTAAAACTCTCCGCGGGGCTCTTGGCCCCGACGGGGTTCAAAGTTAAAGCTTGTCGCTTCGAATGTCCGTCTGACGCCCGAGAGCTCGTCTCGGGCTTCCATCCTCAGTATCCGGTTGTCAAGGTTCCGCGGTCCTTCCGGCCGCCGCCGTCTCTCGCGAGCGGCGCAAGGAGATACTTTACGTTACCTCTCGGTGTCTGTCAACTCGTTCACAAAGTCTTGACAACTTCGCTTTCTCGCTTGACGGGCGCGGAGCCCTTCGCCGAGGCTGTCTTTTGCATCTCCGAAAAAGACAGCTTGCATATATTACCGTCTCTGGGATTTTGCGCAAGGGGTGATTTTTAATTTCTCGAAAAATTTTCCCTTGCGCGGGCACCTGCGCCCCTCGAAGGCAAGGAATACCAGTATACTGGGCCAAAACAACGACTCCCAGTAAGGATGCTTTATGGCGCAGGTCCACAGAAACCCGAATATGAGCGCTCGCCCCTTCGCCCTTTCCGACGAAGCGGCGCCTGTGCGGGATGCCTCTCCCCGCACCCGGGCCGAGACTTCCCTGCCGCTGCCGACCAGGGCCCGCGAGGCCCTTGCCATTATCGAGGCAGCCGGAGGCGAGGCCTGGTGCGTGGGCGGCTGCGTGCGCGACGCCCTGTTGGGGCGCCCCGTCCACGACGTGGACATAGCGGCCAGCCTTCCCTGGCCCGTAACGCAGGCCGCCTTTCGCGAGGCCGGCTGGAGCACCGTAGAGACCGGCGTGGCCCACGGCACGCTGACGGTCATCAGCGAGGGGGAGCCCTTCGAGATCACCACCTATCGCTGTGACGGCACCTACAGCGACGGTCGCCACCCCGACGCGGTGACCCCCGCAGCCACCATCCAGGAGGACCTGCGCCGCCGCGACTTCACCATAAACGCCCTGGCCTACCATCCCGAGCGCGGCATCATCGACCCCTTCGGGGGCATCGCCGATATGGAGGCGGGGCTTCTGCGCTGCGTGGGCGACCCCGCCACGCGCTTCGAGGAAGACGCCCTTCGCATCCTGCGGGGCTGCCGCTTCGCCTCCCAGCTCGGCTGTGCCATCGAGCCGGCCACCTTCGAGGCCATGGTCGCCTCGAAGTACCTGCTCCAGAAAGTATCGGGCGAGCGCGTCTACCACGAGCTTGAGCGCTTCTTCTGCGGCGAGTACGTCCACGACGCGCTCATGGCCACCGTGGATGTGCTGGCCTTCGTGCTGCCGGAGCTGGTAGCCATGAAGGGCTGCCCCCAGGTGACGCCTTACCATATATATGATGTGCTCGAGCACACGGCTTTCGTGCTGCAGCATACGCCGCCCACGCCCCTCGGCCGCTGGGTCGCGCTCTTCCACGACATGGGAAAACCAGCCGCAGCCTTCTTCGAGGAGCGCGACGGTCGGTCCGTGGAACATTTCTACGGCCACCCGTGGATCAGCGCCAACCTGGCCGAGGGCATCATGCACCGCCTGCCCTTCCCCGCCTGGCTGCGCCGCGACGTGCCGCCCTTGGTGCACCGCCACGACGATGAGGTGGCCCCCACACCCCGGGCCGTGCGGCGAGCCCTGGCGCGCCTGGGCGGCCGCGCCGATCTCTTCGAGGCGCTGTGCGACATCAAGCGGGCCGACGCCCTGTCCCAGGCCCCCTTCTGCGCCCCGCGGGCCGAGGGGGCCGAACGGCTGCGCGAGCTGCTCCACGAGGTGCTGGCCGCCGGCGACGCCTTCACGGTGAAGCAGCTCGCCATCGGAGGCGACGACGTCATGGCCCTGGGCGTGGAAGCGGGCCCGGAGGTGGGCCGCATCCTGCAGGCCTGTCTCGACGCCGTCATCGACGGTACGCTGCCCAACGAGCGAGCGGCCCTGCTGGCCTTCGCCCGCGAGCAGCGGGGCGCCTAGCCCCCTCCGTTCCCGAAACGGGCAACGAAAAGGGCCGCCCGAGGGCGGCCCTGAAAGTTCTGGTAGCTCCGACCGGATTCGAACCGGCGACCTCCGCCTTGAGAGGGCGGCGTCCTAAACCGCTAGACGACGGAGCCACATAGCGCGCTTCATAAAGCCGGGAGGGATAAACACCTCCCGGCCCGATTTCCCTGGTAGCTCCGACCGGATTCGAACCGGCGACCTCCGCCTTGAGAGGGCGGCGTCCTAAACCGCTAGACGACGGAGCCACATAGCGCGCTTCATAAAGCCGGGAGGGATAAACACCTCCCGGCCCGATTTCCCTGGTAGCTCCGACCGGATTCGAACCGGCGACCTCCGCCTTGAGAGGGCGGCGTCCTAAACCGCTAGACGACGGAGCCACATAGTGCTTCGCGCGATGAAAATGGCTGGGGTGGAAGGAGTCGAACCCTCACATACGGCACCAGAAACCGCTGTCCTGCCATTAGACGACACCCCAACGACAATTCTTCGCACGAACCGCTAAAGCGGTAAGCGCAAGTGAGTATATTATAGATGAAGAAGCTGTCCGTCAAGACCCAATTTCAGGTTTTTCGGAATCTGCGGGCAACGGCAGCGAAACTTGGCGACGCTCGGCACCGATGTTATCGAGGCGTTCGCCAATCACAGGGATCTGGAGCCGCCAACGCCCGAATACCCTCAATGATAATTTCGATTCCGCAGGCAAACGCTTCGTCAGAGTGAGCATCCATGACGATTTCTTCCCAAAGGGCCGAACGGTGATCGAGCGATGGCGCATGCGCTCCCCCGGGAAGATTGGCAATCGCCCGCTCCTTAATTGCATTGTCGGTGAAACCTGCCAAGAAAGCATCCACCATGGCCCAAGCGCGCTTCAGCACCGGCACGGGCATGCCCTGATCCAAGTGCAGCGCGACGATTCTCTCGGTGTGGCGAGCAAGGCCCTCGTTGCCTGTGCCGGGCGCAACCTCAATAGAGGCAAGCTCGGGATGGGCGAGCTCCTCAGTGTAGATCGAGGTCATGATGCGTCGAAGCGTGTCGTCCCAATACTCCCCGGGCACAGGATCGGTGTCCATCGTGGTCATGAAGCGTTCCAGCACTGCGGTGAGAACATCGCTCCGCGATTCGAAATAGCCATAGACCGCCATGGCCGATACGCCCAGCTCCCGCCCAAGCGATCGCATGGTGAAGGCTGCCAGGCCATCTTTCTCGATAAGCGCGGTCGCCGTCTCGACAATGGCGTCGCGGGAAAGGGCAGGGCGACCTTCCTGCGCCGACCTTTGCGTCACGAACCCGCCCTCCTTTTGCTATCGACCGTGTCTTGCACAGGCTAGTATAGGTGGACGGCGCAATCTCGTTGGATGCGCCGTCCCATCGACATTCGAAATACAGAGTACTCGACCGACTATAGGGAGGCTCCAGGCCCGTTCGTGGGGTTGTGCGGCCAAGCGTGGCAATTATCGCACTGGTTGTCAGTCACCTCCTTATCTCGGGCGTGGCAGTTCACGCAGGAATTGTAACCACCGTGAATGGAGTTATGCGGATTGGAGAGACCGTAGTCCGCCGTTGTCTCGGCAAGGGCCTCGTAAGAACCGCCATGGCAAGACAGGCACTGTTCGTCGGATTGATACTGGCCCGCTTCAGCCGTAGCATCTACCTGTTCCTCGGCTGTGCCGCCGGCAGCCTGATCGGCATCGGTGGCAGGTTGCTGAGGCGCACAGGCAAAAAGGGCGACACCCACGGTGAGGGCACAGGCCGCCGCAACCAGCTTCAACGCATTTTTCTTCATAGCCCTACTCCCCCTTCATGGCATGCTCGGCAGCCACATAGCCAAAAGTAACAGCGCGTCCGATAGATGTTCCGGGAATGTGCCGAGGATAATTCCCCGCGAAGAAACCGCCCGAAACATTACCCGTGGCGTACAGGCCGCCGATAGGCTTGTTTTCCGTGTCGAGAACCTGAGCATTCCCGTCGATGGTAAGGCCGCCTACGGTGGCAAGCACGCAGCTGTTGGTGGTCAGCGCGAAATAGCGCTTTCCCGTGAACGGCACTGCGGCAGACAGATCGCGGTCGAAGTCCTCGTCGATTCCCTTCTTGAAAAACTCGTTGTAACGGCCAATGGTGGCCGACAGCCCCTCGGGGTTCATTCCGCAGGCCGCAGCCAGTTCCTCGGGAGTGGCCCCCTCGAAGAGCCACCCCCTCCCCGCGTAGTCTTCAACGGCGGCGTCGTCCATTCCACCCATCATGGTTTCATCGAACACCGCCCAGCAATTCGCACCGTAATCGGGTTGGGCGTTCTGCGCGTTGGACACTGGCTGGAAGGGAAGATCCTCGCGCACGAAGCGGTTGCCGTCGCCGTTCACGAGAATGGCGATAGAGATAGCGCCCCAAGCGCGCGAGTCGTAGAAGGAGTCGGGGCTGCCCCAGCGGAAGTTCATGACCGGCTGAGGACACGGATCCATCTGGGCTCCCACCTGGATGCCCATGAGATGGCCATCCCCTGTGGTACCCCAACCGGGATTCCACCAGCTGGAAGAAGCATAATCCTCGGGACGACACCAGGCCTCCATGAGCGCGGGATTGGCATCGTAGCCTCCCGTAGCCAGAATGACCCCTTTGCGGGCGTTCAGTTGCACGTAAGAGCCGTCGGCGCTTCTGGCGATTACACCGGTCACCGACCCCGACCCCTCCCGTATGAGCTGCACTCCAGGTGTTTCGAAGCGAATATCGAGATTGTCGTACTGGCTTGCCACTTCCTGCATCTCCATGCACACGTACATACCTGCGTAGCCGGGGCGTATGCCGGCATCTGGCGGCAGGCAGGGGCTGCTACCGAAGCCGAGTTCGGTGGGAATGAGATCGGTGAGACAGGGCATCCCGCATGTCGAGGGAAACTCCTGAACATGACTGATGACAAACCCGTTGGATCCCTTGTCCAGCATCGCTTGCCAGAAATCGGTCGCCTCGCCGGAACGTCGCACGTAGGCATGTACCGGTTCGGGGCGAATGCGCCAATAAGCGCTGCGGTAAATCTCGTCGAGCAGCAGCTGCGGTTGAATGTCAAGCCCCTCCTGACACTTCGCATTCACCGCCCCAAACGCCTCGAAGCAAGCGCGACCGAAGGTCATCTTCTCGATACAGACGACGTCGGCGCCCTCGTCTGCCGCCTTCAGACTCGCCATAAGCCCACCGATGCCAGCTCCCACCACGATGATGTCGTGATCCTCCGTCGCTGCGATCTGGTCGGCCGGAATGGCGTCGGCGACAAAGGCGATAGGGCCGCGCGGGCCGGGACAAGCTGCCTTTTGCACGGGAATCCAGGCTGTCTCATTGGCCAGCTGGGCGATGGCCGGCACCGCCCCCTCCCCCTCCGCAGCTGTCGCCGGCGCGGGAGCTCCCGCAGTTCCAGCCAGCGCCAGGGCTCCCGCGGCCGCACCGACAACGCCGGCACCGCGCAAGAAGTCGCGACGAGATACACTCGTTCCCTCCATAGTTCCTCCTTTGACTACAGAACCTTACGCAACGGTCTTCCATGCCCGCTTTTCACCGATAAGCGGTCTTTACATCGTAAAGTATCGATGCAAAGCCGATGATAACCGCTTTGGTTTACAATGTAAAGTATGAAAGGCGAATCTCGTCGATACGCAAGGAACCGCCCCGCATGAAGAAGCTGGAAAACTTTGCGATGGCGATGAGGAAACGTGTCAGGGAGAAAGACGGAGCCCTAGCAGGGCACCGGGCCGTAGCGCCACATGTGGTTCAGAGGACCGCTGCCGCGCCCCAGATCGAGCCCGTCCGCCAGGGCTCCGGCCACGTAGGCCTTGGCCTCGCGCACGGCCACATCGACGGCAAAGCCCTGGGCCAGGTTGCAGGCGATGGCCGAGGAAAGGGAGCAGCCCGTGCCGTGGGTGTTGCAAGTCTCGATGCGCGGCCCGCGCAGCCAAATGTGCTCGCCGTGGGCCAGGCGCAGGTAATCATCGGCTGCATCGGGCTCGCCCACCCCGTGGCCGCCCTTGATCATGATGGCGGGGACGGGCGCGTCGCTGTCGGCGAAGTCGGGCACCGTGGCCGTCGCAGCCACGCAGCGCTCGGCGATCAGCTCGGCGGCGCGCTGCACGTCCTCGGGGCAAGCGATGGCCATGCCGGCGAGCACCTCGGCCTCGGGGATATTGGGAGTGACCACCTCGGCCAGGGGAAACAGATGCGCCACCAGCGCGTCTACGGCCTCACTGGCGATGAGCGCCGAGCCCGAGGTGGCCACCATCACCGGATCGACCACGATGTGCGCGGCTTCATGACGACGCAGCCCGTCGGCAATGGCCCGCACGATGGCAGGCGATGACACCATGCCCACCTTCACCGCGTCGGGACGGATGTCGTCGAACACCACGTCGATCTGCTGAGCCACAAAAGCCGGCTCGACCTCTTCCACCCCGTAGACGCCCGTGGTGTTCTGAGCCGTCAGGGCCGTCACCACGCTCTCGGCGAACAGCTGGTGGGAGCAGATGGTCTTCATATCGGCCTGAATGCCCGCGCCTCCGCTGGAATCGGAGCCGGCGATGGTGAGAACTGCCTTCATAGGGGCCTACCCTTCGATGAACTTTACGGCCTCATCGGTATCGATGATCTTCGCAGCGTAGCACACCTTCATATATTCGATGCCCTCTTCCTGGTTTCCCACGAGGAAGGTTGCCGTCGCGTCATCCACGACGATGATATTGAAGTTGTTGAAGTAGGCGTCGGCCACAGTGTGCTTCACGCAGATGTTCGTATCCATGCCGCAGCAGATGAGCGTGTCCACGCCCAGCTCGTTCAAAAGCAGCAGAAGCCCCGTCTGGAAGAACCCGCTGTAGCGGCGCTTCTCCACCACGTAGTCGGTGGGCTGCGGGTCCAAAAGCGGCGAGGTCTGGGCCTGGGGCGTGCCGGCGATGCCGTGGTTGCCCCACAGCGCCAGCTCGCGGTCGATACCGGGCAGGTGCGCGTCGTTGGAGAAGACGACGGGCATGCCGGCGGCGCGGGCGGCGGTGGTCAGACGCGCCGTCTGCTGCATCGGGGGCAGCAGCAGCGCCTCCCAAGGCGTGCCCGTGGGATCGCCCAGCTCATCGATAACGAGCAGCGCGCACTTCGCGCGGTCGATGGTATCCAGGTTCACCAGATCGTTGTTGTTCTCGTCTCCCAGCATGATCGTCCTTTCTCGATGGCGGCCGCAGCGCGGCCCGGCCAGGGTTTGCAGGCGGCCCCACCCTTAACGGGGCAGCACGTCATCCATGATACGGGAAAGCCCGCGGGTCGCCGCCGTTATATCGTCGGCGGCGAAGATGGCGCTCACCACGGCGGCGCCGTCCACGTTCAGGTCGGCCAGAAGCGGCAGCGTGTCGCCGTTGATGCCGCCGATGGCCACGATGGGGATATCCACCGCCGCGGCAATGGCGCGGAACTCCTCGGGTGTGAGCACACCAGCCTCGGGCTTAGTGGCCGTACCGCGCACGCCCCCCACTCCCAGATAGTCGGCGCCGGCGGCCTCGGCAGCGCGGGCCTGCTCTACCGTCTGGGTGCTCACGCCCACGATGGCATCGGGCCCGAGCAGCGCCCGGGCCCGTTCGCAGGCCATGTCGTCTTGGCCCACGTGCACCCCGTCGGCGCCGACCGCGAGCGCGCACTCTACATCGTCGTTCACCACGAAGGGAACCCCGGCCGCCCGGCACAGGGCCAAAAGCTCGGCAGCCTCGGCAACGAGCGCGTCGGGAGCGGCATGCTTGTCGCGCAACTGTACAAAGGTGGCGCCTCCCTCAAGCGCCTCTTCCACGCACGAGGCCAGGGTACGCTCCCCCAGCCACGCATTGTCGGTCACCGCGTATAGGCGCAACGCGGCCTTCAGGTTTTTCTTATCGAACATGTTCTTACCTCCCGGGTTGAACCCATGTCAGCGAGGGTCCGATAGGTGCCTGGAATTGCCCCGCCTTCGCACCAAGTTGGCTTCGGCCAACGCCGCGTGCGAAACAAGGGGCAAGGCCAGGTGCCTATCGGAGCCACAGCGTCGGCTTAATTCGTTGTCCGTCAGGACAACGAAACAGTGAGTCCGTCCATGATGTCGTTCACTGTCTTCATGGCGCACATCTTTCCGCACATGGTGCAGGTGCCCTCAGTGGAGGGCGGAGCGCTCTCGAAGACAGCGCGGGCCCGGGCCGGATCCAGAGCCAGATCGAACATCTCGTCCCAGGCCACGCGCCGGCGGGCATCGCTCATGCGGTTGTCGCGGTCGCGCGCGCCGGGCACGCCCTTGGCGATGTCGGCGGCATGGGCGGCGATCTTCGTGGCCACCAATCCCTCGCGCACATCGGCCGCATCGGGCAAGCGCAGGTGCTCGGCCGGAGTCACATAGCACAAAAAGTCGGCGCCCGCGGTAGCCGCAACGGCCCCGCCGATGGCGGCCGTGATGTGGTCGTAGCCGGGAGCGACATCGCACACGAGAGGCCCCAGCACGTAGAAGGGAGCGTCGTGGCACAGACGCTTCTGCAGCTTCATATTGGCGGCGATCTCGTCGAGGGCCATATGTCCCGGGCCCTCCACCATCACCTGCACGCCGGCATCCCAAGCGCGACGCGTGAGCTTCCCCAGCTCGATGAGCTCAGCGATCTGCGCCGCGTCAGTGGCGTCGTAGCCGCTGCCGGGACGCATGGCGTCGCCCAGCGAGATGGTCACGTCGTGCTCGTGCAGGATGGCCAGTACCTCGTCGTAGTACTCGTAGAAGGGGTTCTCGCGGCCCGTGGCCTCCATCCAGGCGAAGATGAGCGAGCCACCGCGGGACACGATGTTGGTCAGGCGCCCCGTCTCCTTGAACGATTCGATGACCCGGCGGTTCATGCCGGCGTGAATGGTGACGAAGTCCACGCCGTCCTCGGCATGGGCCCGTACCACTTCCAGGAAGTCCTCGGGCGTGATGGCGATGAGGGCCTTTTCCAGATAGCCGATGGCATCGTACATGGGCACCGTGCCGATCATGGCCGGCGATTGCTCGATAAGCTTCGTGCGGAAGGCGCGCGTCTTGCCGGAGTTCGACAGATCCATGATGGCATCGGCCCCCAGGTCCAGGGCCACGGCCACCTTCTCCCATTCCGTCGCCTCGTCAGCCATGTCGCCGGAGATACCGAGGTTCACGTTCACCTTGGTAGTCAGCGGCACGCCGTCCAAGGTGGAGCCCACGCCGCCCGGTGTCAGGCTCGCATGGTGGATGTTGGCGGGAATGGCGATGCGGCCGGCGGCCACGGCGGCGCGGATGGCCTCGGGCTCGCGGCCCTCGGCGGAGGCCACGGCGGCCATCTGGGGCGTGATGATGCCAGCACGGGCATAATCCATTTGGGTGATAGGCGCGGGGGCCGGCCCAGAGGCGGCGGATACGGATGTCGTGCGATCTTCGATCATAAAACTCCCTTCGTTGGCATTACCCACAGCAGGTTCGGCGGGTCGAGGCGTATGCGGCGCCTCCTCTCAGCCTGCCCGGCCGCACGCGCATGCGGCGGCTGCAAGCTCCCCAGGTATGCGGTTGTCAGATCAGTATAGGGAACCCTGCGGCGACGAGGAGCCTACAGGGGCAGGAACACGGCCAAGGTGCCGCTTTCGACGGAGATACGGGCGGCCGTGCCCACGAGTTCGTTGGATAGGCCCCAGCTCGTGCGATTGGTGAGCGTAACGCCGTCGAGTCCGTATTTCAGTCCCTCCTCGCACACGCCGGTGGCCACATCGGAAAGGGAGAAGACCGACACGATGCCCCCATCGGCCGCCTCGATCAGCAGCTCACCCGGCCCTACCAGCAGTGCGATGCGCTCGCGCTCCCCCACGGCCGCCACGTCCAGCCCGCGCTCGGCGAACGAGGCCAGAAGCGACAGGTTCGCGAGCGTGTGATCGAGCCGGCCGCCGAGGGCCCCGTACACTTCCACGGTCCCGGCACCGCACGTCAGCGCCTCTTCCAGGGCCAGCTCCATGTCCGAAGCGTCCTTCTCCGCCGGAAATAACTTCACGGGCACGCCCTCGGGCACGAAGCCCAGGGAGTCGAAATCGCCCAGAGCAAGATCGGGCACGCAGCCCGCCGCCTCAAGGGACGCGAAGCCGCCGTCCACGGCGATAACGGCATCGAAGGCACCGCAGGCCGCGCGCTCGGCGAAGTATGCTGCGTTGAAATCCGAGGCGCCGACAAGGGCGTAGGTGGTCACGGGAATCCTTTCTGGCAAGTTCCGTCCTTTCTGCTACAATACCACAGGCGAGCGGGCCAGACGGCCGCGTACCCTTCGGGGTGCGAGGAAAGTCCGGGCTCCGCAGGGCAAGATGCCAGCTAACGGCTGGGCGGGGCGACCCGACGGACAGTGCCACAGAAAAGAAGACTCCCCTGCTCGGAACATGCAGCGACAAGCCGCATGCGCGACACAGGAGAAAAGCTGAAACGGTGCGGTAAGAGCGCACCAGCGCGGCGGTAACGTCGCGGCTTGGTAAACCCCATCTGGAGCAAGCGCAAATAGGAGCGCCACACGGTGGCCCGCCGTGCGCTCGGGTTGCGTGCTAGAGGCGCGAGGCGACTCGCGTTCGAGATAAATGGCCGTCCCCGACAGAACCCGGCTTATAGGCCCGCTCGCCGAAACCCACATGTCAAAACCCATACGCCGAAACCCATACAAAGCGCCCGCTTTTGGCCTAGCTCGCGAAAACGTAGCCAAAATGCGAGAAAGTCACGTCGACCCTCTTCGGCGAGGGCTTCGCCGAGGCGCAGGGGCGAGGTGCCGGAGGCAGGACACGAAAAGAGCCGCCTTGAAGGCGGCTCTTGCATGCACGGAACGTTTTCGGATCCGTCTAGTCGATTTCTTCGAACTCGAAGTCGTCGGCGTCACCGAAACCGGAGAGGTCCTTCTCGTAGGGAGAGGCGACCGGCGTAGCGGCGGCCACGGCGATGCCGGCGGCAGCGGCCGGGGCGGCCGGGGCGGCGGGCGTCACGTAGGAGGAGGGGGCCACGTACTCGTCGATCTCGAAGTTGCCGGTGAGGCCGGCGGCCACGTCGTACTCGCCATCGGCCACGGCAGCGGCGGCGGGCACGTTGGCCCCGATGTCGGCCAGCTTGCGGGAGGCGTCGGCGATGATGTCCTTCAGCAGGTCAGCGTACTCCTCGCGAGCATCCTCGCGGTCGTCCTGCAGCTTGCGGATGGCATCCACCACGTCCTGGCGATCGGTGTTGGCGCGATCGATGATGCGCTGGGCCTCGTCGCGGGCGTCCTGGATGGTCTCGGTGGCATTCGCGTTGGCCTTGGCCAAAATCTCATCGGCCGAGCGCTGGGCGATGATAAGGGCCTGGGCGATGGCGTTGTCGTCGGCGCGCTTGTCGGCCAGCTGGCGCTCCAGGTCGCTGATGATGGCATCCTTCTGGGCCAGCTGGGCATCCAGCTCGGAGGTGTCCACCGTCGCCACGGCCGTCTCGGTGATGGCCACCGTGGAAGAGGCCGGGGCGTCGAAGCCGCTGAAGCGATCCTCCTCCAGCTGAGCCTGCAGGTGCGCGATGGTGTCGTTCAGCACATCGATCTCATCGGCAACATGCTCGAGGAACACGTCCACTTCGTCGACATCGTAGCCCTTGCGGTCGATGGAGAAGCTCTGATTGTGGATGTCAGAAGCAGTGATAGTCATGGATTACCTGGCCCTTCTTACGTTGCTGTTGCTATCTGAATGCCGGTCGCTTGACTAGAAGAGCCACGCCAGCAAACGTACCCCGAATTGTAATACAAGCAAGGCGATGATGGGAGTTACGTCCACCATACCTCCAAGGGGCGGAATGAGTTTTTTGAACAAATTGAGGAAGGGGTCGCACAGCTTTCCCAACGCCCGGTAGATGTCGCCGACAACGCCGTTCTGAGTGTTGGGCAGCCACGACATCATCACGTACACGAAGATGATCATGGAATAGGCGTTCGCAAGCTGCGCGATGAGGTTGATCAGCATAGAAGCTCCTTTGGAAGACGCGGGGACAGCACCGGCTTAGGCCAGACCCTGGCTGCGCAGATAGGAGCGCTCGCCCTCGGACAGTTCGTTGATGCGCGTCAGCGCGAAGACCTTGTTCCCCACGCTCTCGACATTGGCGTCCAGGGCGCTGGCCACGCCGAAGGAGAAGTCGAGGATGCGCTTGGCCAAGGCGTCGGGCGTGCCCGTCAGGCACAGCACCACCGCATCGCCCAGCTTCAGTGCCGTGGCAATGGCCTCGGCATCGTTGTAGGCCACGGGCTTGATCACCTTCAGCGTGCGCGACGGCGTGGTGCGCGCGGCTGCGGCGGCCCCGAAGGCGGGACGGCTGCTGCCGGCGCTCGGGCGCTCGTCCTGGGAAGAGGTCGTGGGCTCGAACAGCGAGTTCAGCCCCTCGGAGCGAGCCGTATGAGCCGCCGTGGCCGCCGCGGAGGCGGCAGCGGTGCCCTCGGGGGTCATCTGGGGCGGCAACGAGGAATCCACCATGGTGCGGAACGAGTTGGATCCGCTCGTCCGACGGCCGGATACGCCGCCGTCGCGTTCTCCCAAGCTGGGCACCTGGGTGCGGGCGCGCACATCGTCGATGGACACGAGACGCGGCATGGAAGAGCGACCTGCCGAGCGGCCCCCCACTTCGCGGGTGGTCACCGAGCTGTAGGGATCGTAGCGCGACGAGGAGGACGAGCGCTCGTAGCTCTCATCGTAGCCGTACTCGCCGTAGTCTTCCTCATCGTATTCCTCGTAGTCGTCGTAGTATTCCTCGTAGTCGTCTTTGCGACCGAAGCCCAGCTTCGACTTAATATCGCCGAACATGCGCTTGCCGTCGTTCAGGTCCATGGGGCCTCCTGCTTTACGTTCCGAGTATCCGCGCGGTGGCACCCTCCTGGCCCGAAAAGGGCCGAGGTCGCCTCGGCGGCCTGGTATAGTCCGCCCACCATCATAGCAGGTTCGCCGCTACTCCTCGAAAGATTCGCTAAAGATCGCACGGCCGATGCGCACAATCGTGGCACCGCAGGCAATGGCGCAGGGCCAGTCCTCGCTCATGCCCATGGACAGCTCCGTGAACGCCGCGGCCTCATCGGGGGCCAACGTGGCGCGGATCTCGTCGGCCAGGGTCGCCAGGCCGCGGAAGGCGGCCTCGGCGCGGGCGGCATCGCCCTGGGGCGCCATGGTCATGAGGCCGCGCACGCGCACGCGCGGCAGGGCCGCCACGGCGCGCACGAGACCCGGGGCCTCCTTGGGGGTCGCGCCGCTCTTGGACGCCTCGCCGGACACGTTCACCTCGATGAGCACGTCCTGCACCTTCCCTGCGGCCGCAGCCGCCCGATCGATCTTCTCGGCGTGACGGAGCTGGTAGAGGGAATGGATGAGCACGGAGGCGCCCACGATCTCGGGAATGCGCCGCGACTGGATGTTGCCGATGAAGTGCCAGCGCAACGCGGGAAACTGGTCGGCGCGGGCCGCCAGCTGCTCGGGGCGGTTCTCGCCGAAGTCCACGGCACCGCCGGCCGCGGCATCGGCCACCTCGTCCGGCCCCACGGTCTTCGACACCGCGACGACGCGCACCTCGGACGGCGCCCGCCCGCATTGCTCGCACACCTCGGCCACTTCGTCAACGACGCACTGGTAGCGGTTTCTCACGCTCAAGGGAATCACCTTTCCGATCGATAGGCCAAAGCCCCGTGGCGGCCGCACACGCCGCCGGAGGCCCGGTAGGAGAAATAGCGGTCGGGATGGCACTGGGTGCACACCCCCGCCGACACGATGCGGCGCCCGTCAATCCCCGCCGATGCCAGATCGGCGGCGATGGCCGCGGCCATGGACACGTGGCGCCCGTCGCCCTCCACGCAGGCCGGGCCGAACGCGTCGCGAAACCGAACGGCCACCTCGTCGCCCACCTCGAAGCAGCAGGGGCCGATATGGGGCCCGATATAGACGTTCAGGGCCGCCGGGCTCACCTGGTCGGCCTCGGCCAGCGCGCGGGCCGCCGCCGAGGCGATGCCCCCCACGCAGCCGCGCCAACCGGCGTGGGCCACGGCAAAGGAGCCGGAGGGCGACACGAGAATCACCGGCGTGCAGTCGGCAAAGCACAGCAGGGCCAAAGCCCCCGGTACCGTGACGAGAAAGCCGTCGGCCCCCGCCGCAGCCTCGGCGCGGGCGGTTTGAAGGGCGGCCGGGCCGCTATCGCGCACGGCAACGATGCGAGTGCCATGCACCTGGTTGGCCACGAGCACCTCGGTCGGATCGGCACCGAGGGCCCGGGCGGCGCGCGCCACGTTCTCGGCCACCGCCGCCGGGTCGTCGTTCACATGATTGCCCAGATTCAGCGCGCCGTAGCACCCGTCAGACACGCCGCCCTCCCGGCCCGTAAAAGCAACGCGCACGCCCAAGGTGCGGGCGAGCGCGTTGTCGGTGAGCACCGGGATGGCGCCCAGAAGATCTTGTTCGAGCCGCGGCGAAGGCAGAACAGTCGTGCCCATGAAACGGCCCGGCTCCTAGCGCGAGCGCTTCAGGAAGTCGGGAATGTAGTCCTCGTCGGCGAAACGGTTCGTGGGCGCCGGGGCGCTGAAGGTGACGGGGGCCTGCTGCACCGGCTGGGGCGCAACCGTCTCGGTGGAGGCGAACAGGTCCTTGCGGGGCGAGAAGTCCATGGAGGACTGGGACGCGCCCACCTTGAAGCCCGTGGCGATGACCGTGATGCGCACGGCATCGCGCAGTTCCTCGTCGATGATCTGGCCGTAGATGATGTTGGCGTTATCGTCGGCGCAGGCCTCCACGGTGCGGGCCGCCTCGGACACCTCGGTGAGGGTGAGGTCGGGGCCGCCGGCGATGGAGAACAGCACGCGGGACGCACCGGCGATGGAGGACTCCAGCAGGCTGGAAGAGGTGGCCTGCTGAGCGGCGTCCAAGGCGCGGTTCTCGCCCGTGGCCACGCCGATGCCCATCATGGCGGTGCCGGCGTCCTTCATGACCGTGCGGATGTCGGCGAAGTCGAGGTTGATCAGCCCGGGGATGGTGATGAGGTCGGTGACGCCCTGGATGCCCTGGCGCAGGGTGTCGTCGCAGATGCGGAAGGCGTCGATCATGGACGTCTTCTTGTCGACGATCTCGAGCAGGCGGTCGTTAGGGATCACGATGAGGGTGTCGACCTTCTGAGACAGAAGGTCGATGCCCTGGTCAGCCTGATTGCGACGGAGACGGCCTTCGAAGGAGAAGGGCTTGGTGACCACGCCCACGGTAAGGGCGCCGATCTCCTCGCGGGCGATCTCGGCCACGATGGGGGCCGCGCCGGTGCCGGTGCCGCCGCCCTCGCCGGCGGTGACGAACACCATGTCGGCCTCGGCCAGGGCCTCGCGGATCTCCGCGCGGCTCTCTTCGGCGGCCTGGCAACCCACCTGGGGGTTCGCGCCGGCGCCAAGGCCGCGGGTCAGTTCTTCGCCAATGTGGATGGTCTTATCCGCATCGGACATGAGAAGGGCCTGACGGTCGGTGTTGACCGCGATAAACTCCACACCGCGCACACCGGCTTCCACCATGCGGTTCACTGCATTGGTTCCGCCGCCGCCTACGCCGACGACCTTGATAACCGCCAGATGCTCTCCGCCCGGGATATTCACCATTGTTGTTCCTCCACACTAGCTGCGTTTCACTGCTGCGTTTGCTCGTTCTTCGCGCGCCGTGCAGACGCGCCTTTCCCGCCGCTTCTGCAAGCGGCATTTATGTGGGGATATTTTACACGATGAGGTGCCCTTTGCAACGATAAGCGCGGCTAAAGGATTCCCCATGTCCACGAATACGACATTAAACGGCGCGCCAGGTGGGGCGGTCCACGACGCGAACGTTGATGTAGGCCACCTTGCCGGGGTGTTCCTCCATGATTTTCAGGCAGATGCGCTCCTTGTCGCGGATGTCCTCGGCGGTGCCGAAGGCGATCTCGATGCCGTTCTCCAGCGTGAGCAGCGTGGAGGCGGCGTCGGTGGCCGAGACGGCCTTCACCTGGTCGGCCAGATCGGTGGACAGGCCGTCCAAGATGGCCAGGGCGTTGTTCACATTGTCGTCGGTGCAGTAGGTGCCCACTTCGGGCGTCAGGCCGAAGGGCACGTTCTTGATGTGCAGCACGCTGGCGGCGTCGGTGTAGATCTGGGGGCTGATGGACTGGCCCAGCTCGGAATCTTGGGCGGGGATCTCCATGAGCCACATGCCGTCCGAGGCGATGGCCCACATCTGGGTGGTCTTGGCGTTGTCGGCCACCACCTCCACCACCGCGGCCACCTTGCGCTCGGTCACGACGATCTCCAGGGTATTGGGGAACAGGCGGTTCACCTTCACGTCGGCCACCCAGGAATCGCGCACCACGCTGTTCTCGATGGCGGCGGCATCCACGTTCAGAAGGGTGGTGCCCTGGGGCACGGCGGCCAGCACGGCCATCTCCTCGTTGGTCAGATGGTCGGCCCCGGTCACCTTCACCTCCTCGATGGCGAAGGCCGACGAGAAGTACAGCCCCGCGTAGGTACCCACGCCGAGCACCGCCACGACGATGACGGCCACGATGGCCTTGAAGGCCGTCGAGCGGTTCTTCTTCGCCGCCTCGCGCCGACTGGCCTGGCGGTGCACCCGGTCCAAGTCGCCCAGGCGCACCGAGCTGACCTGGGCGGGCGTCCCGGGCCGGGCCGAGGCGCGGCCGCCCCGGGCCGTGGGCGTGCCGGGAGCCGCGCCCGCACGGCGGGCACTCGGGCGAGCGGCACCGCCGCCGCGCCCCGAAGCCGTCGGCCGCGAGGCGGCCGAGACGGCGCGGCGCGCGGCGCTCTTGTTGTAGCGGGGGTTGTTCGAGCCGCGGTTAGCCACGGGCGCTCCCGTTGAAGCCCACGAGGCGCACCTCGCAGGCCAGGTCCACGCCGTAGGCCTCGCGCACGCGATGGCGCACGTGCTCCATGAGGGCGCGCACATCGGTGGCCGTGGCCCCGCCGCGGTTCACGATGAAGTTGCCGTGCAACTCGGAGATGCAGGCGCCGCCGCAGACGGTGCCCTTCAGCCCCAGCTCGTCGATGAGGCGCCCCACCGAGGCGCCCTCGGGGTTCTTGAACACCGAGCCGCAGGTGGGCTCGGCCAGAGGCTGGCTCTGCTGACGGCGGGCCAGGTTGGCCTCCATCTTGTCGCGCACGGCGAAGGGATCGGCCGCCTCGGCGGACAGCTCGCATTCCAAAATGGCCTCGTCGTCGGCGAAGGAGCTAGTGCGGTAGCCCCAGGCGATATCGTCGCCGCGCAGGCGCGCCAGGCCGCGGCCAGGCCGATAGGTGGCCACCGACACCACCCGCGAGCTGATCCACTCGTCCCGCGAGCCGGCGTTCATGCGCAGAGCACCGCCCAGGGTGCCCGGGGTGCCCACGGCGAACTCGAATCCGCCCAGGTTGCGGCGGAAGGCTTCCTGCACCACCGAGGACAGCGTGGCCCCCGCGCCGACCAGAAAGCGCCCCTCTTCGAAGCGCGTCGTGCGGAAGTCGCGGCCGAGGGCCACGGCCACACCGGCAAAGCCCTCGTCGGCCACGAGCACGTTGGAGCCGCGGCCCACCATGAACCAGGGCACGTCCTCGGCAACGCACACATCGATGAGCCCCGTGAGGGCCCCCACGGAGTTCACACGCACGAAGAAGCGCGCCGGGCCGCCGATACGATAGGTGGTGTGGCGGCTCATGGGCTCGTTGGGATAGACGTCGCCGTCGAAGCGATCGTCCACCAGAAGCGATTGGAGCGGAGAAGCGTGACGGGCCATGGGTTCCTACTGCCCCAACTCGTCGACCAGCTGCGGCGCGATGGCGGTCACATCGCCGGCGCCCATGGTGATGATCAAATCGCCCGGCTCGGCGATCTCCAGCATGGCGGGCACCACGTCGATGCGGCGCGGCACGTAGCGCGCCCCCGTATGCCCGTGCTCGATGACCGGGGCGAGGAAGGTCTTGCCCGACACGCCCGGCACCGGGGCCTCGCCAGCCGAGTACACGTCCATGAAAGTCACGGTGTCGGCCCCGTCGAAGGCGGCGCCGAACTCGTCGTGCATCACCTCGGTGAACAGGGCCACGCGGGAATAGCGATGGGGCTGGAACAGCACGTGGATGCGGTTGAAGTCCAGGGCGCGGGCGGCCTGGATGGTGGCGGCGATCTCCGTGGGGTGGTGGGCGTAGTCGTCCACCACGGTCACACCGGCCGCCTCGCCGGCCAGATCGAAGCGACGGCGCACGCCGGAGAACTCCGCGAGCTTCTCGGCGGCCGCCTCCACCTCAAGGCCGAGGGCGTCGATGAGGGTGAGCACCGCAGCACCGTTGGCCACGTTGTGCATCCCGGGATTCTGCTTGATACGGCTTTCCACCTCGCGCCCGTCGGGCAGACGCAGGGTGAACACGGTGCCCACGCCCGCCGGCTCGGCCGCAAGGATACGGGCATCGCAGCCCTCGCCGAAGCCGTAGGTGATCACCGCGCGACCCGTGGATCGGGCCACCTCGACCAGGCGCGCATCGTCGCCGCACACGACCACGGGGCCGTGCTCGCGCACTCCTTCCAAGAAGGCGCGGAACTGGGCGTAGATCTCGTCGAGCCCCTCGTAGTGGTCCAGGTGGTCGGCCTCGATGTTGGTGACGATGGCCGCCGCCGGCGACAGGTAGGTGAACGACTTGTCCGACTCGTCGGCCTCCACCACGTAGTAGCGGCCGGAACCGGAGTGGGCGTTGGTGCCGTAGGCGCGCACGATGCCGCCGATGAGGAAGGTGGGGTCGGCCCCCATGGCATCCAAGGTGCTGGCCAGCATGGACGAGGTGGTGGTCTTGCCGTGGGTGCCCGCCACCGCGAGCGTGTCCAGGTTGCGGCCCAAGTGCGCCAGCATCTGGGCGCGGTGGCGGATGGCCAGGCCGCGCTCCTTGGCGGCGATCAACTCGGGGTTGTTCTCCAGAATGGCCGTGGATACCACGACCATGGGGTCGCCCTCGGGGATGTTGGCGCCGTCCTGGCCGATGAACACCGTGATGCCCGCGTCGCGCAGCTGCTTGGTGTAGCGGCTCTCCTTCAGATCGGAGCCGGACACGGCCATGCCCTGGTCGTGGGCAACGCGCGCGATGCCGCTCATGCCGACGCCGCCGACGCCGATGAAGTGAACTGTCTCTGTGCTCATGGGCAACCGTCCCCTCTGTGATGGGTTCAAACTTCGTTATTGTACCGTAGAGGGGCGACCCTCGGCCGCCGCCGTCACAACATCTGCCAACATCGTGGCCGCCTCCGCCGTTTTCTGGGCCCGGGCGGCCGCCGTCTGGGCCGCGCGCACCGCCTCATCGTCGATGAGGGAGAACACGGCCTCGGAAAAGGCCGGGGTGTCCAGCTCGGCATCGGGCACCATGAAGGCGCAGCCGGCATCCACGTAGGCCCGGGCGTTGGTGGTCTGATGATCCTCGGTGGCATGGGGGTAGGGCACGAGCAGGGCGGGGATGGCCCGGGCGGAGATCTCGGCGAGCGAGGTGGCCCCGGCGCGCGACACGATGGCGTCGGCGGCGGCCATGGTCTCCCCCATGCGGTCCTGGTATCCCAGAAGTGTCCAGCGGCCCGCCTCTTCCTCGGTCAGGGCCAAGGCCTCGGTCACGGCGTCCAGCTCCTTGGGACCGGTGATGTGCACGACGTGCAACCGAGGGCGGGACAGCAGTTCGTCTTTCAGGGCCACTACGGCCTCGTTGATGTGGCGGGCGCCCAGAGAGCCGCCGAACACGAGCAGCATGGTGTCGTCCTCGGAAAGGCCGAACAGGGCGCGGCCCTCCTCCCGGCTCGCCTCCATCACGCTGCGGCGCACGGGATTGCCCGTCAGGCGCGCGGAGGCATCGGGCGGCAGGCAGGCCATGGAGTGCTCGTAGGTCACACACACGCAGGCGGCCTTCTTGGCCAGGTACTTGTTGGCCATGCCCATGACGGAGTTCTGCTCGTGCAGCACCACGGGAATGCCCATCTTCTCAGCGGCGCGGGCCACCGGGATGGACACATAGCCGCCGAAGCCCACCACCACGTCGGGCTTGATCTCGCGGAACCATTGCTCGGCCTTGCGACTGGACGCGGCGATCTTGCCGACGCCCTTCACGAGCGACAAGGGGTGCTTGCGGTTGAAGCCCGAGGCCTCGAAGGCGGTGAAGGGCACGCCAGCGGCCGGAACGAGCCGGGCCTCCACGCCCTGGGGAGTGCCGGCGAAGCGCACGTCCCAGCCGCGGTCGGCAAGCTCGCTCGCCAGGGCGAGCGCGGGGTTGATATGTCCGGCGGTGCCACCGCCCGAGAGAACTGCCAGCATGGTCTACCTCCTGAAAGATGCGGGCCGCGACCCGGCGCGCCCGCCCTCGCTTCTCGATCGTCTTCCGCGCGAGCGGCCCGTACGGTCGTCGCGACCGCTGCGACCCGCACTGCCCCGACCGGCACCGCGCCCCGACGGACGGCCGGCGCGGTCGCCGCCCCAGCCCCCGTCGCGGCCGCGGTCGCGCTGGCGATCGCGGCTCGGAGCGCCGCCGCGCTCCTGCTTCACCAGGCGCAGGTCGGCCCGGCGCTGCTCGTAGATGCTCGGCTCGGCATCGGCCGCCGATACCGACAGCACGAGCCCCACCAAGATGAACGAGGCCAGCATGGACGTGCCGCCCGACGAGATGAAGGGCAAGGGCTTGCCCGTGGTCGGGAACACGCCGATCACGCAGGCGATGTTCAGAAACGCCTGGAACACCAGCATCACGGTGCAGCCGCCGGCGATCATGGACCCGATCTCGTCGGAGGCGCGCTCGGCGATGGACAGGCCCGCGAACAGCACGCCGAGAAACAGCGCGATCACCACGAGCGCCCCGACCAGTCCCAGCTCCTCCCCGATGATGGCGAAGATGAAGTCGCTCTCGGAGGCGAACAGGTACTGGAACTTCTCATGGGAGTTGCCCAGGCCCACGCCGACGAGACCGCCCTCGGCCAGGGCGTAGAACGAGCGGATGATGTTGTAGCCGCTGCCGTAGCCGCCCTCGCCGTCGTTCCACGGGTCGAGGAACACCATACGGTCGGCGCGGTATCCCGTGCCGAACACGGCCATGAGCGCGCCGGCCACGGCCACCACGAAGCAAGCCGCGATCACGCGCTTCGACACGCCGCCCATCCACATGACGGCCAGGATGCCCACGAAGCAGATGACCGTGGTGCCCAGGTCGGACTGGGTGCGGTACATGATGCCGATGGGAATGATGATCAGCACGAATGCGCGCAGAATGGTGGTCTTCAGCTCCACGTTGCCGCTGCGGTAGTCCACCAGCAGGCGCGCGGCCACCAAGAGAAAGGCGATCTTGCAGAACTCCGATGGCTGCATCTCCGAACCGCCGATGGTCAGCCAGCGCTGGGCGCCGTAGTGGTCGGTGCCCACGAGCCACACGGCCACGATGAGCACCACGGCGATGGCCCACACCACGAGCACCACCGGCCCGATCCAGAACCGATAGGGAATGATCTTCCACAGCACGAAGGCCGCGACCACGCCCAGAATGGCGTAGATCACCTGACCGCGAAAGTAGGTGGTGGCCGCCGCGCCGTTCTCCAGAGCCTTCACCATAGAGGCCGAGAACACCATCACGAGCCCGATGAGCACCAGGGCCAGCACGCACAGAAGCAGCAGAACACGAGGCCCCTGGAGAGAGGGGCCCGACTGCGCTGAGGTATGTCGCGAAGAGCGCGCCATGAGCCCTAAGCGCCGGCTTTCCGAGCACGGTCGGCCACGAGGGCCTTGAAGGTGGCGCCGCGCTCCTCGAAGCAGGAGAACTCGTCGAAGGAGGCGCAGGCCGGCGACAGCACGACCACGTCTCCCGGGGCTGCCAGGCCCAGGGCCTCATCGAGGGCGGCCTCCATGCCCGCGGCCTCGGCCACCACGAGCCCCTCGGCGACTGCGGCGGCGAAGGCGGCGGCGAAACGCTCGCGGGCCTCGCCGAAGCAGATGACGGCCCGGGCGTGGGCGCGGCAGGCCGCGACGAGCGGGGCCAGGTCGGTGCCCTTGTCGCGGCCGCCCAGAAGCACGATGGGGCGCTGGGGCTCGAAGGCCGTCAGAGCCACCAGGGTGGCATCCACGTTGGTGGCCTTGGAATCGTTGTAGCAGGCCACGCCGGCCACGGTGCCGGCGGGCTCGATGCGGTGCTCCAAGGGCGCGAAGGTGAGCAGCCCCTCGGCCACGGCCGTGGCCTGCGCCCCCAGGGCCAGAGCCGCCGCGGCCCCGGCCAGGGCGTTTACCTGGTTGTGGGCGCCCTTGATCTGCAGGTCGTCCACGGTGATGAGCGGGTATTCCCGCCCATCCAGCACCACGGTGAGCATGCCGCCGGCACCGCGGAAGGCCGCCGAGGCCGACCCGCAGGCCGCGCGCATATCGCCGCCCACGCCCGCCGCTGTGCCGATGGGCACGATGGCGCACGGGGCGCCCTCGGCGCGCAGGGCGCGAATGCGGGCCCGCACGGCGTCGTCGCCGGCGTTCAGCACCGCCGTGGTGGCGGCGCTCGCCTGGGCGAGCACCTTCCACTTGGCCGCCGCATAGTTCTCGTGGGTGCGATGCCAGGCCAAGTGATCGGGGGTGATGTTGAGCACCACGGCCACATCGGGGGCGAAGTCGCGGGTGGAGGCCAGCTGGTAGCTGGACACCTCGGCCACGTACACCGCCGTGGCACCTGCGGCCACCGCCTCGATGCAGGTCTCGCCGATGTTGCCCACCGCCGAGGCGGACATACCGCCCGCGCGCAGCAGATGACAGGTCAGAGCCGTGGTCGTGGTCTTGCCGTTGGTGCCGGTGATGGCCACCCAGCGGGCGTTGGCGCGGCTCTCGCGCCAGGCGAACTCCACCTCGCTGATCACCTCGGCCGCGGCCACGGCCGCACTGCGGTAGAAATCGGAGAACTCGGAAATGCCCGGGCTCGCGATGCACAGGTCGTAGGCGCCCTCGATCACCTCGTGGTCGAAGATCACCACCGCACCGCGGGCGCGGGCCCCGTCAGCCCAGGCCTCGGCATCGGCGCTCGGCGCGCCAGCGGCCACGGCCACGGATTCCACGCGATCGCCCAAACGGTCGAGACAGTATTCCGCCGCGGCCTTTCCCGACTTGCCCAGGCCCAGGATGAGCACGCGCCCGAGCGTTGCGGGCGCCTGCTTGAAGCCGTCCAGGCACTTCTGCGCCGCCATGCTAGGCCACCGCCAGCGACGAGGCGAACTGCAACACGAAGCCGCAGGCGGCCAGCATGCCCGACACGATCCAGAAGCGCACGACCACCTTCGTCTCCGACCAGCCCTTCTTCTCGAAGTGGTGGTGCAGAGGGGCCATGAGGAAGATGCGTTTCTTCGTCTTCTTATAGTAGAACACCTGGATCATGACCGAGAGGGCCTCGGCCACGAACAGGCCGCCGATGATGATGACGATGAACTCCACCTTGGTGACCACGGCCAGACACCCCAGCGCCATGCCCAAGGCCAACGACCCGGTGTCACCCATGAAGATGTCGGCCGGAAAGGAGTTGAACCACAGAAAGCCGATGCAGGCCCCGGCCAGCGCCCCGGCGAACAGAGCCGGCTCCAGCTGCCCAGTGCGAAACGCGATGGCCGCCATGACGAGCATGACCACCATGACCGTGCCTGAGGCCAAGCCGTCCAGGCCGTCGGTCAGGTTCACGGCGTTGCACAGGCCCACCAGCAGGATGAGGCAGTACACCAGGTAGAGCCAGGGGATCTCGATGCCCTCCCCCACGGGCACCACGGTGGTCAGCACGCCCAGATCAATGGTGCACACGAAGGGAATCTCCACCGTGGGAGCCACATCCAGCAGATTCACGGCGCAGATGACGAACACGCCGGCGATGAGGAACTGGCCGATGAGCTTCGCCTTGGGGGTGAGCCCCAGCGAGCGCTCGTGGGCCACCTTCGAGGCGTCGTCGATGAGCCCGAGCACACCGGTGGCCACTGTGGCGCCCAGAAGCAGCCACAGCTCCACGGTGGGCGCGCCCACCGAGGCCAGAAGCGTGAAGGCGATCACCGCCACCAGCATGATGACGCCGCCCATGGTGGGCGTGCCCTGCTTCACCAGATGGCTCTGGGGGCCGTCGGCGCGCACTTGCTGGCCGATGTGGCTCGTGCGCAGAAAGCGAATCCACGCCGGCATGAGCACCATGGTGAACACCATGGACAGCACCACGGCCAGAAAGATCATAAAAGTGGGATAGGACGAGAACAGAGAGAACATTAGTGGACCAATCCTTCGACAACACGGGTAAGCCCCATGAAATGGGACGCTTTCACGAGCACGGCGTCCCCGGGCTCCAACAGGGTATCAAGCTCTTCCAGCACATCGGCCACGGTGGCCGCCCGGCTGATGCGGGCGGCGTCCATGCCGGCCGCGGCGGCGCCCTCGGCGATGAAGGCCGCCAGCTCTCCCACGCAGATCACGCGCTGGATGGGCAGACCGGCCAGGTGCGCCCCCACGCCGCGATGGCAGGCCTCGGCGAAGTCGCCGAGCTCGCCCATATCGCCGAGCACGGCGATGCGGCGGCCGGCCACCTCGGTAGCGGCGAAGGTGGAAAGCGAGGCCCGCATGGAATCGGGGCTCGCATTGTAGGCGTCGTTCACGATGGTGAAGCCGCCGCGGGCCGCGATGACCTCCTGACGGCCGGGCTCGGGCACCGAGGCGCTCAAAGCCGCCGCGATGGTCTCCAGGTCCAACCCCAGCGCGTAGCCCACGGCTGCAGCCGCGCAGGCGTTGTCCACGTTGTGGCGGCCGGTGAGGGACAGCTCGCAGGCGCAGCGCTCCACGGGCGCGAACAGGGCCAGCTCCTCCACATCGGCATGGTCGCGGGCGCACAGGGTGAAGCGAGCGCGGCCCTCGGCGTCCAGAGTGACGTCCTCGGCCCACACCACTTCCTCGCACAGGGTCTCGTCGCGCTCGAGCAGCTCGCAGGTGGCCTCGTCGGGATGGCCCTCGAAGCCCACGAGCGCCACGGGGCGCTCGCGCAAATCGCCCGCGTCCATGAGGATGTCGAGCATCGGCTCGTCCAGGTTCAAGAAGGCCCGGCCCGTGCCCGCCGGCAGGGCAGCGTACAGCTCGGACTTGGCCCGGGCGATGTTCTCCCGCGAGCCCAGAAGCTCGATGTGGCTCTCCCCCACGTTGGTGACCACGCCCCAGTCGGGGCGCACGAAGTCGCACAGCGCGGCAATCTGGCCCGCGCCGCGCATGCCCATCTCCACCACGACGACGGCGGTCTCCGGGTCGGCGGCCAGAAGCGTGCGGGGCACGCCCAGCTCGTTGTTCTGGTTGGCCCGAGTGGCAACGGTGCTGCCGTAGGCGGCGCACACGTCCCGCGTGAGGTTCTTCGTCGTGGTCTTGCCCACCGAGCCCGTGAGCCCGATGACACGGCCGCGCAGGTGCCCGCGCCAGGCCCGGGCCAGATCGGTAATGGCGCTGGCCGTGTTGGCCACCTCGATGATGGCGGCGCCCATCTCGCGGGCGAGCAGGCTCGCCGCCGCGTCGGGCCGCTGCATGACCAGGGCTCCGGCGGCACCGGCGCGCAGGGCGGCGCCGACGAAGTCGTGGCCGTCCACCCGCTCTCCGGGCAGCGCCACGTAGAGCCACCCGGGGCGCACCTCGCGGGAATCCCAGGTGATGCCGCACATCAGCGCGCTGGGGTCGATGGGATCGATGAGAAACTGGCCGCCTGTGTATGCTGCGATTTGTTTGGCGTTAAGGCGCACGGTGTTCCTTTCCCGCTAGTCCTGCTCCTTCAAACCGAAGGCGCGCTCCAGCTCCTCGGCGGCCACCTTGCGGTCGTCGAAGGAAAGCGTCTCGGTGCCCACGATCTGATAGTCCTCGTGGCCCTTGCCGGCGATGAGCACCGCATCTCCCGGCTCGGCCCAGGCGATGGCCGCGGCGATGGCGCGGCGACGGTCGGGCTCCACGAGGAAGTTGTCGGCCCCGTCCATGCCGCCCACGATGTCGTCGATGATGGCCAGCGGATCCTCGCGGCGCGGGTTGTCGCTCGTGACCACGGCGTAGTCGGCAGCCAGGGCCGCCTGGCCCATGATGGGGCGCTTGGTGGCGTCGCGATTGCCGCCGCAGCCGAACACCACGCAGGTGCGCTGGTCGTTGAGGGCCTTGATGGACGCGATGGCCTTGGTCAGCGCATCGGGAGTGTGAGCGTAGTCGACGTACACGCTGATGGGGGCCTCTACGGCGGCGGCTACGCGCTCCAGGCGGCCGGGCACGGGCTCCATGGTAGCCAGGGCGTCAGCGATGGCCTCGGCGGAAAGGCCCAGCTGCAGGGCGCACCCGAAGGCCGTCATCACGTTCTCCACGTTGAAGCGGCCCACGAGCGGGTAGGTCACGGTGATGCGGCGGCCGCGCACCTCCAGATCGACGATGGTGCGGGAGGCCTCGTAGGTCACGTCCACAGGATGGATCTGGGCCGTGGTATCGAAGCCGGTGGTGATCACCTCGTCGCCGGCCTCGCTGCAGCGGCGCCACAGCTCGCGGCCCCAGGCACCGTCGATGCTGATGACGCGACGGGCGGGATAGTCCCGCGAGAACAGCAGGGCCTTGGCCTCGAAGTAGTCGTCGAAGGTATGGTGGTAGTCCAGGTGGTCCTGGGTGAGGTTCGTGAACGCCGTCACCGCGAAGGTCGAGCCCCAGGTGCGCACCAAATCGAGGGCGTGCGAGCTCACCTCCATGGCCACCACGTCGCAGCCGGCGTCGCGCATGCGCGCGAACAGCTGCTGCAGATCGGGCGACTCGGGCGTGGTGTGGTCGGACCTCTCCAGCACCCCGGCGATCTTGTTGCCCACGGTGCCGATCACGCCGCAGCGCTTCCCCGCCGCGTTCGCGATGTGCTCCACCAGGTAGGTGGTGGTGGTCTTGCCGTTGGTGCCGGTGATGCCCACGAGCGAGAAGTCGCGGGAGGGATGGTCGTAGAAGTTCGCGGCCACATGCGCCATGGCCTTGCGGGAATCGGCCACCACCACTTCGGTCACGTCCGTGGCGTCGGCCAGGTACACCTTGCGCTCCACCACGAGCACCGTGGCACCGCGATCGATAGCATCCTGGGCGAAGGAGTGGCCGTCCACCACGTTGCCCACGATGCAGAAGAACATGTCGTGCGGGCCTGCGCAATCGCTGCGGAACGCGAGCCCGGCCACCTCCTCATCGCCGTTGCCGATAATCGTGCATTCCATGCCCTGGAAGAGCTCAGCGCAAGTCTTGGTCATAGCTGATTGATCCCTCTACGATGAAGTGATGTTATATTGCTTGACAGCACTGGTCATTATAGCGTTAAACACCGGGGTGGTCTGGCGCGTGTAGGGAACCTCGTTGGCTCCTACAAAACAAACTAAATTGGTGGAAGCGCCGTCGATGAACCCGCAGAAGCCGAGGTTGTAGACGCCCTCCTTGTAGCCGCCCTGCTCCGAGGGCACCTCGGCGGTAGAGGTCTTGCCGCAGACCGGATAGCCCTCCACGTCGGCCTTCTTGCCCGAGCCGTCGGTGACCACCGAGCGCAGCATCGAGCGCAGGTCGGTGAGGGCCTCGGCGTCCTCGGTCACCACTTCCGTGGGGTACTCGGCCACTTCCCCGGTCTGAGGCTTGGAGATGAGGAAGTGCGGGGTCACCATGACGCCGTCGTTGGCGATGCAGCCGTAGAAGCGCACCATCTGCAGAGGCGTCACGGAGATGCCCTGGCCGAAGCTGACGTTGTAGCCGACGATGGTGCCCCAGTTCTCGAAGTCCTCCACGTGGCCCGAGCCCTCGCCCGGGTAGTCCACACCGGTACGCTCGGTCAGGTGATAGCGGCCGATGGCATCGTTCAAGTGCTCGAAGCCGGCCGCCTCGGTGGCCAGGGAAATGCCCACGTTGGACGAGTGGTTCAAAATCTCGCGCAGGGTGAGGGTCTCGTCCTCGCGCTCGTGGGCGTCGGAGACGTCGTAATCGTTGGCCGAGATGGAGCTGGGGCAGAACATGGTGGATTCCGGCGTCATCTTCTTGGCCTCGAGAATCGCCATGGCCGACACCGACTTGAAGGTGGAGCCGGGCTCGTAGACCTGGGTGATGGCCTTCACGTGCTCGCTGCCCACCTCGGAGGACTCCATGTCGGCGGGATTCATGAGCGGCAGCGAGCAGGCGGCGTAGATCTCGCCGGTGGAAGCGTCCATCACGACGGCGCTGCCCTGATCGGTCTCGATGGTCTCCATGCCCTCGATGACCGCCTGCTCCACGGTGTCCTGCAGCTTGATGTCCAGCGAGATCATGATGTCCTGGCCGTCCACCGCCGGCGTCTCCTCCTTCACGCCGCCGGGAATGGGAAAGCCCTTCTCGCCGCGCTCGGCCACATAGGTGCCGGCCGTGCCCTTCAAGATGTCGTTGTACTGCAGCTCCAAGCCGGTGATGCCGTCGCCGTCCACGTTGCAGTAGCCGATGACCTGGCCGCCGATGGAGCCGTTGGGGTATTCCCGGCGCGTGTCGGCGATGAAGTAGATGCCGTCGAGCTCCAGCGCCTTCACGCGCTCGCCCTCGGACACCTCGGCCTGGCGCTTGATGTAGACGAACGAGGTTCCCTCCTTGGAGAGCAGCGCCTCGAAATCGGCCGGCTCGCCGCCGAGCGCGCCGGCCAGGGCGCGGGCGGTGCCGGCCACGTCGGTGACCTCCACGGGGTTGGCGTAGATGGTGGTGGCCTCCACGCTGGTGGCCAGCACGATGCCGTTGCGATCGTAGATGGTGCCGCGGTGGGGGTTGGTGGTGAAGCTGATGGTGCGCGACTCCTCGGCCTGGGCCGAGTACTGATCGGCCACGATCACCTGCAGAAACACCAGGCGCAGAAAGAAGATGGCGGCGAAGGCGGCGAACAGCACGAGCACCACCTTGGCCCGCCCCCCCACAGCGGGCAGGGCCGCGTCGATGGCGCCTTGGGCGCGGCGGTAGGGGGAGCGCGGCGACGAGGCGCGGCCGGCGCGGGAGTCGTTGAATCGGCGATCCATGGGCGCTCCCTACTGAGCCGCCAGGGCCGCAGTGCTCTCGGACAGCGAGAGATTGCCCGCCTCGTCGGTGGCGACCACATCGGGCGGCAGGTTCAGCTGCTCGGAATAGGCGGCGCTCGGCGCCATCATGCCCAGGGCCATGGCCTGGGCCTTGATGCGGGTGGGGTTGGCCAGCACACTCTGGGCCACTTCCAGCTCGTTGCCCTGGGAGCGGGCCGTGTCGATCTTCTGGGTGATCTCGCGGGTCTCCAGGGCGCAGGAGGCTGCGGCCGAGGTGATGGCCACGCGGGCCACGGCGATCACGGCCAGCGCGATGCACACCACCGCGCAGACCTTCGCCAGGGTGAGCGCCGCGGCGGACAGGCCCTGCTGGGTCTGGGCACGGCGCCCGGCCCCGGGCACCACCGCGATGGAGGGCTCGTCGTAATCGGGCAGCGCCTCGGCCACGGAGGTGGGCACGTAGCGCGCCCCGCGATAGCCGGCGGCGAAGGAGGCGCCCCGGGCACCGGAGCGGCCCGCGCGGGGCGCAGAGCCGGCGGCGAAGGAGGCGCGACCGGCAACGCGCGAACGGGACGCAGTGTAGGCGCTCATGGTCTCCCCCTTTCTCGGGCCATCCGGCCGTTTAGGCTACACAAGCCCGATGACGATTTGTCCTCGGGCTTGTCGATCAATCGTTTCTTTCTTCAGGTCTTCCCTCGTCAGAAGACCTTTTAGCGCTTCTGCGCGATCCGCAGCTTGGCGCTGCGGGCCCGCGGATTCCGCGCAATTTCCTCAGGCGTGGGAAGCTGGGGCTTCCTCGTTACCAAATCGAGTATCGGCTGTTTCTCGCACACGCAGACCGGAAGCTCCGGCGGGCACGTGCAGCGGTTCGCGAAACTGGCGAACGTGTCCTTCACGATGCGGTCCTCGAGAGAGTGGTAGCTGATCACCACGATCATGCCGCCCGGATTCAGCCAGCGGACCGCCGCGTCCAATCCGCGACGCAGAACGGTCAGCTCCGAGTTGACTTCGATCCGAAGGGCCTGGAAGGTGCGCTTGGCGGGATGTCCGCCCGCGCGCCGCGCCGAGGCGGGAATGGCCGCCTTGATCACGTCGACCAGCTGCCCACTCTCCGTGATCGGGGCGTCCGCGCGGGCCTTCACGATGAAGTCCGCGATGCGGCTCGCCCATTTCTCATCCGAGTAGGCGCGAATGATCCGAGTGAGATCTGCTGCGTTGTAGGTGTTGACGATCTCTTCTGCGGTAAGGGTTTGTTTCCCCGGATCCATCCGCATGTCAAGCGGGCCGTTCTCCTTAAAGGAGAAGCCGCGTGATTGTGTGTCGATCTGCACTGAGGAGACCCCGAGGTCGAATAGGATCGCGTCGATCCCCGGAATCTCGCACGAGCACAGAAGCTCGTCGAGGTCTCCGAAGTTGCCGCGCAACAGCGCCAATTCGGGCCGCCTGTCGGCGGGAATCGATTCCAGTTTCTCGGTGGCGCTTGACAGGGCCACCTCGTCCTGGTCGATGCCGATGAGCAGGCCGTCGGAGCCCAGCTGCTTGGCTGCTTCGAAGGAATGTCCCGCAAAACCGAGGGTCGCGTCCACGAACACCGGGTGCTCCGGCAGATCGAGGGCGTCGATGCACTCGGTCAGAAGAACGGGTATGTGCCGATATTCGCTTGTCACGGTCCCCTGGCCCTGCGCTCTCACCTAGGTGAACAGAAGGCTCAAGTCCACCGAAGCGAGCTCGTCCTCATAACGCTGGGCATCCCAGATCTCGAACCGGCTGCCGTTGCCCACCACGACCACATCCTTGTCGATGCCGCAGGCCTCGCGCATGTCGGCAGAGAGCATGATGCGGCCGGCCGAATCGACCTCCACATCGCGGGCGCGACCTTTCAGGGCGCGATGGTACGCATCCTGCTTGCGGTCGTTGGCCTTCCGCTCGGGGAAGGCGCCGCTCATAACACTCTCGACCCACTGGTTGAAGCCCGGAGCCTCGAACGCGTAGATGCACTCGTCGAAGGGATCGCGGGTGACCGTGAGATCGCTGGAAAGAACCTTGCGGAACTTCGCGGGAAGGGTGACGCGCCCCTTGCCATCGACCTTGAGTCGGAACTCACCGTTCAGGTCTACCTCGGTGCGAGGCAGCTCTGCGGCGGCTTCCATGTCGACGGCTTGCGGCACTCACGTCCTTTCCCCTGCTGCGTTTTGAGTGGGATTTGAATTCGTGTGTAGTGCGTTTCGAAATCCCGCTCGGTCGTTTTCCATGGCATGCATATTAACCCACAACGCCCCACTTCGCAACATTTTGCGACACTTTAGCCATCATTTTGCCCCACTCGTTACCCGCAAGATATGGCGAGAACCTCTTCCGCGATACTAATAGAATCAATATCTTGTATTCGTATTACACGAAACGAACGACACACCACTAGATATGCCCAAACCGTGCAATGTCGGTGGAAAACTTTTCCCCAATCCGTTTTGGGAACACCCTGTGAGCAAGATTTGAAGATGCCGTGCAAACCCCGCCGCGAACGGCACCCCGAAAAGGCGGAGAGGGTGAAGCGACCGCAGGGGCGGCAGGGAAGCCGCGACCGTGGGGTACAATGGCACCCGTACGAAGGGAGGCACCGTGTTCGAATTAGAGAACGCCTTGGATGAATATATGTCCTACCTGCGCATCGAGCAGGGATCATCGCCCCGCACGGCCGAGGCCTACCGGCGCGACCTCGAGGAATACCTGGCGTTTCTCGACAAGCGCGGCGTGGACGCCCCGGGCGATGTGAAGCGCGACGACGTGGTGGACTTCGAGCACCACCTCGCGGAAGCAGGCCTGGCCACCACCACGGTGCGGCGGCGCATCTCGGCGGTGCGCGGCTACCACCGCTTCCTCGTGCGCGAGGGCCTCACCAGCGAGAATCCCGCCGAGGCCGTGGACATCCCCAAGGCGGCCGACCGTCTGCCCGACGTGCTGTCCATCGAAGAGGTGGGCCGCATGCTGGACACCTACATCGACGAACGGCCGAGCGGTCTGCGCGACCGCGCGCTGCTGGAAGTGCTCTACGGCTGCGGACTGCGCGCGAGCGAGATCTGCGGCTTGAATCTGGACAACCTCTATCTGGACGACGGCTTTCTCCGCGTGTTCGGCAAGGGCGCCAAAGAGCGCATCGTGCCCATCGCCGGCGCCGCCGACCGAGCGCTGCGCCGCTATCTGAACGAGGGCCGCCCCGCCCTGGCCCGGGCGGCCGGCGCCACGGGCGACAGCGCAAGCGCCGTCTTCCTCAACCAGCGCGGGGGCCGCTTGGGCCGCCAGAGCATCTTCAATCTCGTGCGCAAGGCCGGAGCCGCCATCAACCGCTACGATTTGCATCCCCACACCCTGCGCCATTCCTTTGCCACCCACATGCTGAAAGGCGGCGCCGATCTGCGCGTGCTCCAGGAAATTCTCGGCCACGCCGACATGTCCACCTTACAGGTGTACACCCACCTGGATCGCACCCACCTCCACGAGGAGTACGCCCACGCCCATCCCCGCGACAAGATGTAAGGGTTACTTCCCCACGGTCAATTCGCCGGCGAGGGGGCGCGTCATGGCGGCGGTCACCTCGGTGGCCGAAAGCCCCTGGCCGAACAGGTGCATGAGCTTGGTGAGAGCCGCCTCGCAGGTCATGTCGCAGCCCGACACCACGCCGGCCTTCGCCAGGGCGTCGCCGGTGGCGTAGCGCTTCTCTTCCACACCGCCCGCGGGGCACTGGGTCACGTTCACCACCACCTTGCCTGCACCCACGGCCTCGGCCACCAGATCGGTGAACCAGGTCTCGGTGGGGGCGTTGCCGGCGCCGAAGGTGCGCAGCACCACGGCCTTGGTGCCGGGAGCCAGAAGCTGGGGCCGCAGGGCCGCCTCGGTGATGCCCGGGTACAGAAAGGCCACGGCCACGGCATCGTCCATGGCGTAGAGAGGTGCCAGGGCCGTGCCCGCCGCCGGCCGGGCGAGCAGCCGCTCGCGGTACACGATATGCAGGTCCATATCGGCTAGAGGCGGGTAGTTGTAAGAGGCGAAGGCGCCGAAGTTCGTGGAGCTCACCTTCATGGCCCGGTTGCCGCGCCACAGGTGACGCCCGAAGGAGATGGCCACTTCCTGCACCATGGGCGCCCCGTCCCCGGTGCGGGCCGCGGCGATCTGCAGGGCCGTGATGAGGTTCTCGGTGCCGTCCTCGCGAATCTCGCCGATGGGCAGCTGGCTGCCCGTGAGGATGACCGGCTTGGCCAGGCCGCGCAGCATGAAGGACAAAGCCGAGGCCGTGTAGGCCATGGTGTCGGTGCCGTGGAGCACCACGAAGCCGTCGAAGTCGTCGTAGGCGTCGGCGATCATCTTCGCCACCTGGGCCCAATGGGCCGGGTTCATGTTCGACGAGTCGATGGGCGGATCAATCTCCACATGGTCGAGCGCGTAGCCGAGCCGCCCGATTTTCGGGACGTTCCTCACAAGGTGATCGAAGCTGAAGGGCACGAGCGCCCCGGTGGCCAAATCCTCGGTCATGCCGATGGTGCCGCCGGTGTACACGATGAGAATGCGCGGTTTCACGATCTAGTCCTTTCGCTTGCGGAAGAAGGCCGCACGAACGGCCGATTCGCGCCGGCGGTGCAGGGTGGCGCGGCGGAACAGCTCGCCGCAGAAATCCTTGGCGGCGTGGGCCCCGCGGGACACCTTCGGCGTCAGGTCGGCCTCGTCGGCGGTCTTCCAATCGAAGTACACCGACAGGTAGCGCAGAAACACCACGGCGAACACGCAGGCCACCGCCGCCAGCACGAGCGGTGCCCCGGCGAAGGCCATGGCCGCGAACACGAGTGCCCCGCCGAAGCCGGCCACCGCATAGAAGTTCGACCGCTGGAACACCCCCGGCGTCTCCCCCACCGATATGTCGCGCAGGGCGCCGCCGCCCACGCTGGTGAGCGCGCCCAAGATGACCACCATGACGAAGCCCTCCCCGCAGGCGAAGGCCTTGTTGGCCCCGGCCAAGGCGAACAGGGCCACCGACAGGGCGTCAGCGAAGAACAGCAGCTGGCCCGAATGGCGGAACAGCCCGCGGAAGTAGAACACGAACACGGCCAGGCCGATGCAGATGAGGATGACGCTCGGGTGCTCCATGAAGTACACCCCGTCGTCTTGCAGCAAAAGATCGCGGATGATGCCGCCGCCGTAGGCGGTCATGAGCCCGAGCACGATGGTGCCGACGATATCCAGTTTGCGGTCGCAGGCGAACATGGCACCGGTGATCACGCCCACGGCCACCGAGAAGAAGTCGGCGCCGAAGGGCACGGTCAGGGCCCCGTCCGAGAAGAGCTGCTCCATGATCAGCGGAACGAGCGCCGACTACTTGTGGTAGTAGCGGTGCTGCTCGTACTTCGGCTCGCAGCACACGTTGATGCCGAGCGTGCGGTACAGCTTCTCATCAGCCGCCGAGATGATGACCGAGAAGTAGGCGTCGCAGCCGCGCAGCTTGTCCGCATTGTCGATGAGCTCGGCGGCCAGCGGGTTGCTCACCGAGGAGATGGACAGCGCGAGCAGGGTCTCATCGGAGTGCAGGCGCGGGTTGTGGCTGCGCAGATGGGCCGTCTTCAGGTGGCAGATGGGCTCCAACACGTCGTCGGAGATGACGTAGAGTTCGTCGTCCACCCCCGATACGCCCTTGAGCGCGTTCATAAGCAGCGCCGAGGCGGCACCCAGGAGGTTACCGGTCTTGCCCGTGACCACCCGCCCGTCGGGCAGCACCATGGCGCCGGCCGGGCCTCCCGTGGTCTCCTCCTTCAGCAGCGCCGCCGAGCGGGCCGGCGACAGGTTCTGGTTGATGCCGGCCTGGTTCATGAGAAGCTCGATCTTCTTCAGGGCCTCCTCGCCGGTGCCGGTGCGCTTGATCTCCTCAGCCGTCTGGAAGTAGCGGCGCACGATCTCGTTGTTGCCCGCATCGCGGCAGGCCTCGTCGTCGGAGATGGCCACGCCGGCCATGTTCACGCCCATGTCCGTGGGCGACTGGTAGGGGCACGCCCCCGCGATGCGCTCCATAGTGGCCCTCAGCACGGGGAATATCTCCACGTCGCGGTTGTAGTTCACCGTGGTCTCGCCATAGGCCTCCAGGTGGAAGGGATCGATGATGTTGTCGTCGTCCAGGTCGGCCGTGGCCGCCTCGTAGGCGATGTTCACCGGGTGGGTGAGCGGCAGATTCCAAATGGGGAAGGTCTCGTACTTGGCGTAGCCGGCCGTGACCCCGCGCTTGTGCTCGTGGTAGAGCTGCGAGAGGCAGGTGGCCATCTTGCCCGAGCCGGGGCCGGGCGCGGTCACCACCACAAGTGGCCGCTCGGTCTCGATGTAGTCGTTCTTGCCGAAGCCCTCGTCGGACACAATATGGTCGATGTCGTTGGGATAGCCGGCGATGGGATAATGCAGGTAGCTCGTGATGCCCATGGCCGTAAGCCGCTTGCGGAACAGGTCGGCGTTGGGTTGGTTCGCGTAGCGGGTGATGACGACCGAGCCCACCGCAAATCCCATGGAGCGGAAGATGTCCATGAGGCGCAGCACGTCCTCGTCGTAGGTGATGCCCAAGTCGCCCCGCACCTTCGATCGCTCGATGTCGTTGGCGTTGATGGCGATGACGATCTCCGCCTCGTCCTTCATGGACTGGAGCATGGAGATCTTCGTGTCGGGCTTGAAGCCGGGCAGCACGCGGGAGGCGTGGTAGTCGTCGAAGAGCTTGCCGCCGAATTCGAGGTAGAGCTTGCCGCCGAACTGGTCGATGCGCTCGCGAATGCGCTCCGCCTGCAGCTCGATGTACTTGTCGTTGTCGAATCCTTCGCGCATAGGGCGACACTCCTTCGCATGAATGGGGCCAAGGCGGCGGGGACCACGAGCGGGCACCGGCAACCGCCAGCGTCGATGACCGATCCAGTATAGCGCAGGGGCCTGTTTCGCCTCCGTTAAATCATCGCGTTCGCGGCTTTTGCACAGAGCGATTCACTGAAAATGAGAGAAGAGGGGCTCGTTCAGCGCGAGCGTCGGGCAGGAGGCGCGCCCGGGGTCGCGCGCCTGCCGGCAACCGCACCGGGTTCGGGCACCCTACCGCTCGGCGGCGCGTTCTATGAGGGTGATGAGCTCTTGACGGGAATGGACGTCGCATTTGCCGTAGATATGCTTGATGTGAGAGCGCACGGTGTTGGTGGTGACGAACTGCAGCTCGGCGATGAAAGTGGCGGAGCGACCGGCGGCGAACAGCTCCAGCACCTCGGTCTCCCGCGGCGACAGCCGAAACCGCTCTGCCACAAGGGCCACACCTTGACCGTAGGGGCCCGAGGCGCCTTCCCCACGCACCGCTTTCGGGTCGCCGGGTGTCTCGGGATGCGTCGCGCCCTCCGCTCCGAGTCCTCCCGCCGCAGCTCGCAAGGCCCCCGCATCCGAGCCACCTTCCGATTTCCGCGCGATAGCGTCGCCGGCAGGCTCGTCGCCGCGGCCCCACAGCAGATCGTTCATGTGTTTCTCGGTGAACACCCACACGGCGCACACAAGCAGCGCGAGGGCCAGCACCACTGCTACCATGCGCTCGTCGAGGCCGCCGGAACCGGAGGCCGTCTCAAGCGAGCAGCCCGCCAGATAGCCCGCCGTCTCAATCAGATAGAAGGCCGACAGCAGCGAGAGCGATCGCACCCGCAGGGAGAGAGCCAACTCGGCCAGCACCAAGTAGGTCGTCATCTCAAAGAGAGAGTAGCCCGTGGACATGAGGGCGCTCGACAGCGGCGAGTAGCCGCCCTGGGCGAGGAACACGAGGAAAGCCGCCGTGGCGAAGGTGATGATCGTCTTGGCCAGCATGGCCACAATGGCCGATCCGAGCAGTCCCGCCACAACCACGAACAGCAACACGGCCGCGAACTTGGTGCCTGTGATGACGCCGACGACCACCCCCACGTCCTGCTGGTAGAGCAGCTGTTGGAGGAAGCCGAAACCCGCGGATACCACTGCCAGCCCCACCACGAGCGGAGGAGGGAAGGAGCCGGCCCGCTTGAACACCGGATCCGCGCAAGGTGCCCACACGCCGCACCGCCACGCCCGATAGGACAGCCCCAAGGCCGCTGATCCCGTAACGAGGAACGCAATGGCCCCCTCGAGGGGCGCGCCATCCCCGATGGCAGCCAGCGGCGCGTTGACGAGCGCGCTGCCCACCACCGCGCGAAGAACCCACAGCGACGAGCAGGAACACAGCAGCTCGAGCACCATCACGGTGAGCAGCGCCGAAGCCCCCTGCACGCAGGCGATGCCGATCCAAGCCGACGCGATGCCGTACGCGGAGTCCGATGCGCCCGCGCACAGCAACATGCCGAGCACGTTGGCAGCGGGAGCCACCGCGAAAAGCCACGGGCGGCTGACCGCGCTGCCGATGGGCCGAGCCGCTGCAAGCAGCAGTCCGTAAGCGATCACCGAGAGCAGCTCCGGTTCTCCAAGGGCCGCAAACGTCGGATCCGACGCGTGAGAGAGTGCCTGCAACGCCCCCACGGGAAAGGCCGAGGATGTCTCCATGGCGGCGAACAACAGCGCCATGGCCCACACGAGGGGCATGGTCAGCGTCGCACGCGCCGTTTGCAAAACGTTGTTTACCATGTCGCTCCTTCCGAGGGCATTATGCCAGACAACATCCCTCCCCTCCCCCAATTTCACCCAAAAGTGGGGATGGCCGAACACCCTGGCTGGCGACATTTTCACCAGTTTCGCGGCCTGGGCGACCGACCGCGGCCGCCGTAGGATGGCGGAGATGCCTGAGCCAAAAAGATGCGCAGGCCTTGAAGGGCAAAAGAAAGGATATGGGAGGATGAGCACAATGCACGAAACCCGAAACGACACAGCGCTCTCGCGGCGCGGATTCTTCAAAGCGGCGGCCCTCGGCGGAGCCGGGCTGGCCGGTGCCACCATGCTGAGCGGCTGCGCCCCCGCAGCGCCCTCTTCAAGCGGCGTCGCGGCGGGCGGAGACAATCTCGCCGCCACGGGAGAGCCTTCGTTTCTCACCGCCCCCGCGCCCGTGGGCGCCGACGAGATTGCCGAGACCGTTGATGTCGATGTGCTCGTCATCGGCTCGGGCATCGCCGGCGCCGTCACCGCGAGCAGCTGCACCGAGCAAGGCCTGAAGGTGTTCCTCGTGGAAAAGGCCGAGGCCCCACGCAACATCGGCTTGGACTACGGTCTCGTAAACCCCAGCATCATGGCCGAGAAGGACATTGAGCCTGTGGACGTATACGAAGTGGTGCGCGACCACATGGAGAAGTCCTGTCATCGCTGCCGCGGCGACAAAGTCTACCGCTTCATGAGCGAGTCGGGCGCGGCCGGCGACTGGTATCTCGAGAAGGCCCGCGGCTATGGATTCGTGCCCGAGGTCATCGCCATGAAGAGCAACAGCGACCACTTCAAGAACTACGTGCACGTTGTGGAGCTATGGCCCGACGAGGGCACCGTCACCGATGACGGGGACTGGTACGCGGCCACGAAGGCCATGATCGCGAACCTCCAGCAGGAGGTGGTAACGGCCGGCGGCGAGTACCGCAATCTCACCGAAGCTGTGCAGCTCCTCACCGACGGCGGCCGCGTAACCGGCGCTGTCTGCAAGAACGAGGACGGCTATCTGCAGGTGAACGCAGCCAAGGGCGTCGTGCTGGCTGCCGGCGACTATGCGGCGGACCCCGAGATGCTGAGCTACTACACCGCCTGGGATTTCGACAGCTTCGACCCCGACTTCTTCATCAACGAGAGCACCGGCACCGGTGACGGGCACAAAATGGGCCTGTGGGCAGGTGCTGCGATGCAGCCCGGCCCGCACCCTCTCATGACCTTCATGGCCTATGCCTATTCGTATTTGCGCGTGAACAACCTGGGCCAGCGCTACGTCAACGAGGACACAGGCTACACCGGCGGCGGCAATGCGCAGCTGATCCAGCCCGCAGGCGCTTCGTGGGCCATCTGGGACGACAAGTGGCGCGAGGAGCTGCCGGCTCAGATGCCCTATGCTGGCGGCATGAGCTGGGACCAAGACGGCCGGCGCATCCAAGATCCGTGGACGCCGGAGGGCGAGGAGGCGCTCGCATTCTCCTGGGAAACCGAGAGCGGACTGCTCGTGCAAGCCGATAGCCTGGAAGAGCTGGCGGGCGCCATGGGGCTTGCCCCCGAGGCCACCGAAACCTTCCTCGCCACGGTGAAGCGCTATAACGAGCTCGTCGATGCAGGCGACACCGACTTCGGCAAGCGTCCCGAACTCATGGCAAAAATCGAGCAGCCGCCCTTCTACGGCCTGCGCATGAACGTGGAGCTGGGCGTGAGCGTCGGCGGCCTCACTACGAACGCCGACTCCGAGTGCCTCACCGAGGCCGGCGAGGTCATCCCCGGGCTGTATGCCGTGGGCAACAACGCCGGCGGCCTGTTCGGTATCGACTACAACGAGGTAACTATCCCGGGCATCTCGCTGGGCCGTTGCGTCACCTTCGGTTGGCTTCTCGGAAAGCATCTGGCAAAGTAGAATGCTATTCTTGAGCTGAGTTCTTATTGAGGCGGCAACGACCTGACGGAACGTCTCGCCAGCAGCCACGACGAGGCGTTCCAGTCGATAAGCGTTTGCCGCTCAAACGATTGCACGCAAAAAGCGCCGGCCCTAAGGTCGGCGCTTGAGGTTGCACGTGCGTTTTGGAAGCTATGCTAGCACTTGCCCAGCTCGCACTTGAGCTCTTCCTCGTCCTTGATAGACAGCGAGGTCTGCAGGATGTCGCCACCGAAGGGACGCATAGCCTCGGCGAACTTGTCCTCGGTCATGGAGCTGACCACCATGAACACAGCCGCCTCGTCCTTCTGGGTCAGAAGGTTGCGCACGCGGTCCTGGAAGTCCTCATCCACGCCGCGCTTCACGAAAAAGCCCGTAAGCGCGCCCAGGCCCGCGCCGATGGCGGCGCCCCAGAAGGGGATGAGGAAGATGAGGCCGAAGAGCATGCCCCAGAACAGGCCCCACACGGTGGAGTTGCCGATGGGCTGTCCCGGGGTGACCACGTCGAACTTGTCGTTGTCGCGGCGGGCAACCACGGCTACCGACTGAAGGTTCACGATGAAGTCGTTGCCGAGGTTCAGCACCTCCTGGTAGGCCTCCTTGGCCTTCTCCTCGGTGGGGTAGCCCAAAACGAGCAGTGTAGACATAGGGATTCCTTTCTCGAAAGGTTTTCTGCATGCCCCCACTCTAAAGATGACCCATCCGCGAATGGCTGCGCCCCCGCGAGCCGTTGCCGCCCCTCCCCCATTCGGTTACCGCAGTGTTAAGGGGCTTCAAAGTCCGCGAGGGAGCTTGAAATGGCACCAAATCCGCAGTTATGAGCGTCTCTCAGAGCTTTTTCCAGGAACCTTCTTCCCTTCGACTGGAGAAACACCAGGTCAGTGAAGATTCAGGATGTTACCTTATAAAGGAATCGTAATATGGACGCTCATAACTGCGGATTTGTCGACAACGGTGCCCTAAAACGAAGGACCCCACCGTGGACAAGAGGCGGAGGACTCGCCTTGTTTCGGGCACGTTACAGTCCCAACGCGTTTCATGTCGGAAACATTCGGGGCGTATGCTGGATAAGCGTTGGGAAGTCGTGCGCGGGGCACGCCTTCGGGCGCATTTTTTTATGCCCGGAGGCGAGGGTGCGCCCGCGTCCGCGCCAGCTCCCCAAAGAGTCCAAGAGGTTCAAGGTAAGGAGTCGCATCATGGCCAAGCACATCTTCGTTACCGGCGGCGTTGTCTCATCGCTCGGCAAGGGCATCACCGCCGCGTCCCTCGGCCAACTGTTGAAGGCGCGCGGCTATAAGGTGACCATGCAGAAGATGGACCCGTACCTGAACGTGGATCCGGGCACCATGAGCCCGTTTCAACACGGCGAGGTGTTCGTCACCGAGGACGGCCACGAAGGCGACCTGGATTTGGGCCATTACGAGCGCTTCATCGACGAGAACCTGTCGCGCGAGAGCAACTTCACCCAAGGCTCCATCTACCAGACGCTCATCGCCCGCGAGCGCCGCGGCGACTTCCTCGGCGGCACCGTGCAGGTCATCCCGCACGTGACCGAGGCCATCAAGGAACGCATCCGCCGCGCGGCCGAGCAGTCCGGCGCCGACATCGTCATATCCGAGATCGGCGGCACCATCGGCGACATCGAGGGGCTGCCCTTCATCGAGGCGGCCCGCCAGTTCAAAAAGGAGATGGGGCCGGGCAACGTGCTGTTCGTGCACGTGACGCTCGTGCCCTACATCGCGGCGGCCCACGAGGTGAAGACCAAGCCCACCCAGCACTCGGTGAAGGAGCTGCGGTCTTTGGGCGTGCAGCCCGACTTCATCGTGTGCCGCAGCGATCACGAGATCGCCGATGAAGTGCGCGCGAAGATCGCGCTGTTCTGCGACGTGGACGCCGACGACGTGCTCGCCTGCCCCGATGCCCCTTCCATCTACGAGGTGCCCCTGAGCCTCTACGAGCAGGGCTTCGACATCTCGACCCTGGCGAAGATGGGCCTGGCGCCCCGCAAGATCAAGCTGGCACCGTGGCGCGCCTTCCTGAAGGCGAAGGATGCCTGCGCAGGCGAGCTGGACATCGCCGTGGTGGGCAAGTACGTGAGCCTGCCCGACGCCTACCTATCGGTCCACGAGGCCTTGGAGCACGCGGGCATCGCCTGCGGCCGCAAGGTGAACGTGCATCTCGTGGACGGAGAGGAGCTTACCGACGCGAACGCCGAGGGAGTGCTCGGGGCCATGGACGGCATCCTCGTGCCGGGCGGCTTCGGGCAGCGGGCCTTCGAGGGCAAGATCGCCGCCGCCCGCTATGCCCGCGAACGCGGCGTGCCCTTCCTCGGTATCTGCCTGGGCCTGCAGGCCGCCGTCTGCGAGTTCGCCCGCAACGTATGTGACCTCGAGGGCGCCACCTCGGCCGAGTTCGCCGACAGTTCGCCCGAGGGCGCGCCTTTTGTCGTCGATCTCATGCCCGAGCAGGAAGATGTGGAGGACAAGGGCGGCACCATGCGCCTGGGGGCCTACCCCTGCAAGGTGGTAAGCGGCACCCGCGCCGCGGCAGCCTATGGCGAGCCGATCATCTACGAGCGCCACCGCCACCGCTACGAGGTGAACAACGCCTACCGCGACCGGCTTACCGAGGCGGGGCTCGTCATCTCGGGACTTTCCCCCGACGATCGTCTCGTGGAAATGGTGGAGGTTCCCGACCATCCCTTCTACGTGGCCAGCCAGGCCCATCCCGAGTTCAAGAGCCGCCCCGGCAAGCCGCACCCCCTCTTCAAGGCATTCGTGGAAGCCGCGAACGGGCGCAAAAGCGGCGATTAGGAGAATGAAGCGGCATCGGGCGTCGGAGGCCCCGATCGCAGACCTCCGACGCCCGATGCCGCGAACTGCCCTAGACCGGCCGCTCGTGGCCCTCTTCGGTGGTGAGGATCACCGGGCCGTCCTCAGTGATGGCCACGGTCTTCTCGAAATGCACCGACGGCTTGCCGTCGCGCGTGCGCACCTCCCAGCCGTCGGCGCCCTGCACGGTGCGCCGTGTGCCCATGTTCACCATGGGCTCGATGGCCAGCACCATGCCCGGTACCAACTTCAGCCCCGTGCAACGGCGCCCGAAGTTGGGCACATTGGGGTCCTCGTGCATATCGCGCCCGATGCCGTGGCCCACATACTCGCGCACCACCGAGAAACCGGCAGCCTCGGCCATGGACTGCACCGCATGCCCGATGTCGCCGAGACGCTTCTTGGGGCAGGCGGCGGCCAGACCTTCCCACATGCACTGCTCGCCCACGGCCAGAAGGCGTGCCACCTCGGGCGCCACCTCCCCCACTGGATAGGTCCAGGCGTTGTCGCCCACCCAGCCGTCCACGATGGCCCCGGTGTCGATGGAGATGATATCGCCCTCGCGCAGCTTCACGCGCTTCGAGGGGATCCCGTGCACGATCTGGGCGTTCACCGAGGCGCAGATGCTGCCCGGGAACCCGCCGTAGCCCTTGAACGCGGGGATGCCGCCCTCGGCGCGAATAGTCTTCTCGGCGATGGCATCCAGCTCGCGCGTGGTGATGCCGCACTCCACGGCCTCGCCCACGCGGCGCAGGGCCAGAGCCGACACGCGGCCCGCTTCGCGCATGGCCTCAATCTGTGCGGGTGTTTTCAGCTTGATGCTCATAGGTGTGCCTCACGCGCGGTCGGGGTATAATCGAGAATCATAGCAAAGTCGGAAAGTTGGCCTTCATGAACATTCTGGTCGTACGCAATAACTCCAACCCCCAGGCGATCGACGCGTCGCTGCTGTTGGTAACCTACCTGACCAACCAGGGTATCAGCGCCTTCATCGTGGACTCCGCCTCTCTCGGCAACGACCAGGGCCGAGCGGCCATCCGCGCCCAGCTGCCCGCGACCGTGGACATGGCCATCGTGCTCGGCGGCGACGGCACGGTGCTGCACACGGTACACCTGCTCCACGACCGCCAGGCCCCCATTCTGCCGGTGAACTTCGGGCACATGGGCTTTCTGGCCAACACCGATGCCGAGGGCATCATTCCCCTTGTCGTGGAGGCCCTCGCCGGGGAACTGGCGGAAGAGCGGCGCACGATGCTCGCCATCGAAGTGGTCTGCGAGGACGAGGCTGATCCCTACGATGAGGACAACGACCTGGATCCCGAGACCTTCTGGGCGCTCAGCGAGGCGGCCTATGCTGCCACGGTCGATCCCGATGCCGCCACCATCGGAGGCGCGCTTATGCCGCCGGACAAATTCGGCGTGAACCTGCGCGGTATGGCCGGCATCCGCCGCTTCTACGCCCTGAACGAGGTGGCCATCACCCGCGGGGCCCTCGGGCGCATCATCGAGCTGTCGCTGGACATCTCGGGCATCCCCGTGTCGCAGATGCGCGGCGACGGACTCGTGGTGTCCACGGCCACCGGCTCCACGGCCTATGCCTTGTCGGCCGGCGGCCCCCTCACCTCGCCGCGATTCGACGGCATGATCGCCGTGCCGCTCGCGCCCCACACCCTGCGGGCCCGCACCATCGTCACCGATCGCAGCGACGTCATCGAGGTGCGCTTCGAAAGCCCCGAGTCCTACCGCGAGGCCACGCTGTTCGTCGATGGCGAGATCGTGCCCTTCGAGCGCCCGCTGCACAAGGTGTACGTGCAGTGCGCCCCCATGCCCGTCATCCTGCTGCGCGATTCCGACAGCAGCTTCTACAGGCGCATCTCCCGCGACTTCTTCGGAGAATAGCGCAGGGAGCGCGCGATCGCAGCGCCCTGGGCCCCGAGCCCTGCTCCTCAGCCGTCCCGCCCCAAGGTGCCGCACCCCCCCTTGCACGAAAAAGACCCCGCCGAAGCGGGGTCTTTCCATCTGATAGAGAAGCGAGTCGCTACTCGGCGGCCTCGGTGTAGGCGCGGGTCACCGAAGAGTCCACGGGCACACCCGGGGTCATGGTGCCCGAGACGGTGACGGACTTCACGTACTTGCCCTTGGCAGCCGACGGCTTCATGCGCAGGATCTCGTCGTACACGGCGCCGTAGTTCTCGGCCAGCTGCTCGGCGGTGAAGGACACCTTGCCGAGGATGACATGGGCGATGCCGTAACGGTCGGCGCGGTACTCCACGCGGCCGCCCTTCAGCTCGTTGATGGCCTTCGCCACATCGTTGGTGACGGTGCCCAGCTTCGGGTTCGGCATCAGACCACGGGGGCCGAGGATCTTGCCGAGACGGCCGACCTTGCCCATCTGATCCGGGGTAGCCACGGCGGCGTCGAAGTTGAACTCGCCGGCCTGGATCTGCTCCATGAGGATGTCGGTGCCCACGATGTCGGCGCCGGCCTCCTCGGCGGCCTGGGCGGCAGCGCCCTCGGCGAACACGGCCACGCGCACGGTCTTGCCGGAGCCGTTGGGCAGGCTCACGGTGCCGCGCAGCTGCTGGTCGGCCTGACGGGTGTCGATGCCGAGGCGGAAGTCGCCGGTCACGGTCTCGTCGAAGTTCGCGGTGGAGATCTCCTTCAGCAGCTGCATGGCCGCCAGCGGGGCCACGGGCTCAGCCGGGATCTGCTTCTCAGCCGCGTCGTACTTCTTTCCATGCTTGCTCATGTGAAACATTCCTTTCGTGGTAATGGCGGGCGCTTCTAGCCCTTCCACTGTTCAGATTCGCACGGGGCGAATCGCGTTTACCTCATTACTCGACGGTCTTGCCCTGAAGCATCGCGGCCACCTTGCGGCTGGGCACGTACTTCTTCTTCATCTCGCGGCCCTCGATGCGCACGCCCATGGAGCGGGCGGTGCCGGCCACGATCTCCATGGCGGCCTCGATGGTGTTGGCATTCAGGTCGGGCATCTTGATCTCAGCGATCTCGCGGAGCTGGTCCTCGGTCAGGGTGCCGGCCACCTGAATCTGCGGAATGGCGGCGCCGCTCTTAATGCCGAGCTTCTCCTTGATGAGCACGGCCGCCGGCGGGGTCTTGCACACGAAGGTGAAGGACTTGTCCTCATAGACGGTGATCTCAACAGGGATGATGGTGCCGGCCTGGTCCTGCGTCTGGGCGTTGAACGCCTGGCAGAACTGCATGATGTTGACGCCCTGGGCGCCAAGGGCCGGACCAACCGGAGGAGCCGGGTTAGCAGCACCGGCGGGGATTTGCAGCTTTACAAATCCGGTGACTTTCTTGTCAGCCATCTGTGACTACCTTTCAGATGTATCGACTACTACTTCTCTATCACTCAAAACTCGAGGTTCGCGAGAAGCCCCGGTCCACGCGGGCACAGCCCCTCGAGTCAAAGTGCTTGCAAAATTAGATCTTGGCCACCTGGTCGAACGACAGCTCGACGGGGGTTTCGCGGCCGAAGATGGAAACCATAACCTTGACCTTGCCGGCCTCGGGCATGACCTCGGACACCGTGCCGTCGAACTCGGCAAGCGGGCCGTGGGTGACCTTCACCGACTGGCCGACCTCAAGGTTGCTGGAGGTCTTCTTCGGGGCCTCGCGACTCGTACGCTTCATGATCTTGTTGTACTCGTCGCGGGTGAGCGCCTGGGGATTGCCCTGGCTGCCCACAAAGCCCGTGACGCCGGGAGTGTTGCGCACCGCAGCCCAGCTGCGATCGTCAAGCTCCATGCGCACCAGCACGTAGCCCGGGAACACCTTCTTCTCGCTCTCAACGCGGCGGCCGCCCTCTTTGATCTCGGTGACCATCTCGGTGGGAATCTCGATGCCGAAGACGTTGTTCTCAAGGCCCATGGCCTCGATGCGCTGCTCGAGGTTCGACTTCACCTTGTTCTCATAGCCGGAATAGGTGTGCAGAACGTACCACTTCTTAGCCATCGCTTACGCCCCAATCCCAGAGATCAGCACCAACAGCGGCGTGATGATCGCGTTGTCGAGAATCGCCACGAACACGCCGAAGAACAGCAGAGCCACCACCACGACGCCGCTCCAGCGAAGCACGTCGATGCGAGTCGGCCACGTAACGCGCTTCATCTCAGCCTTCACGTCGCGGAAGAACTGGAAGCGCTTCTTCTTCGGCTTCTCGTCAGCCTTTCGTGCGGGCTTGCCGCCCTCAGACACAGCGGGGGCGTCGCTCTCGACGCTCTTCTTGAACAGCGACAGCTTTTTCTTCCCGTCCTCGGTGGCCTCGGCCTGAACCGGCTGGGGATGTGCTGCCTCCAGCTCGCGCTCGATCTTGCGCTGCTGGCGAGCAGCGGAGGCCTTAGCTTTCTGTGTCTTAGATTTCTTAGCCATGGAATTCCTTACAAGACATTCTCTGTCTAATCGCCAAAAAAGCAGCCATTGGCTGCTCACGTAAACAAGCTGGCAGGCCAGGAGGGACTCGAACCCCCAACATGCGGTTTTGGAGACCGCCGCTCTACCAATTGGAGCTACTGGCCTATGCCTGTTTCAGAACCTAACCTCTTATCGGGTCTCTTTGTGCACAACGTGCTTGTTGCACCACTTGCAGTACTTCTTGAGCTCGATGCGGTCAGGATTGTTCTGCTTGTTCTTCTTGGTCGTGTAGTTGCGGCGCTTGCACTCGGTGCAGGCCAGGGTGACCAGAGTACGCATGAATTCTCCTTTTACCTATAAAACCAAAATGCAGAGTTGATCATACACATGAAAGCGGTGGGAAGCGAGGGCCTGCTCGAAAAGAACAGGCCCTCGCGAAAGATCATCGTAAGAAACTTACTTGAAGATCTTGGTCACGCGGCCGGAGCCAACGGTGCGGCCACCCTCGCGGATAGCGAACTTGAGGCCCTCTTCCATGGCGATGGGGTGAATGAGCTCGCCCTTGATCGTCACGTTGTCGCCAGGCATAACCATCTCGGTGCCCTCGGGCAGGTGAGCCACGCCGGTCACGTCGGTGGTGCGGAAGTAGAACTGCGGACGATAGCCATCGAAGAACGGGGTGTGACGGCCGCCCTCTTCCTTGGTCAGGATGTAGACCTGGCCCTCGAACTCAGTGTGCGGGGTCACGGAACCGGGCTTGCAGAGCACCTGGCCGCGCACGATCTCCTCGCGCTTGATGCCGCGGAGCAGGCAGCCGATGTTGTCGCCGGCCTGAGCCTCGTCCAGCAGCTTGCGGAACATCTCGATACCGGTGCAGACCGTGTTCTGGGTCTCGCGGATACCGACGATCTCCAGCGGGTCGTTCACGTGCAGAACGCCGCGCTCCACACGACCGGTGGCAACGGTGCCGCGGCCGGTAATGGTCATGGTGTCCTCGACAGCCATCAGGAACGGCTTGTCGACGTCGCGCTCGGGGGTGGGGATGTAGGAGTCCACAGCGTCCATGAGCTCCCAAACCTTCTCCTGCCACTCCTTGTCGCCCTCGAGGGCCTTCAGAGCGGAGCCACGGATGATCGGGGTGTCGTCGCCCGGGAACTCGTAGGAGTCGAGCAGCTCGCGCACTTCCATCTCAACGAGCTCGATGAGCTCCTCGTCGTCGACCATGTCGCACTTGTTCAGGAAGACCACGATGTAGGGCACGCCCACCTGACGGGCGAGCAGGATGTGCTCGCGGGTCTGGGCCATGGGGCCGTCGGTAGCGGCGATAACCAGGATCGCGCCGTCCATCTGGGCAGCACCGGTGATCATGTTCTTCACGTAGTCGGCGTGACCGGGGCAGTCCACGTGAGCGTAGTGGCGGGTGTCGGTCTCGTACTCGATGTGAGCAATGGAGATGGTGATGCCGCGCTCGCGCTCCTCGGGGGCCTTGTCGATCATGTCGAAGGCGGTGAAGTCGGCATTAGCGGTGCCGTGGGAGCCATCATTGTCAGACAGGGTCTTGGAGATGGCAGCGGTGAGCGTCGTCTTGCCATGGTCAACGTGACCGATGGTACCGATGTTAACATGCGGCTTGGAACGCTCGAACTTCTCCTTAGCCATGTTTCATCCTCCTTCAAGGGTGGTGGCGATTCGATTTCAACAAAATAAACGCGCCCGGAGGGCGCGGTAAATCTAATGGTAGCGGTGACTGGATTTGAACCAGTGACGCCACGGGTATGAACCGTGTGCTCTGACCAACTGAGCTACACCGCCAGGTGGAGCCTGCGACCGGACTTGAACCGGTGACCTCTTCGTTACCAACGAAGTGCTCTACCGACTGAGCTACACAGGCATTGAAATGGTGGGCGCGCTAGGATTCGAACCTAGGTAGGCATAACCAACGGGTTTACAGCCCGTCCCCTTTAACCACTCGGGCACACGCCCATTTCGGCGCTGAATTCATGTGTACTTTTCAAGCTGCCACTCGTTTGCATCCGTCGCCGGAACAAGCGAGCGAACGGAATAATACGCTACGGCAACGAACGTGTCAACCATTTACACGCCCCCGGGCGTGTCTCCATCATTCCTCCCCAAACGGCCCTCTCTCTTGCTGGAGCGCGGGACGGATCCCCCGTCTCTTTACTATATATAAGTAAGCTTTCGCCACCGAGGCCGCCGGAACAGTTGCGGCATGTGAAGCCCTTCTGAAAGGAACGTGAAATAAGGCGGGACGTGCTATGATGTGTAAATATTTTTGGATCATTCATGCCCGATGCTCAATCTAGGAGGTTTCTTTACATGACTGAGCACGTGTCGCTTGCCACGCATTCCTTTAGCCGTCGCGCCTTCGTGGGCGCCGCTGCGGCTCTGGGCATTTCCGTCTGCCTGCCCGCGATCACCCCCGCAACGGCCCACGCCGTGACGGCCGCCGAGAAGCAGGCCGAGGCCAACGCCGCCCTCGAGAAGCTGAGCGCCCTGCAGGACCAGCTGAACGCCGCCTCGGACACCTACTACGACGCCCTGAGCGACCAGGAAGCGGCCCAGGGCCGCATGGACGAGGCCCAGACCCGCATCGACGAGGCCTCCGGGCGCATCGGCGAGCTGCAGGAGCACCTCGGCACCCGCGCCCGCTCCATGTACCGCTCCGGCTCCACCACCTTCATCGACCTGCTGCTCGGGGCCACCTCGTTCCAGGCCTTCGCCTCGAACTGGGATCTGCTCAACGAGATGAACCAGAACGACGCCGACATGGTGCAGGAGACGAAGACCCTGCGCTCCGAGGTGGAGTCCGAGAAGGCCGTCTACGCCGAACAGCGCGACATCGCCGCGAGTAAGGCCCAGGAGGCCGAGGAAACCAAGAAGAAGGCCGAGGGGCTCGTGGCCGAGACCCAGGCCGTGTACGACTCCCTTTCCGAAGAGGCCGCCCAGCTGCTGGCCGAGGAGGAGGCTGCCCGCGAGGCCGCCGCCCTTGAGGCCGCCCTGCGCGCCGAGGAAGAGGCCCGTCGTCAGGCCGAGGAGGAAGAGCGCCGCCAGCAGCAACAGCAGCAGAACAACGGCAACAACGGCGGGAACAACAATAGTAACAACAACGGCAACAACAACAATAATAATAACAACAACAACGGCGGGAACGACAGCAGCGACGAGAGCGAAAGCAACAACGGCGGGAACAACAGCAGCTCCAACAATTCCCGTCCGCCCACCGTTTCCGGTAACGTGGTGGTCGATCGCGCCTATGCCCAGCTCGGCAAGCCCTATGTGTGGGGCGCCGGCGGCCCGGACAGCTTCGACTGCTCCGGCCTGGTGGGCTACTGCCTGCGCGGCACCCCGGGCCACTGGTGCACCACGGGCACCATCGCGGGCTGGCCGAAGGTCACCAACCCCCAGCCGGGCGACATCTGCATCCGCAGCGGCCACACCGGCGTCTACATCGGCAACGGCCAGATGATCCACGCCTCCACTCCCAAGACCGGCGTCATCATCGGCGCCGTGCAGTCGGGCATGTGGTACGTCCGCTACTAGGCACCACTCCCCTTCCGCACCCCTGCACAGATTCGGGGCCGCTCGCGCGAGCGGCCCTTTTTCGTGCTATACCCACATCTTGTGGAGGAAGTTTTCCGAGAACACAAGGGTATTCCATACACCGTAAGACTTGCGTGAATCCCATTTGGAAGAGCCATGGAGAGGCCATCCCCCGTGCTATCATGCACAAACTAGTTTGCACAAACGCACCACATGCTCAACCAGGAGGATTCTTCGCATGAGAGAGCACACCCGCCCCTTTAGCAGACGAGCGTTCATTGGCAGTGCCGCCGCCCTTGGCATTTCCGTGTGCCTGCCCGCCCTTACCCCCCACGAAGCCCACGCCGTGACGGCCGCCGAGAAGCAGGCCGAGGCCAACGCCGCCCTCGAGAAGCTGAACGCCATGCAGCAGAAGCTCGACGAGGCCTCCAACACCTATTGGGAAGCCTGCCAAGAGCGCGATGCCGCCCAGGAGCGCATGGACGAAGCCCAGGGTCGCATCGATGAGGCCTCCGGTCGCATCGGCGACCTGCAGGACCAGCTGGGCACCCGCGCCCGCTCCATGTACCGCTCCGGCTCCGCGTCGTTCATCGACCTGCTCTTGGGCGCCACCTCGTTCCAGGCCTTCGCCTCGAACTGGGACCTCCTGAACGACATGAACCAGAACGACGCCGACATGGTAGAGGAGACCAAGAACCTGCGCTCCGAGGTAGAGTCCGAGAAGGCCGTCTACGAAGAGCAGCGCCAGGTAGCCGACCAGAAGGCCCAAGAGGCCGAGGACACCAAGAAGCAGGCCGAGGAGCTGGTCGCCCAGACCCAGGCCATCTACGACTCGCTGTCGGCCGAGGCTGCCGAGCTGCTGCGCCAGGAGGAAGAGGCCCGCGAGGCCGCCGCCCGCGAGGCCGCTCGCCGCGCCGAGGAAGAGGCGCGCCGCCAGGCAGAAGAGGAAGAGCGTCGCCAGCGCCAGCAGCAGCAACAGCAGAACAGCAACAACAGCGGCAGCAACGGCGGCGGGGGCGACAACGGCAGCAGCAATAACAACAAGGCGCCGTCGGTGTCCGGCAACGTGGTGGTCAGCCGCGCCTACGGCGAGATCGGCAAGCCCTACGTGTGGGCCGCTGTGGGACCGGATTCCTACGACTGCTCGGGCCTGGTCAGCTACTGCCTCACCGGCCGCCACGCGCGTATCGGCACCACGGGCACCTTCATGGGCTGGCCCCGCGTGAGCAACCCGCAACCCGGCGACATCTGCGTAAACAGCCATCACTGCGGCGTCTACATCGGCGACGGCATGATGATCCACGCCCCGCGCCCCGGCAAGAACGTCCAGGAGGGCAGCGTTCATTCCGGCATGATCTACGTGCGCTACTAGCAGCGCATCGAAGCATTTAGCAACGGGGGGCGAGCTTGATCCGAGCTCGCCCCCCGTTTTAGCAGTGCAGCCCCTAGGCCAAGCCGTCCTCGATGAGCGAGAGCAGTTCTTGCTGGGTATGGATGCCGAGCTTGCGATAGAGGTTCTTGCGATGGGTGTTCACCGTATTGCGCGAAATGAACAGCGCCTGCTCGATATAGCCCACATCGCGCCCGCGGGCGAGCAGCGCGAAAACCTCCCCCTCCCGCTCGGTGAGGCCAAAGGCGCGAGCCACATCGCCGCACCGCTCGTCCAAAGATTCATGGGAAAGCCTCAGAAGGCGCGGCGACAGTAAGAGCAGCGTGCGCTCGGGCAGCACGAGCACGTAGGCAACCACCAGCACGGCGACCGCGGCGAAACCCACATAGGGCAGAAGGCCCGAGGACGCTTGAGCGCCAGCCCACCACTGCATGAGCTTGGCCGCGGCGAAACCGCAGGGAAGCGCCAGGTACTGCAAGCCGAACACGCAGCCGATAACACGCGGCGAGGGCACCTTCCGCATGAACGCCACCGACCAGGCAAGCATCCACATCGTAGCGACGATGAGAGCATAGGCTACGTAGATGACCGCGTAAGAGAAAAACAGGTGGTTGTAGGCAAGCGGGAGAGCCACCGAGCCGAGCACGCCAAACGCGAAGGCCATGCGATAGAACAGCTCCATGCGATAGGAACGCCAACGCTCCATAAGCCCCAGGATAACAACCATCGTCAGAGTGGAAACGACGAGCACGCAAACGTACACGAGCCAGAACAGCCCCTCGGAAAGCGGCTCTTCGCCCATGACGATATTGCAAGTCCAGACGAACTGCACGACAAAGGCAAAGCAGAAAAGGGCGGCGGCCACACGTCCGGTTACGAAATCGCCGCGGGCGATCCGGCCGGCTGCGCCCTCGCTGCGCGCACGTCGCGCCCCGAGCGCTGAGCGAGTTTGAGCAAGTTCGTCGACGAAGCCTCGCAGGCACCACCACGAGAGAAGCGGCAATCCCGCCGCGAGGGCGGCCTTGCCAAGCGAGCCCATCAGCACAACGCCCACGAAGGGCACCCACTGCAGGCACAGGGCCGCGCAGATCACCACGAGAATCTCGCGCATATCGAAGGCGGCGACGACCGATCCCCACGCCAAGGTGTAAGCCGCCACGAAGAGCCCCGTCATGCAGCCCAAAGCAGTGGCGGCCACCCACACCGCAGTCGTATTGGAGATGGCGAGAGCCGAGAGGGCGACCCCGACAACGCCGGATGCGCCTCCCAGCACGCCCAGCAACGCCAAGCCCCAGGTTATGCCACGCGGCGACAGCCCCTTCTCCGCCAAAACGCGGGGGGCGCACGTCGCAGCGACGATGAGCACAACCCCCGCTACGAGCATGGCCGCCACAAACAAAGGATCGCGCACAACGCCGCCGCCGTAAGCCACGGTGTCGCGCAGAAGCCCCTCGAAGCAGATGAGCAGATTCACCCACGCTACGAAGGAGGCAAACCCAATGAGCAGACGTATTCGGACGGCGTCGAAATGAACAGAGAGAAACGCGCCGGCTCCTGCCGCCGAATCGGCCCTGCGCCCCGTCTCCGTCCCCGTGAAGGGACGATCATCCCCATCGTTTCCAGCCATGGCCCTTCCTCCCCCAATGCGCCCGAGGCCTTCAAATCAGCGTCTTCATTATACGACGCTCTTTAGCGGCCCTCCTCACCACAATGGAAACAGCTCTTCATCCCACCTGGGAAAATAGCAAAATCACCCTCTCATGGTGAGGGTCCGGCGCTCATTTCACCACCCCGTCGGTATGGATGGAACGCGCCCTCTGTCCCATCATATGCCACGACCGCCGGGCACGGCGGCCACAAGGAGACAATCGAGAAAGGGGATGGGGATGAAAAACCATCACGAGAGCAACAGCGCAGCTGGTGAAATCAGCGCGCTGCGCGGTCGCATCGCGCTCAGCCGCCGCCACTTCCTGAGCGGCGCAGGCGTACTCGCCATGGGCGCCGCAAGCACCGGGATGATCACCGGATGCAGCCCGCAGGCCCAAGGCGAGGCCAAGGCCACCGGCAACGGCGGCTCCATGGCCGAAACCGGCGCCGCGGCCGCTACCGGCAACCAGGGCAAGACCATGGGTGAGGTTCTCGGCGCCGGCTGGCTCGGCGAGGAGCCGACCATCGCCGAAGACGAGATCGCCAGCACAACCGACGCGGACATCATCGTCTGCGGCGCCGGGCACGCCGGCACCGCCGTGGCGCGCCGCGCAAGCGAGCTTGGAAAGAAGGTCATCGTCGTCGAAATGCAGCCCGAGGACACCTTCAGCGCCCTGGGCAACGACATCGGGCATCTGAACTCCTCCTGGCAGCTCGACCGCGTGGGCATTCCGGAATACTCGGTCATCGACTTCATGAACGAGTACCAGATGTACGCCGCCGGCCGCGCCCAACCGACGTTGGTGTCCCAATTCGCAAACCGTTCCGGCGAGGCGCTCGACTGGTTCATCGACGGCTACACCGAGGCCGAGAAAGACGAGCTCATCCCGCTCAACTGGCCGGTGGTGGACGGCTACAACTACAAGAAGAACGGCTTCACCTCCTACGTGGGCACCTGTCAGTTCGGCGGCAGCGTGGGCATGACCGACGCCGTGAAACGCTCCCAGGACAAGGCCCGCGAGGCCGGCGCCGAGTTCGTGTTCGGCCAGGCCGCCGTGCGCCTCGTGCACAACGATGACGGCACCGAGGTGACCGGGGTCATCGCCAAGGATTCCAACAGCGGCGAGTACCACCAGTACAACGGCGGCGCCATCGTGCTCGCCTGCGGAGACATCGGAAGCAACTCCGCCATGTACAACGCCATCTGCCGCGAGAACTACGAACTCGGCGAGTACGCTGACTGCGCCGCCATGTCGGGTCGCGACGGCAGCGGCATCGCCATGGCCATGCGCATCGGCGCCAAGGTGGAGATCGCCACCGGCGGCGACATGGGCAGCCACGCCTTCATCCCCCTGTCCCCTATGGAGGGCGTCGAGTGCCTGTGGCTGAACAAGTACGGCGAGCGCTACTGCAACGAGGCCTTCGGCGGCCCGCTCCTGTCCGGCTGCGCCGGCGCCCGCGAGCCGGGCGACCGCGCCTACCTCATCTGGGGCGGCGACTGGAAGGAGGTCTTCCTCAACCAGCTGGCGGGGCATCTTGCCCCCAAGGAGTGGGACGAGGAGACCATTGCCAACGTGCAGGCCACCATGGAGGCGGCCGTGGGATCGGGCGCCGAGGGGGACGACACCTCTGGAAAGTTCCTCTACTGCGCCGATACCCTTGAAGAGCTCTGCGATTTCATGGGCATGGAAGAGGGCGTGAAGGCCAACGCGCTCGCGGCCGTAGAGAAGTGGAACGCCGCCCGCAAGGCCGGTGCGGACACCGAATTCGGCCGTGACCCCGAGACCATGTGGCCCATCGAGGAGGGCCCCTTCTACGGCTACCCCTGCGGCAAGCGGGTGGGCGGCGGCTCGCTCGTGGCCACCTCCGGCCTACTCGTCACGGGGCGCCAGCAGGTGCAGGGCCAGGGCTTCGAGCCCATCAAGGGCCTGTTCGCCTGCGGCAACACTTCCGGCGGCCGTTTCCCCATGGGCTACAACGGCATCATGAACGGCGTATCCATCGGCATGTGCCTGTGCCTCGGCTACACCCTGGGCGAGTTCTTGGCTACCGAGGACTATAACCGCTACTGCACGCTGGGCGCCGGCAATGCCGACATCAAGCAGTCCGACAAGGGCATGCAAGGTCCTCCGCCCTCAGCTGGCGGCGAAGGCGGCGCTGGCGGGCCGGGCGGCGGAGGCGGTGCTCCGGGGGGTGCCCCCGGCGGCGAGGCCGGCGCTGACGGCGCTCCAAATGGAGGCGGCGCCCCCGCTTAAGCCACCATTCCCGTCAAAAGACCGGGGTCGAAATATCCCCTCCCCAATCCTGACCCCGGTCTCTTCCGATGCAAAACATCCCTTGTCCCTCCCCCATGAAGAAGGCTCCCCCACGGGAGCCTTCTTGGTTTTCCAAAACCCCTCTTTTGTGCAACAAAGTTCGATAGGTAGACACGGGAACGTCCCCCGGAGGCACACGAAGGGGCATTTTCGGGGAAATGCGGAAGAAAACGGTGATTTTCAGCCCCCTCGTGTCTTCCTATCGAACTTTGTTGCACAAATTCCGCCGTTAGGGAAACCGACTCGGCGGCCGGACCGTCGCGGGCTAAGCTTTCGCGTGAAACAGGCTGACGAACTGGATGACCTCGTCGTGAAGGCGCGTGAGGCCCTCCTCGTCCTCCACCCACTGATGGGTGAAGGGGGCCTCGGGCAGGGTGAACTTGCAGCTCTCCAGCTGCTGGTACACCTCGTTGGGGCCCATGGGCGCCCAACCGTAGCTGCCGAAGGGGATGCCCACGCGCCCGGCCGGGGCCAGGCCGCGCATGTAGCAGAGGAAGGCCGCCACCGTGGGCATCATAGTCTTGTTCAGTGTGGGCGAGCCCACAGCGATGTAGCGAGCGCACAGCACCTCGGCCATGATATCGGAGATGTGGTTCACCTTCAGATCGAGCAGGCGCGCGGGGATGCCCATCTCCATGAAGGCCTCCGTGATCTCCACGGCCATGGCCTCGGTGGTGTGCCACATGGAGTCGTACACCACAAGCGCGTACTCCTCGGGCTCGCCGCTGCTCCACTGACGGTAGCAGTCCAGAATCTCGGGCACGTGGGTGCGCCAGATGATGCCATGGGCCGGGGCGATCATGTCGAAGTGGTAGGCCGCCAGCGCCTTTAAGGCCGCCTCTACGTTCTTGCCGTAGGGCATCACGATGTTCGCGTAGTACTTCTGCGCCTGCACGAGTACCTCGGGCAGCCCCACCTCGTCGTCGAAGCGCTTTGAAGAAGCATAGTGCTGGCCGAAGGAATCGTTGGAGAAGAGAATCTTGTCGTACTCGTCGTAGGTAACCATGGAATCGGGCCAGTGCACCATGGGCGTCTGCACGAAGGTGAGGGTGCGCTTGCCGATGTTCAGCGTGTCGCCGGTCTTCACCCCCATGAGATTCAGCCCGTCGCCGTAATGGGCGCGAAGCCCGCGCATGCCCTTGGGCTCGCCGGTGACGATAGTGGCATCGGGGGCGATGGCGGCCAGGGCGGGCAGGCCGCCGGAATGGTCCATCTCCACGTGATTCGATACGACATAGGCGATGGAGGCCGGATCCACGATGTCGCTGATGCGGTCGATCAGCTCGCCGGTAAAGGGGCGCTTGCAGGTGTCGATGAGCGTGATCTGCTCGTCCAAGATCAGATAGGCGTTGTAAGTGCTGCCCCGCTCGGTGGTATAGCCGTGGAAGTTGCGCTCGTTCCAATCGATGCCGCCGACCCAGAATACGTCCGGCTTGATCTCAACTGCTTTCAGCATGGTTGCCCCCTTGCTCGTGACTAACAGAAAGATGGTAGCCCGAACGCGAACGGGGCGCCTCGGCAAGAGGCGCCCCGTTGGGGAACTGTATAGCGGAAAGGCCGCGACCGGGAAGATCGGGAGATCGCCGACGCGCGCCCTCAGACGGCTGACCGCCTACACGTCCAATTCCATGTAGGTATCGAAGTCGTCGGTGACCTCCTTGCCGGGCTCCTTCGTCAGCTTGGACACCACCACGATCACGATGAGCGCCAGAATAAAGCCGGGCAGCAGCTCGTACACGGCGAACCAGCCGCCCAGAGGAGCAATGAGGTTCTTCCAGATCACCACGGTGGCGGCACCGGTGAGCATGCCGGCGATGGCGCCGGGCAGCGTGGTGCGGCGCCAGTACAGGGCGCACAGCATAAGCGGACCGAAGGAGGCGCCGAAGCCGGCCCAGGCGTAGGACACGATGTCGAAGATGGACGAGTTCTGGTCCATGGCCAAGAAGATGCCGAGCAGCAGCACCGCGGTCAGCGTGATGCGGGCCACGATCATCACCTGGTTGTCGGTGGCGTCGCGCTTAATGAGCCCCTTGAAGATGTTGGTGGCCACCGCCGAACCCGAGATGAGCAGGTAGCTGGAAGACGAGCTCATGGCCGCGGCGAAGATGCCCGAGACCACCAGCCCGCAGAAGAAGCTGGGCAGCAGCATCTTCGACAGCACGATGAATACCGACTCGGCCGCCGACTGGGTGAGAAACTCGGTGGGGATGAAGGCGCGGCCGATGAGCCCGATGCACACCGCCGAGGACAGGGAGACCACAAGCCAGATCATGGCGATCATACGGGACTTCTTGATCTCGTCGGAGTGGCGGATGGACATGAAGCGGATGAGCACCTGGGGCATGCCGAAGTAGCCGAGACCCCAGGCGAGCCCGCTCACGATGGTGATGATGCCGTAGGTGCCGGCCGGGCCGAACATCGGCTCGTTGCCCTCGATCAGCTGGTTGCCGGCCTCGTCGAGCAGCGGCGTGGCGATCTCGGTGCCCGAGAGGAAACCGGGAATGCTCTGCAGGAAGGCGACGGTGTTGTCCACGCCACCGGCCGCCGTGACCGAGCCGACGAAGATGGTGGCCAGAGCCAGAAACATCAGCGTGCCCTGCACGAGATCGGTGGTGCACACCGACAGGTAGCCGCCCATGAACGTGTAGAGGAACACGATGATGGCGCCGATGACCATCATCACGCCGTAGTCCCAGCCGAACAGCGTGGCGAACAGCTTGCCCACGGTGACGAAGCACGACGCCGTGTAGATGGTGAAGAACAGCAGGATGATGATAGCGGCGATGGTCATGAGGATGTGCTTCTTATCGTGGAAGCGGTTGGAGAAGAAGTCGGGCACCGTGATGGCGTTGCCGGCCTTCTCGGAGTACTTGCGCAGGCGCTTGGCCACGAACTTCCAGTTGAGGTAGGTGCCGATGGCCAGGCCGATGGCCGTCCACATGGCATCCGACGCACCGGTGAAGTAGGCCACGCCGGGCAGGCCCATCAAAAGCCAGCCGGACATGTCCGAGGCCTCGGCCGACAGGGCCGTGAGCCACGGGCCCAGACCGCGGCCGCCAAGGAAGTACTCCTCGCTCGACGAGTTGGAGCGCTTGGCGTACACGAAGCCGATGACCACCACGACCACGAAGTAGAGCAGCATGGCGAGGACGACTTGCATATCGCTTTCGATCATGTTCTTTCCCCCATTCTGTGAGATTCCGTTCAACACGCTTGGGACTCCCCGGGGGTCGGTTTCGGCAGGGGGCGCCGTGCTCGGGCAGTCCTCGTTTTGGAGAACAGTCCACCGGACTGTTCTCGTCGCTGCGGAATCTGCGCGCGGACCCCCTGCCGAAACCGACACCGCATGGCCAGCCATTCTTGCGAAGTGCCATATTCCGTGCCGATAACCTTACCGATGGGATTATACTTTACCGGGCTGTAGTGATAGTCTTTATCTTGTGCAGACGAGCAGTTTTACGGCGAAAGGACGGACGATGCCGCGCTACGCAGACATGTCGAAGGCGGAACTGGAAACCGAGCTGGCGCAGGTGCGAACCCGCTACGACGAGATGGTCGCCCGCGGTCTTTCGCTCAACATGGCCCGGGGCAAGCCCTCGGCCGCCCAGCTGGAACTGTCGCTGCCGATGTTGGATGTGCTGGACGCCGATGCCGACCTGATCGCCGAGGACGGCACCGACTGCCGCAACTACGGCGTACTCGACGGCATTCCCGAGGCGAAGCGGCTCATGGCCGCGCTGCTGGACGACGAGCCCGACAACGTCATCGTGCTGGGCAACGCCTCGCTCACGGCCATGTACGACGCCATGGCGCGCCTCATGCTGTTCGGCACCCAGGGCGCGGCGCCCTGGAACCAGCTGCCCGCGGTGAAGTGGCTCTGCCCCGTGCCCGGCTACGACCGCCACTTCACCATCTGCGAGGCCTTCGGGATCGAGATGATCCCCGTAGCCATGGACGAGCACGGCCCGAATATGGACGAGGTGGAGCGCCTCGTGGCCGCCGATGAGGCCGTGAAGGGCATCTGGTGCGTGCCCAAGTACTCGAACCCCACGGGCGCTACCTATGCCGATGAGGTGGTGCGCCGCCTGGCGGCCATGGACGCCGCCGCGCCGGACTTCCGCATCTTCTGGGACAACGCCTACGCCGTGCACCACTTCTCCGCCGACGCCTCCGAGCAGGATACCGTGCTCGACATCGCCGTCGCCTGCGCCGAGGCGGGCAACCCCGATCGCTACCTGAAGTTCGGGTCCACCTCCAAGATCACCTTCCCCGGGGCCGGCGTGGCGGCCGTGGCGGCGAGCCCGGCCAACGTGGCCGAGATCAAGCGCCACATGAACGCCCAGGCCATCGGCCACGACAAGCTGAACCAGCTGCGCCACGCCCGTTTCCTGAACGAGGGCGCGGGGCTGGCCGAGCACATGGCGCGCCACGGAGCGCTCATGGGACCGAAGTTCGAGCTGGTGTGCCGTCGTTTGGACGAGGAGCTGACCGAAGCGGCCGTCGCCACCTGGACGACCCCGCGCGGCGGCTACTTCGTCAGCTTCGACGGACCCGACGGGACCGCCCGCCGCATCGTGGAGCTGGCGAAAGCCGCCGGCGTCACCATGACCGGCGCCGGCGCCACCTGGCCCTACGGCAACGACCCCGCCGACGGAAACATCCGTATCGCCCCGTCGCTGCCACCTTTAGAGGAGCTGGACGCCGCCATGGACGTGTTCTGCTGCTGTGTGAAGCTCGCCGCCCTCGAGCAGCTGCTGGCCGCATAGTCCATCTGCGCGAATTGCGGGCTGCAGGCGGCCTGGAGCCCACCCCTGCGAATAAGGCGGTTCGGGCGACCCGGGCGATTTGCGCGACTGCACCCCTTCGTAGGGGCGGGCTCCAGGCCGCCCGGGATTACCCGCGAACCCCCGAGCGCCGCAGCAGTCGGCGGCCGAGGCGCTGGAACTTGTCGGCGAAGGAGCGCACGAGGGCCGCTTCGGGCACGTCCCGCCTCAGGGCGATGCCGAAGGTGACCGCCAAGCTGGTCACACCGCCCACCAGAAGCAGAGCGAAGGCCCCGGGGATGCTCTGGGCCGCAGTACCCATGAGCGGCTGCAGGCCCGCCAGCACCGCGGCCCCCGCCACGGCACCGGCACCGCCCATCACCAGACCGCGCAGGCTGGCGCGGAAGATGGAGCGGAAGTGCAGAAACGGGTAGAACCACCGCAGGTAGATAAAGGCGCTCACGTCCAGCACCCCATAGAACAGCACCGAGCCCCAGGCCACGCTCTCCAGCGGCAGGGCCATGCCCGCCTGGGCCCCGAAGGCGAATCCCAAGGTGAACACCACCTGCACCACGCTGCTCACGATGCTGAGCACCGCGTAGACGCCCATGCGCCGCAGGGTGCTGAAGATCTTCTGCAGATAGCTGCTCACCCCATAGAAGGGCAGCGCCAGGGCCAGGGCCGCCAGAAAGTCGGCGATCTGGCCGATACGGTCGGCCTCGAAGGCGCCCATGTGGTACAGCGCTACGAGCGGATCGGCGAACACGATCAGATACAGCATGAAGGGGATGAGCAGGAACATGATCTGGGCCGTGCCCGACTGGATACCGCGCACCAGGCCGCGGATGTTGCCTTCCGCATGCATCTCCGACAGCTCGGTGAACATCACCGTGGTAATGGGGATGGCCAGAAACGAGTAGGGCAGCGTGTACCACAGCCGCGCGTAGGCGATGACCGACGGGCCGTTGTCGGCGAAGCAGTAGGACGCCGCGTTCATCACCGATACCGTGACGAAGGAAAAGCCCATTACCAGCATGGCCGGCGCGCCGATGCGTAGCGTCTCGCGCAGGGCTCCGGCGGGCATGCGCAGCCGGAAGGTCAACTTGATGCCGGCCCGATGCAGATGGGGCACTTGAATGGCGAACTGGGCCACCACGCCGAGGGGGTTTCCCAGGGCGATGATGTAGAGCGCCTCGGCCGGATGGCTCGGGGCCACCACGGCGTACAGCAGAAACGTCGCGATGACGATGACGTTGTTGGCGATAGGGGCCACCGACGACCAGAAGTACTCGCGGTGGGCGTTCAGCAGGCCCGACACGACCGACGAGGCGCCGTAGAACACTGTTTGAATGCTGAAGAACTGAAACAGCAGCACCGCTGTGCCCATGGCGTCCTGATCGGACATGAAGCTCTGGGTGTAGATGATAGCCTGGGGAAACACCATGCCCGCCACCGACACGATGCCGAGCAAGATCACCACCAGCGTGAACAGGGCCGAGGCGTACTCGCGTCCGCCGCGCCGGCCGCCCTTGCGCCGCATCTCGATGTAGACTGGCAAAAAAGCGGTCACCAGCATACCGCCCATCACCAACTCGTAGAGCTGATTGGGCAGGTTGTTGGCCACCTGGTAGGAACTGGACAGGAAGGTCGCGCCCAACGCGTAGGCCATGGCCCAGGTCCGCGCGAACCCCGTGATGCGCGAGAGCGCCACGCAGAGGCTGACGGTACCGGCCGAGGCGGCCGTCGAATTGGTTTGGGACATTTCTGCGCTGGCCTTTCGCGACTTCGTGTAACCATTCAATGATAGCGTATCGGGCCCGCGTTTTCGTTTACAATGGCTGACGCAACAAATTCACGCAACCCAACATCGGGAAAAGAGGTTGACAAGCATGTGCGGCATCTGCGGATTCACCGAGGCCACTGAGCGCGATCTGCCCGTTCTGAAGGCCATGTGCGACATCATGGCCCACCGCGGGCCCGACGGCGAGGGGCTCTACATCGCCGACGGCATCGCCTTGGGCCATCGGCGCTTGTCCCTGATCGACCTTAAGGGCGGCAGCCAGCCCATGGTGCGCCGCGACGGCAGCCCGGACTCCCCCCTCTCCTCGCCCGAGCCCCACGGCGCCGGCGAGCCGGCCGCTGCGGGCGAGGCCCCCACGCTCGCCGCCGGCGACTGGGCCATCGTGTTCAACGGCGAGATCTACAACTACCGCGACATCGCCGCCGAACTGGCCGCAGAAGGCTGGCAGCTGAAGACCTCGTCGGATACCGAGGTGCTCCTGACCGGGTATATCGCCTGGGGCGAGGCCATCCTGGACAAGGTGCGCGGCATGTTCGCCTTCGCCATCTGGAACCGCGCCGAGCGCACGCTGTTCTGCGCCCGCGACTTCTTCGGCATCAAGCCCTTCTACTACACGATGCAAAACGGCCAGTTCATCTTCGCCTCCGAGATCAAGTGCATCTTAGAGCACCCGGCCTACGAGCGCGCATTGAACCGCGAGGCTTTGGAACAGTACCTCAGCTTCCAGTTCAGCGCCCTGCCCGAGACCTTCTTCGCCGGCATCTTCAAGCTACCCCCGGCCCATTGCCTCACGGTGCGCGCCGACGGCAGCACCGAGATGCGCCGCTTCTGGCGCCCGGCCTACGACTTCAACGACGAGCGCAGCTTTAACGAGGCCGCGGCCGACATCGACGCCGCCATGCGCGAGAGCGTGCGCTACCACAACGTGGCCGACGTGGAGGTGGGCAGCTTCCTGTCGAGCGGCATCGATTCTAGCTACATGGCCGCCTGCCTGGCAAAGGAGAACCCCGCCATCAAGACCTTCACCGTGGGCTTCGCCGAGTACGAGGGCGAGCGCGACGAGGTGTCGTGGGCCCACGACCTGGCCGAGCAGCTGAACATTGCCAACACGAGCAAGCACATCACCCAAGACGAATACTGGGAGGCGCTGCCGCTCGTGCAGTGGCACATGGACGAGCCTTCGGCCGACCCGTCGGCGGTGGCTCTGTGGTTCGTGGACGAGCTGGCCTCCGATCAGGTGAAGGCCGTGCTGTCCGGCGAGGGCGCCGACGAGTTCTTCGGCGGCTACAAGATCTACCAGGCCCCCTTGGCCTCCGGTAAGCTGGACAGCGTTCCCAAGCCGCTGCTGCGGGCCGGATCGGCGGCCCTGCGCAAACTGGGTCTGCGCGGCGCGAACTACCTGGAGCGCGCCAGCGAGGAGGTGGCCGACTGGTACTACACCAACGCCAACGGCGTGGCCTTCACCGTGGAAGAGCGCAATCGCCTGCTGAAGGAGCCCACAGGCGCGCCAGCGCCCCAGGCCGTGGTGGCTCCGGCCTACCAGGAGGCCATCGATCTCGGTCTGGACCAGGCCACCCAGATGCAGTACGTCGATCTGTTCCACTGGCTGGTAGGCGACATCCTGCTGAAGACCGATAAGATGTCCATGGCCCACTCCCTGGAAAGCCGCGTGCCCTTCCTGGACAAGCGCGTCTTCGAGGTGTCCGCCACCCTGCCGCTTTCCCAGCGCGTCACCCCCGAGCAGACGAAGGTGGCCCTGCGCGAGGCATCCACCTGCGCCATCCCCCAGGATTGGGCCCAGAAGGAGAAGCTCGGCTTCCCCGTGCCCATCGTCCACTGGCTGCGCGACGACGCCAACTACGAGCGCGTGCGCACCTGGTTCACCGGCCCGGAGGCCGAGCAGTTCTTCAACACCGACGAACTCATGGCCATCCTGGACGACCACCGCGCCGGGGCCGACCGCAGCCGCAAGATCTTCATCGTGTGGATGTTCCTCATGTGGTACCGCATGTACTTCGTGGAGCGCACCGCGCCGGAGCGTCCGCACCCCGTGCGCGCCCGCCAGCGCGACCGCGCGTAGGGGCCGCCCCCGCCTTCCCCGCCAACGAAAAGGACCCGCTGCGGCGGGTCCTTTCGCGTATCTGCCAGACGCTGGCTCTTGGCGATACCTACTTGTACTGGCGTCCGCCCGTATCCCAAAAGTAGCGCTTGAACTTCAGAATCTGGTTGAAGTACATGGCGTAGGACCAGAAGTTGTGGGCCAGTGTATCCTTCAGGTAATGCAGCGGATAGGGGTCCTTCGTGGTCTTCAGCAGCGCGAGGGCGCGCTCGAGCTGGTCCTTGTCGGTGATAGAGCGCTTCAGCACGTACTTCGGCACGCAGCAGTACACGAAAGGCTCGTAGGCCTCCACCTCGGGCACCTCGCGGCCCAAGATGTACTGGTCCACCACCAACGTGACGAAGTTCACCCCGGCCAGGCTCGTGAAGTAGGTGCTGCGGCCGGCGCGGATGTTGATCTCGAAAAACACGTAGTCGTCGGTGCGGGAGTCGTATTTGATGTCGAAGTTGCCGTAGTTCTCGTAGCCCACTTCCTTCAGGAACTTCCGCGCGTACTCGATGACCCGCGGCTCCTTGTCGCCGATGATGCACAGCGGGTTGCCCAGCGCCGAGGGGCTGTGGTCCTGCAAGGCCGTGATGCCGCCGGATACCACGCGCAGGTTGCCCGCCCGGTCGCTGTAGGTGTTCAGGATGCGCAGGGCCTCGTCGCCACCGGGGATGTAGTCCTGGATGAGGAACTCGCCGTCGTAGTCGGAGGCGCGCACGTCGGCCCACACCTGGGCCAGTTCTTCGGGCGACTCAATCTCGTAGGCCTTGCGCTTATGGGCCACGTTCGCGTTCTGGAACTTCGTGGTGTCCGAGGGCTTCGCGATGCACGGATAGGGAAACTCGTCCACCGGCAGGCTCTCGGGCGCCGTATGATCGCAATTGAAGTACCAGGTCTTGGGATAGGGCACGCCGATCTTCTCGCACAGCTCGTAGAAGCCGCGCTTCTGGGAGATGCGGTCCAGCATGGCGAAATCGTTGCAGGGCACCACGATACCCGCCGCCTCCAGGCGGTCCTTCCCCGCCGCGAACATGAGAGCGTGGCGGTCGTCGCAACCGAGCACCAGTGGCACCAGGTTCTCGTTCTCGGCGCGCAATTCGGCGGCGATGCCCTCGAGGCACCGGTAGAGCCCCTCGGGATGCGCGGCCTCGGGCACGATGCGGCAGTCGGTGAAGCGGCTCGTGGTGAGCATCTTCACTTCCTGGGTGATGACCACGATACAGCGGGTGGTGCCGTAGCGGCGGTTGAACTCGCGCACGTAGCTGTAGGCCAGAAACGTGCCGCCCACGATCACGGGAACGAGTCGCTGTCCCACATCCTTCTCCTCCATGAGCGGAAGCGTGCGCGGGGAGGATTGCGTATTCAAGGGGCCGACCTTTCTACCGTGTATAATGCAAGTTTGGATATAGTACCTCAAGGAGCGTTTCATGGGCAAATACATCATCAACCGAGCAGCGATCCGCCACAATGCCGCCGCCGTGCAGCGCGCCGCCGGCGTACCCGTCATCGCCGTGGTGAAGGCCAACGGCTACGGCATGGGCCTGGAATGGATGGCGGCCACCCTGCACGAGTGCGGCATCCGCGCCTTCGCCATCACGGAGCTGTCGGACATCGCGCCTCTGCAGGACGCTGTGGGCACCGACTGCGACATCCTCATGCTGCGCTCCACGGCCCTGACCGACGAGGCGGCGGCCATCGTGGGCGCGGGATGCATCGCCTCGGTGGGCTCGGCAGCGGCGCTGGGGGCCCTGAGCGATGCGGCGAGGGCGGCGGGCACCGTGGCGCGCGCCCATATCAAGGTGGACGTGGGACTGGGGCGCTACGGCTTCTCCCCCGACGACCTGGCGGGGCTTGAGGCCTGCTTCGCTGCAGACGACGTGGCCATCGAGGGCATCTACGCCCACTTCCCCGGGGCCTCGAACCTGGGGGATCTGGAAGCGTCCCGCACGCAGCTGGCCCGCTTCGTCGCCTGTTGCGAAGCGCTTGGGGCCCGTGGACATGAGGTGGGCATGCGCCACATGGCGAACTCGCCGGCGCTGTTCAACCTGCCCGAGGCGCGGCTCGATGCCGTACGCGCCGGTTCGGCCTTCCTGGGCCGCGTGATCACCGCCGCCGACACGGGCCTTGAGCGCGTGGGCATTTTGGAGGCACCGGTCATCGACGTGAAGGACTTCCCCGCCGACACCCCCATGGGCTACGGCGGCGCCTTCCGCACCAAGCGGGCGACGCGGGCGGCCATCGTGCCCGTGGGCACCCAAGACGGCTTCGGCGTGCAGGTGAAGCCCCTGTCCGACTTCCACCAGGTGCTGGCCGCCGGCAAGCGCTGGATGCAGAAGAGCTCCGAGACCGTGACCATCGAGGGGCGGCCCTACCCCGTGCTCGGCGTGGTGGACCTGTCCCTGTCCATGGTAGACGTGACCGACGGCGAGGTAGCCCCGGGCGCCGTCGCCCGGATAGACATCAATCCCCTGTTCCTGTCCGCCCGCACCCCGCGGGAGTACTGCTAGGGAATGGGGCGATGCGGCGCTCGCAACACGGACGGCCCTAAGACCACCCCTGCGGAGATCCGGAAAAGCCGAGCCCCATCGCGCCATGGCCATCGCAGGCGGCCTTGGGGCCGCCCGCCCGCAGCCCGGTTCCCCTTACGCGAAATCGGCAAGAAGGTCGTGGGCGGGAGCCTCGCAGGCGATCACGCTGCGCCAGGCCAGCACGTCCAGGGCATCGATAACGGGCAGGCCGTCGCAGCGCACGGACAGACCCAGCGTGGAGAGCTCGGTGCAACCCAGAATGACGCCATCGGCCCCCAGGGCGCGGGCGTGGGCGATCAGCCCCTGCACGAGCGCCGCCGGGGCCGGGCGACCAGCCTTCACGTAGTCGTAGATCACTTCCATCACCTGCGGCTGCACGTCTGCGGCGGGAACTGCGCACTGGATGCCGGCGCGCTCAGCCGCCGTTTGGAAAATCTCGCAGGCCAAGGTGCCATCGGTAGCTAGGATAAGGGGCCGTGTGCAGCCCACGGCGGCGGCGAAGCGCGCCGTCTCGTCGGGCATGGGCACGAACGTGAGCTCGGGGGCGACGCTGGCGATAGCATCGAGGCGGGCGTGGGACGTGTTGCAGGGCACTGCCACGACCTCGCAGCCCAAATCGCGCAGGGCCGCGGCCTTGCGCTGGAGCACCGGCACGAAATCCACTGCCCCAGCGCGACCGAGCAGATAGCCCGTGCGATCGGGCACGTCCGGATCGGACAGGATCGTCACATCGATATGCTCTTGGTCGGTACTGACGGTGGTGAATTCCACGATACGGCCGAACAGCCGTGCCGTCGCGGCCGGCCCCATGCCGCCTATGATTCCGAGTTTCTTCATAGGGCCCATGATAGCATTGCTTCGCCCCACCCCCGAAAAAGACAGATCTCCCCCGGGCGATTCCCCTTGCGGACGGCCCAAAGGCGCCCCCACCAAAGCCACCGGAGCAGCCGCTCTCACCCACCCCAGGGCCCACCAGGGCAGCCGCTCTCACCCACCCCAGGGCCCACCGTAGGGGCGGGCTTTAGCCCACCGGCAGCCCCAAACGATTCCCATCCTCGCGAAGACGCGCACGGCCCCGTGACAAAACCCGGCTCCGCCGTGCAACTATTTCGACTTATATAGCATCTGGAGCCAGCAAAAAAACGGCATCGCGATCGTTGGCGCCACAGAGACACCCCATGAACAGGGAAAACGCCGCCATTCGTGGACGCGCGGCAGCAATGCAACGTCCCGCGACAGCCGCGGGCGCTATATAAGTCGAAAAACCTGCACCAATCCCCTTGTTTTTGTCACGGCGCTTCCCTACTTCCCGCTTTTCAGGCCGTCGATGGCTTTGTCCAGAGCGGCGTCGGAGAAGCCCTCGGAATAGGCGCTCGGGATGACCACGGTGCCGCCGCTGCCCTTCACCGACTCGTAGAGCAGGTGCATGGTGCGCAGGCGCACGGCCAGCTCGTTCTCCTCGTACACGTTGGCGGCGTCCACCAGCATGGCCGAGATATCCTTCTCCACCTCGGCCAGCACCATGCGGGCGTTCTTCTCGCGCTCGGCCTGGGCCTCGGCACTCATCACTTCCTGCAGACCCTGGGGAATCACGATGTCGCGGATCTCCACCGACAGCACGGTGATGCCCCACACGCTCGTGCGCTCCTCGATGACCTCCTGCAGCTCCTGGTCCAGCTGGTTGCGGCGGATGGCCACCTCCGAAACGCTCGCGCGCCCGATGGCATCGCGCAGAGCCGTTTGGGCCGCCAGCGACACCGAGTTGTAGTAGTTCTCCACCTCCAGGCAGGCCTTCTTCGCGTCCCACACCATCCAGAACAGCACCGCGTCCACGTTGATGGGCACCAAATCGCTCGTGAGCGTCTCTTCGGCACCGAAGCCCGTGACCATGATGCGCTGGTCGGCCTTGAGCGCCGTCTGCTCGATGAAGGGAATGGTGAAGTAGAGCCCCGGGCCTTTCACGCGGGAGAAGCGGCCGAAGCGGAACACCACGATCTTCTCCCACTGCATGGCGATGTGCACCGACATGGTAGCGGCCCAGGCCACCAGAAACGCCACGGCTAAACCGCCCACGGTGAAGTCGCCGACCAAGGCGAAACCGGCGGCCATGACCAGCAGGAACACCGCCACGGCCACAAAGGCCGAGAACACGAGCGGGCCGTTCTGCGAAGTGCGGCGGTCGACGTTGGAGTTGTACTTCTCAATGGGCGAGGCCTTCTGGTCGGCGTCGCGGAAAGACTTCTCGGTGCGTTTCTTCACGGCAATCACATCCTTTGCAGGGAAGGGGGCTACGGGGCATCAGCGTGCCCAGGCGGGGCGGCGTTACCCGCGACAGGGCGGCTAGGATTTCTCGTCCTGGATGCGGTGGGCCACATCGATGAGGCGCAGCTTCACCTCGTCGATGGTCATCCCTAAGGCCAAACAGCGGCGGATGCAGCCCTCGATCTCGGTATCGGCGATGGAGCGCACGTCGTCGGCCATGTTCCCGATGTCGCGCACGAACACCCCGCGTCCGCGCACCGATTCCACGTAGCCGTCGCTCTCCAGGTTCACGTACACCTTGCTCACGGTGTTGTAGTTGATGGCGGCCTCGGCAGCCAGGGTGCGCACGCTGGGCAGCTGGTCGCCGGGCTGGTAGTGGCCCGTCTTGATGAGGTAGACGAACCGGTTGCGCAGCTGCACCCATACGGGCAGCCCGCTTGCCTCGTCTATCTCGAACAGCGCCATGCGTCCTCCGCAACTTGTTGGCGGCCGCGCCTTGCGCGACCGGTCGTCTCTCACCGGCTCGCATTGTATCACCCGAGCCAGTGGCTTCCCGCCAGCACCAGGCAGAACCGCAGAATCAGCCCGCCGAGGATGCAGAGCACCTCGCTGGCCAGAAGCGGCGCGGCCGTGCGCGTCACACCGCGCGCCACCTCGGCGACCAGGGGCAGCGCCACCGCGGCTATGGCAAAACCGCCGATGAACCAGGCCCCCAGGCCCTCGGGCGCCAGCAGCAGCCCCAGCGACGGGCGCGCGAACGGGCTCAGAGCCGCCAGCCCCACGAAGGCCACCAGGGCCGCGGCCTCCAATGCCAGCACCAGACGGTGCACTCGGTGCAGGGCATTGGCCCAGCCGCCAAGCAGCGGCCAATCCCGACTGAAGGGCGCCGTCAGAAGCACCGCGGCCAGTCCCGAGGAGGCCGACGACAGCGCCAGCAGCACCGGCAGGGCGGCGTTGTTCCACAGGGGCACCGCCTCCATCCAGGCCATGTACAGGCCGGTGTACACCATGAGCGCCGCGGCCAGCGCCGCGCACACCCCTTCCAATCCTTTGCGCACCGCGCTGGGCGCACGCAAGATGGCAGCGAAGTGGATGGCCGCCAGGACGCCGGCGCACAGAAGCGACGCCAGCAGCACGAAGGAGCCCACCGACAGCAGCGAGGGCGTGGGCCGCACGAACAGCAACAAGAAACGCTGGGGGCGGCCGAGATCGAGCAAGAGGCACAGGGCCGCGGCCGCCAGCAGCAGAAAGCCCCCGGCGTACAGCTTGCCCGCCAGGGCCCCGAAGGCGCGGCTCTGCTCGAACGTGCGGGTGCGCGTGCCATAGAACAGCAGCGACCACAGCGACGCGGTCAGCAGCACGCCGGCGCCGCAGCCGCCCAGAAACAGATACAGCACCACAAACGACCCCAGCATACGCACCTCCCCTCAAAGGCAACGCCGCTATCTCCTCTGCTTGAACACCCGGGCTTCCTCGTCGAAGCGAATGTTGAAGCGTTCAGCATAGCATGCCGCAAGCCCAAAGGTGAAATCGCCCACGCCGCGGAAGTACGCGGTGCGCCCGTGCTTGGCCACCGCATAGTGCCACACGGCGAGCCACGGCAGAATATGGTCGGCGAGGAAGGCCCGCTGCTCGTCGGCCAAGGCCGCGGCCCGATCGGCATCGCCTGTTTCCAAAGCCGCGCGCTCGGCGGCGATCAAGTGGGCGACGAAGCCCAGCATGAGCCCCAGATGGTCATCGGGCTCGGCGTGAAGGCGCTCCACCTGCAGGCCGTGGCGCTTGTAGGCGGCGCGCACGGCCAGGGTGTTCTGGCCGAACATGTGGCTGTTGGGCTCCACGTAGAAGGATTCAAGGCACGAGGCCTCCGGCGTTCCCAAGCCCACGAACAGCCGCAGCCATTCGCGCCGCAGAGCGTCCACACGCTCGACGAAGGCGGGGCTGGCGGCAAGAAGGGCCGCCGCGGCAGCCGGATCGAGCGCCTCAGGCGCCTCGGGCGTCCCCGCGTCGCCGGCCGTTTGCGCGCCCGCGGCTTCGGCCGCTTCCGCGCACCACTGATCCAGCTGTTCTAGTCCACGGCAGGCCCAGGCATTGTCGGCGGCGTAGGGAGCTTCGGCGAACTGGCGCGATGCCACGGCTTCGGCCACGGTTTCCACCGACGGCTCGGCGTACAGCAGCGCCCCGACCGCGGCAAAGCACACTTCGGCGGCGGCAAGCTCTTCTGGATGCAAGGGAGTATTCATGAGAGTACCTCAGAAAAAATAAAAGGGCGGGGCACCGGGCAAATCGGGAGGGAGGGGGGATGAATCTGTCCGGTACCCGCCTCAAGTGGGATTATACAATCTTGAGAACCATTTGTCTCATCATTACAAAGGTTCACGAAAGGGGCACACCTTGGCGGCCTCGCGGCGCGGGCGCGCCCCTTCCGATCCGTCGTTGCATTCGGTCGGGAAGAGGCCGCGCCCGCAAGCGCCGCCCCTTTCGCGGTTGACGGTTTCTCCTACAGCTCTTCTTCCAAGTTCACCACGGCACCCGTACCCGAGCCCGACTTCTGGGCCTTGGGGTGCGGTGTGAGAATAAGGTTGGGACCCGTGGTGTCCTGGGGCAGGGGCTCCACTTCAATATCGCCCTCGCCGTATTTCGCCACCATGTCGTCAAGCGGCCCCCAGTCCAATGCGCGCATGGGGCAGCCAATCACGCAAATGGGCTTACCGCCCGTGGCTACCTCACCGCGACACATGTCGCACTTCAGCATGTAGCCCTCTTCCTCGCCGAGCTTGGGCGCATTATAAGGACAGGCCGTCTCGCAGGTTTGGCAGCCGATGCACACATCGTGGTCGGTCCACACGATGCCGGTCTCCTCGTCCTTCTGCATGGCGCCGGTAGGGCAGTTGGCCACACAGGCCGGGTCAGTGCAGTGATTGCACGACAGGGACACAAAGTAGCCGAACACTCCGTCGGGCACGTAGTGGCCCGCCTCGGTGGGCTTCCAGCTGCCGCCCTGATAGTTATACACTCGGCGGTACAGGTTGTTTACCGGCAACTTGTAGGTTTCCTTGCACGCGACCTGGCAGGTCTTGCAGCCCGTGCACTTGCCGCCGTCCAAATGAAATGCGTACTGAGTCATGGCGCACCTCCCCTATTCCTCGATGCCCACGGGCATAACGATGGGCGTGTTCTTATCGGGCTCAAGCGTCAGCGGCCCGTCGTACTTCTCCACCTGTACGAGGGTGCCCGTCCACGACTGGGAAGCTTGCCCCGAGGCCTTCGGAGCCTGCAGGATATTCGGGTCGCCACCCAAGTCGATGCCCGTCTCCTCGTCGATGCGAATCCAAGCACCGTCCTGCAGCGCCGCAGCTCCTGGCACTAAAGTGGGCAGCACCTTTGCCGGACGCAGCACCTTGCCGTGAGGGCTCGTCATAAGCACCAAGTCACCGTTCTTGATGCCCCGCGCCTCGGCATCCACGGTGCTCATGAAGCATTCCTGGGGGAACGCCTCGCGCAGCGAGACGACGTTGTCGTTCACCGTATGGGAGCGACGCAGAGAATGGGGCGTCCACAACAGCAGCGGGTACTCCTCAGTCTGGGTACCGGCGCCCTGGTCGGGATCACCGATCTGCCACTTCGCGATGGGCGGAATGACGGAGTAACCGAGCGAGCTCACGACCGCCGAGAGTGTGGCACTATGGATCTCGAACTTACCCGACGCCGTGGCCGCCGGATTGCCCTCGGGATCGGCAATGAACGCCGCGAAGGGCCGATAGGTAAGGGCGTCGCCCTTGGATCGCTGGGTCTTGTAGCAACCCTTCTCCTTGAATTCTGCGATGGTGATGCTGCCCTCCTGGGGCTTGCCCTCCACACCCAGGGCATCGATGTCTTCCTGAGTGATGGTGAACAGCGGCTCATAGGCCGCCGTGGCCTGATCAGTCATCTTAATGGCGCCGGCGAAGGAGTGATAGGTGCGCTCGGCATCGGTCATGGTGTTCACCGTCTTCGGATCCAGGCCAAGACGGCTTGCCAGCTCTTCGGCGATCTCAGTCTCGGGGCGCGCCTCGTACAGCGGCTCCATAATGCGATCAGCCCAATACACGGTCTCGGCATTCACGCTCCAGGCGATATTGCCCTTCTCCCACCACGTGGCCGCAGGCAATACCACGTCGCAGTACTGCCGCGAGGCATCGAAGAACGGCCCGACACCCCACACGAAATCAACCTTGCGGAACACCTTGATGCCGGCATTCGCATTGGGCAGCGAGTTGAGGCTGTTCTGATAACCGCCCGTGTAAATGACGTGAATGTCGATGGGCTTTTTCCCGCCAGGCCAGGAATCGCGCCCGTAGGCGCCATCGAGAATCGACTGCCAGCACTCGGTGTAGTCCACCTTTTCCCAAGAATCCTTGTCAGTTATCTCGCCCCAATTGGGCACGAGCACAATGACAGGAGGCGCCAGCGGATTGACGGGGTTCTTGCCGGCCCCGTTGGAGGCATCTCCCGCAAAGCAATAGGGCGTGGTGGAATAGCCGTGCTCGTGCATGCCGAGCCAGCCGACATAATTGCCCGGCGTTCCCACCCCATGCATGAAGGCCAAGGTGTAGAAGGCCTGACCGAACATCTCACCGGCGGGAATCTTGGTCGTAGACTGGCCGGCGAAGAAATCGACTTTTTCAGTCTTCGCGATTTCCTCAGCCAGGCGGCGCGTTGTTGCTGCAGGCACACCGCAGATGGCCTCGGCCCACTCCGGCGTCTTGGGCTCGCCGTCGTAGGTACCCAGCAAGTAGTCCTTGAAATTTTCCTTGGGGTCGGCGCCCTCAGGCATATGCTCGGCATCGAATCCCACGCAGTAGGTGTCCAAGAACTCCTGATTCTGCAGATTGTTCTCCACCTGGTGATACATCATACCGAGGCAGAACGCCGTATCGGTGCCGGGCAGGATGGGCACCCACTCATCGGCAATGGCGGCGGCCGTCTGATTGAGCCACGGATCCACAATAACGAGGCGACCCCCCTCGGACTGCGCGTAGCTCAACTGGAGCGGTGTGTTGCCCGCCTTGTTGGCTGCCCAGTTGTTGCCGAAATGGAAGTGGAGCTGGCTCTCGGCGAGACTCAGGGCGTCGGGAGCCTCGAAGATGCTGCCCGTCATGAACAGCTCGACGCAAGGCCATGCTCCAAGCGATACGGTGCCCAGATCGTGATGCACCGCACCGCCCTTGGCATTCAGCAAACACACGATGGGGTCGAAGTACTCCTCGCCAATATCGGAGTAGGCCGCGGCAAGAATAGATTTCGGACCCCAGTTGTCGTAGGCCTTCTGCATCTCACTCGCTATGATATCCAGCGCCTCATCCCAGCTGATGCGCTCCCACTCATCGCGGCCGCGCATCTCGCCGTTGGGATTATCGGGGCTCCAGCCCTTGCGCTTCATGGGATATTTGATGCGCGCCGGTGACATCATATTACTAATTTGCGCTCGTCCGCGCGGGCAGGCGCGGCGCTGGGGCACCTCGATAGAGTCTTCCTCCTCATCGGTGCGGATGCGCAGCGGCACGCCGTCCTCCACATACACCCTCAAAAGGCAGCGGGAATGCTCGCAACTGCAGTTGTTCATGCATGCGCCCGTCAGCCATTGGCCATCGCCCTTCTCCCCCGGATAGGCTTCGATGCCGGTATCGCCTAACGAGGTCTCGGAAGACGCTGGTGAATTCGCGCAGGCGGTCAAGCCCGCGAGGGTTGCGGCGCCGGCGGTGGCCGTGCCCCACTTGACGAAGCTGCGTCGAGTCAAATCATTGCTCATGGTTGACCCTCCCTCTTCTGATTGTTCGGGAAGTGCCGCGCACGGTCGCTTCCCCTTTTCTCCAATACGACCCATGCATAGGTGCAACCGTCCTATACTTGTATGACGGTTACCGCGTTCATACTATCATGCACTTATAGGACAGTCAATGCACATACCCATTTTCTTCGACCCATTCGCTCGCCAAGTGTCCTATTCATCTCAATCGCCCCTAGCGCGAAGCGTCGCATTCGCGCTGACAAGCAAACCTAGCCATAAAGTTGGAAATGCCGTCGCCACCCATGCTGCCAATGTTGTACCGACATTGGCACCGAGACCCGTCGAAATGCGAAGAAAACGACTATGAAGAAGTCAGGGATCGCAAACACTTTCTGGGCATTTCATTTCGCCCAGCGACTATTCCCGGCATCGCCCTAAACCACTGGGAATAATTCTCGTTGCTGAATAATGTATCCTTTGCTACTATGACAGCAGAGGGAGATAGTCGTTGCAATCGGTCTATCTGTAATTGAAGGAGACATTATGCGATTTATCGTAGCCCTCATGTTGTCTTTTGCCCTGGTCTGGGCCTGTGCGAAACCCCTGAAAAAATACCCGGTTCCGTTCTATCTGGGCGCCATCGCGCTTGTAGCACTGTACTGCTGGGGAACGTCCGTCGGCGTGCGCGGCGATGCGTGGTCGCTGTTCCAGCCGCTGATGCAGCGCTGCGCCCTGGCCTTCCTGCTGTTCTCCATCGTGATGTTCGTCGGTGTGCTCGGCGAGAAATCGGCCCTGCGCACTCGGCTCATGCCCATCCGCCGGCAGCTTTCCATCCTGGCGTGCATCTTCGCCGTGGGACACATCGTATTCTACGGAGCCTCCTACATCCCGCGCATCAGCAGTGCCTTCACCGGCAACCTGGCCTTCTCGCTCGGCCTGGCCGCCCTGATCACCGCGCTGATGACCGTGCTGTGCGTCACCTCGTTCCAGATCGTGAAGCACGGCATGAGCGCCGCCGCCTGGAAGCGCGTGCAGCGCTTGGCCTATCCGTTCTACCTGCTCATCTACGTGCATCTGGCCCTGCTGCTGATGCCGAGCGCCCTAGCCGGCAACCAAGTGGCCGTCATCAGCATCGTGGTGTACTCCGTCATCGTGGGCGCCTATGCCGTGCTGCGCGTCGCCAAAGCCCTCGCCGACCGCTCCGGCGCGCCCACCCCGAGCGAGCTAGAACTAGAAACTACCGCCGCTTAAGCAGCAACTATTTCAACCGCGTTCGAGGGGTTTCCAGTTTGAACTGAACCCCGATAGTGGGACTGGAAACAAAAGTTTCCAGTCCCACTTGTTTTGAGGGGTGATAGCTTGAGGCACGGAACAGACGTCAGGGT
>NZ_AUGK01000015.1:6266-81785 GCF_000422625.1 Adlercreutzia mucosicola DSM 19490 | reverse complement strand
TCGGCAGTTAAGCCCCACCTCGCCGAAAGTACTGCGGCGCGAGGCCGCGGGAGGACAGGTCGTTCCGCTCGCAGGGGGCGCTTTTTCGCGCTCCGCTGTACGCATCACAGCCCCTCGAACTAAAAGTTCGAGGGGTTTTTCTTTTGCCTGACTTACGGGTGCGATTCGTCAACAGCGACGAGCGCACCAGGGGCGATTGCGCTATGATGAGCGGTGCACATGTGGTGGTCGAGACGAGCGGAAAGGGAGCTCATTCCATGCGCAATGTGTTGAAGATTCTCAAGCGCGATGTCCTGCGCCTGGTACATACGCCGGCGGCCCTGGTGGTCGTTGTGGCACTGTTGCTGCTGCCCTCGGTATACACCTGGTACAACGTTATCGGCTTCTGGAACCCTTACGACAACACGGGGAACTTGCGCGTCTGCGTGGTGAATCAGGATACGGGCGGCTCTTCTGAGCTGACGGGGTCCATGAACGTGGGCGACAAGATCGTTGATCAGCTGCACGAGAACGATCAGCTGGATTGGGTCTTCACCGACTACGACAGCGCCATGGCCGAGCTGCGTTCGGGCAATGCCTATGCCGCCTTCGTGATCCCGGCGCAATTCACTTCGGACCTGCTGACGATCACCACGGGGAAGTTCACCCAGCCCCAACTGCAATACTTCGTGAACGAGAAGGCGGGGCCGGTGGCGCCTAAGATCACCGACACGGGGGCCACGACCCTCGATGAGACCATCAACTCCACCTTCGTGTCCACGGTGACCGATGTGGCAGTGAAGGCTATCGACGAGGCCATTGACGACTCTCAGGCCCGGGCGGGCGAGTCGCGCTCGCGGGCGGCGGAGAAGATCGCGGCGGCGGCCACCTCAGTGGGCGAGGCCCGTACCACGCTGGCGGGCATCAAGACCGCTGCGACCGATGCTCAGGCGAAGATCGACGGGGCACGCGAGGCGCTGACCAGGGCCACGACGGGCATCGACGGGGCCGAGACCAGCCTTGGCGAGCTGTCGGCCACGTCTGCGGCCCTTCAGAAGACCCTGGCGGACTTCTCGGCCTTCGCCATGCCGGCGGTGACCAAGGCCCTAGGGGCGGCCACTACGGCGGCCTCTCAGGCCAACAACGCCGCTGCGAAGCTGACAGGTACCGTCGGCGAGGCCCAGGGCGGCATCCAGGCCGCCATCGCCCAGGGGCGGGCCGCCGTGACCGAGAGCCGGTCTACCGCTGATGCCCTGCGCGCGGCGGCCCAGGGGCTTACGCCCGGCTCGTCGGAGCGCGCGGCCCTGGAAACGCTGGCGAAGAACTTGGACGAGCGATCCGATGCGGCCGAGCAAACGCTGGACGACCTCGAGGGCCTTGCCGGCCGTACCCAGGATACGGCCGGGGCCATCGAGGATGCCACGGCATCGCTGAACACCGCGGTGCAGGAGGCCTCCGATCATATGAACGCCTACGCCACGGGTCTGTTCGGCACCACCATCCCCGCGGTGAACAGCGCCCTGGATGCCCTGGCGGAAACCTCCGATGCCCTCACCGAGGCCCTCGGCACCCAACGGCTGCTCGTGCAGCAGACGGGCCTGGTGATCGATCAGCTGGACGCTACCATGACCACGGCCCGCAGCACCATCGACGAGACCGATAAGCTGTTCGCCGGCCTGGAGTCGGAATTGGGCATCGTCTACAACGACGTGCTGGCCTTCGGCACCTCCGATGCCCTGGCGCGTCTGGTGGGCGAGGAGGGGCTGAACCCCGAGCGCATCGCCAGTTTCATGGCCTCTCCCACCGAAGTGAAGACCGAGCCTTTGTACACGCTGAATGCCTACGGCTCGGCTATGGCGCCGCTGTTCATGAACTTGACCTTCTGGATCGGCGCCTTCATGCTGCTCGTCATCATGCGCCAGGAGGTGGATGACGAGGGCGTGGCGGGACTCACCTTGGCCCAGCGCTATTGGGCGCGCTTCCTCCTGCTGGCGGTGATGGCCGTGCTCCAGGCGCTCATCTGCTGCGCCGGCGTGCTCGCCATCGGCGTGCAGGCGGTCAGCGCGCCCGCGCTCTTCGCGGCGGCGGCCTGCGCCTCGCTGGCTTATCTCGCGATCATCTACGCTTTCTCGGTCACCTTGCAGCATATCGGGAAGGGCATCTGCATCATTTTGGTGTTCGCCCAGATCCCCGGGGCCACGGGCCTGTATCCCATCGAGATGACCTCGGGATTCTTCCAGGCCATCTACCCGCTGTTTCCCTTCACCTACGGCATCGGGGCCATGCGCGAGGCCATCTGCGGTTTCTACGGCACCCAGTACCTCTCCGATCTGCTGGTGCTGGGGCTGTTCTTCGTGACGTTCATGGCCGCCGGGCTGCTGCTGCGACCGCTCATGGCGAACGTGAACCGTATGGTGGCGCGTCAGGTGCGCGAGGGGGGCCTGTTCAACGGCGAGGACGTGGACCTGCCCGTGCGGCCCTACCGCATCTCCCAGATTCTGCGGGCGCTTTCCGACAAGGGCGGCTACAGGGCCGCGCTCACGCGGCGCTATGCCCGCTTCTCGCGCTGGTACCCGCGGCTCATGAAGGGCGCGCTCATCGCCGGCGTGGCGGTGCCCGTGGCGCTGGCCGTGGTGTTCGCGCTGACGCCGGCCGAGAAGGTGTGGCTGCTTACGGCCTGGCTTCTGTGGCTCATCCTCATCTTCGTGGCCCTGGTGGTCATCGAGAGTTTGCGTTACAGCTTCGAGCGCCAGATGAAGCTGGAGGCGATGTCGGACGCGAGCCTCATCGGGCTCTACGACGCTTCGGCGGCCGTGCGTGCCGCCTCGTCGGGCGATGGGCCGGCCGAGGGCGCGACGGTGGCCGATCGCGCCGGGGCGGAGGCCGACGGCGGGGAAGGGGTCCCGGGCACCTTCCCCGGTGGGGCGTCGAAGGGAGGTGAGCGCGATGTCTAACGTGATCCGCTTGGCGCAGGCTGATCTTGCCCGGCTGCGGGCCAACGTGATGTCCATCATCATCGCCGTGGGCCTCATCATCGTGCCCTCGCTGTTCGCGTGGTACAACATCATCGCCTGTTGGAACGTGTTCGACAACACGGGCAACCTCACCGTGGCCGTGGCCAACACCGACGAGGGATACAAGAGCGATCTGGTGCCCTTGCGGGTGAACGTGGGCGATCAGGTGGTCAGCGCCCTGCGGGCCAACGACCAGATCGACTGGGTGTTCACCGACGAGGCCGATGCCATCGACGGGGCGCGCTCGGGCCGCTACTACGCGGCTGTGGTCATTCCGCCCAGCTTCAGTCGCGATATGCTCACCTTCTACACGGCCCACGTGCAGCATGCCGACATCATCTACTATACCAACGAGAAGAAGAGCGCCATCGCCCCCAAGATCACCGACAAGGGGGCCGATTCGGTGTCCTATCAGATCAACGCCGTGTTCGCCGAGACCCTGTCGGAGGTGTCGCTGTCGCTGGCGGAGTCGGTGTCCTCGTTCGCGGAGAACGAGGACTGGGACGGCCGCATCGCGGTGGTGGCCGATCACGTGCGCGAGATGGCCGACGCCTTCGATGACGCGGCCCGGGTGCTTTCCCTGTACAGTACCTTGGCCCAGGCCTGCCAGGACCTCGCCCAAGACTCCTCGGCTTTGGCCACGGCGGCAGCTGATGCCGTGGACACGACGCTCGCGGCCGCCACGAGCCGCACCGACGCGGTGCCCGGCACCGTGGACGCCCTCACCGATTCGGCCGCGGCGCTCTCCGGTGCCCTGGCCGACAGCGCGGCCGGCTTCGACGGGGTGTCGCGGTCCGTCGATGATTTATTCGACGTGGCGTCGCGGGATGTGGACGGAGCGGTGGGCGATTTGCGCAACCAGGCCACCACTTTGGAGAAGCAGGGTGCGCTGTATCGCGATGCGGCCTCGTCGCTGCAAGGGCTGGTGCCCAGCCTGCCGCCTGAGGTGCAGCCCCAGGCCAACGCCGTGGTCAGCCGCCTGAACACCGTGGCCGGCCAGGCCGATGCCATGGCCTCAAGCCTGCGCGGCGCCGCCGACAAGCTGGAGCGCGGTGCCGGCGACATCTCCGCGGAGCGCGAGGCGGCCAAGGCCCAGGCGGCCGAGGCGCGCCAATCCATCCAGGCGCTGAGAGACGAGTACGACGCCAACGTGCGTCCGGGCCTGGCCACCCTGGCCGAGGATGCCCGGGCCATGGCCACCTCCATGGGGACCATCACGGAGAACCTGCAGGGCGTGGGCGGCGATCTGTCGGCCTCAGCCGGCTCTGCCGCGACGGTGATGGGGGATGCGGCGACCAAGATCACCGAGACCACCGACAAGCTGCACGAGGTGGCCGCCGACCTGCGGGCCATGGCCGTGGACATCGACGCGGCCCTGGCGTCGGGCAACCGCGAGGCGCTGCGGGATGTGCTGGGCGCCGATGTGTCAGTGCTGTCCCGGGCCCTGGCCGCGCCGGTGGCCCTCGATCGGGTGCCGGTGTTCCCTGTGGAGAACTTCGGCAGCGCCATGGCGCCGCTCTACACCACCCTGGCCCTGTTCATCGGCTCGCTGTTGATCCTCGTGGTGATCAAGCCGCGCCCCTCGGTCCGCGAGATCGAGGCGGCGGGGCTTACGGCCCCCAAGCCGCGCCAGCTGTTCTTCGGGCGCTTCGGCGTGATGGCGGCCCTCTCTCTGGCCCAGACTACGGTGATGGCCCTGGGCAACTTGCTGTTTCTGCACGTGCAGGTGGCCAATGTCGCGCAGTTCATGGTCTGCTTCTGGGGCGCCGGGCTCGTGTTCACCTTCATCATCTACGCTCTGGTGGTGTCCTTCGCGAATTTGGGAAAGGCCATCGCCGTGCTGCTGCTGATCATCCAAGTGACCGGCTGCGGCGGCTCGTTCCCCCTGCAGCTTTTGCCCGGCTTCATCCAGGCCTTGAGCCCCTGGCTGCCCGCCACCCATGTGGTGAACGCCATGCGCACCGCTATGATGGGCGGCGCGGCGAGTGACTTCTGGCTGCAGATGGGACAATTGGCTCTGTTCCTGATCCCCGCCGCCCTTTTGGGCCTTGTTTTGCGCAAGCCGCTGGAGAAGTTCATGGAATGGTACGTGGAACAGGTAGAATCGTCCAAGTTAGTTGGATGATAAGGAGTGCCCATGGCCGGCTTGACCGATGAGCAAATTGCCGAAGAGGAGAAGTTTCTGCGGGGGCTGCCCCGGGTGAACTTGGGCGCGCTGTTCCTGGCGCCGGTGTGGGGGCCGGCCCATGGGATGTGGGCGGCGTTTCTGTTCTTCGTGGCGTGGCTGTTCACCGATAATGTTATCTATGCGGCGGTGATCGAGCCGACGGCGCTGTCGGTGGTGCTGGCCGTGGTGATGACCGTGGCGCTCGTGGGAGCAACGGTGGTGTTCGCCATCGTGTCGCAGCCCTTCGCGGCCCATCGCGCCGAGAATAGGGGGGAGAGCCGCGAGCACTACCTGCGCCGCCAACGGGTGTGGGCCGTTGCATCGGCCGTGGTGGCTGTGATCGTGGTGGTGCTGGCCACCTACTACAATCTGGAGATCCGCCCCGCGGTGGATGCGGCCGCTGAGGTGGCCGCGGGCGCGCAGTGAGCGCCGCGGCCAGGCGGGGCGCCGCGGCCGGGGACGGGGTGGCTGCGGTAGTGCCTGGTGTGGCCGAGGGGGCTGCGACGGTGGGCGCTGGCGGCGTTTCGGCCGATCCGTCCCGTACGGCGGCGGTGTTCTTCGTGGGCAACCGCCTCATGTTGGACGACGGCGTGGGTCCGGCGGCCTACGACGAGATCGTGGCCGCCTACGATATTCCCGACAACGTGACCCTGCTCGATGTGGGCTGCATGGCCCTGGACATGCTGTTCTATGTGGATCGCTGCGACCTCATCCTCACCGTGGATGCCGTGGACGGGACGGGCGATGCGCCCGGCACCGTCTACCGCTTCGAGCCCGAGGCCATGGCGCGCCATTCCGGCCCCGAGGCGTCGCTGCACGACCTGAAGCTCGTGGATCTCTTCGATGCCGCCAGCCTGATGGGCTACGAGGCCGAGGGCTATTGCTTGGGCATGCAGGTGGGAAATCCCTCGCCCGAGCAGTTCTGTGTGGGGCTCACCCCCGCCTGCGCGGATGCCCTGCCCCTCCTCGTGGAAACCGTCGTCGCCGAGCTTGACCGTCGCGGGTTCCCGCTTACCCGCAAGGACTAGCTCCACTGGCCGCAGGTGGGGCACAGGTCGCCCACGATGCAGTCGGCGCAGCGGGGGTTGCGGGCGCGGCAGAACTCGCGGCCGAAGTGTACCCACTGGTGGTTGATGAACAGCCACTGGGGGCGCGGGTAAACCTTCAGCAGGATGTCTTCCACCTTCTGGGGCGTGTCGGCCGAGGGCCCGGCCAGCTTCAGACGATGGGCGATACGGTAGACGTGGGTGTCAACGGCGATGCCCTGGGGGTCCTTGAACGCCTCGCACATCACACAGTTCGCCGTCTTGCGGCCCACGCCCGGCAGCTTCTGCAGCGCGTCCACGTCGGCGGGAATCTCGCCACCGAAGTCGGCCATGACGGTTTGGGCCAGGGCCACGAGGTTCTTCGCCTTGCTGCGGAAGAACCCGAGCGAGCGGATGATCTCGGCGATGGCGGCCGGGTCGGCGGCGGCCATGGCGGCCGGGGTCGGGTAGGCGGCGAACAGCGCCGGGGTGGTCTTGTTCACGGCGGCGTCGGTGCACTGGGCCGACAGCACCACGGCCACCGTCAGCTCGAAGGGGGTGGTGTAGTCCAGCGACGCCTTGCCCGGCCCGTAGTGGGCGAACATGCGCTCCTCGACGGCCGCCGCCCGCTCACGCTTGCTCGCCAGAGATTCCCGTGCCATGATCGCTCCTTGTCGCCGCTTACCGCATCGTTACCGTTGGGGATTCCCCGCGGATTTCCGTTTCCGTTATGAAGTACACTGTAGCAAACCGCGGCCGCCTTGTTGGGCGGCTTTTCGGGTTTCCACGAACGACCGCCCCTGCGGCCCCGCGCCTTTCCGGCGACGGAGCCGCGGCTGACGAAAAGAGATTGCCGTGCTCATCGATGCGCTTGCCTTCACCTTGGAGAAATCGGGCTGCCTGGAGGCATTCTGGGGAAAGCTCGACGACGGCACCGATGCCACGTTGGGCGTGGCCGCTTCGGCCCGGCCCTTCCTCGTGGCGGCCCGCTTCGCCCACGGGCCCCAGGCCACGCTCGTGGTGGTGGCCGGGGAAGACGCCGCCGTGGCCTTCGCCCGCCAAGTGGCGGCCTTTCTGGGGGAGGAGCGGGTGCTGCGCTTCCCCGAGCGGGCCGACGTTCCCTTCGCGCCGCAGAAGCCCGACGCCCGGGTGATCGCCCAGCGCATGGAGGCGGCCTGGGCGTTGCAGTCGGCCCGGCCCGTCGTGGTGGTGGCCAGCGCCCGGGCTCTTCTGCGCCTCATGGCGCCGCCTTCCGCCATGGCCGCGCGCCCGCTGGTCCTGCAGGCCGGCGCGGAATTGGACGCCATGGGCATCTCCGGCGTGACCGAGCTGGACGACCTGCCCCGGGCCCTGGCAGCGGCCGGCTATGCCGATACCGGCGAGCTGGACGGGCCGGGCACCTTCGCCCACCGCGGGGGCACGCTGGACGTGTTTCCCGGCAACCTCGCCTATCCGGTGCGGCTCGACTTCTTCGGCGACGAGCTGGACGAGATCCGCCGCATCGTGCCGGCCACGGGCCAGACCATCGCGTCGCTTCCGGCGGTGGACATCTATCCGGTCTCGGAGTTTCCCACCTCGCCCCGGGCCCTGGCCGACGCCCGGCGCGCCCTGGAGAAGCCGGCGTTCACGAACCCGGCTCTGCGCGACGTGCTGGAGAAGCTGGAGGGCGGTCTTCGGTTCGAAGGGGCCGACGTGATTCTGCCCTACCTGTACAAGGAGCCGGTGACCCTGGGGGCCTATGCCGGCGCGGGCACCATGTGCGCCCTTATCGAGCCGCGCTCGCTCTTCGACGATGCCTCCCACGGCGCCGACGACCTGGCCGAGTGGGCTCGGGGCACGAACATCGCCCTTTCCGGCCTGTACGCGAGCCCGGCCGCCATGGACTTCGGCGGGGCCGTGCGCGCCACCTACGTGTCCATCATGCGCGTGGGCGGCGAGCTGGACGATGAGCTGCCCGTGAAGCGCGTGGACGTGGCCGGCGTGCCCGACAAGATCTTCGGGAAGCTGAAGAGCCTCACCGACGACCGTTACACCGTGGTGTTCTCCGCGCCGAACTACCGCGCGCGGGAGACCATGCGCCACGCCTTCGTGGACCACGGTATTCCTATCCAGATCCTGAAGCCGGAGAACCTCGACGATGGTAATAGTGCGGCGGCGGTCGGGCGGGGCGTCCCGCGCGCAGATTCCGCAGACTCGGAAAAAGAGGGGTATAATCCTCACCCCTCTTTTTCCGAAAGCGAGGACTGCCCGAGCACGGGATGTTCCTCCCGACCGCCGCTCGACGAGCTCCAAAGTGCGGATTCCGTAGATACCGACACCCCCGCCCAGGCCAAGCGCCGCTTGCGCCGGGGCGTGGTGAACATCGTGGATGTGGACATTCCCCTCGGCATGATCATCCCCAAGGCGCATCTCGCGCTTGTGAGCGCGGCCGATACCCAGGGCTCGCGGGCCGCCAGCCGCGCGGCGCGGGTGTCGGTGGATGTCACCGAGGTCACCTTCCCCTTCAAGCCGGGCGACTACGTGGTGCACGCCGCCCACGGCATCGCCTTTTTCCGCGATCTCGTGCGCCGCGAGGTGGACGGCACCGAGCGCGACTACCTGCAGCTGGAATACGCCGAGGGCGACAAGCTCTTCGTGCCCACAGAGCAGCTCGACCGCGTCACCCGCTACGTGGGGCCGGAAGGGGCAAGCCCGCGGCTCACGCGCCTGAACACGAGCGACTGGTCGCGGGCACTTGCGAAGGCTCGCAAGGCCACCAAGAAGCTCGCCTTCGACCTCGTGGACGTGTACGCCCGCCGCGCCGCCACCCAGGGCTTCCGCTTCAGCTCCGACACCCCCTGGCAGCGTGAGATGGAGGAGGCCTTCCCCTATCAGGAGACGCGCGATCAGCTGGCCGCCATCGCCGACGTGAAGGCCGATATGGAATCGGCTCGGCCCATGGATCGCCTCATCTGCGGGGACGTGGGCTTCGGCAAGACCGAGGTGGCCCTGCGCGCCGCCTTCAAGGCCACCCAGGACGGCAAGCAGGTGATGGTGCTGTGCCCTACCACCATTCTGGCCCAGCAGCACTACACCTCCTTCAAGGACCGTTTCGAGCCCTTCGGCGTGAAGGTGGAGGTGCTCTCGCGCTTCCGCACGAACGAGCAGCAAGCCCGGGCGCTCGAGGGCTTCGCGTCGGGGGAGGTGCAGGTGCTCGTGGGCACCCACCGGCTGCTCTCCCGCGACGTGAACCCCCACGACCTGGGCCTGGTGATCATCGACGAGGAGCAGCGCTTCGGTGTCGCGCACAAGGAGCAGATGAAGAACTTGCGCGAGTCCATCGACGTGCTCACGCTGTCGGCCACGCCCATTCCCCGCACCATGCAAATGTCGCTGTCGGGCGTGCGCGACATGTCGCTCATCCTCACGCCGCCCGACGAGCGGCGAGCGGTGGAGGTGCACGTGGGGGAGTGGGATCCCGACGTGGTGAGCGCCGCCATCCGCTACGAGCTGGCCCGGGGCGGTCAGGTGTACTACGTGAGCAACCGGGTGCGCTCCATCGACGAGGCGGTGGACCGCGTGCACGCCGCGGCCGGCGAGGCGCGGGTGGGTGTGGCCCACGGGCAGATGACCCGTGAGGAGCTGGAGCGCGTGATGGAGGAGTTCGCAGCCGGCGAGCTGGACGTGCTTGTGGCCACCACCATCATCGAGAGCGGCATCGACAACCCGCACACCAACACGCTCATCATCGAGGACGCCCAGCGGCTGGGCCTCGCCCAGATGTACCAGCTGAAGGGCCGCGTGGGCCGCTCGTCGGTGCAGGCCTTCGCCTACTTCATGTTCCCCGAGAACGTGCCTCTGACCGAAGAGGCCGCCGCGCGCCTGACGGCCTTGAGCGAGCATCAGGATCTGGGCAGCGGCATGCGCATCGCCATGCGCGACCTGGAGATCCGCGGCGCCGGCTCCATGCTGGGGGCCGAGCAGTCGGGCAACATGTCGGCAGTGGGCTTCGATCTGTTCGCCCAGATGCTCTCCCAGGCTGTGAACGACACGCGGGAGCGCGGCGAGGCCTCAGGCGAGCTGCCCCCGGCGCTGTCGGACATCACGGTGAACATCCCCGGCCACGCCTACCTGCCCGAGGAGTATATCCCCGACGCCGACGCGCGGGTGCTGTGGTATCGCAAGCTGGCCGCGGCGGCCACGGTGGATACGGTAGCGGCCCTGCGGGAGGAGATGCTCGCGAAGGCCCCCGAGATGCCCCCAGCCGCGGCGAACCTGTTCGAGCGGGCGCGGCTGAAGGCCTTCGCCAACGAGCACGGCATCAAGCTGATCTCGGTGGTGGCCGGTCGCTTGGTGGTGGAGCCCATCGACATTCCCGCCGACAAGATGAAGGGCCTGCGCCGCGCCGCGGCCCGCTACAATCCCGACAAGCGCAGGCTCGCCCTGCCCCTGCGCTACTTCGGCCTGGAGGAGCAGGACAACCTCATGGGTCCCATCGCGGGCTTTCTGGCGGACGTGGCCGGCGACGGGAGCGCCGAGGAGCCGCTGGACGGGCGGGCCGCCGAGAGGGCGGGCGGGGGCGCGGCGGAGGGGGCTGCGAACGGGGCCGAGAGGGTTGTGACTCCGGCCGCGGCCCCATCGGCCGGCGCGTCCCGTGGGGGCGGGCTTCAGCCCGCCCGCGCGAGCCGGGCTGACGGGCGGTCCGGAGGCTGCCCCAGCGAAAACCGCACTGCGCCGTCGGGACGCGGTACGGGTAGCAAGCTGACGGCGCGCGGAGAGCGCCGAGCCGCGACCCGAGCTCGGGGCGAAGCGGCCCGCGATCGCTTGGCGGCCAAGCGGGCGGCTCGGGCGAAGAAGCGGGACGAGTAGCGGAGGCGGCCGCCCTTGCGGGCGCGCCGCCGCTGGACGAGATGGGGCGGTTTGCCGTCACCGGGCGCGCTGGGCTGCATGGCCCTGGCGCGGCCCGCGGGGCGTTCGGCAGACCATGAGAGACGAAGAGCGAGAGAGGAAGACGCGCATGACTGCAACGAGCCATTTCTGGCGGGGCGTGGCCTGTGCGCTGGGCGGGGCCACGCTGTGGGGCTTCTCGGGCGCCTGCATCCAGTTTCTGGGGGAGAACTATGCCATCACCTCGTCGTTCATCTCCTTCGTGCGGGCGGCCGTGGCGGCAGTGCTGTTCATCGCCGTGGTGCTGGCCACCCGCCGCGAGGCCCTGCTCTCGCTGCTCGATGCCCGGGCGGCCCGCGGGCCGCTACTGTTGTTCGGCGTGGGGCTCTACCTCAGCCAGATCACCTACGCCATTTCCATTGAGTACACCAACGCCGGCACGGCCACGGTGCTCCAGGCCACCTGCACGGTGTTCGTCATGCTGTTCACCTGCCTGAAGCTGCGCCGCGCGCCGCGCGTGCCCGATCTCATCGGTCTGGTGTGCGCCCTGGCTGCGGCGACCCTCATCGCCACCCAGGGCGATTGGGGCGTCATCGTGCTGCCGATGGCGGGTTTGGCCTGGGGTATTGTCAACGCTCTGTCCGAGACGCTCTACATCATGGCGCCGCAGCGCCTGTATGGCCGATGGGATCGCGTCACCATCATCAGCTGCGGTATGGTGATCAGCGGCATCGCGGCTGCCCTCGTGTGGGCGGCCCAGGCTGTGGGCGGTGGTGCGGGCCTGTCCTCTCTCGTTCCGGCCTTGGACGCCGTCGGCTGGCTCGCCCTTATCGGGGGCGTGGGACTGCTCGGCACCTTTGCTGCCTTCGGCCTGTTCCTCTACGGCGTGTCCCTCGTCGGCTCCGTGAAGGGGAGCCTCCTCGGCGTGGCCGAGCCGGCTGGCGCCATGGTCATCGCCGCCCTGTGGCTCGGCACGGCGTTCTCGGGAGCCGATTGGGCGGGCCTTATCCTCATGGCCGCCATGATCGCGCTTGTGTCCCTCTCGGGTGCGAAGGGGAAGCGGGCTTCGGAAGCGACTGCTCCGCCGGCGTCGTAGGGCGGTTCTGGTCGACCTGCCCGTCATCGCGGACCGCTTGTCGGAGGCGGTGCGCAGGCAGGGCCGGGGGCATTCTGGACCGGTGTCCGGCGGGCGAGGGGCCGCCCCGTCGCGGGCGAGCCATGCGCAGCCGTCCCCGGGTGGAAGGTTTTTGGGGGCGGCGCGAGGTGCCCGGGGGCGGTGCGGGCGTCGTGCTATACTGGTCGTCGATTGCATCGAGGCCGTATACGACTGAATTCCGAGGAGTTCCATGACCACCACCGACAAGCCCGTGCGCGTTCGCTTCGCGCCGTCTCCCACCGGCAAGCTGCACATCGGAGGTGCCCGCACCGCCATCTACAACTGGGCCTTCGCCCGTGCCACCGGCGGCACCTTCATCCTGCGCATCGAGGATACCGACCCGGAGCGCTCCACCGAGGAGAACACCCAGATCATCCTGCGGGCCATGGACTGGCTCGGCCTGACATGGGACGAGGGTCCCGAGGTGGGCGGCCCATGCGGACCCTACTTCCAGACCCAGCGCACCGACACCTACGAGGCGGCGCTCGCCAAGCTCATCGAGGCCGGGGCCGCCTACCCCTGCTTCTGCTCGAAGGAGGCGCTGGACGCCAAGCGAGCCGAGGCGGAGAAGACCGAGGGCGGCTACGGCGGCTACGACCGCACCTGCCGCGCCATCCCGCGCGAGGAGGCCGCCTCCCGCATCGCCGCCGGCGAGCCCCACGTGTGGCGCCTCGCCGTGCCCGAGAACCACGGGCCCGTGCAGTTCGCCGACGCCGTCTACGGGGACATGAGCTTCCCCATCGACGTCATGGACGACATGATCCTGCGCCGCACCGACGGCACCTTCACCTACAACTTCGCCGTGGTCTGCGACGACGTGAACATGGGCATCACCCACGTCATCCGCGGCGACGACCACCTGTCCAACACCCCGCGCCAGGTGCTCATCTACGAGGCTTTGGGCGCCGAGGTGCCGCTGTTCGCGCACCTCTCCATGATCCTGGGGGCCGACGGCAAGAAGCTGTCCAAGCGCCACGGGGCCACCAACGTGGAGGAGTACCGCGACCGGGGGTATCTGCCCGAGGCGCTCGTGAACTTCCTCGCCCTGCTCGGCTGGTCGCTTGACGGCGAGACCACCATCATCCCGCCGGCGGAGCTGTGCCGCACGTTCTCGCTCGACCGCATCACCAAGAAGCACTCCATCTTCGACGAGAAGAAGCTCGACTGGATGGACGGCGTCTACATCCGCGAGATGGGCGCCGCCGCCTGGCGCGAGGCGGCCAAGCCGTGGCTCGCCCAGACCAATCTGGACGGGTCGAACGTGGCCGACGGCATCACCGAGGTGCCCACGCCCACCAAGGAGGAGGCGGCTGCGGCCGCGGCGGTGACCCGGGTGCCCGGCGCGGGCGTGGACGCCGACACCTGGCAGGCCTGCCTGGCCGATGTGGACGACGATGCCGAGTTCTACGAGGCCATGTACCCGCTTGTGGCCGAGCGCCTGGCGCGCCTGGACGAGATCCCCGCCAAGCTGGCCTTCCTGTTCTGGGGCGACTCGGTGGTGCTCGACGAGAAGAGCGTGCAGAAGGTACTGCTGAAGGAGGGGGCCCGCGCCGAGGAGGCCCTGGCCATCTGCCGCGCCATCCTGGCCGACGACGACAACCCCTGGGACGCCGAAGCCTTGGAGGAGCTCTGCCGCGCCGCCGGCGAGGAAGCGGGCCTGAAGCCGAAGCTTCTGTTCCAGCCCTTGCGCGTGGCCATCTGCGGCAACATGGTGTCGCCGCCTTTGTTCGAGGCCATGATGCTCATGGATCCCGCCGACGTGGTGGCCCGCATCGACGCGGTGGTCGCCCACGTCTTCAAGTAGAAAGGTCTTCCCATGGACGAGAAGAACCCCGAGATCTCTCCCGTGCCCGAGCCGACGCCGGCTTCGACTTCGGCGCCTGAGCCTTCGCCGGTATCCGGGCCGGTGCCCGAGCCCATGACGGCCGAGCCCGCGGCCGACGTGTCCGCTGCGGCCCCGGCGGCTCCGGTGAGTGCCGGACCGGCGGTTGCCGAGCCTGTGTCCGAGCCCATGGCTGCTGCACCTGCGGCCGACGCGCCCGAGAGCGCTCCGGCCACCGCCGCTGCGGCCAACCCCTTCGCGACCTATCATGCTCCCGCGCCCGTGGCGGTGACGCCCGAGCCGACGGCTCCGGTCGCTCCTGTGCCCGTGCCGCCTTCGGCCCAGCCCTACGCGGTGGGGGCATCCGAGCCGGCTCAGCCCTATGCGACGGCTGCGCCGACGGCCGCGGCCGCCCCGGCGGCTCCCACTGTGGCGCCCTACGGCCAGCCGACGGCGACCTACGATGCTCCGGCGAGTTTCTACGCCGCACCCGATCCGGCGGCCTACAGCGCCTACGGCACCTACGGCGCGCCCCAGCAGCCCGGCGCCGGCGCGCCGCCAACGCCTCCGGTGCCTCCGGCGCCGGTGTATGGCTACGAGCCTCCGACATCGGGCGGCCAGAAGCGCCGCTGGCCCTGGTTCTTGCTGGGCCTGGCCGTGGGCCTCGTCGTGGGCATGGGCGGCTGTGCCAGCTGCGTGGGCGTAATGGCCCTGGCCGATTACGACAACTACGATACCTATGATTACGACTACAACTACGATGACGAGTACGGCTACGACCATGGCTATGACTACGGTTACGGCGATGATTACGGCTCCGATGTGCCCGGCATCGATTCCGATGCGCTGAACGAGAGTCCCTTCGATACCTACAGCTACGACGAGCTGGCCGAGATGTTCGAAGGTGCGGGCTTGGCCGCCGGCGTACCCGGCGAGGACGGCCGCTGCGCCATGGGCTTCTACACGGTGGGACCTGACGGGGACATCCCCGCGGGGCTGTACTTCACCGAGGGCTCTAATGAGAAGCTGAGCCGCTTCTACGTCTTCGAGAGCGAGTCGAAGGAGCGCGGCTACGAGCTGGAGGATGGCGTGCAGTACTTCGGCAACTATTTCGTCGAGCTGGACGACGGCGACCTCATCGTCTTTCTGCCCGGGGCCGCCGAGCTGACGATGCACCCGGCGCCCGCGACCTCCTTCAATCCCACGGCGCCTTACAACAACGGCTGCTACCGCGTGGGCGTCGACATCCCGGCGGGCAGCTACACCATCACTGCGCTGCCGGCTGATGAGGGCGAGACCGACGACGAAAGCGCCGCCTACGTGATGAAGGATCTGGAGTTCAACGACGACTCCATCATCGACACCCAGTACGTGATCCCCGGTGGCAAGCAGGTGGTCACCGTGGCGGACGGTCAGTATCTGGAACTGTTCGCCGCCACCGCCACCCCCGTGGCCCAAGGGTAGGGATGCTATGAAGCAGCTTTCCGACTATCCGACGCTTGATGAGCTGAACGACTTCTTCGGCCACGATCGCTTCGCCGAGCATGTGGGCTGCCGCATCGTGGAGGGGTCGGTGGGCCACGGCGTGGCGGAGCTGGACATTCGGGATCACCACCGCAACGCCTTGGGCAATGTCATGGGCGGCGCGGTGTTCACCCTGGCAGATTTCGCCCTGGCCATCGCCAGCAACGTGGGCGCGCCGCCGAGCGTGTCGGTGTCGAGCGCCATCGACTACATGAGTGCGTCGCGGGGCACCCGGCTCATCGCCACCTGCAACGCGGACAAGTCCGGCCGTCGTCTCGGCTTCTACACCACCGACGTCACCGATGATACGGGCCGCCGCATCGCGCGGGTGACCACCACCGTCTATCGCGAAGCGGAGTAGCCGCTTCCAGGAGTAGCCGCCTCCAACACCGTACACGAGAAAGGGCCCCGTCGGGGCCCTTTCTGTTGTGGCAATATGAAAGCGCGGAGGGAGCGTCGGGTGTTCCAGCCGAGCGAGTTCCGCAGTGGCGAGAACAGCTCAGCGGGCTGTTCTCCAAAGCGCCCCTTACTCCAGCCCGCAGGCCTTCCGCAGCGCCTCGGCACGGTCGGTGGCCTCCCAGGTGAACTCGGGCAGCTCGCGGCCGAAATGTCCGTAGGCGGCCGTCTTCTGGTAGATGGGGCGGCGCAGATCCAGCGCGTCGATGATGGCGCCGGGGCGCAGGTCGAACACCTCGGCCACGGCGGCCTCGATGGCGGAGGTGGGCACCTTCTCGGTACCGAAGGTCTCCACCATGACGCTCACGGGCTTCGCCACGCCGATGGCGTAGGCGATTTGCACCTCGCAGCGGTCGGCGAGTCCGGCGGCCACCACGTTCTTGGCCACCCAGCGGGCGGCGTAGGCGGCGGAGCGGTCCACCTTGGTGCAGTCCTTGCCCGAGAAAGCCCCGCCGCCGTGGCGGCCCATGCCGCCGTAAGTGTCCACGATGATCTTGCGGCCCGTGAGGCCCGCATCCCCCATGGGGCCGCCGATGACGAAGCGGCCGGTGGGGTTCACGTAGATCTCGCAGTCGTCGGCCATGGCCACGCCCTCGGCTTCGAAGACGGGGCGGATGACGGTCTCGATGATGGCCTCGCGCAGGGCGTCCTGCTCGATGTCCTCGGCGTGCTGGGTGGACACGACCACCTTCTCCACGGCCACGGGCGCGCCGTCCACGTAGCGCACCGATACCTGGGTCTTGCCGTCGGGACGCAGAAAGTCCAGCGTGCCGTTCTTGCGCACCTCGGTCAGGCGCTCGGAGAGCCGGTGGGCCAAATAGATCGGCATGGGCATGAGCGTGCTCGTTTCGTTGCAGGCGTAGCCGAACATCATGCCCTGATCGCCGGCGCCCACGGTCTCGTAGGGGTCGGCCGCGGCCGTATCGTCGTGCTGGGCCTCGAAGGACTCGTCGACGCCCTGGGCGATATCGGCGGACTGCTCGTGGATGGAGCTCATCACGGCGCAGGTGTTGCCGTCAAAGCCGTACTTGGCGCGATCGTAGCCGATACCGCACACCACGTCGCGCACGATGGACTGCACGTCCACGTAAGCCTGGGTGCGGATCTCGCCGGTGACGAACACGGTGCCCGTGGTCACCAGGGTCTCGCAGGCGCAGCGGAACTTCGTGGGGTCGGCCGGCGCCCCGTCGGGGGCCACGTAGCCCTCTTCGGCCAGGGCGATCTCCTTGGCCAGGATGGCGTCCAGGATGGCATCGGAGATCTGATCGCAGATCTTGTCCGGATGGCCCTCGGTGACGGATTCGGACGTGAACAGGTAGCTGGTGCGATTCTCGCTCATGAGATTCCTTTCGTATCGCTGTTGGCCGGACCACCTTGGCGGCCGCCCGCAGGCGAGGCGCGTCAGGTTGGTGTCGGGATCGGCGAGCCAACTCTCTACCCCGACTCTGGATAACTGGGTGCGCCCGCCGGCCGCCGAACCGCCGCCGCGCCGAGCACAGCAGCCCATGGTAGCGTGACGGAACCACGGGCGCAAGTCGGGGTGGAGAAACCGTGGGGAAGACCCGGTGGCGCGCTCTTCGGGGGACTCGTTGGCGCCGTACGGCCGCCGCGGGTTTCCCCGGGGCGGCCTGCTTGCCGTACAATAAACCGTTGACGAGAAACGAGCGGCCGCATTGCCCCTGCGACCCCGGAAGCGAAAGCGGTGCCCCATGACCGTATCAACGCGGCAGTTGAACGAGGAATACCTGGCCTTAATGCCCGATGGGCCGAAGCGCGCCGAGGAGATGCGCGCGGCACGCCACTATATGGAAGGATCCACGGCGGTGATGGGCGGACACGTGCTGAACACGTCGTTTCTCCCGAAGCTGCTGGACGAAGGCAGCCGCCGGGCGATGAAGGCCGTGGCCGAGACCATGTACGGGGTCCTCGTCAAGGTGATCGACGCCTACCGCCGCGACAGGGACTACCGGGCCCTGTTCGACTTCGACGAGCGCCACGAGCGGCTCATCATGCTGCCCTGCCGCGACGAGGCGCTCATGCCTATCGCCCGCATCGACGCCTTCTTCAACGAGGACGATGGCTCCATGGCGTTCTGCGAGTTCAACACCGACGGCGCCTCGGGAATGAACGAGAACCGCGAGACCCTGGCGTCTATCCGCGACACCACGGCCTACGAGCGCTTCGCCCGCGCCCATCGCGTCACCGATGACAACGACCGCCTCTTCACAGGGCTCGTTGCCCAGCTGACCGCCTTCTACCTGCGCGATCGCGACCCGGCGGCCGGCGCGCCCCACTTCGCCGTGGTGGACTACCTGGAGAACGCCGTGGTGGAGGAGTTCAAGGTGTACGCCCCCTTGTTCGAGGCCGCCGGCGTGCGCTTCTCAGTCTACGATATCCGCGACCTGGTGCTGACCGAGGACGGTCTTATGAGCGACCGCCCGCTGATCGGCGAGGCCGCCCGCCCCATCGACGCTCTGTGGCGCCGCAGCGTGGCGAGCGATGTGCTCGCGCACTGGGACGAGAGCGGCGCCTTCATCGAGGCGCTGGAAGCGGGGCGGGTGGAGCTGATCGGCAGCTTCGCCAACAGCGTGGTCCACGACAAGCGCGTGTTCGTGGTTCTGCGCCGCCCCGAGACGCTGGCCCTGCTCACCGCCGAGGAGCGCGCCGTGGTCGAGCGGGTGATCCCCTTCACCGACTACTTGGAGACGGGGCGGGTGGACATGGAGCAGATCAAGCGCGAGCGCGATCGCTGGATCGTGAAGCCCACGGACATGTACGGCTGCATCGGCGTGTTCGCCGGCCGCGATTTTAGTGCCGCGGAATGGGATGATGTGGTGGAGCGGTGCCGCGATGGGCGCACGGGCAAGCCCTATCTGGTCCAGGAGTTCTGCGTGCCCTACGGCTCGCCGGCCTGGGCCCTGCGCGGAAGTGCGGGCGACTGCGAGGTGCCGCCCGAGACTATGAACAACCTCTCGGGGCTCTACCTTGTCGGCGGTCGCTTCGCCGGCGTGTTCAGCCGTCTGGGGCCCGGGCCCATCATCCTGGGGAAGTACGGCGGGTTGACGGCGGGCACTTTGTGGGTGGACGCGGATTGGGACGAGGGGACCGAGGCGACCGGGGCCGGGGCGGGGCGCATGGCGCCCGCGGCGGCCGAGGCGGGAAAGGACGGCGCGGCATGAGCAACCGGAACTGGAGCTGCGCGAACGATCGCGGGGCGCAGGACGCCTTCGTGGCCGTCATGGAGGATCTCGGGGGAGACGCGGTCGGCCGCGTGGAAGCTTGGGAGGCCATCCAAAATTCCACGGCCATCATCCACGGCGAGCCGGTGCTGGGCGCCTTCATGCCGAAGTTGTTCACCGAAGAGGCCTACGGATGTCTGGCGGGAGTGGCGCGGCGGGTGCACCGCATCCTTACGGCCGTGACCGCGCGCTACCGCACCGACGCCGCCTACCGTGCCCTGTTCGGCTTCGACGAGCGCTTGGAGGCGCTGATCGTGGAGAGCCACCGCGGGCCGCTCATTCCCATCATGCGGGCCGACATCTTCCTGAACGAGGAGACGGGCGCTTTCAAGTTCTGCGAGTTCAACGCCGATGGGTCCTCGGGCATTAACGAGGATCGGGAGGTGCTGGCCGCCATCGAGCCCACGGCCACGTTCCAGCGGTTCGCCGCCGATTTCACCGTGGAGGGCAACGAGCTGTTCGACTCGTGGATCGACAGCTTCGCCGCGGCGGTGCGCGAGGGCTGGGGCCGCCCGCTTGCGGGGCCCGTGGCCATTGTGGACTATGCCGATGCGGCCACGCTGTCGGAGATCGCCGTGTACGAGGAGGCGTTTCGCGCCCGGGGCATCGCGGCGTCCTTCGTCGACATCCGCGACCTGACCTACGCCGGCGGCGTGCTGCGCGACGGGGAGGGGACGGCCGTCGACGCGGTGTGGCGCCGTTGCGTGCCCTGCGACTTGCTGGAGCGTTGGGACGAGTCGAGCGCGTTCGTCGCCGCGGTGCGCGATGGCGTCGTGCCGGTGGTGGGCGGCTTCGCCAGTGCCGTGGCCCACGACAAGCGCACCTTCTGCGTGCTGCGCCATCCGGCTACCCGCCCCTTGGTAAGCGAGGAGGACTGGCTCTTTTTGGAAGAGACCATTCCGCTGACGCTGCCCCTGGACGAGCAAGCGGCCGCCTCGGCCGAGATCCTGTCGGACAAGGACCGTTGGATCATCAAACCCGTGGACGGCTACGGGGCCCGCGATATCCATGCCGGATGCACCTGCGCCGCCGAGGAATGGGAGGCCACGGTGCGCCGTCTGGCCGCGGGGCCGGGACGCTACGTGGTACAGGAGTACGTGCGGCCCTATCGCAGCCTGCTCGTGCCCGCCTTCAGTGCCGAGGAGCTGCGCGCGGTCGCCCCGGGGGTGCTGCCCGGGGTGCCCGGCTGCGGCATGGCCCACAATCTGACGGGACTCTACGTGTTCAACGGCGCCATGAGCGGCATCTACAGCCGACTCGGCATGGGCAAGGTGATCTCGGGCGACTACACTGCCGCCTCGGTGCGCGTACGGCCGCGATAGGCGCGATGTCGGCCCGACCCCCGGGGTGGCGGGTCGGGCGCCGTTAGGCGCGGCTGGCGGCAAAGGCGCGCGCTGCTTCGGCGAAGCAGCGGAACAGGTTGAGTGAGGGCTCGTCGTCGGCGAGGAACTCCGGGTGCCACTGCACGGCGACGAAGAAGCGCTTCTCGGGCCACAGGGCCGCCTCCACCAGGCCGTCGTCGGCCCAGGCGCAGGGGCGCAGCGCGGGGGCGAGGTCGCGCACCCCTTGGTGGTGCATGCTGTTCACGGGGATCGCCGCGCATTCGCCGGTCAGTCCCAGATAGGCCGCCAGCGGGCTTTCCCCGTCGATGCGCACGGGGTGCGAGGGGGCGTTGTAGGGCTCGGGCTGCCAGTGGGCCACCCGCGCGCCGGCGGGCGACACGTCCTGGGTCAGGGTGCCTCCGAGGGCCACGTTCATGATCTGCATGCCGCGGCAGATGCCCAGAATCGGCATATCGCGCTCGGCCGCTTGGCGGATCAGGGCGGCCTCGAGGCGGTCGCGCTCGGGAGTGGGCGAGCAGTGGGGGCTTGCCACGACGGCGCCGTAGCGGGCCGGATCCACGTCGCCGCCCCCGGGCAGCAGCAGGCCGTCTACGCGATCGAGCACGACGGCAGCCTCGTCTTCGGTAAGACTCGGCGGCAGGGCGACCACCGCGCAGCCGGCCTGCTTGAGGCTGGCGAGGTAGCGCTTCTTGATGGAATACAGCGAGGTGTCGGGGTTCTCTACCTGCAGCGGCACGGCGATCAGCGGTTTGGTCATGGCGGTTCCCTGGGTCGGTTGCGTTGGGAACAGAGTAGCATTGAACGGGCGGCGCCGCCATGGGGCCAGGGTGGCAAATCTGTCGCAGGTCAATTACACTGTAACGCGAGATATGAAAGCCGATGACCGCGAAAGGCGGGATGAGCGCGCAGATGAGCGAGGAAATAAGCGAGGAGCGCGGCGGTCGGGACGCCGGCCGACCCTGCAACGAGAGGCCGGCTCCGTTGCCGGCCGAGAGGGAGGCGGCCCGCGCGTCGCTGGTCGCTTGCGGCATGGACGGCGTGGCCGACGGCGATCTGGCCGATCGCCTGGAGGAGATGCTGGCCCGGCTGGCAACCATCGATATGGACGATGCCCAATACGAGTGCTGCATCCGCGAGGCGGTCGCCATGGGAAACCCCCTGACGGCGTCCCAGTCCCACAGCCTTTTGGAGGCCTACAGCCAGGCGGCGGGGGCCGGCGAGGCCACCCCCGCGCTGATGCTGCCCTATTTCTACGCCTGCTTCGAGTGGTACCATCGCAACGAGAAGGACGAGACGGCCCGACTGGCGGCGTGGAAGAAGCTGTTCTTTATGAGCGGCACCCGCTACGAGGGCCTTTCCCTGTTCCATTACGCGCGGTCCCGCTACCATCGGGCGGCCCGCCGGCCCGATGAGGCCCTCGCCGATGCCCAGGCCGCGGCCGAGCTGGCCGTGGGGCACATGGGGTTCACCAACAACTACGGCGAGATCCTGCTGGAGCAGACCGAGGGCAAGGTGCTGTCGGGCCAGGCGGGGGCCTTGAGCCGCGAGAACGCCCGGCGCGATGACTTCGAGGCCCTGATCGATTCCATTGATCGCTTGGAGGCCGAGGGCCGCAGCCTGGTGTATCCGTCGTTCTTCATCACCAAGGGGCGTCTATGCGGCTGCATCGGCCGCTTCGACGAGGCGGAGAGCTGCTTTGTGAAGGCCCGCGGCCGCCTGGACTGCCTGCGCGCCGAGGGCAACCCGCGCTTCGCCGCCCAGGAAGATTACATGGACGCCCTGGGCGCCATTTTGCAGGCCCAGTCCACCATGGCCGCCCTGCGGGCGAGCTTCGCCGTGCGCCAGTCGCTGGACGAGGCGCGCCAGGAGGTGGAGCGCAAGACTAAGGAGCTCGCCCAGCGCACCGAGGAGCTGGACGGGCGCCTGAGCGACCAGCAGGTGAACATGCTGGAGTTTCTGGGCTTCTTCTCGGGCATCATCTCGTTTATCATCGCCTCGATTCAGATCGGCGGCGATATGGACTTCGGGTCCCGGGCGGCGCTCATCGTGGTGATGCTGGGCTCGCTGCTCATCGCGTTCGGGGCTCTGGGCTGGCTGATCGAGGGCCGGCTCGGCTCATCGGCTCGGGCGACGGAGGCCTCGTCGGGGGCCGCGGGCGCGCCGCGCCGGGTCGCGGCCAAGCCCAACGCGCTCATCCTCGTGGGCATCGCGGTACTGCTTATCGGGGTGGTCATTCACCTGGTTGCGCGCTAGGCTGCCCGACGGCGGCGGCGCTGACGGATTTTCGGAAGGGGATTCATGGGATCGAATAGCATTTTGGCGGGTATCGGGGCTACGGTGCTGGCGGTGATGCTGCTGGTCTGCGGTTTCGCCGCTTGCTGCCTGCCGGTGACCACCGAGCGCTTGGCCGGCGCGGTGAGCACGGGGGCGGACTCGCCCTACACCCACGAGCAACTGGTGGACCTGGCGAAGGCCACGCGGGCGTTCACGGTGGACTCCCACCGGGACGCCGATATGGCCGTGAAGGATTTGGCCGGCACGGTGGTGGATGCGGCCCGCGAGGCCTCGGCGCCCGGCGCGCCGAAGGCCGCGGCCTGGACCGACGAGGCCCGGGCGGCCCTGGATGCGGGCGCCTCGCCGGTGGATGCCATGGAGGCCCTGGCGACGGTGTCGGACCGCTACGCCCTGGACGGGGCGGCCGTGAGCCACCTGGAGGACTGCAACGCGCTCATCGTGGGGTTGGTGCCCATGCTGTCCATGGCCGGCGTGGCGGCCCTCATCGTGGCGCTGCTTTTGGGTATCCGCAAGCAGTTCGCCGCCCTGGCCTTCATGCTGCGTATGGGGCCGGCCATGCTGGTGGCCCTCTTGGTGGTGCTGGGGCTGTGGGGCCTTATCGACTTCAACGGCCTGTTCGCGGCCTTCCACTCGCTGTTCTTCGTGGACGGCACCTGGACCTTCAGCGCCGACTCGCTGCTCATCTCCATGTACCCGCTCGATTTCTGGATGGGCATGGGCGCGGTGTGGCTGATCGTGACCGTGGGCCTGGGGCTGGTGTGCTTCGCGGCTGGCTGCCTGTTCGCCTGGCGCGCCCAGGTGCAGCACGCCCAGCTGGAGGAAGCCGCGGCCGAGGTGGCGCGCCGCGCCAAAAAGGGCAAGAAGGGCAAGCGTCGCTAGGATGGCCCGACCCCCCAAAGACCACAAGACCAACGCCCTGCGCGAGCTGGAGGCGGCCGGCGCGGCTCACGAGGCGCTGTTCTTCGAGGCCGACGGCGCCATGACGGGCGTGGAGATCGCCCAGGCCCAGGGCGAGGAGGTGGACGCCGTGTTCAAGACCCTCGTCACCGTGGGGAAGTCCGGCGGGCATTACGTGTTCCTCGTTCCCGTGGCCGCCGAGCTGAACCTGAAGAAGGCCGCTGCGGCCGCCGGCGAGAAGGCCGTGGCCATGGTGCGGTCCCGCGAGCTGCTGCCGCTGACCGGATATGTCCACGGCGGCTGCTCGCCGGTGGGCATGCGGAAGCGCTTCCCCACCTTCGTGGACGAGACGGCCCAACTGTTCGATACCATCTACTTCTCCGGCGGCAAGATCGGCTGCCAGGTGCGCATGGCCCCCGACGACTTGGGGCTCGTGGTGCCCTTCGCCTACGCCGATCTCACGGATTAGGTGGCTCGTTTTGTTCTGCCGTCTTTGATGGGGCGGGGCGCCGCGCGGGCGTTCGGGTCTTCGGCGGTTGGCTCGGTGACAGGGAGGTCGGGTGGAATGCTGAAAAAGCGACTTATATAGCATCTCGGAAAGGCGCCTTGCGAGTTTTTCGACTTATAGAGCGGTGTTTCGGCCTCTTTCGCCGTTCGCAATGCTATATAAGTCGTTTTTTCGACAGATAGGGGTCGCTGCGTGTCACGGCGGCGCTCCCCGGCGCCCTGTTTCGCGGAGGCAGCCGCAGCGGCGGCGGACTTTGGGTTGCGGTATACTGGCGGGCATGAAAATCGCCTCGGTCATAATCGATATTCCCACCCAAGCGCTCGATGCGCCCTATTCCTACGCCGTGCCCGACGAGATGCTCGGCGGCGAGGGGGGCGCGCACCCGGCGGAGGTGGGCTGCGCGGTGCTCGTGACCTTGGGCGGCCGCAAGGCCGTGGGCTACATCGTGGGCCTGGAAGAGCCGGCCGCCTCGCCCGACGAGGGCACCGACCTGTGGGGAAACCCTTTGGCTGCAGCCGGGTTGCGCCAGGTGGAGGCCGTGCTGTCGGCGCCCTATTTCGATGAGGAGGGGGCCGCGGCGGCCCAGTACATCGCCGATCGCTACGTGGCGCCCCTGGCCAGCTGCGTGCGCCTGTTCACGCCGCCCGGGGCGGTGCCGCGCGTGGTGCGCGGCCGCGACGGGCGGTGGCGTCTGGAGGAGCCGTCCGTCGGCGAGGTGGACGATCGCTGGGTGACGCGCGGCCCGGCCTTCGACGCCTTCCAGCCGCGCAAGAACGCGGTGAGGCAGCAGCAGGTGATGGCCGCCGTGGCCGCCGGCGACGTGCGCGTAGCCGAGCTGGCGGCTGAGTTCGGGGCTGTGTCCTCCACGCTGCGCACCCTGGCGGCCAGGGGTGCTGTGGTGGTGGAGGAGCGCCGGCGGCTGCGGGGCGATCTGGGCCCGGCCGCCTCTCCCACGGTGGCGCCCCCGCTGACGGAGGGCCAGGCCGTGGCTGTGGCGGCTATCGAGGAGGCCCGGGCGGCGGCCTGCGGGCGCGTGGTGCTCATCGACGGCGTGACCGGCTCGGGCAAGACCGAGGTGTACCTGCAGGCCATCGCCCGCACTCTTGACGAGGGGCGCAGCGCCATCGTGCTCGTGCCGGAGATCTCGCTCACGCCCCAGACGGTGGCGCGCTTCCGCGGCCGCTTCGGCGACGCCGTGGCCGTGATGCACTCGCGCATGAGCGCCGGCGAGCGCTACGACCAGTGGGACTTCATCCGAAGCGGTGCGGCCCGGGTGGTGGTGGGCGCCCGCAGCGCGCTGTTCACCCCGCTGGCGAACGTGGGGCTCGTGGTGATCGACGAGGAACACGAGGGCTCCTACAAGCAGGACTCGGCGCCGCGCTACGCCGCCGGCGAGGTGGCGGCATGGATGATGGAGCGCGCCGGGGGCACGCTGGTGCTCGGCAGCGCTACGCCCTCCATCGAGGCGCTCTACCACGGCGCCCGCGACCCGCGCTGGACCCAGGTGGCCCTAACCGAGCGCGCCAACGGCCGCCCCATGCCTCCCATCGAGGTGGTGAACATGGCCGCCGAGTTCGCCTCGGGTGCCCGCTCGATGTTCTCCAGCAGGCTCACCCGCGCGCTGGCCGCCGAGCTTTCTGCCGGCCGCAAGGCGGTGCTGCTGCTGAACCAGCGCGGCTTCGCGAAGTTTCTGCTGTGCCGCGACTGCGGGTTCGTGCCCGAGTGCCCCAGCTGCTCGACGAGCCTCACCTACCACGAGCAGGGGGCCAAGCTGGTGTGCCACCACTGCGGCTACACCGTGCCCGCACCGCCCGTCTGTCCCGAGTGCAACAGCCCCTATCTGAAGAAGTTCGGCGCCGGCACCCAGCGGGTTGAGGCCGACCTGCGGGCGCTTCTAGACGGCATGGCCGGGGTGGGTCCGAGCGTGCCCATCATCCGCATGGACGCCGACACCACCAAGGCGAAAGGCGCGCACCAGGCGCTGCTCGAGCAGTTCGCCGCGGCGGACGCGGCCGTGCTTCTGGGCACGCAGATGATCGCGAAGGGCCTCGACTTCGACGATGTGACGCTCGTGGGCGTTATCAACGCCGACACCCAGCTGCACCTGCCCGACTACCGCGCCGGCGAGCGCACCTTCCAGCTGATCGAGCAGGTGGCGGGTCGCGCCGGGCGGGCGAATCTGCCCGGGCGCGTGATGGTGCAGACCTACGAGGCCGACAGTATCGCCATCCGCGCCGCGGCGGCCTATGACCGTGCTGCCTTTTTGCGCGCCGAGCTGCCCAAGCGCCAGATGCTGGGGTTCCCGCCCTACGTGCGCATGGCCAACGTGCTGGTGTGGGGCGCCGACGAGCACGAGGTGGGCCGCGAGGCCGAGCTGCTCTACGGGCAGATTCACGAGCTCATCCGCAGCGAGGTGGGGGATTCCCGCTGGCAGGTGCTGCCCGCAGTGCCCTGCGTGCTGGGGAAGCTGCGCAACACCTACCGCTACCACATCGTGGTGAAGGCTCCCCAGGACGCCGATATCTCGGCACCGCTGGCGAAGCTCTTCCGTGCCCGCAAACCCAATCCCCAGGTAAACGCCGCTGTGGACGTCGACCCCATGGACCTGCTGTAGGGGCGGTGAGGTAGCCCGCGCACCATCGGCATGCCCCGGGCGGCCCAAAGGCCGCCTCTACGGAGGCGGTTGCGAGAAGGGTGCCTCTCGGACGGGGCGCTTTTCGTAGGGGCGGGTTTCAGTCCGCCTGCGATCGACATGCCCCGGGCGGGTTTCAGCCCGCCGGGGCTTCAGCCCGGCATCGTCCTGCTTCTGCGAATCCTGTGGGCGCGGGGTTCGTTCCGCTTGTCTGCTGTGGGTTTTTTGCGCAGATCGCGTGCTATACTTACGGTTACCACACTGTGTCAATTGCAAGTCCGTTTCGTTTCCCTCTTCGGAAGGGTACGGTGGAGGAGGAGCGCGCGAACTATGAGAGAGTCCCTGCACTTCTGGCCCCATGTCGGCCGTGCTCTGCGCCATGCGTCGGTGACGCCGGCTCTGGCCGGTGCGCTGACGTTCTCGCTGGGGCTTATGGCGGTGGGTGTGGCCGTATATGCCGGGGCGGTGCCCGTTCTGGCGGCGGAAAGTCCGCTGGTGAGGCAGTTGACCGGCGCGGATGGGTCGCTCGATCCCTATGGCCCGCTGATGGAGACCCTGGGGATGACGGAATCGGGGAACGACTCGGCTGGCCCCGATAGTTCAGGTGCCGGTTCCGGCAGTGGCGGCGCCGATTTGCTGCTGGGCACCACGGGCCCGGGGGCCAAGTCTCCTTTGGATGGGACGGCGCCCGCAGATAATCCGCTGTTCTTATCTCCCTCCGATTTCGGATACACGCCCCTCGCGTCGGCTCCGTGGGAGGACGGCGGCGCGGATGTCGGTACGCCGTCGGGCGACTCGGCTGGCTCGACCAGCTCGGATCACGGCAGTGGCAACTCAGGCATCGGCGACGGCTTTGATTCGGACGGCAACGGCTCGGGCAGCGGTAACGGCTCGGGTGACGGCAACGGCTCCGGCAACGGTGGCAACCCAGACAATTCTGGAGGTTCGGGCAACTCCGGAGACTCGGGCAATTCCGGGGACGCACCGGCCCCCGAGCCCACCCCGCCTCCCGCGCCCGACCCCGTTCTCCCACCCGAGCAGGGCGGCCCGGTTCCCGAAGAGATGGAGCTGCGCATTCGCGATGCTCTGCGCAGCGAGTACGACGTGCTCGAGACGTGGGCGGCGAAGGTGTATGCTGGCGAGGCCGAGTACCACCGTCTGTGCCTGACGGCCTCCAAACCGCAGCGTTGGGAAGCTGCGAAGGCGGCTTACAATCTCTTTCATGACGTTCAGGTGGCTGGCGTGGCTATGACCTATGAGATAGGCTATGCCTGCGGCAATTCCAGTGGATTCATGTGGAGCACATCGCGCTACGTCAAGAACTATGCTCGGATGAACGATGCCTATAAGGACCTCGTTTCCGCGGCCGCCGAGCTGTACCATGCGTGGGATGCCAACCGCTGGCTCGATGATCCAGCGGCGAATACCGATGCGTGGGCAAACCACGTGACAATGAACCAGGCTACGGGTCAAATGGTGCATTTGGAAGACTATGAGATCCATCGAGTGGGGATTCGGCCGTGACGGCTGCGGCAGTTCTCGAGGCCCGGCCCGCAGGGGCGCCCGCCGCAGGCGCCTTTGAGGGGAAGCGGCTGCGTCTCGTGCGCCTAGAGTCTTTCGAGCCCGCTGCCTATATCGCCCCCGAGCATCGCGCGGCCTACGACCGTCGCTTCGTCACCCTGCTGCTGGATGAGGGCTCGCTGCGCCGAGGCGGCGTGGGAGAGGTTATCCGCGCTGTCAGCCCCCGTGGCGAGCGCTTCGCTCTGAAGCGCCTGCGGGCGATGGGGGTCGACGACGGGGATAGCGGTTCGGCCGCGGCTTTGCGTGCCAGTTTCGATGCGGAATACGATGCCCATCGCGCCCTGGCGTCGCTTCGCGGTTTTCCGCGCCTCTTTGGACGGGGGCGCGTCGAGGGTGATCCGGTCATCGTGATGGAATGGGTGGAGGGCGTCACCTTGGAGACGGCGGCCCGGGCGCTCGCGGTGGACGGCGCGGGGCGCCTGTCGCCTCTGGTGGCTGCCCGTATCGGGCGCGATCTGTTCGACCTGCTGGCTCGCATGGCGTATCTCGATGGCGGTCTGGCCCATCGCGATGTTTCGTTGCGCAACGTGATGGTGGATACCTCGCGGCTTTCCGTAGCCGACCAGGTGGAGGAGGGGTCCTTCCAGCTGGTGCTCATCGATTTCGGCTCGGCGGCGCCTCTTCAGGATGGCGACTCGTCCCTGACGGCCCGTTACGGCGCCGCGTGCGGGGCCACGGCCGATTACGCCCCTCCCGAGATGCTGACCGAGGACGTGGCCGGCATGGACAGGCTGCGGCACTCGCCAGCGGTGGACGTGTACGCGGCCGCCGGCGTGCTGTACGCTCTTTTGGAAGGGCGGCCGCCCTACGATCTCAGCTTCGAGGCGCGCGACCGGTGCGGGGGCCTTTCGGCCTTCCGCATGAAGACTGAGTTCTCTCCGGAACCGCCCGCGGGCGCCCATGGCGCGGCAACCGATGTGCGGGCGGTGCTGGCGGCCGAGCCCGAGGTGGCGGTGGCCGTGGGGCGCGCCGTCGCCGAGCTGACCGATGCGCCCTCGCCCCACGGCATCCGCCTGGCTCTGGCCACGGTTGACGGTCAGCTGGACGCGTTGCTCGCTGCGTGCTTGGCGCCCGTCGCGGCGCGCCGCCCGTCGCCGGCGGCCATGCGCGACGCGTTGGCTCTGTTCTGCTCCCAGTACGCCGACAATGTGGCCCGGGCTTTGAAGGGCGAGCCCTTGGCGCCGTGTCCCCTGGGCCCCGCTGCGGCCGCGACGCGCCGGGGTCGCCGTCTGCGGCGCGGGGCCCGCATGACCGCTCGGGCGTTGTCGGCCGCGGTGGCCGTGGGGGTGGCGGTCAGCGTGGGCGTCCTGGTGCAGGGCATGTCCGTGACCTTCCCCGCGAACGAGCCGTGGTGGACGGGGCCCTTGCCCGGTGCGGTGGCGGCTGCGGCTCTGCTGCTGCCCTTCGTGGGCGCCCTGGCGGCGCGGGGGCGGGCGGTGCCCACGACGCTGGGGCTGGTGGCGGGCGCTTTGGGCGCACTGCTGGGGGCGGCTCTGGCCGGTCTTCTGACGGCGCTCACGGCTTGGCCCACGCCGGCGGTGGAGCAAGCTCTGTACGGGGCGCTGTTCCTGGCAACGGCGGCGCCCTTGCCTTTGCTGGTAGCCGATCGCGCTCTGACGCCCACAGGCGCTGCCGTCCCGGTGGCCCCGGCGCCCAGCCGCCCCGTGCTTCCCTGGATCGCGTCGTCCGCGGCGGCCGGCGCACCCCCGTCGAATATCGGCGGTGAGGGGGCCGGCTCTACCGCTGCGGCTTTGCCGGACGCCTCCTCAGTTGCGGCGGGCGACGAGGCTGAGGCCGCCTACGAAGTAGTAGATGAGATGAGTGAGGAGCTCGCATGACCCCGACCGAGATCACCCCGGTTTCCGTGCTGTTCGATCTGGCGAAGCGCCAGTGCGGCGTGAGCCACAAGGAACTGGCCACCATGCTGCTGTCGGGCCGGCCCCTGTCCGATGGACGCAGCCCCCAGAGCCGTGTGGACGATCGCACGTGGGTGTCGCGATTTATCGTCCACGCGCCGGTGGGCACGCTGACCGATCGGTACTTCTGCGACTACACCGTGGGCGCTCTGCGTTTGGCGGCGCGCATGAAGTCGCGCAGCAAGCGCGCGCTCTCGGGCGAGGCCATCCTCGATATCGTGTGCGGAGAAGCGGGCCGGGCCATGGACGATGCCCTGCGCGTGCACGGGCAGAATCCCGCGCTGTACCGCAACATGCTCGCGCGCATTGCCTGCGAGGGATCGCTTTCCGCCGACGAACGCGCCGAGGTGGCCCTGGTGCTGCTGGTGACTGCGGCCTGCACGGCCGACGTGCGCCGTGCCGTGGCTGAGGCGCGTGACTTCGCCGATACGGCCCATGGGGGAGGGTTGGTCACGCCGCCTCCCACCTTGGTTTCTGCAGCGGCATATGCCGGTTCCGCGGCTGCGGACGATTCGCCGCGCTGGCTGGGCCTTCTGCGGGTGATGAACGGCCTGGTGGCTGGTGCGCCGCAGTGGCTGGAGCCCACCGTCACCGGCTCCGAGATAGGCGCGCTCGCCCTGACCGAGGGCGCTGCCAACGAGGTGGGTCCCGATGTGTCGGGAGCCCATGCGCGCATCTGGTGCGACGAGACGGGCGCCTGGTGGGTGGAGGGCCTCGACTCGCGCCACGGAACGGTGCTGGTGAGCGGGGTCTCGGGGGAGGAGACGGTGGTGGAGCCGCCCCGCGGCCAGCGCGAGGGCTGGCAGCCGGCTCCCATTCCCCTTGCCGTTGGCGACCAGCTGCGGCTGGCCGCTTCCACCACGTTCCTCGTCATCGAAGGGTATCCCTGCTGAGGCGAGGCGCACGGGTGTGCGACTGCCCGCCCGCTTGCGCCGTACGGTCTCTTCGCCCATGAAGAAAGCCCCCGCGATCGTCGATGATCGCGGGGGCTTTGTTGCGGTGGCCCGGTTCTGGGATCGGGGTGCCTACAGGCCGACGCCGTTCGCGATATCGAGACTGATGGAGCCGTCCTCCTTCCATTCCCATGGGATGTCAACGGTGTTGCCGTTGTCGTAGGTGCAGGCGATGTAGCCCTGCTGCACCTCGTAGGTGCCGCTGTTGCCCTGGCCGGTGGTGCGCTCCTCGAAGTAGTTGGGTGCCTCGAAGTAGAACTTCAGGTTCAGGCCGCCGTAGATGGTGTAGAACTCGTAGAAGTTGATGGCGTCGTTCACGGCTTGGACCGTGGCCTCGTCGGCGGGCTCGTGGGCGGCGCGGGCGGCTTCAACGCCGGCTGGGTCGGCGATCTCGGCGATTTCCTCGGGAGAGGAGCAGGCGACGACGCTCTCGGTGGGAACGATGATGGAGTCAAGGCCCGGCACGTCGTCGTCCTTGAAGAGCAGGAAGTGGCCCGCCTCCATCTGAGCCGGTGATACCAGGAAGGTGGACACCATCTTGAACTCGTTGCCGTACTGCACGGTCTCAATCACGTTGTCGTAATAGTACGACGTCATGAGGTCGCCGGAGGCATCCATGTTGGCGAAGATCCTCTCGCCGGCCGAGGCGTTGCCGCTGCGTGCGGCCTCTTCGTCGCACACGCGCAGCTGCATGCTGTTGCTAGAGGTCTGCAGGCCGCTGTCGGGGGCGGTCAGCGTATGAAAGACGTAGAGCATCTGGCCGTTCGAGCCGTTAGGGTCGACGTAGCTGGTGTCCAGGTAGGCGCCGTCAAGGTTGAAGTAGTCGCTGCTGGTCACTGCGGCGACGGGCTCGGAGGCGGAGTCTCCCTCGGTTTCGGCGGCCTCGGTTGCGTCCCCGCCGGTGAACGGCATGGACTGGCCACCCTTCGGTGCGCACCCGGCAAGTCCCCCGAGCGACAGGGTGAGTGCGGCGGCGATCAAACAGGGGATCGCGCGACGGCTGATTGGTCTCATGGTTTCTCTCCTTTGTTCTGTTCTTTGCAGCCAATTCTGCCGTCACCGATAATGGGGCACTTTCGCGGCAATCTGTTGCGCAACATTAGCTGACGGCGGAAGGGGGTAGCCCTTTTGCGGCGATGCGGTCAGAAAGGGGGCGCCCGAGCACCTTGTTGCGCAACGGATTGCGGTCGTCCCGCCTTAAGATCTCCCCGTGTTGCGCTCAGTCGAGCGGTCGGCGAGCGCTTAAGCAGAGCGAGGAGGAGGTATGAAGAGAGTGGCTTTTCGGAAGATGGGCGTCCCGGGGCGTGTCTGCAGACGAACCTGGCCGGGGAGTCCCATTATTTGGGTGACAGCGGAGAGGTGTATGCGCACTTCAAGGATGATGGGACATGGACGCTGACCGTCGGTGATGAGACCTACGATAACCGGTGGATAACGTCCGACCAGATCGATGGCATTCCCTACGGAATCTCTTTTGCCGGCGATACATGGGGAGGCGTGATAACGGAGGAAGATCCCGTCGATTTGCTCGCCATGGCCTCGCTGACCGACCCCGACAACGCCATAGTCTTCCAGCGCGTGGAATAGATCATGACTCTTATATGTGCGATTGGGTCGCGAAAGCGACTGGGAATCTGCTTGTTGGAAGCTGTACGGAGCGCGACGCGTCTTGCATCCCGTCGCGCTCCCCAAACGCCAGATGCGCAGTTCACGCCAATTTGTTGTGCAACAAACTATAGGGATGACCTGCGACAATAAAACCCTCATGGGACGATGTCCCGCAGCGGGGCATGCAAAGCTAAGGAAGGTATCCGCCACAGTTACCACACTGCGTCGGGGCGCTCGAAACACGGCGAACCACCGGATAGGCAGATACCCTCCTTATCAATGGTTCAACCGTGTGCGCTAAAAAACAACAGGCGAGATTCCGCCGCGCGAATTTAGTTGTAAGCGCCTCCCCGAGGGGCAACGCAGTGTGGTAGTCGCATTGTACCATCAAACACTGCCCACGCGATGCGCCGCCGAGAGGCGTCCAGAGAAGAGGGCCTCCGGGATGGGGCGGACAACAGCTCTCGAACAATGAGTTTGACGCTGAAGCTGAGTGCACGGCGTGGCTGCGACGCGGTGGATGATGGGGAAATCGACTTCGTCGCAGAACGTGATGGCGAGATTCGCTGCTACCAGGTTTCTGCGAGTATTATGGGCGAAGCTGCACGTGCGTGGGAGCTGGTCTTTCTCTCTAAGGCGCGGGACAATTTCGACAAGACGGTTCTTACGCTGGATCGCCCGGGTTTGGGTGTGACCTCTGAGGGCATTCGCGTTCGGAATGCCCTCGACTGGCTTTGCGGATAGGGATGCGTCACAGGCGTGCGGCGTTTGCGCCTGCCGCGGGGTTCGCCCGACGTTCTACTGGGTTTCCCGGAGCGGGAGTGCACCGAGGCTGGGGTAGATTTCCCCCATGGACGGTTGGGCGAACGGCTTCAGGCTGGCCGTGGCGTAGGCCCAGGGGCTCGTGTGCTCGATGCGGACATAGCTGATTTCCTGCATGAGGACCCCGTCTCGATACACCTTGGTCAGACAGCCGTTCTCATCGTACTCGAACGACAGGCTGTACTCTCGGTTCAACTCGATTCCGCCCGCAAGGGCACTGTAGTGAACGGTGCAGCTCGCGGGGGTTGCGGTGTGGGCATCGTAGGTATAAGAGCACTGAAGCGTATCGTAGTATTTCTTCCCCTCGAGGCCGACGAGGAATCCATACTCGTTGTACGATGCCTTGAGGAGATGACCGTCGGCCTCCCGAACGGCAGCGGTCATCAGAGCCCCGCTTGAATAGTAGGAGAACGAATACGAGTTCCCCTCGCTATCTTGGGCCGAGGAGGGGAGATCACCGCTTCCGTCTCCTTTCTTGTCGAGGATGTCGACCGTTCCACCGAAGCGGTCCGAGGCAATGGCGACGGGAAAACCGACCGCATCGCTCGTGATGGTGCCGGAGTAAGTCGTCGCCGAGGCGTATGGCGTGTAGGCACGCTGGCTTTGCCCGGCAGAGTCCTCTCCGGCGTAATCGCTCTTGCCATACTCCGTTTCCTCGATGGCGGTGATGTTGCCGTGTTCGTCGCGAGTGTACAAGCTGATCGCCATCGGGTTGTCGTAGCCAACGTCGGATAACTGGCCGGCGGGGTAATAGGCGATGTCGGAAGGCACGTAGGAAGAGGGCCAGGAGTCGATTTTCGCTTTCGGTTGGATAACGAGGAAGTTGACGGCAAGGGCAGCCGCCGCCAGGACGCCCAGCACCAATGCCAGGACAAGCAGGATGGTTTTTCGCCTCTTGCGCTCCTTGGCCTGTTTGCGCTCCCGCATCTTGCCGCGCAGGTAGTCTTCGTCCTCGAGTTTATCGAGGGTGTCGAGGGGCATGCCGCACCTGAGGCAATGGCTGCGTTCGACGTTGGGCGTGCCACAGGGGCAGACCCACCAGGCATCTTCGCGCAGGACACTCGTAGCGTACTTGTCGGCTGATTTGCCGAGGCTCGCCAGGAGTTCCTGCCGCTCGACAAGGAGGCCTTGCTCCAGGTTGAGGGGCGCGCCCTGGGGAAGAGGGGCCGCAGGCTGCGCAGAGTGCCAGCTGGCATTCCCGTAGGTTGCCTCGAGCACGCGGGCATGCACATCGGCGATGGCGCCGCCGGCCAGATGCACCGGAAGGGGCTTGTAGTCGTGGCGCGGCGCGATGTCGGCATCCAGGGGGTTCACCTCAACGGTCTCGCGGGTACCGTCCTGGTAGGTCACTTCGGCTTGCAGGGTAAAGCTGCCGACAGTCTGATCGGTGAGGTTCCACACTTTCAGCTGCAGGTAGGCATCACCCGTTTGGGTGTCGCGGGCCACCTGGATCGCCTTGACGAGAATGGGGCAGCCCGGCTCCCAGCCGGTGCGCCTCTCGGCTCCGTCGCTGTCGGCCCTGAAGACAACTTTGAAGTTTGCCATGGCGCGCTCCTAGATGGCGGGGAGCTCGTCGCGGGGGTCCTCCGGTGCCGCGGCCGTGGCGGCAGGGGCGCTGCGATCGGGCAGCGAGGCGGTGTAGAGCCCCAGCACGATGGGGGAGGCGAAGATGCCGATCACCCACAGCACGCCGGCGTCGTTTCGGTGGAAGCCCTTCTCCTTGGCGGCATTGACGAGGAGGCTGATGGCGAGCAGGGATATGAAAAACGCGATGATCAAGATAAAGAAGAGGAATCCCATGATTCCTGCGGCTGGTCCGTACATAGCAATCCTTCTTTCTCGGTGGGGTGTTCTCGGGCAGAAAAGGTGTGCGAGCGCCGGCGTGCTGGCGCTCTGCGAATGGCGTGACGGGGAGGCGGCCGCGACATGGGGAAGGCCGGGTAAATGCAGCTATCGGTGGGGATAGGGGATGATGGAAGAGCGCGAGGGCAAGCGGGGAATGCAGCGGCGGTTTTTCGCTTGCGGCAGGGCTGATCAGCTACAACGCGCTGTATCGCTCGGGGGGGGGTGCTATGTGATTGGGCGAAAGCAGGGCGGCATCCTTTCGGGGGCGCTGCGTATGGCGCGAGGAAGGGCTTGTCTTCGGTGATTCTCGGGGAGTGCTGGGGCTTTCTGAGAATCTCAGAACAACCATCTTACCTGGTGAATTACGCAAGTTGTTGCGCAACAAATCACGCTGAAAAGCCGCGATAATGAGAGCGAGGATGGGGCTACCCGCTTCTGCCCCATCCTCGCTGCTTGTGTCTCTTTTGTGAGCGAACTTTTATTCTTTGTCGATCATGGCTGCGGCTTCTTGCTGGAGTTCGGTTTCTCCGGCCTTGCCGTACCATCTTTCTGCATCTATGTAGTCGCCTACCGATGCCGCGCGCTCGGCCGCCAGGCGCGCACATTCGCGAGCTCGGTCTGCGGAGTCACGGTAGTCTTTCAGTTCAATGAATCGGTCATGAGCTGTCTTGTAGCTGCCCGTATCCTCCAGTGAAGCGGCCGCCTGGTATGCTTGATACGTTTCGTCTGAGAGGATTGCCGCGATGGCTCCGGTGGCTCCGACGGCGATGACAAGCGCAATGGTGGCGGCAACGGCCGCGATGATCCGTCGGCGCTTGCGCTTGGCCCGAGCCTTCTTTTCGGTCGCCTCGCGTTCTGCGGCCGCGGCGTTGAGGTAACCCTCGTCTTCGAGTTGCTCAACGGCTTTGCGGGCGAGGCCGCAGATGCATTGGTCTTTCCTCACATTGGGCATCCCGCAGGAGCATATCCACCAGTCGTCGCCCTGCACCATATGGTGACGGTATTTCTCTGGACTCTTGCCGAGATCGGCCAAGAGACGGTCTCTCTCGGCGGTCGTCGCTTGATCGAGGTCGAGGTGGCCGCCAGCGGTGTTGGCGCAAACTTTACCCGCGCTCATCCACTGTTCGTTCCCGTAGGTGGCGCTGACGATGCGGGCGGAGACATGCTGGACGTCGGAGCCGGCGAGGAGAACGGCATCGGGCCGATAGGCGCGGCCGGGCTGGATGTCGGAGTCGAGGGGCTTCAGCTCGACGGCTTCCGTGGAGCCGTCAGCATAGGTCACCTCGGCCCGCAGCGCGAAGCGGCCGATGACCACGTCGGTGAGGTTCGACAGTTTCAGCTGCAGATAGCACTGTCCGGTCTCGGTGTTGCGGGACACCTGTACGGCATTGATGAGCACAGGGCAGCCCGGCTCCCAGCCGGGCGCGGTGTCGGCGTTCTTGTTGTCGCTGCGGAAGATGACTTTGTACTTTGCCATGGCGCTCTCCTAGACCGTGGGGAGCTCGTCGCGCGGGTCTTCCTGCGTCGGTGCGGTGGGAGCGCCGCGGTCGGGCAGCGACGCGGTGTAGAGCCCCAGCACGATGGGGGAGAGGAAGAAACCGACGAGGAAGGGAAACCAAGCGTCATCCCGATGGAATCCCTTCGCTTTGGCTGCCTCCAGCAGAAGGTGGATGGCGACGATCCATAGAGCAAGGAAGACAATGGCCCCTATGAGTAGAAAAGCGGATATGTCGCTGGAACTGTAGTACACGTTAATCTCCTTCTCTCGGTACGGTGCTCTCGGGTAGAAAAAGGCGCACCGGGCTCCGACGTCGGCGCTCCACGAATTGAGCGAAGGCAGGGCGGCGTCCTTTCGGGGGCTGCGCATGGAGCGCGGAAGGGTTTCTTCTCTTGCGATTCCGGGGGCACCGCGGCTTTTCGGAATCTCAGCACACCTATCTTACCTGGTGATTTGCGCAATTTGTTGCACAACAAATTGCGGTGAAAAGCCGCGATAATAGCAGTGCGGATGGGGCTCCCCGCTTTTGCCCCATCCGCTCCATCAGCTTTAGCCGGAGAGGCGCTCTTCGCCGTCAGATTGCGGAAAGCGCGCAATGAGGGAAAGGAAGATCATGTCCGCTGTCAAACATGGAGGCATTGCTTGCGAAAAAGGCGGGAGGGGGGGGGTGCTTCTCGCTGCGCTTGCCGTCGCATGCTCGTTTGTCCTTGCGCTAGCCTTCGTCGCTAACGCCTGGGCGGACGAGGCCGCTCCTATCGCTGACGACGATGTGTTCGTCGCGCTGTATTCCCGCGACGACGGCGGTTACACGCTCGCGTTCCAGAAGGGCGATGCGGAAAAGAGCGAGTGTGGCACCTTGGAAGAGGCTTGCTCTCTGCAGGATTATCTCAACGGCGGTCCTGGTGCCCAGTGGAAAGAAGAGAAGAGGTCGTCCGTAACGAGCGCGGTTGTGGCCGACGCGCTCCAACCCACCGACACATCCTATTGGTTTGAAGGCCTGACGAACTTGGAGCGGGTGGATATCTCGAAGCTGGATACGTCCAAAGTGGAGAATGCCAGCAATATGTTTCACAGTTGCGCTGTTCTGAAAGCCGTCGATCTCTCCCGGTTCGACGGGTCGAGCCTGAAAGAGGCCTTCGGCATGTTCTTCGGCTGCCAGTCGCTGGAATCGCTGGATCTGTCCAAGTTGAATGCCTCGAATTTAGAGAATGCGGAAGCGATGTTCTATGGCTGCGCATCCCTCAAGTCGCTTGATCTCTCAGGGCTGAACACCTCAAAAGTGACGACGATGAACCGCATGTTTTGGGATTGCTCGTCGCTCGAGGCCATGGATCTTTCCAAGTTCGATACGGCTCAAGTGACCGATATGTACGGTATGTTCCGTGGCTGCTCCTCTTTGAAGGCCCTCGACCTCTCGAAGTTCAACACTTCTAAAGTAACTAATATGCTCGGCATGTTTGGCGAATGCTCTGGCTTGACGACACTCGACCTGTCCGTATTCGACACCGCTCACGTGAAGAACATGAAGTCGATGTTCGAGATGTGCTCTTCCCTGAAGACTCTCGATCTCTCGCGGTTCAATATGACGCAGGTAACGGATTCTGATGAGATGCTCTCGGGCTGTGCTTCTCTGGAGTCGATCTCCCTGCCGGCCACGGGCGATTTCGCCAAGGTAGGACTTCCCGGCGATCGCGGTGGTGCGCCGTTGAAGTGGCGCAACGAGAACGGGGAGGTGTTCGCGGCCGATGCTATTCCGGCTCGTACGGCGGGAACCTATACTGCTGTTGTTGGGGATGATGGATCCGACAACGACGGCCCGGGCGGAGATAACGGCAATGGCAGCAATGGCGGAAACTCCAGCTCCGGCAACGGCAACGGTTCCGGCGGCTCCACCGCTCCCGCCCCCAAGCGCACGGTGGCCTTCTCGGAGGCCGTGGCGCTGCCGCTGGACGCCACGGGCGTGGCCATGGACGGGGACGACATCGTCCGCGACCTGGCCAAGCGCTTCGGCTCGCGCGAGGGCTTCCCGGCCGATGCCGAGAACGTGGCGGTCACCATCATGCTCGGCGGCGAGGAGGTCGACACCATCGATCCCCGCCGCGCCGGCACCTACGAGGTGACGGCCGTGTACTCCATGCCCGACGGCACCGAGCGCGTGATCGAGGTGACCTACACCGTGGCCGACCCGGCGGCGAAGGCCCCGGTGAAGCCCACCGCAAAGTCCGCCACCCGCCTCGCCCAGACCGGTGACGAGATGCCCGTGGCCGTGCCTGCGGCCACCACCGCCCTCGCCGCCTGCGCCCTGGCCGCCGCCGTCGCAGTCCGGCGCAGGGCACGCGGGTAGCGCTCGTCGGCAATTCCGCAGCTGCTTCCGCTAATACAAGCTGCCCCTCATCCGAGGCCCGAGGCATGACGCTTCGGGCCTCGGCCATTTTTTGGCGTTGGCGGTGCGGTATAATGGGCTCCTTCTTAGAAAGGAGCGCGGTTTCCATGGCTCTCATGACGGTGTATCACGGCAGTGGGGGCGTGGTCGAATTCCCCGAGGTTCGCATTAGACGCTACACCAAGGACTTCGGTCCGGGATTCTACTGCACGATCATGCGCGAGCAGGCCGAACGCTGGGCGCTTCGCATGTCGGTGCCGCGCGTCAACACCTATACCGTGCGCTTCGCCGAAGGGCTCGATATTCTGGAGTTTCGCGAGATGACCGAGGAATGGCTCGACTTCATCGTTGCCTGCCGCCACGGCGAGTCCCATGGCCATGATGTGGTCATTGGGGCCATGGCCGACGATCAGGTGTACAACTACGTTTCCGACTACATCGAGGGGGCTCTCACGCGGGAGCAGTTCTGGTCCCTCGCCAGATTCAAATATCCCACGCACCAGATTGCCTTCTGCACGGAAGCGGCGTTGCGATCGTTGGAGTTCGTCGGATGCGAGGAGGTTGGCCATGGCAGGGCGTGAGAGCCGCCGAGCGAACGATGTGTTCTTCGCATGCAGCCTCATCGATTACATCGCGCGGAAGACGAAGAACCGTCGGGTGGATGTGGCTGAGGCTCTGGGGGCTGGGCGCGTGGCCCGTATTATCGAGCTGGCCGACGTGTACCACAGCGACAACATTGATGCCGTGAGCGACGGCTTTATCGAAGAGGCGACTATCAGTGAGGGGTCTTTCGATAACGTGGCGGCTGCCCGCTATGCCGTTCCCTCCCACTGGGACGTGGGGAAGGTCTACAAGCGCCTTGTTCTGGCCATCGCCGATCGCGAGGGTGTCGATCTGCCTGAGGCCCTGCTGCGGGCCTACCGGTCGCCCGTCAGTGCGCTCATCGACGACTACAACGGCAGCTTTTATTATGATTCCCCCCAGGCCATCTATGACGCCTATGCAACGGGAGAGCTGACGTAGCCCCTTTCTTTCCGCATGATGCCTCCCTCGCGGTAGAGCCTGCACCAGGCGCCCAGCTGGGTCTTCGGCTTGGGGCCGAGGGCCCCCATCACCTCGGGCCTGGCCTTCCCCTCCTCGACGACGGCGCGGGCCGCCCCGACCTTCAGGCCGTGCGGATAGGCCTTGCGCCTCGTCACGAGCAGGGCCTCCTTTCCGAGCGCCCTGCAAGCATACAGCCATCTCTTGACCGTCTCGCGGAAACCCCGAGCATCCTTCCGACCGACTTGCTCGCGAAGCCCATCTCGAAGCACCGTGCCGCTTCGGCCTTGACGTCCATTCCGTATCTCAATGCATCACTCCTCAAAGCAAGTGGGACCGGAAAACTTTTGTTTCCAGTCCCACTATCGGGGTTCAGTTCATCCCCCTCCGGGGGGGCTGTGGTCGGCTCACGGTGCGCGCTCACCCCGGATAAAAATTCCTGAAAATGGGCTCTTGAAGGGCACGTTGATTTGTAGTATTCTTCTCTGCTGTATCTCTGCGCCAGAATTGCATTTTCATGCCCAAAATCAGGCGCGGACGCCAGAGAAAGGACTATCGCGTGGCAGATGCTGCAAAGAATCCTGAGCAAGAGACTGAAGAGGTCGTCGTGGACGAGGTCGTCGAGGACATTGACGACGACATGGACGACGATGATATGGATAGCGCCGAGCCGCCGGTAAGCGGCACGGCGGATACGGCTGGCGACAACCTCACGGAAGACAAGATCGAGGCGGGCATCGACCCCGAGGAAGACCTGCTCGACGGCATTCCCGAGGAAGAGCTGAAGGCCACGGTTGAAGTGTCGGCGCTGCCCAAGGTGACACCGCGCACTCGCGCTCGCGCGCGCACGAAGCGCTCGGCCGACGGCGGCGTGACCATGCTCACGGGCGACCCGGTGCGCATGTACCTGAAGGAGATCGGCAAGGTTCCCCTGCTCACCGCTGCCGAGGAGATCGACCTGGCCATGAAGATCGAGGCCGGCGTGGCCGCCACCGAGGAACTGGAGAAGGCGGAGGAAGACGGCATCGAGCTGGAGCGCCGCGAGAAGCGCCGCCTGTCCCGCATCGAGCAGGTGGGTCTGGATGCCAAGCAACAGCTCATCGAGGCCAACCTGCGCCTCGTGGTGTCCATCGCCAAGCGCTACGTGGGCCGCGGCATGCTGTTCCTCGACCTCATCCAGGAAGGCAACCTGGGCCTCATCCGCGCCGTGGAGAAGTTCGACTACACCAAGGGCTTCAAATTCTCCACCTACGCCACCTGGTGGATCCGCCAGGCCATCACCCGTGCCATCGCCGACCAGGCCCGCACCATCCGCATTCCCGTGCACATGGTGGAGACCATCAACAAGCTCGTGCGCATCCAGCGCCAGCTTTTGCAGGAGCTGGGCCGCGAGCCAACCCCCGAGGAGATCGGCGAGGAGATGGGGCTCACCGCCGAGCGCGTGCGCGAGATCCAGAAGATCTCCCAGGAGCCGGTGAGCCTGGAGACCCCCATCGGCGAGGAGGAGGACTCCCAGCTCGGCGACTTCATCGAGGACGATGCCGCCGTGGTGCCCCCCGATGCCGCCAGCTTCTCCATGCTGCAGGAGCAGCTGGCCAAGGTGCTGGAGGGCCTGGCGGAGCGCGAGCGCAAGGTCATCAGCCTGCGCTTCGGCTTGGAGGACGGCCACCCGCGTACCCTGGAGGAAGTGGGCCGCGAGTTCGGTGTCACCCGCGAGCGCATCCGCCAGATCGAGAGCAAGACTTTGGCGAAGCTGAGGCACCCCTCGCGGTCCAGCAAGCTGAAGGACTATCTGGAAGACTAAGCGAGAAGGCCGGCCGTCGTGCCGGCCTTCTTCTTGGGGTGAGAGCACTTTGGCTTTTGGTGGACAAAAAGGCTTCGAGTGCGCTGTTCTTGCTCTCGGTAGGTTGGTTTTCGGGCTCTGAAGGCGTCTGAGGGACCCCCAGAAGCGTCGAAATGGCCCACTGCGGGTTTCTGCGGAGCTTTTTTTGGCGAGCATCGGGAGCATTCGAGGCATTTTTGTCCACTTTTTCACTTTCTACTCTTGAAGGAGCTTGCGATGACAAGCAAAAAGCACGAGCACGAGTTCTTCGCCACCTGTCTGCCGGGGGTCGAATCGCTGTTATCCGACGAGCTGCACGGGCTCGCGGTGCGCAAGGTGCGCCCGCTGGCCGGCGGCGTGGCCTTCTACGGCTCGCCGGAGACGGTCCTGCGGGTCTGCCTGTGGTCGCGGTTGGCGGGCCGCGTGAATGTGGTGGTGGGCCGCGTGGATGCTTTCGATGCCGACGCGCTGTACGCGGGTGCGCGGAACCTGGCCTGGGAAGAGGTGCTGGCCGAGAGGGCGAGCATTGCCGTGCGGGCCAACGGCGTGAATGGCGAGCTGCGCAACACCCAGTTCACGGCGTTGAAGGTAAAGGACGCCGTGTGCGATCGCCTGGCCGAGGCGCGGGGGGCGCGTCCCGATGTGGACGCCCAGGCGCCCGACGCGCTCATTGAGGTGCGCCTGCGCGACGATCGGGCCACCATTGCCCTCGATCTATCGGGGGCGTCGCTGGCGCGGCGCAGCTACCTGCGGTCCGAGGACGGCCCCGATGCCCCCGTGGCCGTGGCTCAGGCCGCGGCGCTGCTGGCGGCGCTGGGGGCGCCGGAGCGCTTGGCGATTGGTTGGGGGTTCCTGGACCCGGCATGCGACGACGGCATCTTGGTGTGCGAGGCGGCGGCCCTTCTAGCGGACCAGGCGCCCGGCCTCGTGCGTGATCGCTGGGGGTTCGCCGGATGGGAGCGCTTTGACGCCGCGGCGTGGGACGATTTGCTGGCCGAGGCCGACGACCGCTTGGAGGCGGGACTCTCTCGCGTGCTCGGCGCCGAGGGCGCGGCGAGCGCCACGGCGGATGCGCCCGACCAGCGCACCGTGCGCATCGTGGGACTGTCGGCCTCGTCGCCGGCCGTGGCCCGCGCCCGCGGCCATCTGCGGGCCGCGGGCCTGCGGGCGGTGGCGAGCGTGGAGGCGGCCGGGCCCGAGGAGGCCGCGGCCGTGGAGGAACGCCTGACGCGTGCGGTGGAGCGCGCTGCCGGCTCGTTCGCGCGCCCCGCGGCGGCAGCGGGTGCCGACAGGGAGGCAGCTTCCGAGAGCGGCGAGGCCTCTGAAACCGCCGACGCCGCCAGGGCCGCCGCCCCGCCTGCCCGTGCTCCCGAATCGCCCCGCCCCGCGCTCGTCATCGCCAACGTGGCCCCCAGCGGGCGCGTGGAGGACGATGCCCGCGCCGTGGCCGAGCAGACGGCCTGCGTGGCCGCCTCCCGTCGCGCGCCGGCCGGCTCGCGGTTCGGCTTTGTCGGTGTTGGCGGCTTTGCCGCCCGCTTCCGCATCTGCGCCGATCGACGCGTGACCATCGGGCGCGGTCGCGCCGAGGCGGTGATGGAGTGCTTCAACGAGGCCCCCTGCGAGCCGGCGGTGATCGCGGTGCCGAACCCCGCCGGCGGCTCCGACGTCGCCGTGGAGGTGAACGACGCAGACGCCGCCCAGTTCGCCGCCCGTCTGCGCAAGATGGCCCGCGAGCGCCGCAAGTGGGCCGCCCGCGAGAACATCCAGTGCTACCGCCTCTACGATGCCGATCTGCCCAACTACGCGGCCGCCATCGACCTGTATGAGGGCGCGGGCTCGGCGGCGGGCACGGTGTACGCCCATGTGGCCGAGTACGCCCCTCCTAAATCGGTACGCGCCGAAGTGGCCCGGGCGCGCTTTGAGGATATGTTGGCCATCGTGCCCGTGGTGCTGGGTATCCGCCCCGATCATGTGTTCTCGAAGGCTCGCGTGCGTGCCAAGGGCGGTGGCCAGTACCGCGACGCCGGCGGCCGCAGCTATGTGACTTACACGGCCGAAGACGGTCTTCTCTGCGAGATCGATCTGGGTGCCTACCTGGATACCGGCATCTTTCTCGACCATCGCATAACCCGCGAGATGGTGGGGAAGATGGCCGCGGGCAAGCGCTTTCTGAACCTGTTCGCCTACACCGGCGTGGCCACGCTGCACGCAGCGGCCGGCGGCGCAGCCTCCACTACCACGGTAGATCTCTCCCAGACCTATCTGGATTGGGCCGGCCGCAACCTGGGGGCCAACGGCTTTACGGTGGCGGGCAGCGCGCCCGAGCGCCGTGGCGGACCGCGGGGCGCAGGCTCGGCGCGTCCGCGCGGCCGCACCGTCCACGAGCTGGTGCGCGCGGACGTGACCCGGTGGATCCAGCAGATGAGGCGCGAGCGGCGCACCTGGGATCTCATCTTCGTGGACCCGCCCACGTTCTCGAATTCGAAGTCCATGGGGCGGCGCACGTGGGATGTGCAGCGCGACCATGCCGAGCTGCTCATCGGCGTCTCGCGTTTGTTGTCCGCCGACGGTGTGGCGGTGTTCTCGTGCAACCTGCGCGGCTTCAAGCCCGATACCGAGGCTCTGGCGAAGGCTGGCGTGAAAATCGAGGACATCACGGCGAGCACCATTCCCCACGATTTCGAGCGCAATCCCCGCATCCACCATTGCTACTTGGCGCGCCGTGCCTCCTCGAACTAATTTGGCATTTGGGCAAAAAAGTTCTTGCAAACGAAACGCGCTTCGGTATAATTCTATCTTGCGCGTGAGGGCGTAAGCCCCGCCGAAATTCCTCGGTAGCTCAACGGCAGAGCATTCGGCTGTTAACCGAAGGGTTGTAGGTTCGAATCCTACCCGGGGAGCCATGAATCTAATCGAACCCGCCATCTGGCGGGTTCGCTGTTTATGGGGCACGGACGGCAAGGGTGGTTTCTGGGGGAATGGCTTGCCGCTCCCTGGCGTGAGGCCGCAATGCGCTGGGCGGCGGGTTCCGAGCGCGCTGACGGAAAGGCTGGCTGTCATGGAACTGACGTTCAAGACGGGGGAATTCGATGACGCGGCCCGAGTGCGCTGCGCGATATTCATGGAGGAGCAGGGGTTCTGCGACGAGTTCGACGCGGCCGATGGACATCCTGACATGATCCACGTGACCGCCTACGATGAGTCTGGTGCCCTGGTGGGCTGCGCACGGGTGTTCCCCGCCTTTCTGGAGCCGAATATCGAGAACGTCCCGGGGCGCTGGGTGTTCGGGCGCCTGGCGGTGTTTTCCGACCGTCGCGAGGGCGGTTTGGGCTCTCAGATCCTGGCTGCCTCCGAGGTTCTGGCGGCCGAGGCCGGTGCCACCGAACTGCAACTGCACGCCCAGTGCCGCGTGGCGCCCTTCTACGAGCGCGCTGGCTATGAGGCCTGGGGGCCCATCGAGGTGGACGAACATGTGGAACACCAGTGGATGGGAAAGAGCATCTCGTAATCATTTGCTCCTTTGACCCCTTGTCAGCGGGAATCTTTGCTATTATGGCCACTTGCGATAGACAGGATTTCTAGCGCAAGTCCGATATGCGGGCGTGGCGGAATTGGCAGACGCGCCAGATTTAGGTTCTGGTGGGCAACCCCCGTGAAGGTTCAAGTCCTTTCGCCCGCACCATTTTTTGCTCGTCGGTTCCGCTGCGAGCCGATTGCGAGCATGCCCGCGGTTTGGCGCGGGTCCCGAAAGGAGTAGTCTTGGCAATCCCCGGTATCTTGAAGAAGTACAACGAGATCAGCTTGATCAAGCGCATTCTCGTCGGCCTCATCATCGGTGTGATTCTCGCCCTTGTCATTCCGGGCAGCGAAGTCATCATGCTGCTGGGCACCCTGTTCGTGGGCGCCCTGAAGGCGGTGGCCCCGGTGCTCGTGTTCTTTCTCGTTATCAGTGCGCTGTGCAACGCCCAGGGTGCCGGCACCATGAAGACCGTCATCGTCCTGTACGTGATCAGCACGTTCGTGGCCGCGCTGGTGGCGCTGGTGGGCAGTCAGCTGTTCCCCTCCACGCTGACGCTGGATACTTCCTCGCTGGTGGAGCACGCCGCTCCCGAGGGTATCGGGGAAGTGCTGACGACGCTGGTCATGAACATCGTGGCGAATCCCGTCGATGCTCTCATGAACGCCAACTACGTCGGCATTCTCGCCTGGGCCGTGGTGCTTGGCATCGCTCTGCGCGCGGCGGGCGAGCGCACCAAAGAGGTATTCACCAACATCTCCGACGCTGTGTCCACGGCCGTGCGCTGGGTGATCAACTTGGCACCCTTCGGCATTCTGGGTCTGGTTTACGCGTCGGTGAGCACTTCGGGTATGGACATCTTCGTGGAGTACGGCCATCTCATCTTGGTGCTCGTGGGCTGCATGCTGGTCATCGCGTTGGGCACCAACCCGCTTATCGTGTGGTTCTGCACGCGCAAGAACCCTTATCCGCTTGTGCTGCGTTGCCTGAAGGACTCGGGCATCACGGCGTTCTTCACCCGCTCTTCGGCGGCGAACATTCCGGTGAACATGGAGCTGTGCCGCAAGCTGGGGCTGAACAAGGACAACTATTCCGTGTCCATCCCGCTGGGCGCCACCATCAACATGGCCGGCGCGGCGGTCACCATTACGGTGATGACCATGGCCGCCTGCCAGACCATCGATTTGGCAGTGGATCCCTTTACGGCCGTTATCCTCTGCGTGCTGGCCTCGGTGTCGGCCTGCGGCGCCTCGGGCGTGGCTGGCGGCTCGCTGCTGCTGATTCCCATGTGCTGCGCGCTGTTCGGTATCACCAACGACATCGCCATGCAGGTGGTGGGCATCGGATTCATCATCGGCGTGATCCAGGACTCCTGCGAGACGGGCCTGAACTCCTCGTCCGACGTGGTGTTTACGGCGACCGCCGAGTACCGCCAGCTCATCAGGGAGGGTAAGGAAGTGCGCCTCGGCCAGGATGCCTTCTCGGCCGACGAGCTCGCCTAGTTTCCGCAACGAGCCTCAACGGTTTTCGTACCAGCCAAGGGTCCGCATCTGCGGGCCCTTTTGTTTGGGGGGCATGCGGAAGGGGAGGGGGGAGAAGTGCGGGCGGAGGACGAGCGGAGATGGGGGGCGAGCGGAAGGGGCGGGAGAGAATGGTCCGGCGCCCCTCCCTTCGGCTGGCGCTTACATGTTCTTGTTCGCGAACGAGCACGATTGTTGCAACAAACTCCGATAGGTAGACATTGGTCGCTCCGCAAAGGGACGTTCTGGTTCTTTTCAACGGCGTTTCCCCAGGAAAACCCCTTGCGGTAAAGGGAAGAGCGTCCGAAGGGCGACCCTGGATGTCTACCTATCGGAGTTTGTTGCACAAAAAGGGGCCATTGGGAAACGAGAAGGGGCGGCGAAGCGGGTGGGAGGGAGAACAGGGTGATGAAGGGAAGCGAAGGGGAGCGGAAAAAAGCTCGCGCGACACCGGCTTGACACAGGGGTGCCGGGTTCGAACGGCTCGCCTCCGGCCGATACCGACCTGCCCGTGCGGCCGACGCCGATCTGCTCGTCTCCGGCCGATACCGGCCCGCCCGTGCGGCCGATACCGGCCTGCCCGTGAGGTCATCTGCCCTCGGTGCGCCTGCCCGGCCCCTCCTATGCGGTGCGCTCCTGTGCCGCAGGTGCCTTCCGCTCGCGGGGAATCGAGGTCTCGGCGAGGTGGCGGGTGGCGATGAGGCTGACGAGCACGATGGCACCGAGGCCGCCGAAGGTGAGGCGCATGGCGGTGGCCTGGGCGGCGGCCTTCGCCTCAATGAGCTGGGCGGTTTGGGCCTCGTCGGCGCCCCACTGGTCGGCCAGGGCCTCGAAGGAGCCGTCGCTCATGAGGGCCGCGGCCTGCTCGCTGGCTTTCACGGTCAGCGCGGGATCGATGCCCTCGGCGGCGGCCTGGGCGGCAAAACCCGCGCCCATGGCCAACAACAGGGCCGTGCCGGCCAGGGCGGTGCCCAGCGCCAGCCCGATACTGCGGGCCGCGCCCTGGATGCCGCCGGACTGCTCGGCCTCCTGCTTGGTCACGGCACAGGCCACAGCGTTGTTGGCCTGGGAGTTCACCGCGCCCACGCCGAAGCCGCCTAAGGTCATGCCGCAGAACAGGGCCGCGTTCACACCATGGGCCTGCACGCCGACGGCCATCAGAGCGCAAGCCACGGCCAGCAGCGCGAAGCCCGTGCGGATGATGAGCCGGGAGGACAGATGCGGCGCCAGTTTCGGCAGGAAGGTGGCCAGCAGGAACATGGGCACACCGGACAACACCGACAAAAGCCCGGTCTGGAAGGCGGTGAAGCCAGTGACCAGCTGCAGATAGGGGGTGGCCAGAATGCCCACGGCACCCATGTAGAAGAAGGGCACGAACACAGCAGTCAGACCCGCGCGCACGCCGGGCGACCCGACGAAAGCCGTGGGAATGAGTGCGTTGCCGCGGCGTTGGGCGCGCTGCTCGGTGGGTATGAGCATGCCCAGCAGGGCCAGGCCGATGGCGATGGCGGGCAGGGTGGGAGGCAGGCCGAACAGGGAGAAGGGACACAGCTTCTGGGGCGTGGTGATGCCCCAGTCGGACAGGTGCGACACGCCGAGCAGCACGAGCCCCAGGCCGAGGGCGGCGATCACGGTGCCCGCGACGTCGAAGTGCGACGATTTGCCCGCAGGCGGCAGCGAGGGCACCAGATGGGCGCAGAGCAGCACGAGGGCGAAGTAGCCGGCCATGATGGCGAAGGTGAGGCGGAAGCCCGTGGTGTCCATCACGAGTCCGAGGGCCAAAGGCGATAGGGTGGACAGGGCCGCGGCGCCGGCGATGGTGCCGAAGGCGATGGCCCGCTGGCGGCCCTGGTACAGCGCGGCCACCAATCCCAGGATAGAGGGGGTGATGAGGCACGCGCCCAAGCCCATGATGACGCGGCCTCCCCAGGTGAACACGAAGATGTTGGGGGACAGTGCGGCCACCACCTCGCCGACTACCGCCATGATAAGGCCGATGCGCAGGGCGCGGCGCAGCCCGATGGTGATGCCCACCAAGCCGCCGGCGATCATGAAGGCGCCGGCGATGAGCGAGAACAGGGTCGTGGCCACCTGGATGTCGTCGAGGGTGGCGCCCAAGGCGCTCACGAGGCTCGCCGTGGCCAGGTTCATGGCCGCGCTGTCGCTGGAGGTGCCGATCTGGGCGAAGGCGAGCACGGCTAAGGGCACATAGGATGCCTTTGAAAGAGACGTGGGCCGTTGGCGCTGGTCAACGGCGGAGACGCTGGTTGCCATGGAGAACCCCTCAACGGATTGTGGCGGCTTGGAGCCGCCCGGCCGATAGCTTGTTTCCGATACCGATTTTCCTCCATAACCGAAGACGCGGCCGCTTCAGTTGAGTGAATCACTTCCAATTGTTGCCATCTTGCCACGGACTTGTCGCATCGATCCCACGGGCGCGGCCTACACTGTATCCATGGGCCGAGCGCTCATCGAAGGGCCGTGCGAGAGGAGCCGTCATGAACAGCCGCCAGGGAGCGCTTCTGCGGGCGCTGCTGAACGCCACCGACTACAAGACCTCGTCGGACTATGCGCGCCAGCTGGGCTGCTCGGAGCGCACCGTGCGCACCGACGTGAAGGCCCTCAACGCCACCTTGGAGCACGAGGGCTTCGCCTCGCGCGTGGCCCGTCAGCGCGGGGCCGGCCTGCGCATCCTGGTAATGCCCGACGAGGAGAACCGCATCGAGCGTTTGCTCGGCGAGGCCAAGGCGGAGATGCATCCCCGCTACGAGCGCCTCTGCCAGGAGATGATTGCGCTCACCTGTCACCCGGGCCCCCACAGCGCCGATCTGCTGGCGCGGCGCATGTTCCGCAATAAGCAGCAGATCCAGGCCGACCTGCGCTGGTGGCAGGGGGTGCTGGCCGTAAGCGGCCTTTCGCTGCGCCTCGGTCGCAGCGTGACCGTGGAGGGCCCGGAATGGACGATCCGCGGCTTCGTGATGTCGATGCTGTTCTCCTTTCCCGCTGCGGCGGTGCGGCGGCGCGTGTTGCCCTCGCTGCTCGGCACCATCGATCCCTACGACCGCCAGTTCCTCGAGCGCTGCATCGCCGAGATGCAGCGCGATCTGGGATTCGAGTTCTCCAGCAACGCCCAGTGGCAGTTCGGAGTGTACCTCTGCATCATGGTGACCCGCATCCGCCTGGGCTGCTCGCTGACCCACTGGCGCGCAGACGAGCCGGTCACGCCGTTTTTCACCTACCTCCAAAAGCGGCTCGAGCGCCACTTCTCCATTGCGGTCAGCGATGCGGAAATGGGACTTCTGCGCGACATGGCGAACTGCTGCACCTGGCAGTGGAGCCTGGCAGCCATCCGCGCCTACGAGCCGAGCGAGCGCGCCCGGCGTCTGGTGGACGATATCGATACGGCCCTCGTTGCCGCCTTCGGGGCGCCTCTGCCGGCAGATATGGCGAAGCCGTTGGCCATTCTGCTTGAAAGTGGCCTGGCCCGGCGCACCTGCGGCTTAGTGGCGCCCAATCCCAACGAGGAGGCGGTGAAGTACGAGGCCATGGACGGTGCCTGCCTGCTGTCCTCGGTGCTGGCCTGTCTGCCGTCTTTGCGCGAGGCCGACCTGTTCAGCCCCGATTACGCGCGGCTGATCCTGGTGCTGCTGGACTACCTGGACCAAGTGGGGGCCATGCGCTGCTATCGAGTGGGGCTTGTGGTGAACTGCGGCATCGATCTGGCCCTGTGGGGCGCCCACCGCATCGAGAAGCTGTCGAGCCGGCTGTCGGTGACCGATGTGCTGACGGAAAACGAGGTGACCGCCGCCGCGTCGCCGGGCCGCGAGCCTGCGCCTTTGGCCGAGCGCTTCGACCTCCTCGTGGCCTTTGAGCCACTCGATGTGGATTTCCCCAGCGTGACCATATCGCCGGCGGTCAGCCGCAGCGACATCGATCACATCATCGCGTCCATCCCTCTGTGGCGGCGCGGCCGGGCGGCCCGGGCGGTGTGGAAGCAGGAGGTGCTGCCCTGCTCGCCGTCCCCCGAGGGGCTGTTCGCGGCTCTGTTCGAGCACTTGGGTGCCGACGGGCTTTTGTCCATGGACTTCGACCGGTTCCAGTGGCTCGCCTGGACGCTGTCCATCGTGAAGGACCGCACGCTGGTGTTCGCCTGGTGCGGGGAAGGGGTGCGCAAGACTGGCATTCGCATCTTCCGCCTGGAGGACACCGATCAAACGGAATCGATGCGCTGTACCATGGCCGCGGTGCTGCTGGTGGCGCCCGAGGAGCGCGGCGATCTGACGCCGGCGACCCAGGCCTTCAAGCGCCTCGTGGAAGATTACGCCGACACCTCCGATGCGATGACCGACGACGGGTTCTTCGTGCGCTTTGCCGAGTAGGGGAAGGAAAAGTAGGGGAAGGAAAGAGGGAGGGGGAGAAGGGGAGAAGGGGAGGCGAAAGCCTCCCCTTCTCGCGGGCGGGCTGAAGCCCGCCCCTGTGGAACGCTTGCGGCGCCTCTACTGGTCGTCGCGCTCGTAGAGGGTCTCGCCCTCCTTGATGGTGGCGAGCACCTGGATGTCGCGGATCTCGCGCGGGTCCACGGCCAGCGGGTTGCGGTCGAGCACCACGAGATCGGCCAGCTTGCCCGCCTCCAGGGTGCCCTTGTCGGCCTCCTCGCCGTACTGGTAGGCGCCGTTGAAGGTGATGGCGCGCATCGCCTCATAGGGCGTCACCTTCTGGTCCTCGTCCAACTGCACGCCGGCCTTGGTGATGCGGTTCACGGCGCACCAGGCGGCCTCCAGCAGGTTCGGGCGCAGCACCGGGGTGTCGGTGTGCAGGGTGAAGGGGATGCCGGAGCGCGCCGCGTCGCCGCAGGCGCTCACGCGGCCGCCGCGCACGGGACCGAGGTTGCGCAGGTGAGCGTCGCCCCAGTACCAGATGTGGGAGGAGAAGATCGAGGGGATCATGCCGATGGCGGCCATCTTCTCGTACTGGTCGGCGCGGGCCGTCTGGGCGTGGATCATCACCGGGCGCAGGCCCATCTTGTCCGGGTTGTCCGACGCGTCCCGTGCCGCCTCGTAGACGCGCAGCAGCTGGTCGGCGGCCGCGTCGCCGTTGCAGTGACACAGAAGCTGGTGGTTGGAATCGATGGCGATCTTCGCAAAGGCGGTGGCGTCTTCGTCGGTCATGGTGCTGTAGGCCACCCAGTCCTTCTCGCCGTCGGGGCCTTCCACGTAGGGCTCGGTCATCCAGGCGGTCAGCCCCTGGGGCGAGCCGTCCAAAAACATCTTCAGGCCGCCGAAGCGGAAGTGCCCGGTGTATCTCTGGCTGTCGAACTCGGCGTTATCGGCCAGGGTGGCCATGACATCGGTGCCCCACATGGGGTAGGCCACGATGTCCATCTGCAAGAGGCCGGCCTTCGCCAGGCCCACCATGACGGCGGCCATGTCCGGGGCGGTGGCGCCGTCCTGGCAGGTGGTCACGCCGTGCTCCAGGTATATGCGCTGCATGTCGCCGATCATGGCGTTGAAGTCCAGACCCAGGCGCGGCGTGGTGATGGCGTAGAAGGGGTTCATGGCTGCCGGCTCCTCGGCGTAGCCGTCCAAATCCCCGGTGCCGTCCATGCGCCCGTAGCGGCCGCCCTCCGGATCGGGGGTGGCAGGCGTGATGCCGGCCATCTTCAGCAGGCAGTCGTTGGCCACGCCCATGTGGTTCGACACGTGGGTGATGAGCACCGGGATGTCCTCGGACACGGCGTTCAGGACGGACTTGTCGGGGTGGCGCTGCTCGATCAGGTTGTTCTGGTCGTAGCCGTTGCCCATGATGACGCCGTCGGGCCCGATATGGCGCTTGGCGGCGAACTCCTTCAGCGTCTCGGTGATCTCGGCGAAGGAGGTGCACGCGGACAAGTCGGCGAACAGCAGGTACTGCAGCGAGCCGGTGAAGTGGCTGTGGGGGTCGATGAGGCCGGGCAGCACGGCGGCGCCGCCCAGGTCCACCTCCTCGGCGCCCTCGGCGCGCTTGCGAGCCTCCTCCAGGGGGCCGACGAAGGCGATGCGGCCCTCGTCGTCGACGAGCAGGGCGTCGGCGGTATCGAACTCGTCGACCATGGTGACGAAGGTGGCGTTGGTGAAAAGCCGTTTCATAGGTTGTCCTTTCTCGAAAAGGGACCGGTGGGTAGACGGTAGGTCATAGAAAGAGGCGGGCGACTGGGGGCCGCCCGCCTCTCGGGTCGTCCCGTCCCGTGTGGCGGGCGAGGCGCGATCAGCGGAGAGAGCGCCTACATCTCGCGGTCGACCACGGGCTCGAAGGGCTGCTCGCCGGCGGTCTCGGGAACTACGGTCTCCTCGGCGCCGTCCTCATCCTTCTTGAAGATGGTGATCCAGCGGGTGGAGAGAAGGCCGAGCAGGATCAGCACCGCGGACACCACGTAGGAGGTGATGGTGGACTGGATGCGGGCATCCGAGTTCAACTGCACGAGCTCGGCGCGCTGGGCGTCGTCCATGGGGATGTCGGCGATGGTAGCCTCGAACTGGGCGTCGCCCATGAGCGTGATGTTGCGCTCGGCCACGGCCTGCTGCACCTCGGGGGTGATGACGGGGCTGTCGGCCATGGCGTTGTCGATGTTGGCGGTGATGCCGAACAGGAGCACCGCGCCGATGGCGGCCACGCCGATGGCCTGGCCCACGTTGCGCATGGTGGTCTGGATGCCGCCGGACTGGGAGGCGTCGCGCTCGTTGACGGCCAAAGCCACGATGTTGGAGGCCTGGGCCGACACGATGCCGGCGCCGGCGCCGGCGATGGCCAGGCCGACCCACATGAGCCCGTTGACCTCAGAGCCGTGCAGCGAGAAGGCCATGGGGATGAAGGCGGCGGCCATCACGATGTAGCCGATCTGGATGACGCGGCGCGGGTTGGCGTTCGGGGCGATCTTGGGGATGCCGAAGGCGAAGATGAAGGTGGGGATGCCCACGGCCAGCGCCATGACGCCCATGAGCACCGGCGACCAGCCGGCCACCAGCTGCAGGTAGGGCGAGAGCAGGATGGCCTGGACGCCCATGAAGAAGAAGGTGATGGCGCTGGCCACCAGGCCTGCGCGCACCTGGGGGGTCTTCAGGAAGGACTGGGGCAGAAGCGCGATGCCGTTCTTCTCCTCCACGCGCTTCTCCACGGGCACGAGGATCACCAGAAGGATCAGGCCGAGGGCTGCCATGGGCAGGGCCGGCGAGATGCCGAAGATGGTGAAGGGGCACTCGGCGAAGGGCTCGATGAGGCCCCAGGCGGAGATGCGGGACAGGCCCACGAGGAACAGGAACAGGCCCACGGCGGCGATGCCGGTACCCAGTCCGTCGAACTTCAGCTTCTCAGCGGGCTTCTCGATGGCCGGCAGCTTGAAGGACAAGAGCAGCACCAGGGCGAAGTACACGGCGAGCACGCCGAAGGTGACGCGGAAGCCGCCGAACTGCATCACGATGCCCAGGATCAGCGGCAGGAAGGCCGACAGGCCGGAGGCGGCGCCGATGCAGCCGAAGGCCAGCACGCGGTTCTTGCCGTGGTAGATGAAGGGGATAAGGCCCAGCACCGAGGGGATCATGAAGCTGGCGCCGAAGCCGACGAGAATGCGGCCTCCCCAGATGAAGATGGTCATGTTCGGCGACAGCGCCATGACCAGCTCGCCTGCCGCGCACAAAGCTGCGCCCAGGCGGAAGTTCGTGCGCCAGCCGATGATGGTGCCCACCAGGCCGCCCGCCACCATGAAGGCGCCGGCCATGAGCGAGTACACCATGTTCGCCAGCTGGATGTCGGGGGTGGTGGCGCCCAGGACATCGACCAGCTGCTGGTTGGCCAGGCCGAGCGCGCCGTTGTCTCCCGAGGTTCCCATCTGGGCCAGGATCAGCACGATGATGGGCAGCACGAGGAACTTCTCAACACCCCCCTCGGGGTGCGTCGTTGTGTTCTTCGCCATTGTTCCTCCTTTAATCATAAGTGGATGCTTCCGCCGAAAAGAGTAGTCTCGTCTGTGCACTCCGTGATTCGGCGGCGCTCATTGTAGAGAGATTGAATCCTTTCCGACTGTGAAACGTTTTCCGTTGCAACGGAAACAGTTCATGCGGAAAAAGGGAACACCGGTTCCTATACTGCATTCAGTCAAACGCCGCGCATGCCCCGCGCCGGCTCCGCAATTCGTTGCACCCGCACTGCAGAAGAAAGGAACACCTCATGGCAAAGTCCGCCAAGACCGCCTCGGCCCCCAAGTCCTTCAAGTCCTACGCGCTGAACAAGTGCCTCATCGGCTACGGCGTGGTGAACGGCATCATCAACGCTGCTATCTTCGCCGCCATCAACGCCGGCGCCCCCGACGCGATGTTCGGTATGCACGACATCGTGCATGACATCGCTTTCACCGGCCTGCTTCTGGGCATGCTGCTGTTCGCCTGCGTGGTGCCGCTGACCCGCATGGATCTGAGGCACGGTAGGTTCTCCCTGCCGACGCCTGGCCAGGGCACCTTCGCGCTCATGCCCGGCTCCTACGTCGGGTCCCTCTTCGCCACCGGCGCCATCGCCTTGGTGGCCATGACGGGCCTGTCCGCCGTGGCGAGCCTGTTTCTGCCGGCCGCGGGCATCTCGGTGACCGCCATGATGCTCCTGAAGGGCGTGCTGTGCGCCCTGGGCGGCGCCATCGCCGGCTGGTGCACCTTGAGCTTCGTGGTGCGCGCCCAGCAGCAGGCCGATGCCGTGGCCGCCGCCATGGCCGCCCGCACCGCCGAGGCCGCGGCCTAGGTTACTGGTTGGCAGCAGTTGGGCGGCGAAGGTTCCCCAACGCCCACCTTTCCGTAACAGGACCTGCTGTTTTGCCTGATCGCGCTTGAGCGCAGCCCATAATGCGAGACGAAAACCGCCGAGGACGCGCCTGTGCCCTCGGCGTCGTCGCATAGGGAAAGGAACTCTCATGGCAAAGACGATGGCCAGCTCGGGCCCTGCCGCCCCGGTGCCGGCGCGGCCTGCTAAGCCGTTCAACTCCTATCTGCTCAACAAGTGCCTCATCGGCTACGGCGTGATCAACGGCATCATCAACGCCGTCATCTTCTACCTGCTGCACATGGGCGAGCCGGCGGCTCTGTTCGGCGAGGCCGACATCTTCCACGACTTCGCGCTCACCGGCGTGCTGCTGGGCATCCTGCTGTTCGTGATCGTGGTGCCGCTCACGCGCATGGATCTGCGCAAGGGCGTCTTCGCCGGACCGAACGTGGCGAATCTGGGCGGTGCGGCGTCGCTTGTGCCCGCCAGCTACGCGCCGGCCCTGCTGGTCACCACCGTGGTGGCCACCGTCGCCATCATGGGCGTGGGGGCCTTCACGGCCACGCTTCTGTCCCTGCCGTTGTCGATGACGGGCATGATGCTGTTGAAGGGCGTGGTGTGCGCCGTGGGCGGCGGCGTGGCCGGCTACTTCACCATCTGCTATGTCGTGCGCTCCGGCAAGACCGAGGCCTAAGGGTCGCTTTTCGCTTTTTCCGGCCCCGCCTGCGGGGAAGAGGCGCCGTGCTCGAGCGGTCCTCGCTGGGGAGAACAGGATATAGAGTCCTGTTCTCGTCGCTGCAGAATCTGCGAGCGGACTCCCTCCCCGCAGGCGGGGCCTGCTTTGTCGGGTCACGGGGAGGAGGCGCCCTATCCGTTCCTTCTGAGACGCGGGTTGCCCGCGTCTCTTTTTTGTGTCCGGGGCGGGGAATTGTAGCCAGGTTGTGGAGGTTGTGGCATAATGGGCAGCTGTGCGCTTCCGCGGGAGACCCGCCTGGCGGATCGCCGAGGAAGTGTGGGCGCGGGCACAGGTTTCGCGCCGTGCTAGGAAACGATGGAGGAATTATTCGTGGAAACAAAAGTTGAGGCCCTTGAGGGCAACAAGGCCAAGGTCACCGTCACCATCGATGCCGCCGACGTTGACGGCCGCATCACCAAGACCTACAAGGACTTCGCTCGCAAGTACAATTTCCCGGGCTTCCGCCGCGGCAAGGCCCCGCGCCCGGTTATCGACAATGCGCTCGGCGCCGAGGCCGTGCTGGCCACGGTGACCGACGAGCTGATTAACAGCGCGTATCCGGCCGCCATCGAGGCCGAGAAGCTGGCTCCCGCGGGCACGCCCGCCATGGAGGAGAACGAGCTGGTCCAGGCCGGCCAGCCCTACACCGTGGTGTTCACCGTGGAGCTGCGCCCCGAGGTGGAGCTGACCAGCTACGACGCCGTTGAGATCGAGCTGCCCTTCGCCGAGGCCACCGAGGCCGAGATCGACGACCAGGTGTCTGCCATGGCCGAGCACTACACCACCTTCGAGGACGCGTCTGCCGCCACGAAGATGAAGCCGGAGAACTACGCCGATCTGGCCATCAAGGCCACCGACGCCGAGGGCAACGAGATCGCCTCCCTCACGAGCGAGTCGCGCCTGTACGGACCGGGCACCGGGCTGCTCCCCGAGGCCTTCGACGCCGAGATCATGGGCATGAAGAAGGGCCAGACCAAGGAGTTCACCCTGGAGGTGCCCGCCGACGAGACCGCCCCGCTTCTGGCCGACCAGGCCGGCAAGACCGTCGCCTTCGAGGTCACCTGCAACGTGGTGAAGAAGAAGGCCGTCCCCGAGATCACCGACGAGTGGGCCAAGGAGACCATGGGCTTCGAGTCCGTGGAGGACATGCGCGAGCAGATCAAGCAGTCCATCGCCATGCAGAAGGCCTCCATCATGCCCCGCATCAAGGAGAACGCCATCATGGCCCAGCTCATCGAGCGCTTCGAGGGCGAGGCTCCCGAGGCCCTGGTGAACGAGGCCGAGACTTCGCTTCTGCAGGACTTCTTCACCCAGATGCAGCGCGCCGGCATGACCTTCGACGCCTACCTGGCCAGCCAGGGCATCACGGCCGACCAGTTCAAGGCCGACCTGAAGGCCCAGTCCGCCGACCATGTGAAGGAAGAGCTCGCCCTTGAGGCTTGGGCGCGCCACGCCGGCGTCGAGATCACCGATGAGGCCATCGCCGCCGAATTCGCCAAGAGCGGCGCGGAGGATCCCGCGGCCCTGGAGAAGGAGTGGCGCGAGGCGGGCCGTTTGCACCTGCTGCGCACCGGTCTGCTGCGTCAGGCCGCCATCGAGGACCTCATGGAGAACGCCAAGGTGACCGAGGTCGACTTCGCCGCCCAGAAGGCCGCCGATGAGAAGAAGGCCGCCAAGAAGCCCGCGAAGAAGAAGGCCGCCAAGAAGGCCGACGCCGAGGAGGAAGCTGCCGAGTAGCACGTCTCACGGCGAATCGCAAAGGGCGGGGGAGACCCCGCCCTTTCTGTAGTGGCTCCTCGCGGTCGGGAGTGCCCGGTATTCTGATTCGCTCGGGCAGTCCTCGCTTTGTGCGACAGTCCACTGGACTGTCGCAGTCGCTGCGGAACTCGCTCGGTCAGAACACCGGGCACTCCCTCTGCACTCAGCCTTTGCTGCTGTGTTCATTTCCCCGTTTGGCTTGCATTGCGAACGGATGTATAGCAATATGGTTCTGAACTATAGACAGGCCGCATAACGCGGCCCTATTTGCGAAAGAGAGGCACCTATGGGCATCGAACGCGCGAGCAACGCCCTCATCCCCTACGTCATCGAGCAGTCGCCCCGGGGCGAGCGCAGCTACGACATCTACAGCCGCCTGCTGAACGACCGCATCATCTTCTTGGGCGAGCAGATCGACGACCACGTGGCCAACTCCGTGGTGGCCCAGCTGCTGCACCTGGAGGCCACCGATCCCGATAAGGACATCTCCCTGTACATCAATTCCCCGGGCGGCTCGGTCACGGCAGGCCTCGGCATTCTGGACACCATGAACTTCATCAAGTGCGACGTGTCCACCATCTGCATCGGCGAGTGCGCCTCCATGGCCGCCGTGCTCCTGTCCTCGGGCACCAAGGGCAAGCGCTTCGTGCTGCCGAACTCCATGGTGCTCATCCACCAGCCGCTCGGCGGCGCCCAGGGCCAGCAGACCGAGATCGCCATCGTGGCCGACTTCATGCTGAAGACCCGCAAGCGCCTGAACAAGATCCTGTCCGAGAACACCGGCCAGTCCATCGAGCGCATCCAGCTGGACACCGAGCGCGACAACTACATGACCGCCGAGGAGGCCAAGGAGTACGGCCTCGTGGACGAGATCATCTACCACCACGGTGCCATGCCCGGCCAGAAGAAGAGCGAATAGGACATCATGAACCACCGCCATAGCGATTACAATCCGCCCGAGGACAACTACTTCTGCGCGTTCTGCGGCAAGACGCCCGACCAGGTGAACGCCATGATCTCCGGTCCCAACGGCATCTACATCTGCGACGAGTGCATCTCGGTGTGCGCCGACGCCATGATGCGCGACTTGGGCTTTTCCATGGCCCAGGAATTCGAGATGATGGACGAGGACGCCCAGCGCGCCGCCGGCCGCTGGGGCAACCCGCCCGAGGCGCAGCTGCAGCGCGACGTGAGCCCCGTGGTGGACAACGCCCCCACCCCGGCGGAGGTGCTGGGAGACTTGCCCACGCCCCACGAGCTGTACGCGCGCCTGTCCGAGCACGTGGTGGGCCAGGAGGAGGCCAAACGGGCCCTGTCCGTGGCCGTGTACAACCACTACAAGCGCATCTCCATGGGGGCTGCGGCCGCCGAGGGCGACGTGGAGCTGGCCAAGAGCAACATCATGCTCATCGGTCCCACGGGCTCGGGCAAGACGCTTCTGGCCCAAACCCTGGCCCGCACCCTGCAGGTGCCCTTCGCTATCGCCGACGCCACCACGCTCACCGAGGCGGGATACGTGGGCGAGGACGTGGAGAACATCCTGCTGAAGCTCATCACCGCCGCCGACTTCGAGGTGCCCCGGGCCGAGATCGGCATCATCTATATCGACGAGATCGACAAGATCGCCCGCAAGGCCGAGAACCTCTCCATCACCCGCGACGTGTCCGGCGAGGGCGTGCAGCAGGCCCTGCTGAAGATCGTCGAGGGCTGCGAGGCCTCGGTGCCGCCCCAGGGCGGTCGCAAGCACCCCCAGCAGGAGCTCATCCCCATCGACACCACCAACATCCTGTTCATCCTGGGCGGCGCCTTCGTGGGCCTGGCCGACATCGTGGCGAGCCGCGTGGGCACTACCTCGCTGGGCTTCGCGAGCGAGCTGGCCGCCTCCAAGAAGGAGTCCGAGGCCGAGCTTCTGCGCCAGGTGCTTCCCGAGGATCTGAACAAGTACGGCATGATCCCCGAGTTCGTGGGTCGTATCCCGGTCATCACGTCGCTTTCCGAGCTGTCCGAGGAAGACCTCGTGCGCATCCTCGTGGAGCCGAAGAACGCGCTCGTGAAGCAGTACACCCGCATGTTCGAGTTCGAGGACTGCCGCCTGGCCTTCGACAAGGCGGCCCTGACGGCCATCGCCCACGAGGCCGTCGAGCACGGTACCGGCGCCCGCGGCCTGCGCTCCATCTGCGAGCGCGTGCTCATGGACGTGATGTACGACCTGCCCGAGTTCGACGGCGCTTCCCAGGTGACCGTGCGGGCCAGCGACATCACCGGCGAGACGAAGCCGGTCATCAAGCCCCGGGCCAACACCGAGGGAGCCCTGCACGCTTCCTAGCAGCTATGGGCGGCGCCGTGCGTCCATGGGGGCGCCGGCGCCGTGTTCCGTACCCACCGATTTCGCAGAGAAGGGATGAGGATGACCCAGACCGACTACGCCGCCATGGAGCGGCCCATCTTCGAGGCGTGGAAGGACGCCGGCTATTTCCAGCGCACGCCGGGCTTTGGCGAGCATGCCGGCGAGAGCTACACCATCGTCATCCCGCCGCCGAACATCACCGGCGTGCTGCACATGGGCCATGCCTTAAACGACACCATCCAGGACGCCTGCATCCGCCGCGCCCGCATGCGCGGTTTTCAGACCCGCTGGATCATCGGCACCGACCATGCGGGCATCTCCACCCAGACCAAGGTGGACAAGCGCCTGGCCGAGGCTGGCATCAGCCGCCTGGAGATCGGCCGCGAGGCCTTCATCGGGGAATGCTACAAGTGGCGTGAGGAGTACGGCACCACCATCGTGAACCAGATCAAGGGCATGGGCTGCTCCTGCGACTACTCCGACGAGCACTTCACCTTGGAGCCCTCCTACGTGCGCGCCGTGCGGAAGCTGTTCGTGGACTGGTACCGCGACAAGCTGATCTATCGGGGCAAGCGCATCGTGAACTGGTGCCCGAGCTGCACCACGGCCATCGCCGACGACGAGGCCGAGTACGTGGACGAGGCGGGACATCTGTGGTACCTGCGCTACCCCCTGACCGAGCCGGTGGACGGCCTGGAGTACCTGGTCGTGGCCACCACGCGCCCCGAGACCATGCTGGGGGACACCGGCGTGGCCGTGAACCCCAAGGACGAGCGCTTCGGGCATCTCGTTGGCAAGACGGTGAAGCTGCCGCTGGTGGATCGCGAGATTCCCATCTTCGCCGACTGGCATGTGGACACCGAGTTCGGCACCGGCTGCGTGAAGGTGACCCCCTCCCATGACCCCAACGACTGGGCCATGGGGGAGAAGGCGGGGCTTCCCCGCATCAACATCTTCGACGAGACGGCGCACGTGGTGGAAGGCTACGGGAAGTTCTCGGGGATGGACCGCGACGAGGCCCGCGAGGCCGTGGTGGCCGCCTTCGAGGAGCTCGGCCTGCTCGATCATGTGGAGGACCACGACCACTCGGTCATGACCTGCTACCGCTGCCACACCAAGCTGGAGCCCTGGGAATCCGAGCAGTGGTTCGTGGCCGTGGACGGCCTGAAGGAGGCCGCCGCCCGCGTGGTGGAGGACGGTTCCATCCAGTTCCACCCGGCTCGGTGGAAGCAAGTGTATTTGGACTGGCTCGCGAATTTGAAGGACTGGTGCATCTCGCGCCAGCTGTGGTGGGGCCACCGCATTCCCATGTACTACTGCGATGAGTGCGGCTGGGAGGACGCCTCGGTGGACGAGGTGGAGGTCTGCCCGGTGTGCGGGGCGCCGGTGCGCCAGGACGACGACGTGCTGGACACCTGGTTCTCCAGCCAGCTGTGGCCCTTTGCCACCATGGGCTGGACGGAAGAGGGCATGGACGCGCCCCAGATGCGCACGGCCTACCCGACCCAGGTGCTCTCCACGGCCCGCGACATCATGGGGCTTTGGGTGGCGCGCATGGTTATGGCCTCCATGTACTGCTGCGATAACACCATTCCCTTCGAGGACGTCATCATCCATCCCACGGTCATGGCCGCCGACGGCAAGCCCATGTCCAAGAGCCGCGGCAACGGCGTGGACCCGCTGCGCCTCATGGAGGACTACGGCGCCGACGGCATGCGCTTCGGCCTGCTCATGCAGGTGACCGGCGCCCAGGACATGAAGTTCAACGAGGCCAAGCTGGAAAGCTCCCGCAACTTCGCGAACAAGGTGAAGAACGCGAGCCGCTTCGTGCTCATGAACCTGGAGGGATACGAGCCCGGCGCGCCCGAGCCGGTCACGCCGGCCGACCGCTGGATCTTCTCCCGCTTGGCGAAGGTCGTGGCGGCGGTGGACGCGGCCTACGACAACTTCGAGTTCGGCGAGATCACCCGCGAGCTGTACAGCTTCGTGTGGAACGAGTTCTGCGACTGGTACATCGAGTTCTCCAAGGCGCGCCTGGCCGCCGACGCCGATCCGACCGACCGCGCCGCCTGCCAGCGCAACCTGGTGTTCGTGCTGGGGCAGATTCTGCGCCTTCTGCATCCCATCATGCCGTTCATCACCGAGGAGGTCTACGGCGAGATGCCCAAGGGCGACACCGCCGCGCCCATGCTCATTGTGGCGCCGTGGCCCGATGCCGCCGAGCTCAGCCGCTTCGTGGACGAGGAGTCCGAACGTGCCATTGCCATGGTGTGCGAGGTGGTGGGCGCGGTGCGCTCCACCCGCTCGCGCTACGGCATCTCGCCGAAGGTGGCCCTGCCCGTGGCCGTGAAGGTGGCGGCCGAGGCCGACGCGGCCCTGCTGCTGGCCCAAGCGCACCTCATCGGCCAGCTGGCCAACGTGGAGGAGTTCGAGGTGGCCGTGGAAACGTCCAAGCCTGCCGAGAGCGCCGTGGTGCTCGGTTCGGGGCTCGAGGTGTACATCGTGCTGGCGGGCCATGTGGACTTCGATGCCGAGCGGGCGCGTCTGGCCCGCGAGCGCGATGGCCTGGCCAAAGATGTTGCCAAGTTCGAGAAGAAGCTCTCCAACCCGGGCTTTCTGGCGAAGGCCGCGCCCGAGATCGTGGAGAAGGACAAGGCGAAGCTGGCCGATCTGGCCGACAAGCTGGCCCGCATCGAGGCCCAGCTGGCCGAGCTGGGCTAGCGAAGCCAGCTCTTACCGCTCGCATTCCGTATCAACCGAAAGGCCGCCCGAGGGGCGGCCTTTTGCGTGTGCTCCGACTTCTCGTGCCGCCGCCATGCCCCGGAGGGGCGGGATTCATCCCGCCCGCAACCATAATCTGTCTCACGGGGCGGCTAAAGCCGCCCCCTACGAAGTCTAAGCCGCCCGTAACCCTGCAGCTCTCCGTAGGGGCGGCTTTCAGCCCGCCCGCGCATTCGGGCGGCGGCCCTGCGAATAGTCGGGAGGCGTCCCGCGCCTCCTACCGCGTCCGGCGCCGGCGGCTCGCCAGGGCGAGGGCGGCCGCCGCGAGCGCGCCGGCAAGGGCGGTGCCGGCGATCGCGGCCAGGGCGTCGCCGGTCTGGGCGAGCTTGTGGGCGATGGTGGTGCGCTGCTTGCCGCCCTCGTCGCCGGGCAGCACGCCGCCGAGCCGGTCGACCCCCGGCGGGTAGGCGGGCTCGGACACCACCTTGCCGTGCGAGCGGTCGTAGGCGTCCCATCCCTCCGGCGGGTCGAAGGGCGCGCCCGGCTCGGGCGACTCGCCGTCGGGGTCCCAGCTGCTCGGCGGCGTCCCGTGGCCGACCGCCACGTTGCCGATGTCGGCGCCCACGGCGGCCTCGGTCACGAGCGCGTCGAAGGAGAGGACGGCGGCCTGCCCGCCGTGGAGGTGGCCGCAGGCCACGGCGAGCGTCCTCGTCTTCGGGTCGTAGGCCTCGTCGTCCACGGCCACCTCGCTCCCGTCGGGCAGCGTCAGGCGGATGGTGCCGCTCACGGGCTCCAGCCCCTCGGGCACCTCGTCTCGGATCACCGCGTCCATCCAGCTCGTGCCCGCCCCCTCGTTGCGCAGGGCTATCTCGTAGCGCACGGTGTCGCCCACATGGGTGGTGCCGTCGTCGCGGCTCGCGTTCTCGGCGGTCTTGGCGATCGACACGTCGCCCTCCTCCGGGTCGCCGCCCACCACGACGGGCGGGACCGCCGGCGGCGAGGACGCCTCGGGCTCGCCCGCCGGGGGCTCCGCGGGCCCTCCGGGCTCGGGGTCCTCGGGGCGCGAGCCGGGGTTCTCGGAGGGCATCTTGCCGTGGCCGAGCGCGATGTTGGCCACGTTGGCGCCGAGCGCCGCCTCGCCCACGGTCGCGTCGAAGACGAGCACGGCCCCGTGGCCGCCCCACACATCGCCGCAGGCCACGGCGATGGTGCGGCTGCCCCTGTCGTAGGCCTCGTCGGGCACGGCGACGGGCTCCCCTCCGTCGATCGACAGGCGCAGGGTGCCGGGCACCGGCTCGATGCCCGCCGGCAGCGGGTCGGACACGGCGGCGCCCATGAGGCAGCTGTTGGCGGCGCCGGCGTTCGAGAGCTCGATTGTGTAGCGCAGGCGGTCCCCCAGGTGCGTCACCTTGGCGCCCGGCGCGCTCAGGTTCTCCACGCTCTTGGACACCCGAACGTCGGGGTCGGCCGGCGCCACGGTCCCGCCGCCGGGCGGCGTCGCCGGGTCGGTGTCGGGCGGCGCCACCGGCCCCACGTCGGGGCCGTCCGGGTCGTCGGGACTCGGGCGCTTGCCATCCGCCGAGGCGACGTTGCCCAGGTCGACGGCGGCCGGGTCGGAGAAGTCGACGTCCCCGCGCACGGTGCACTCGAAGGTGAGGACGGCGCTGCGCCCGCCGCCGATGTCGCCGACGGGGGCCGTCAGCGTGCGCCGCCCGTCGGCGCCCGGTGATGAGAGGGCGTACTGCCCCGGCGCGGGCGCGGCCCCGGGCGCGGCGGCGGAGAGCGTCCGCTTTACCCCGTCAGCGCCCACGAGCACCACCGAGGCCCCCGCGAGCTCCAGGCACGCCGGCAGCGGGTCGGTGACCACGACGTCGGTCCACAGTGACCCGGCCGCCGCGTTCGAGGCCGTCACCGTGTAGCGGATGCGGTCGCCCGGCTGCGTCGGCCCGTCCGGGTGCGTCAGGTTCTCGGCTCTCTTCGACAGGGCCGGAGCCGGCGCGATCTTGGGCTGGGGCAGCACGGTGACGTCGAAGTTCCAGGTGGTGCCGGTGTAGGCCCCGTTGGGCTCCTGGCGGATGGAAAGCTTGCCGCTCCCCACGGCCGTCGGGTCGAGCACCAGCGTGTAGGATCCGTCGGCGTTGCGCACCGGCTGGCCGTCCTCGCCCCGCAGGAAATCGGCGGTGAATACGTTGCCGCTCTCGTCGACCACGCTCACCGGCCCGGAGGACTCGGTCTTGATGCCGATGACTACGCGCCCGGGGTGCGGGTTGTCGTCGCTGGCCTCGCCCCAGGTGGTGACGATGGTGCCGTCCACGATCTTGTCGCCGGGCTTGCCGGTCTCGGCGTCCGGGTCGGCGGGTCGGGGCGCGCTGGCGCTGACGTCGGGTTCGGGGGAGTCGGGGTCCTTGTTGTCGGGGTCGTCCTTCTGGACAACCTCGGTCGCCGGGTCGATGGGCGAGATGGCCACCTCCACCTTCGGTGCCGCATCGGGATCTTCCAGGGGGTTCGCGCTGGCCAGATAGTTCGCCGGCGCCGCATCATCGTCGTTCGGGGGCAGGTACTGCACCGAGATGACGTGGCGGCCGTTGGGGGTGGCCACGGGCACGAGGTGGTCCACCTCGGCCGGCGAGGCGGTGTAGATGAAGGTGGTCGTGTCCCCGCTGGCTGTGGCGTTGGCCGGTAGCACCGTCCCGTCGGGCAGCGTCTTGTCGGCGAAGAGGATCTCGATGGGGTCGCCCGCCTTCTTCCCGTCCACGAACAGCTGGATGTAGCCCTGGGGCGCGGCGCAGGTGGCCTTGGTGGGGGCGCCGGAGGGGTCGGTGTCGGCCCGCTTCACCGTGCAGGTGAGTGACAGCTTGCGATCCGAGGGGTTCTCCTGCACGCTAGCCTGGCCGTTCTCCCAGGTGGCGCTCTTGATGGCCACCTGGGATCCGATGGGCCAGATCTCGCAGCGGCCCGTGGCGCGATGGCCCCAGTAGCTTTCCGAGAAGTTCCCCTCGGTGTCGTCGGAGTACTGGGTCGATATGGCCGTGAACGTCATGGTGCCCACGTCGGCGCCGTTGTCGGTCTCCGCGCCCACAGGGTTGCCCGACGGGTCGAGGCGTTGGTACTTGAAGGTGATCTTGTCGGCCTCGGTGAGGTCGCGCCCGTCGGGGGCGCGCAGGGGCAGCGGGAAGACGGGGAATGGCTCGCCGTCGTAGTACTTGCTGAGGCCGGCGAGGTAGTCGGGGTCCAGCTCGAAGTCCACGTAGCGACGCAGCTTGCCGTCGTTGGTGACGCCGGGCGGCAGCGAGCTGTCGGCGGGGCGGAACAGGGGCAGCGGCGTGACGGGGGTGGGGTTGCCGCTCTCGTCCAGCTTGTCGGTGTCCAGGTAGGTGAACTCCACGGTCACCTCGGAGTCCTTCACGACGCGCTCGGGCAGCCACAGGTACAGATGTCCCTTGTCGAACTCGGCCGGCGCGCCGTAGTCGTAGGGCACACCGTCAACCTTGAGCTCCCACTCGCTGAGGGCGAAAGTGTTCTCGCCCACGTCCGAGGTGAGATCTACCTGGATCATCTTGATGGGCTCACCCTCGGCGTTGTGGACATTGCCTGAGAAGGTGAAGTGCTCGGGGTCGCGGCCGTTGCCGATGGAGCCGCCGGTGATGGTGATGTCGGCGTTCGGCGCGCCGATATCACCCGTGCCAGCATAAGCGGGTGGGTAGACGGTTGAGGGGATGAGGGTACCCCCGGTGAAGATCATTTTGAACGCAGAGCTGTCGGCGGGGATGCAAGCAGCACCGAACCCGCTGCCGTGGTCGCCGCCCTTGGAGATGACGTAGCCGCCGTTGATGCGAATGTTGCCGCAGGCGCCCTGGTTGCCGCTGCCCACGCCGGCACCATGATTGCCGCCGATGGCGGTGAGGCGCCCTCCGTTGATGGTGATCCACTCGTCGGCGCCGGTTCCATTGCCTCCCCAGCTGCCCCCGCCCACTCCGGCCGAGCAATGCCATCCGCCCGCATCGTAATTATAAGAGCTGCGGGCGGTGACGACGCCCCCGTCCATAGTGAAGGAGCCTCCGTCTTCACCTGCATTGCCGAACGAAGTGTCTCCGCGACCTCCGATGGCCGCGCCAGAGCCCGCCGTGCACCAGGCGAGGAGGGAGCCCGGGTGGTCGCTGTCCATGACCGTGAGGGGATCGCCCTTCTTGATTCGCGTCCCATTGGCCAGAACAGCGTCGGCGGGAACGAAGCCGTCTTCGGGAACGATGGCGTTGCCCCTCTGGTCCTTGTTGGCCACTGAATCGTCGATAGCGAGAGAAGCTCCGGTGGAATTGTGGATGCCGGAGCCATTCGCTGCGAAGGAGACAAGTGAGTTGTGCGTTCCGTCGGCCAGGACGAGATGACAGGAGGCCCCCTTGGCAATATCGATGGCGCTGTTGGTAGCGATGGCGGATTCCGCTCGGATGCCCACGCCCGCAAGCGTGATATGCGCCTCGCGGCCAGCGGGAACGATGAGGCGGGTGCTCACGGGGTTCGTGTGAGCGCCCACGATGGTGTGCACGCTCTCGTCCTCTTTGTCGGAGAGGGTCTGGTCGTCCGTTTGCAGGGCGAAGTGCTTGTCGGTGTTCACCGTGAGGGTCTTGGCGGCCTCGTCGTAGGCGAAGTCGGAGGCGGTCACCGCGTCGCCGTCGACGCCCCAGATGGTGAACCCGCCCAGCTCGAAGGCATTGGAGGGCGCCTGGGCGAGAGGCGCCGCCGCGCCGGGCGCAGGGGCGGGCGTCAGGGGGAGGTCCGCCGCCAGGACGGCTTGGGCCACGGGATCGGGCGCGCCGGCGGAAGAGCCGGCCGGGGCGGCGTTGGGGCCCGGCCGGGAGACCGTTGCTGCGGGATCGGCCGTTGGGCTGGCTTGGGGGCCGGAGCCGATTGCGGAGCCAGGGTCGGTAGCGCCATCGGGGGCGCCGGGAGATTGAGAGGGGAGAGAGGCGGGCGGATCGCCCTCGGCCGGGACGGCCTCGCCGGGGTCGGCAGCGTCGGCTACCGGCTCAGAAAACTCGATGGGGGGGGGTCTCCGTGATTTGGGCCTGTGGCTCGGCGAAGGCCGCCGCGGGAGCCATCCCGCAGGCGAGCGCGGCCGCCAGGCCCAGGCGCAGAAGCGACCCCTGCCGCTTCTCTTTCATGGTGCTTCTCCTTCTCTCGGTGCCCTCGGCCGCGCCTATCGGACGCCTGCCGATGCCCCTTTCGGGGCCGCGCCAGGGTACGCGAAGCGTTGCCGAGCTGTCGACAAATCTTGGAGGAGTGTACACCTGCGAGCTTCGTCTGGCAAGGAGGCGCAGGTAAATGTAAGGACTGGACCCGCCCCCCCCGATACGTGCCGGGCAGTCGAGGTGGCTAGCTGTTGTAGCGCGTGATGTCGATCGCCTCGAAGTGTGTGCTCTCTACGCGGATGTTGCGCTGGGTCGCCCTGCACAGGGCAAGCAGCCTGAGGCGAAGCACCTCCGTAAGCCGATCGATGCCATCCCGATGGGGCAGCTCGTCGAGCACGGCATCGATGTTGGCTACGACGGCATCCGCGATCTCGTCCGTCCTGTCGATCAGCGCGCCAGCGTCAAGACCGTGGATCTTCGCGAAGCGCTCCAACGAGCTTTTTCTCAGCCACCCCACGCGATTCTCGCCGCCTATGGACATGGCAAGGTGGTAGGTCTTCCCCTTCTTCATGAAGGGTGCTGCGCTCGCCACGTCGTAGAGCGGCGCGAGAAGGTATCTGCCCTGCGCGGGATGCAGCAGCGAGTAGTTCTTCGCGTGGGCGTCGGTCGAGGCGGTAAGGCAGTTGAACAGAAGGGCGTCGACGAAGCGCCCCGTGCTGTTGCCCTCGGCGCCGCGCATCAGCTCCATTGCCTGGACGGACGAGGGCCCCCCGTCCGTCGTGTACTTCTTCGAGGAGGGCGTCGCCAGCGCCTGGCAGAGATCCTCTTGGTGGATGCGGGTGACCTGCCCGCTTTCGGGGGACGTGAAGCGGTCGTAGCGCTCGATGGCGATGGCCTCGGCGCCGTCGAAATTCTCGAGGGAAACCGAAGCGGTGGGGAGTCCGCAGGCTGCCGCGAGCCGCATAGTGGCGTATTCGACGAGCGCCTGGTTGTCGAGTCCGGCGGCGCCGGGCTTCACGATTGTGTTCGAGGCTCCGCTTCCCGTGCACTCGTACCACCGGCCCTCGTGGCGGCGGAGCGCGAGCTTGGCCTGCATGCCGCCGAGGGACCAGTGCTCATCTCTCGTCGTCCAGGAGCGCGCACGATGGCGGGCGTCGTCGTCGGCGAGCCGTCTCAGCCTCGCGCCGATGGCCCTGTCGGTCAAAAGGACATAGCCGCCTTCCCGCTCGCTCGGGTGCGTCTCGTCGGGGGCGACGACCTGGATGGCGCCCGGCAGGTCGAGGCCGAAGCGGGCGAGGAGGGGGAACACGCCGGTGCTGGTTCCCGCCTCCGCCGCCATTCCCCGGCGGACCTGTGGATTGTCGGGGAGAAGGTTGTCGAACCAGGCGAGCACGCGGCGGCCGACGTAATCGTCGCTGGAAACGGGTATGCCGACCGAGAGGTCGGGACCCTGGTAGGCCGGGTGGTAGGAGAAGGTGAGCTCGCCGTCCCCCGACATGATGAGGCGGCCGGCGAAGGTGCCGGCGATGAGGACATCGAGGCTCTTCTCGCGTGCGGGGTTCATCGCGCGTTACCGTAGAGCGAATCGAGGTACGCCTCGATGTCGAATCCGTCGTCCTGACCCTTGGGGCGCACGCCCCGGTCGATGGCTAGATCCCAGTTGGTTGCGTTGAGCACGCGCTCAACCGTGCCGAGGGAGACGTGCTCCGCCCTGCCTCCCTCGATGCGCGCGATGGTGGGGCGGCTCACGCCGGCCTGCTTGGCGAGCTCGCCTTGCGTCATGCCGAGCTCGCGCCTGCCCTCCTTCACGCGCTCTGCGATATCCTCGTTAAGCAGCATAGGCTCTCCTTGCTATAAATTTGATACATTCTAGCATAATGCGAGGAAATAGATCGTTCCAATAAGGGACTATGTAAACAATATGAGACAAAATGGAGAGATGGCCTTTGATTCTGTCATCTGGAGAGACGTCCTCGCGCTCCCGCCCTGCCGGGGATGACGGCAGGGCGGGAGCGCGAGGAAACAGAGCGGGCCGCCCGAAGGCGGCCCGGCTGATCGCGGCGCTTTTGTTGCCCGAAAGCGACCCGAGAGCAGGGAGGGGCCGTTTCCTGCTGCGCGTGGAAAGCGGCCCCGTTGGTGCTACCTCTCCCGGCGCAGGCGCCGACGGGCGAGCAGCAGGGCGCCCGCCGCCAGGGTGAGGGCCGCGGGCAGGAGCGCCGCAGCAGCCAGGGCGTCGCCGGTCTGGGCGAGCTTGTGGGCGATGGTGGTGCGCTCGTCGGCCTCGCCGTCGATGACGCCGCCCAGCCTGTCCACTCCCGGCGGGTAGGCCGGGTCGGAGACGACCTTGCCGTGCGAGCGGTCGTAGGCGCCCCAGCCCTCCGGCGGGTCGAAGGGCGCGCCCGGCCCGGGGTGCTCGCCGTCGGGGTCCCAGCTGCTCGGCGGCGTGCCCAGGCCGACCGCCACGTTGCCGATGTCGGCGCCCACGGCGGCCCCCGTCACGAGCGCGTCGAAGGAGAGGACGGCCTCCTGCCCGCCGTGGAGGTGGCCGCAGGCGACGGCGAGCGTCCTCGTCTTCGGGTCGTAGGCCGCGTCGTCCACGGCCACCTCGCTCCCGTCGGGAAGCGTCAGGCGGATGGTGCCGCTCACGGGCTCCAGCCCCTCGGGCACCTCGTCGCGGATGACGGCGTCCATCCAGCTCGTGCCCGCCCCCTCGTCGCGCAGGGCTATCTCGTAGCGCACCGTGTCGCCCACGCGGGTGGTCCCGTCCCCGCGGGAGAGGTTCTCGGCGGTCTTCCCGATCGCGACGTCGCCCCCCTCCGGGTCGCCGCCCACGACGACGGGCGGGACCGCCGGCGGCGAGGACGCCTCGGGCTCGCCCGCGGGCGGCTCGGCGGGCCCTCCGGGCTCCGGGCCCTCGGGGCGCGCCCCCGGGCTCTCGGAGGGCACCTGCCCGTAGGCGAAGGCCACGTTGGCGGCATCGGCCCCGAGGGCCGCCTCGCCCACGGTCGCGTCGAAGACGAGCACGGCCCTGTGCCCGCCCCACACATCGCCGCAGGCCACGGCGACGGTGCGGCTCGCCCGGTCGTAGGCCGCGTCGTCCACCGCGACGGGCTTCCCGCCGTCCACGGCCAGGCGGATGCTGCCCGGCACGGGCTCCATGCCCGCCGGCAGCGGGTCGGATATGACGGCGCCCATGAGGCAGCTGTCGGCCGGCCCGGCGTTCGAGAGCTCGACCGTGTAGCGCAGGCGGTCCCCCAGGTGCGTCACCTTCGCGCCGGGGGCGGTGAGGTTCTCCACGCTCTTGGACACCCGCGCGTCGGGGTCGGCCGGGGCCACGGTACCGCCCCCGGGAGGCGTCGCCGGGTCGGTGTCGGGCGGGGCCACGGGCCCCACGTCGGGGCCGTCCGGGTCGTCGGGGTTCGGGCGCTTGCCCTCCGCCGAGGCGATGTTCCCGAGGCCCACCGCCGCCGGGTCGGAGAAGTCCAGCCCCGCGCGCACCGTGCACTCGAAGGCCACGGTCGCGGCGGCCCCGCCGGCCACGTCCCCGACGGGCACCGTCAGCACGGGCCTCCCGCCCGCGCCGGGGGTCGACAGCGAGAACCTGCCCACGTCGGCGGCCGCCACCGACGGCGCCTTCGAGAGCGCGCGGTCGGCGATGGCCGCCGACGGGTTGTCCAGCCTCACGGACCTCTCGTCCAGCTCCAGGCACGCCGGCAGCGGGTCGGTGACCACGACGTCCGTCCACAGCGACCCCTTGGCCCCGTTCGACGCCTCGATCGTGTAGCGGATGCGGTCGCCCGGCTGCGTCGGGCCGTTCGGGTGCGTCAGGTTCTCGGCCCTCTTCGCCAGCGCGGGCGCCGGGGCCACGGTCGCGTCGGGCCTCACGATGACGTCGTAGATCCAGGTGCTGCCGGTGTAGGCGCCGTTGGGCTCCTGCCTGAAGGTGAGCTGCCCCTTGCCCACCGCCGTCGGGTCCAGCACCAGGGTGTAGCTGCCGTCCTCGCCCCGCACCGGCTGGCCGTCCTCGCCCCGCAGGAAGTCGGCCTCGAACACGTTGCCCTTGGCGTCGGTCACGCTGATCGGCCCCGACGAGGGCGTCGTCACCTTCAGCAGCACGCGCCCGGGGTGCGGGTTCGCCTCGCTCGGCTCGCCCCAGGTGGTGACGATGGTGCCGCGGAACGCCTTGTCGCCGGGCTTGGCCGGGTCGGCGCCCGGGTCGGCGGGCTGCCCCGGTCCCGTCGACACCTCGGGCTCGGGCGCGTCGGGGTCGGCGCAGTCGGGGTCGGGCTCGGGCGTCACCGTGGGGTTCGGGTCGATGGGCGAGATGGCCACCTCCACCTTCGGTGCCGCATCGGGATCTTCCAGGGGGTTTGCGCTGGCCAGATAGTTCGCCGGCGCCGCATCATCGTCGTTCGGGGGCAGGTACTGCACCGAGATGACGTGACGCCCGTTGGGGGTGGCCACGGGCACGAGGTGATCCATGGCGGAAGGCGCCGCCGTGAAGGCGAAGGTGGTCGTGTCCCCGCTGGCTGTGGCGTTGGCCGGCAGCACCGTCCCGTCGGGCAGCGTCTTGTCGGCGAAGAGGATCTCGATGGGGTCGCCCGCCTTCTTTCCGTCCACGAACAGCTGGATGTAGCCCGCCGGCGCGGCGCAGGTGGCCTTGGTGGGGGCGCCGGAGGGGTCGGTTTCGGCGCGCTTTACGGTGCAGGTGAGGGTCAGCTCCATGCTGGACTCGTTCTCCTGCTCGCTTGTCTCGGAGTTCTCCCAGGTGGCGCTTTCGATCTTGATGTGCGACCCAATGGGGAGGATCTCGCAGGTGCCGGTCGCCCGATGCCCCCAGTAGCTCTCCGAGAAGTGTCCCTCGGTGTCGTCGGAGTACTGGGTCGATATGGCGGTGAATTTCATGGAGCCCACGTCGGAGGGCATCTGGCTCGCGCCGCTCGGGTCGTGGCTCTCCAGCTCGGGACCGATGGGGTCGCCGTTGGCGTCGAGCCTCTGGTACTTATAGGTGATGGCGTTGCTGTCGGTCAGGTTGCGGCCGTCGGGGGCCTCGAAGGGCAGCGGCAGGGAGGGGAAGGGCTTGCCGTCGTAGTACTTGGTCAGCTGGTCGGTGTAGGATCCGGGCAGCTCGAAGTCGACGTAGCGGCGCAGCTTCCCGTCATCGGGGGCGCCGGGGGGCCGCTGGCTGTCGGCGGGGCGGAACAGGGGCAGCGGCGTGACGGGGGTGGGGTTGCCGCTCTCGTCCAGCTTGTCGGTATTCAGGTAGGTGAACTTGACGGTGACCTCGCTGTTCTTCTTGACCTCTTCCGGGAGCCATAAATACAGGTGCCCCTTGTCGAACTCGGCCGGCGCGCCGTAGTCGTAGGGCACGCCGTCCACGAGCAGCTGCCACTTAACGATGGGGTAGGGGCTCTCGCCCACGTCCGAGGTGAAGTCCACTTCTACCATGGTGATGGAGTCGCCCTTGCCGTTCGTAGCGGTGCCGATGAACCTGAAGCCCTCAGCGCCGCTTTGGTTGCCGAGCGAGCCTCCGGTGACGATGACCTTGATGTTGGGGGCTCCGGCATCGGAGGAGAACGCTGCGTTTCCGCCAGTCGGAAGAAGCGTGCCGCCGGTGAGGATTATCTTAAAGGCAGAGCTGTCTTGGGGGTTGCAGGCTCCTCCGAATCCGCTGCTGTGCACTCCGCCGAAGGCCTCCACGAAGCCGCCGTTAATGCGGATGTTGCCTGATGCCGCATAGAGGCCCGCGCCGATGCCGGCTCCGTGGCCGCCGCCTGTGGCGGTTATGCGGCCCCCGTTGATGGTGATCCACTCGTTGGGCCCCGTGCCGTTGCCGTCGGTTCCCGCACCGATGCCGGCCCCTCCGTTCGTCCAGCTTGTGTCAGCGTTGTATCCGCTCGTGGCTATGATTCGGCCTCCTTCGAAGGTCATATTGCCTCCCGGCTCACCCTCGCAGGCGTGGGCTATGCTCCATCCGGCACCGTTGTAGTCGCTTCCAATGGCCGCCGCGTTGGAGCCCGATACCGTCCAGGCGTATAGTTCGCCAGGGTTTGAGCTGTCGAGCTTGGAGAGGGGGTCTCCTTTGGATACCCGTTGCCCGTTGGCGAGGATGCAGTCGGCGGGGATGGCGCCGTCTTCCGGGATGATGGGCGAGCCCTCGGCGGTGCGGTTGGCCACGGTGTCGTCGATGGTGAGCGATGCGCCGGTCGGGCAGTGGAGGGCGGCTTTCATGCCGTCGGTGGCCGCAAGTTCGTTTTTCGTGCCGTCGCCTAGGATGACAGTGAGCGCGGCACCGGGTTTGATGTCGATGGGCTGAGTGCTTTCGATGCTTAGACCTTCCATGGACAGCGTGGCATTTCGGCCGGAGGGGATTACCAGGCCCACGTCCGTCGGGTTGGCTATGCGTCCGGTCCCGTCTCCGGAGGTCACCTTTGTCTGGTCGGTGTTCTGGATGGCGAAGTGCCTGTCGGTGTTCACCGTGAGGGTCTTGGCCGCCGCATCGTAGGCGAAGTCGGCGGCGGTCACGGTATCGCCGTCGACGCCCCAGATGGTGAACCCGCCCAGCTCGAAGGCATTGGAGGGCGCCTGGGCGAGAGGCGCCGCCGCGCCGGGCGCAGGGGCGGG
>NZ_AUGK01000015.1:0-6256 GCF_000422625.1 Adlercreutzia mucosicola DSM 19490 | reverse complement strand
ACAGCGACCCCTTGGCCCCGTTCGACGCCTCGATCGTGTAGCGGATGCGGTCGCCCGGCTGCGTCGGGCCGTTCGGGTGCGTCAGGTTCTCGGCCTTCTTGGCGAGCTTCGGCGCGGGTGCGATGGCGGGGTCCGGCCGCACCGCTACCTCGCTTTTGGGCACGTCTCCCTCGGAGGGGTCGGCGCTCTCCAGGTAGTTCTTCGATGGCAAGTAGCGGACGGACACCTGATGGGTCTCGCCCGGCGCCATCAGGTCGCCCACGGCGAACGACCACGACACGACGGTGTGCTCGCGGCCGTCGGCGTCCCGCTCCACGTGCGCGTTGGCCGGCAGCGTCGTTCCGTCGGCCGCCGTCGAGGGCGAGAAGCGTATCTCCACGGCATCGCCCGCGGGCTTGCCGTCCACGTACAGCTGCACTTTGCCCTCGGGCGCCTTGCAAGTGGGGGCGGTGGGCGTTCCGTCGTCGAAGACGCCGCTCGTCACGTCGGCCTCCAAATTCAGCATTTTGGAGGGGTCGGACGGGTCGGCGGCGTCCGCCCCGTTGGCCCACGTCGCCTTCACGGACGTCACCTTCGAGGGAGAGGGCTTGATCTCGCACCAGCCGGTGGCGCGGTGCCCCCAGTAGCTGTCCTTGAACCCAGCGGTGTCCGACCACTGCGACGAGTCCATGGTGAATTTCATCACCCCCACGTCGGCGGGCATCGACGTAAGCGGCTTGCCGTTGGCGTCGGCGGACACCTCCGGGCCGGTGGGGCTGCCGCCGCGCTTGTCGTAGGGCTGGTACTTGTACGTCACCTTGGTCGGGTCGGTCAGCTCCTTGCCGTCGCTCACGCGGTTGCCATTGGCATCCATTGTCAACCCGGTCAGCGGGGGCTTCTGCGCCGCCAGGTCGAATGTCTCGAACCCGGTTCCGTCGTAGTGCTTGGTGAGCGAATCGAGGTAGGAGGCCGGCAGCTCGAAGTCGATGTAGCGCTTCAGCACGTCGCCGCCCTGGTCGGTGGCGGGGTCGCGGAACAAGGGCTCGATCTTCTGCTCGGCGCCGTTCTTGTCGATGTAGGACAGCTCGACGGCGATCTCCTTCTGGATGGCGCTCTTCGGCAGCCACAGATACAGCTTGCCCTCGTCAAAGGTAGTGGGCGCTCCGTAGGCGTAGGGCTGGCCGCCTACGGTCAGGCTCCAGGTCTTGATGACGTCGTTCAAATCGTCGTCGGTGATGCCCGTCTCGGCGTTGCGCTTCTCGATCTCCGAGGTCAGGTTCACGGTCACCTTGAACACCTTGTTGGGATCGTCGGGGTCGCTCGGGTCGTATCCGTCGGCCAGACAGGCGTCGTTTCCCCATGCCGTGCCGCCAATGCCGTCGAACTTGTAGGTGTCGTTGCCGTTGGAATCTGTTCCGGTTTGCGTGCAGTTTACCGAGCCTCCGGTGATGACCAGATAGCCGCCCTTTACTCCCAAGTCGAACTGGTAAGACTCCGAAATGGAGGTGTCAGGCAGGAGCGTTCCTCCGGTCACGCGGATGACATGGCCATTGCTGGAGCCAGTGCAGCCGTCGCCGAAGGCGTTGCCGTGGTTGGGCGCCTTCGGCGCGATGAACCCTCCGTTGATGTTGATGTCGCCCCCTGTGACAAAGGCGAGGAAGGTGCTTGCGTCAGCGGTGTCGGGCGTGTGGAAGGCATCGGGCCACAGCATGCCGTTGTTCCGCGTGGGCAGGTAGTAGGTGCCGCCGCCGATGGCGGCGCCGTGGCACTGGCCTTCGGCATACACGGCGCCGGCGTTGAAGGTAAGGCCCGTAATGCCTCCGCAGTTGCCTCCGCCGATGCCCGCAGCCTGATAGTGGCTACTGCTGCTGTTCACCCAGGTCATTGTATGCTGATATGCTCTGACGCTGATGTTGCCCCCGTTGACGGTGAGATGGCCTGCCGATTCACGATTCGTACCTCCGATGCCGGCGGCATTGCAGCCGCCCCATACCTCCAGGGCACCGGGGTCGGCGCTGCTGAGCTTGGAGATTGGATCGCCGGCAAAAAGCTGGGTGCCGTTGGAGAGCGTCTGTTGCTGGCCGATAGCCCCGTTCACAGGTGCTATCTCGTTTGTTTGATCATGGACGTTGCCACCTGGTTTGGTGGTGTTGCGCACGGAGTCGTCGATGACGAGGACGGATGTCTCGCCCAGGCGGATTCCGGCGCCGTTGTTTCCGGCACCGTCGTGGGCCTTGAGGAGATTGTCGCTTCCGTCGGCCAAGGTGATGTGACAGCGGGTGGGATTGGTGGGGTTGAGTCTGTCCTGACCGATATTGGTCATGATGTTGAACGGCATGCGGTGGACGATGTGGACGCTCGCGAGCGTAATGTCCGCGTGGACAGTGGGGTTCACCTGGATGCCCGTGGCACCTGGCGCGTCCTTGCCGTGGTCGGCGGCATCCGAGAAGGTGAGGGGCGTTGAGGTGAGCACCTCAACCACATCCGATGTGCCGTAATCGGCTCCGTTGTACTGCACGGCGCCCGGCGTGTAGACGAAGTCGGTGCCGTAGGCCCCGCCCTTCACGCGCAGGTCGCCGCAGGTGACCCAGCCCTGCGCGTCGGGGGTCGGGTCGGCGAGGGGAGCGGCGGAGAGGGGCAGCCCCGCCTCGGCGAGGGCCTGTGCTACGGGGTCGTCCGCGCCGTCGGGCGCCGCGTCGGGAGCGGCATCGGGTTTTTCGAAAGAGGGAGAAGGGGAGCCCGCGTCGTCGGGGCCCTGCGGCCGGCTGTCGGGCGGATCGACATCGGTCGGGGCGGTTTCGCCGGGGTCGGCAGCGTCGGCTACCGGCTCAGAAAACTCGATGGGGGGGGGTCTCTGTGATTTGGGCCTCCGGGGCGGCGAAGGCCGCCGCGGGAGCCATCCCGCAGGCGAGCGCGGCCGCCAGGCCCAGGCGCAGAAGCGACCCCCGTCGCTTCTCTCTCATGGTGGTTCTCCTTCTCTCGCAGGTCGGCGCGCCCTCTCCGGACGCAGAGCTGTTGCCGACCTATCAGCGTACCGTGGCCGAATATACCCCTTCGGCCCGCTTTCCGCAACACCGGGCGCTGCGGCTGGGGCTGGGGGCGGCGGTGGAACCGGGAGGGGCGCTGGTCATTTCTGTACCTATGCGTAAGATTCTGACTGAAGCCTGAATTTCTTACGTATAGGTATGATACTATGTACTCCAGCAAACTCATTACCCATACGTAAGAAACGAGGCATCATGGACATAAGCCGCGATCAGATCATGGCCCAGGGGGTGCGCGTGACGGAGGGGGCTGCGCTGGGGGCGGCGCTCAGGAGCCGCCGCAAGAGGCTTGGCTACACCCAGGAAGATCTCGCGGACATGCTGGGCTTCAGCCCGCGGCTGGTGGGGGAGATCGAGCGCGGCCGCGGCACGGTGGGGATCGACAAGGTGCTCGCCTTCGCGACGGCCCTAGGCATCGACGTCGTCGCGTTCGAGAGGTGAGTGCCATGAAGGACACCGAGCTCGTGGTCTACCGCGAGTATTTCGGCCGCTTCGAGGAGGTCGGCCGGGTGGCGCCCGCGGGCGACGGGATAGGCTTCGCGTATTCCGAAAGCTATCTCCAGAGCCGTACGGCGCAGTCGATTTCCCAGGCCCTTCCCCTGCGGCCGGGGGCGTTCTCCGCCAGGGAGACCGAGTCGTTCTTCAACGGCATCCTGCCCGAGGGGAGCATGCGGCGCAGCTTGGGCCGCGCCTTTCACGCCGATATCGACGACGTGGGCGCCTTCATGGCCCGCCTGAGCGACGAGTCCGCCGGGGCCCTGGTGTTCGGCGAGGGGGAGGAGCCCCTTCTGGGGGGCCGCAGCTATGCGCCCCTGGGGGATGACGACCTCGCGCGCTTCGCCGAACGCCCGAGGGAGTTCGCCCCGCAGGCCGCCAGCCGCTCGAGGCTGTCGCTGGCGGGGGCGCAGATGAAGATCGGCCTCTTCTTCGACGCCTTGTCCGGATTCTGGTTCTACCCGCAGGGAGCGGCTCCGTCCAGCCATATCGTGAAGGCGTGCGACGGCAGTTTCCCCGACCAGACGGTCAACGAGGCCATCTGCATGCGGACGGCCGCTGCTCTGGGATTCGATGTGGCATCATGCCGCCTGATTCCCGTTTCGGGCCAGGAGCCCTTGCTTGCCGTGGAGCGGTTCGACCGCATCGACGTGGGCGATGCGTTTTTGCACCGCTTGCACCAGGAGGACTTCCTCCAGGCTTTGCCAGACTACTTCGACAAATACGAGCCCACGGACGGGAACTACGCGAACCACTGTGCCTGGGTCGTGAACGAGGGAAGCTGCAACCCGTTCGGGGACAGGAGGCTGCTGTTCTCGCGCCTGCTTCTGGACTGGGCGCTGGGAAACGCCGACAACCATCTGAAGAACCACTCGATGCTGTGGAGCGAGGACTGGTCGTCGCGGGAGCTGTCGCCGCTGTACGACCTTACGTGCACGACGGTCTACCCCGAGCTCGACCGGGAGATGGGCGTGTCGTTCGGCGGCTCGCGCCGCATCGACAATGTGAGGATGGAAGATGTCGTGGCGACCGCCCGGTCGTGCGGCGTCGGCGCCCGTTATGCCCGCGACGAGCTGGAAGAGTTGATCGAAGCGTTCCCGGCGGCCCTGCGCGGGGCGGCCGTCGCCGTCGCCGAGGAGGGCTTCCCCCAGGCGGCGGACGTGGGAGGGCGGATTGAGGAGGGCTTTCTGGGGCGCCGCGACAGCTTGCGGTAGGGGGCGGCCTTCGTGGGAGCGGGCTTCAGCCCGCCCGCAGCTGGGACCTACCCCGCAGGGCGGCTGAAGCCGCCCCTACGAGGACCGTCCGATTGTGTGCGGCCCCGTAGGGACGGGCTTCAGCCCGCCCGGGAGCGGAGGATCTCGCGTCCCGGGCCGGCGGCCCTACCGCTCCCGTCGGCGGCGGCCGGCCAGCGAGAGGGCCGCGCCGGCCAGGGCGGCGCCCCTGCGAATAGTCGGGAGGCGTCCCGCGCCTCCTACCGCGTCCGGCGCCGGCGGCTCGCCAGGGCGAGGGCGGCCGCCGCGAGCGCGCCGGCGAGGGCGGTGCCGGCGATCGCGGCCAGGGCGTCGCCGGTCTGGGCGAGCTTGTGGGCGATGGTGGTGCGCTCGTCGGCCTCGCCGTCGATGACGCCGCCGAGCCGGTCGACCCCCGGCGGGTAGGCGGGGTCGGAGACGACCCTGCCGTGCGACTTCTCGTATGCGCCCCAGCCGCCGGGCGGGTCGAAGGGGGCCCCGGGCTCGGGCGACTCCCCGTCGGGGTCCCACGCGGAGGGCGGCGTGCCCAGGCCGACCGCCACGTTGCCGATGTCGGCGCCCACGGCGGCCCCCGTCACGAGCGCGTCGAAGGAGAGGACGGCGGCCTGGCCGCCGTGGAGGTGGCCGCATGCCACGGCCAGGACGCGGGCGGCCGGGTCGTAGGCGCGATCGTCCACGGCGACCTCGGTGCCGTCGGGCAGCGTCAGGCGCAGCGTGCCCGCCACGGGCTCCAGCCCCTCGGGCACGTCGTCGCGGATGACGGCGTCCATCCAGCTGGTGCCCGCCCCCTCGTTGGAGAGCGCGATCTCGTAGCGCACCGTGTCGCCCACGTGGGTGGTCCCGTCCCCGCGGGAGAGGTTCTCGGCGGTCTTCCCGATCGCGATGTCGCCCTCGCCGGGATCCTCGCCCACCAGGGTGGGAGGGGTCGCCGGCGGCGAGAAGGCCTCGGGCTCGCCCGCCGGGGGCTCCGCGGGCCCTCCGGGCTCGGGGGCCTCGGGCCGTGTGCCGGGGTTCTCGGAGGGCACCTTGCCGTGGCCGAGCGCGATGTTGGCCACGTTGGCGCCGAGGGCCGCCTCGCCGACCGTGCACTCGAAGGTCAGCACGGCCCCGTGGCCGCCCCACAGGTCGCCGCAGGCCACGGCGACGGTGCGGCTGCCCCTGTCGTAGGCCGCGTCGTCCACCGCGACGGGCTTCCCGCCGTCCACGGCCAGGCGGATGCTGCCCGGCACGGGCTCCATGCCCACCGGCAGCGGGTCGGATATGGCGGCGCCCATGAGGCAGCTGTCGGCCGGCCCGGCGTTCGAGAGCTCGATTGCGTAGCGCAGGCGGTCCCCCAGGTGCGTCACCTTGGCGCCGGGGGCGGTGAGGTTCTCCACGCTCTTGGACACCCGCACGTCGGGGTCGGCCGGGGCCACGGTACCGCCCCCGGGAGGCGTCGCCGGGTCGGTGTCGGGCGGGGCCACGGGCCCCACGTCGGGGCCGTCCGGG
>NZ_AUGK01000014.1 GCF_000422625.1 Adlercreutzia mucosicola DSM 19490 | reverse complement strand
AAGCAGGGCGACCTGCTCAGGCGAGCGCTACTAATAGCCCGAGCTCTTCTTCATTGCCAGTAACATGCGATCCGGTCGTGATGGGATGTCGCGCGCATGCAGGCGCCAGGGCGGCGCGGGGGAGGCCCCACGCCCCTCGGCGGCAGGATATCGCCGCGCGGGAGCGCCTCCCGCGAGCGGAACCATGGAGTGGGGGATCACCCGATCCCATTCCGAACTCGGCAGTTAAGCCCCACCTCGCCGAAAGTACTGCGGCGCGAGGCCGCGGGAGGACAGGTCGTTCCGCTCGCAGGGGGCGCTTTTTCGCGCCCTCCGCTGTACGCAGTTTAGCCCCCGGACCTATGGTTTGGGGGCTTTCTTTATTCTCATATATGAATAATGACCCTTGCGGTGAGGTATCGGGAGCGCTATTATAGGTCCATGAATTATTCGCATATGAGAATAATATAATCAAGGGAGGTCCTATGAAGAACATATCCAGGAGATTGTTTGCCGCTCTCGCGGCCACGATGATGATCGCTGCCCTCGGTCTTGCCGGCTGCGGCGGCCAAAGCTCGGAGGAGCCGGCAAAGGGTGCCGAGTCGGGTCAGGAGCAGCCGAACGCGACAGCCACCGGCGCGGGGGAGGGGTCCGCGACGGGCGAGCCGGTGAAGCTCCAGATTTTCGCCGCGAACTCGCTTACCAAGGCCATGGCTGAGGCTCAGGAGCTCTATACATCTCAGCATCCGAACGTCACCTTCGCCGATACCCAGTACGAGGGCTCGGGCACGCTGGTGGAGATGCTCGCCGCAGGCCAGTACGCCGACGTGCTCATCACGGCTTCGAAGGGCACCATGGACGATGCGGTGGAAAAGGACTATGTGAAGGAGGACACGCGCCAGACGATGTTCAACAACGATCTCGTCGTTGTGACTAAGCAGGGCGGCGATCTGGTGGGAACCGATATCACGCTGGCCGATATCGCTGCAGGCAAGTACACCCTGGCAGTGGGCGATGAGAATGTGCCCGCCGGCAACTACGCCTGCCAGGCGCTCACGACCGTGGGTGCCTATATCGAGCCCGACGGTGCGACCGGTGCCGATGCCACGGGCAAGGGGGGCTCCTTCTCCGATGCCATCAAAAGTAAGGTGACTTTGGGCGGCAAGGTGGGCGATGTGTGCAAGTACGCCGAGTCTGGCGAGGTAGACATTGCCATGGTGTACACCTCCGATGTGTACCGTATGGGTGGCGTGGAGATTTGCTCGGTGGTACCCGCCGATACCCACAGGCCCATCACCTATCCTGGTGCCGTGTGCGCTGAAAGCGAGAACGCCGAGGCCGCCCAGGCCTTTCTCACCTGGTGCATGACCGACGAGGACTGCGCTCAGATTTGGGAGCGATGGGGCTTCGAGCGCGCTGCGTAGCGGCCGATATGTGAGACAATGAGATAAGCGAGCGGTAACGGGGCCGATGCGCCCCGTCCCGCCATCTTGGGGATAACACTGTGGGAAGGAAGACTATGCTGCGACGGTTGATGGGGCTTGGCCTGGCACTGTGCCTGGCTGTTCTCTCTCCCCAGGCAGCTTGGGCCGAAAGCGGTGCGGAGGCCTCGCGGGCCGCACCCGAGGTGGAGGTGTCGGCCGATGGCGATGCCGCCCGCATCGAGGGCTGCGATTTCGCCGCCGAGGCCTTCGAGTGTTCCCGCACCGGATCGGCCCGAGCCGTCGATGGGCGCGACTTCGGCTACACCTATCGCATGAGCGCCCCAGACCGCGTGGCCGTGGTGAACACGGCGGACTACGCGGTGCTCTTCATTCCCCAGGAGGCGGCCGACCGATTCGGCATTGCGTCGGAGGGTCCGGCTTTGGATGACGTGAAGAGCTTGCTGGCGGCACTGGACTCCAACTTCTCTGCGGGGGTGAGCCCCTTGGCCGGCCAGGACGAATGGTATGCGTTCGTCGGCGTGCCGGGCGACGGCCCCGACGCCTCCCTTACCGTGGGCGAGGTCACCTACACCTTCGGGCGCGAGCTGACCGAGGGGCGCTTCTACGTGACGGTGGAAGGCTCCGATGAGGCCTACGATGTGAAGGCCGAAGTACGGCCGGCCCAGATGGACAGCTTTCGCCTGGTGGCTGCCGATGCGGCTCATATCGCCGAGGAGGCAGGACCGGTGGAATCACTGGGCGTCTTTCTTGCCTCGGTGGACTTGTCGCCTTTGTGGGTGACACTAAAGACCTGCGGCGTGGCTATTGTGTTCGTGTTCGTCCTCGGGCTCGCAGCGGCCTATTTCACCATGCGCATTTCCAAGCGGGCCCAGGACGTCTTCGACACCATCTTCACCATCCCGATGGTGTTGCCGCCGACGGTGTGCGGCTTTCTGCTGCTTATGGCCCTGGGGCGCAATACGGCCCTCGGCCAGTTTTTCCAGGATGTGGGCTTCCCGTTGGTGTTCAGCTGGCAGGCCACGGTCATCGCCGCGGTGGTGGTGGCCTTCCCGCTCATGTACCGCAGCGCCCGCGGGGCCTTTGAAAGCCTGGATCCGAACATGATGGATGCGGCCCGCACCTTGGGATGGTCCAACGGACGCATCTTCGTGAAGCTGATGCTGCCGCTGTCCTGGTCCTCTATCGCCTCGGGCACGGTGCTCGCCTTCGCCCGGGCCCTGGGCGAGTTCGGCTGCACGCTGTTTCTCGCCGGCAATCAGTTGGGCACGACGCGCACTATCCCCATCGCCATTTACTTCGAGTGGATGAACGGAAACACCGAGGCCACGTGGTTCTGGACCATCGTGCTTCTGGTGTTCAGCTTCGTGGTGATCCTGTTCATTAATTTGTGGAGTCGCCACACTACGCGCTACCGTCAGCGACCCCGCCTTGACGGGCGCTCGCCCAAGCCGCGACGCTCGGGCACGCGCGGCGGCTCGCGGCGCAGCCACGGCGACAGCTGGCGCGGAGCGACTGACATGGGGGCGGCTTGCGGTGTTGCCCGGGAAGGCGACCTGCTCGGCGGGGAAGGAGGGGCGCGATGAGTCTTCTGGTGGACATTCGCAAGGACTTCGGCTCTTTCCAGCTGGATGTGGCCTTCGAGGCGCACGATGAGACCTTGGGCTTTCTGGGGGCATCGGGCTGTGGCAAGAGCCTTACCCTGCGCTGCATCGCGGGTATCGAAACGCCCGATGAGGGCCGCATTATCGTGAACGATCGCGTGTTCTTCGATTCGGCGGCCCGCATCAACTTGACGCCGCAGCAGCGCAAGACGGCCCTGCTGTTCCAGAACTACATGCTGTTCCCGAACTTGACCGTAGCCGAGAATATCGGTGCCGGCATCGACCGGACGATGGACAAGACGGCGCGGGCGCGCATCATTTCCGAGGAGCTCGCGCGCTTCGGTCTGCGCGGTTTCGGCCAGCGCTATCCCTCCCAGCTCTCGGGCGGCCAGCAGCAGCGCGTGGCCCTGGCCCGCATGCTGGCGGCCCGTCCGGGCATTCTCATGTTGGACGAGCCCTTCAGCGCTTTGGATGCGCACCTGAAGGGAGTGCTCGAGCAGAACCTGGTGAGCCTCTTTAGCGCCTTCGAGGGCACGATTCTGTACGTGAGCCACGACATCGACGAGGCACTGCGCTTCTGCGACCGCATCGCGGTGGTGGAAGCCGGGCGTCTCGTCGAGGTGGGGTCGGGGGATGCGCTGGTGAACCGACCGCAGTCGGTGGCGGGGTTGAAGCTGTCGGGCTGCAAGAACGTTACGCCGGCCGAGCGCATCGGCGAGCACGAGGTGTACCTGCCTCGTTGGGGCATCGCGGTGCGCACTGCCGATGCGGTACCCGAGACGGTCCGATGCCTGGGTCTGCGCGCCTTTTTCGTCGAGCGGGCAAGCGGGCCCGGGGAGAACTGCTACCGGGTGCGCGTGGACCGCACAAGCGATTCGCGGTTCGAGCGCACGGTGCTGCTGGGGTTCCTCGATCGCGAACGAGCCGCCGAGAGCGCGGTGGCCTTCCAGGACAACGAGATGAGCTACTTGCATCAGCACCTGTTCTGGCGCGTGGGCAAACACGATGGCGCGGCTCCGTTGCCCGAAGTGGGCGACGAGCTGTGGGTGCGCATCCCGCCCGATCGCGTGTATCTCGTGACGCGCTAGGGTCGAGTTTGCGGGCGGCCCCTTTGTGCGGTCCCTTGTTTCTGGCAGTATCACCGGAGGTGCGATTGCGGTTTATTCCCGCTTGTGTATAATAGCTTCCGAGAAACGGAGCAAGGGGGAGCCTTGAAAGATTCGCATGGGCGCGTGATCGATTATCTGCGCATCTCGCTGACGGATCGCTGCAATTTCCGCTGCGTCTACTGCATGCCCGAGAGCGGTGTCTGCTCCATGGGCCACGATGAGATTCTGCGCATCGAGGAGATCGAGCGGTTGGTGCGCGTGGCGGCCGGCCTCGGCATTCGCAGCGTGCGCCTGACGGGCGGCGAGCCGCTCGTGCGCAAGGGCGTGGTGGATTTGGTGGGAGCCATCACCGCTATCGACGGCATCGAGAACGTGTCTATGACCACCAACGGCGTGCTCCTGCCCGCCATGGTCGACGATTTGCGGGCCGCGGGGCTCTCGCGGGTGAACATCTCCCTGGACACGCTGGATCCCGATCAGTTCCGTGCGATCACGCGGGTGGGCCGTCTGGAGGATACCCTGGCCGGGATCGACGCGGCCCTGGAAGCGGGGCTGGCGCCCGTGAAGGTGAACGCGGTGACCGTGCGCAGCCTGAACCAGGACTTCCTCGCCTTCGCGAAGCTGTCCATCGACCGGCTGCTGCATGTGCGCTTCATCGAGTACATGCCCGTGGGCAACGCCGAGGGCGAGGGGGGCACGGGCTGGGGCAAGGCCGATGTGATTCCCTCGGAAGAGCTGTGCGAGCTCATCAGCGCCCAGGCCGCGGCGGCGGGGCTGCCGGCGCTCGTGCCGGCGTCGAAGTCGTCCAAGCCTGTGGGCTGGGGGCCGGCGCGCTATTTCGAGTTCCCCGGCGCGGCGGGCACCGTGGGCTTCATCAGTCCGCTGTCGCGCCATTTCTGCAGCGAGTGCAACCGCCTGCGCGTGACCGCCGACGGCAAAGTGCGCCCCTGCTTGTTCTCGGACCACGAGCTGGACGTGCGCGAGGCCCTGCGCAACGGCGATGACGAAGTGGTGCGCGCCGTGCTGCTGGAGGCCTTGGGCGCCAAGCCCGACGAACACCACGACAAAGTGGGAACCGAACGCAACATGTCTCAGATCGGAGGATAAATGAGCGAGCTGACCCATATCGACGAGAACGGTGATGTGCGGATGGTGGACGTCTCGCAGAAGGCCGACACCGAGCGCGTGGCCGTGGCCGAGGGCTTCATCTCCATGAAGCCGGAAACGCTGGCGCTTATCGTGGAGGGTAAGGCGGCCAAGGGCGATGTGCTGGCCTGCGCGCGCGTGGCCGGGGTGATGGCCGCGAAGAAGACGAGCGATCTCATCCCCATGTGCCATCCGCTGAACATCACGAAGGCCAAGGTGGAGTGCGCGCCGGTGCGCGAGGGCGAGCGTGCCGACGGCCGTGTGGGCATTCACGTGACGTGCACCTGCGGCGTGACCGGCAAGACCGGCATCGAGATGGAGGCGCTGACGGCTGCTTCCGTGGCCTGCCTCACTGTGTACGACATGTGCAAGGCGGTGGATCGCGGTATGGAGATCAGCGATGTGCGCCTGCTGAAGAAGGACGGCGGCAAGACGGGCCTGTGGCTGCGGGAGGGGTAGGAGCGCCAGATTCGCCGCATGCAACGAAGACGACGATGCCCGGCCGGGAGCCGGGCATTCTTTTCGCAGACGAAAAGCCCTCGGCCGGGGAGGGGACGGCCGGGGGCTTTATTGATGATCTGCGGCAGCCGGGAGGGAGAAGGCCCCGCAGCGGGAATGGCGTTTCAGATGGGTCGGAGCGCGGCCGATGTCGGCGGCGCTCCGACCCATCTGACATTACTAGCCGAGGAACTTCGCCACGGACTTGCCGCACTCGCGGCCGAGCACCAGCGCGAAAGCGAGCGAGCAGCCGGGAATGGGGGTCACGTATTCGGTGCCGAAGCGGCGGCCGCAGTCGTTGCCCGACACGTACAGGCCGGGGATGGGCTCGTAGTTGGCGTCCAGCGCGTTCTGTTCGCCGTCGGTGATGATGCCGCCCATGGTGACCATGGTCTCGCCGAGCACCGGGTCGAAGGTGCAGGCGTAGAAGGGGCCGTCCTTCACCGGGAAGAGCACTTCCTTCGCACGGCCAAACTCCTCGTCCACGCCAGCGTCGCAGTAGCCGTTCCAACGCTCCATCTGGGCGACGAACTCGGTGACGGCGTCGCCAGAAAGGCCCATCTGGGAGGCGAGGCCCTCGAGGGTGTCGTCGGCGATCCACTCCACCTGGGTCATGGGGCCGTGGCCGCCCGGGCCTTCTTCCTCGGTCTGCTCGGGCTCTTCGTAGGTGCCCTTGAACTTGGCATAGGCGGTGTCCAGGGACTCGCGCAGGGAGGAGATGTTCTCCTCGTTGGCAGTGAAGCCGGCGTGCTGGGGCAGGGTGTACTGGCGGTAGTCGGTGAAGTTGTTGTCCACCACGGCGTACTTGGTCTTGCGGCTCATGAACACCGTCTGGTAGCCGCGCTGCTCGCTGGTAGGATAGTACTCGTTGGCGAAGCGCTTGCCAGACTCATCGATCCATACGGCCTGGGGCAGGCAGTTCATCTTACCGGGCACAGCCAGGCCCTTCATGTTCATGCCGGCCACCGGGGTCGTCTCCAGGTGCGCGCCGGCCCAGTAGGCCATCTGCACGCCGCGGCCGTCGTTGGCCGACATGGAGGTCAGCGCGTCGTTGCCGGCAAGGGCCTGGGCCATGTCGGGCATGAAGTAGGCCATCATCTCGGGATTGCCGCCCATGCCGCCGCAGGCGATGACGACGGCCTTGCTGTTCACCTTGATGTAGCCGCTGTCGTCCTTCGCCACGAGGCCCGCGACCGCGCCGTTCTCCATGATGACGTACTCGGCGGTAGTGCCGAAGTGGAACTCGGCGCCTTTGTCCTCGGCAGCGGCCTTGTTGGAAAGGATGATCTTGGTCTGGTTGCACTCCTGGCCGTAGAACGAGCAGACGCTGGCCCAGAACTTGATGCCGGAAAGCTCGCTCATCTGATGCTCGGTGGGCGGGAAGAACGCCGTGGTCATGGATGCGAAGTCATCGTCGGTCAGCTGATCGAGGTACCAGTTGGAGTTGGCCTCGGAGTTCTGGGCGAACTTCATGACCAAAGACGGGTTCGGCATATTCGAGGTGATCTTCATGAAGTTCTGGTAGAACTCCACCGGATCGATGTGCGGCACGCCGCGCTCCTTCAAGATAGCTGCGTTCAGCGAAGCGAACTCGTTGCCCACGGCGGCGAAGCTGTCCTCGGGCTGCTTTTCGATCATGACGACCTTCTTGCCCTGCTCGGCCAGCTCGCGGCATGCGCACATGCCGGCGTAGCCCATGCCCGCGACGACAACGTCGCAGTCGATTTCGGTGGCGAACTCGGTCACCTCGGCCGGGGGCGTCATCCAGCTGGTATCGGTGACGTTATGGATGTGCACATCGCTCGCGCCGGCTCCCTGGGCTGCCGGGTCAGTGTCGGCGGCGTCGGTTGCGCTCGCGTTGCCGTTGGCGGCAGGCGCACAGCCGGCCAGGCCCGCCACGCCGGCCGCCGCGGCGGCCATGGCGCCCATGCCGATGAACGAGCGACGGGACATGCCCTTCAGGTTCTCCTTGCTCATTTCCCTTGTCCTCCCTTAGGTATCGGGGATGTTGCCTCGCGGCGCCTCTTGCCCCGCGATGGCCCCATGGTGGCATGGCGTCGGGGGCGCGAGAAATCGTTGAATCGGGGTATTTGGGGGGAAGCGGCTCTCGCGGAATTGGGGTAGATACAACTAAACACCAGGTCACAGTTGATTTTGAAAAGATGGCGGAACGGTTACGTCCCCTATCGGAAACTTTGGGTATACTAGGCAGCGATCTGCTGCGACGTGAACCGGGGAGGGTTGTGCCGTTGCATCTCAGCTCGTCATTCAAATTGGAAACGCTCATGCTGGCGGCCTTCTTGGTCACCCTGCCCATATACGCGCCGAACCACCTGCTCTTCGAAGCGGGGGTCTACGATGCGGGCGCCTATATGGCCCCTTTCGCCAACACGCTGCTCGGCGGCTCTGTCGCGGGTGGTATGCTGGCCGCATGGCTCTCCTCCCGAGAGGGCGGCCGTGCGCGGCTGCTCGGAAGCCGGTGGGTGTATGCGGGGGCGGCGTGCTATCTTGCCGGCTACGGGCTGTTCATTCTGGCGGCTGCCGTTCCCGGTTTCGCGGCGTCGGGCCTGGCCGTGGCCGCTGGTGCGCTCCTTGCCGCGGGCACGGTGGAGCTGGCCGTGGCGTGGGGCGCCTACATGGCCCAGTACGATTTGCGTCAGGCGCTTCTATGGGTGGCGGTTATGGTGGGACTTTCGTCCCTTCTGGAGATGCTGCTAGCCTCGCCGACGTTTGCCGTGGGTCTGCTCGTGTTCTGTGTGCTGCTGCCCCTCAGCTGCTTTCTGCCCTGTTGGAAGGCGCGCCGAGGCGAATTGGGGGCGTCCCGCGGGGCCGTCGGGGAGGCGGCTGGCTGCAGCCTGGTTCGTGGATTCGCCATCATGGTCCGCCTTCTGGCCATGCCCTTTGCGGGGCTCATGGTGTTCGCCTTCCTCATGGGCGCGCGCAAGTTCATCTTGTTCGACGTGGTGCACATGGAGGTGCTCGGCTGCGTGCTGGGGGCGCTGGTGGTGGTGCCATTGTGCTTCGTGCGCTCGTCGCGGCCGCTTCTGCCCGTCATCTACCGGCTCGTGCTGCCGGCCTTCGCGCTGGCGCTCGTCTTTCTGAACAGCTTTCCCGCGGGCACGCCGCCTCTGTGGTTCGCGGCGTGGCTGACCTATGTGTTCTTTGGCATGCTCGCTATTCTGGCTCTGGCGAGCCTGGCGGCCCTTGCCCATGGGGGCGAGCTGCCCTGCGGTTTCGTCTACGGCGTGGCTGTGGCCGGCTTCGCCCTGTGCTCCATCGCCGGCGTGGCGGCGGCGTGGCTGCCTCCCTTCCAGGAGCAGGGCGGAGGTCCGGCGCTTCTGGTGGTGAGCACGCTGTTCTTCGTGGCGCTTATCGGCGATGCGCTGGCGGCGCTGTGGCGTGCATCGCGGGGTGCGACCTCGCATGACGCGGGGGAGGGAGAAGCTGACGACCTGCCCGGCCGCCCGCCCGCGCCAGTGCCGGCTGCGCGCGACGTGGCCGCCCGCTGCGCGCTGCTGGCCGATGGGGCGGCGCTCACCCCGCGCGAGCGGGAGATTCTGGGGTATCTGGGCCGCGGCCACGGCATCGCGTTCATTGCGGGAACGCTCGTCATCTCCGAGAGCACGGTGCGCACCCACGTGAAGGCTATCTACCGCAAGGTCGGCGTGAGCTCCCGCGAGGAGCTGCTGGAGCGGGTGGACGAGGGGTAGGAGCTGTGATACCATGAACCGCTGTTGTATTCGTGTTTTGAAGGGACGTATCCATGTCAGGGCATTCTAAGTGGGCAACCACCAAACATCGCAAGGCCGCGCAGGACGCTAAGCGCTCGGCTCTGTTCTCCAAGCTGGCTCGCAACATCACCGTGGCCGCCAAGGAGGGTGGCGACCCGAACCCCGACAACAACGCGTCGCTGGCCGCTGCCATCGAGAAGGCCAAGGGCTATTCCATGCCCAAGGACAAGATCAAGACCGCCATCGACAAAGCCTTCGGTTCCGGCAAGGACGCCGCCAGCTACGAGACCGTGGTCTACGAGGGCTACGGCCCGGCCGGCGTGGCCGTGCTCTGCGAGGCCCTGACCGATAACCGCAACCGCACCGCTGCCGACGTGCGCGCGGCGTTCTCCCATTCCGGCGGCAATCTGGGCACCTCGGGTTCGGTGGCCTTCCAGTTCGACCGCAAGGGCCAGATCATCGTGTCCAAGGAAGTGGAGACCGGCGACAAGAAGAACCCTGTTGGCCCCAACGGCGCTGCGGCCGACGAGGAGGAGTTCATGCTGGCCGTGGCCGAGGCCGGCGGCGACGACTACGAGGACGCCGACGAGGAGTGGATCGTCTACACCGCGCCGAGCGATCTCATGGCCGTGGTGAAGGAGCTGGAGGCCCAGGGCATCCAGGTGAAGGGCGCCGAGATGACCATGATCGCCGGCACTCCCACCGAGGTGAGCGTGGCCGACGCGAAGAAGGTCATGCGTCTCATCGACAAGCTAGAAGAACTGGAGGATCTGCAGGCGGTGTACCACACCATGGACATCACCGACGAGATCGCCGAGGCGCTCGACGAGTAATCGCGCAGCCTCGCATAGCGTGCACCTGCAAGGGGCGCCGAGCTCAGGCTCGGCGCCCCTTTTTGACGTGCGGGCGGTGGCGGCGCCTCTTCTCATGGGGGGGGCTGTCAGGAGGCGGCTCCCTCGTCGTGGTGCCTTTCGGGGACGCAGACGCCCCGTGCAACATTCCGGAAACATCGGGGCGGGGAAATCTGGTAGGGTAAAGGCACGTAAACGCGCGGGAGACATGCTGCCAGGCGCGGTGCCCCGCCATTCGACAAGGGAGGCTCCATGGGTTTTCTCGAAGGTAAGACCGCCATCATCACCGGCGCCGGCTTCGCGGCACTGAAGGACGGCAGCGCCGGCTCCATCGGCTACGGCATCGCCACGGCCTATGCCAAGGAGGGCGCGAACCTGGTCATCACCGGCCGCAACGTGCAGAAGCTGGAGACGGCCAAGGAAAAGCTGGAGGCCGAGTTCGGCATCCAGGTGCTCGTGGTGGCCGCCGACGTGAACGCGGGCGCCGACAACAAAGCCGTGGTGCAGAACGTGGTGGATTTGGCCATCGAGAAGTTCGGCCGCATCGACGTGCTGGTGAACAACGCTCAGGCCTCCGCTTCCGGCGTTACCCTGGCCGACCACACCACCGACCAGTTCGATCTGGCCATCTACTCGGGCCTGTACGCCACCTTCTACTACATGCAGGCGTGCTACCCGCACTTGAAAGAGACGAAGGGCTCGGTCATCAACTTCGCCAGCGGTGCGGGGCTGTTCGGCAACTTCGGCCAGTGCGCCTACGCGGCGGCCAAGGAGGGCATCCGCGGCCTTACCCGCGTGGCCGCCACCGAGTGGGGCCCCGACGGCATCAACGTGAACGTGGTGTGCCCGCTGGCCTGGACCGCCGCCCTGGAGAACTTCCAGGAGGCCTACCCCGACGCCTTCGAGGCCAATGTGCACATGCCTCCCATGGGCCACTACGGCAACGTGGAGACCGAGATCGGGCGCGTGGTGGTGCAGCTCGCGAACCCCGACTTCAAGTTCATGAGCGGCGAGACCCTCACCCTGGAAGGCGGCATGGGCCTGCGTCCGTAAGCGCGCCGCGGAAAACCTGCAGCATCAAACCGGCCCGGAAGGTGCGAGCGCCTTCCGGGCCGGTTGGCTTTGGGAGGGGCGCGTCGCCGTTGTGCGGATGTCTCGAAGGTTCAGATACTCTTCGGGAGAATTTCCCTTATTTCTTCCCTTATTCCCTTATTTCTTCCCTTATTCCCTTATTTCTTCCCTTATCTTGTATCTATGAAAAGAAAGGGGGAGTGGTGGAGCATTCTGTATTCGAGGACATTCTACGGCGAGGGGAATCTACGACAATCGAGTTCAAGCGTTGCGGCTCAAGGCCGGAGCGGGATTCCCTTGAAACAATTTGCTCTTTTGCCAACAGAAACGGGGGCAGCCTCTTTCTGGGCGTGACGGATAGCGGGGAAATCCAAGGCATCCCCTACCAAAATCTACTTGAGATAGAGCGCAATCTCATCAACTGCACATGCAACCCCGACTTGTTCAACATGCCGCCTAGCTTGGAGTTCGAGCAGATAGAGTACGGAGGACAGTGGGTCTTGCGCGTTTGGGTGCCTCCTACCCAGGGAGTGTACCGCTTTAAAGGACGCGTATACGATAGGCTTGCCGATGCGGATATTGTCTTGAAGGCCGATACTCAGATCGCATCCCTCTATCTGAGGAAGTACTCCATTTTTACCGAGCAGCACATCTTTCCTCATCTGCGCATCGAGGATTTGGAGCCTGGCCTTATCGACAAGTGCCGGCAGATTGCCTCATCTCGAAGACCGGGTCATCCCTGGGCCGAAATGGATGACATGGAGCTGCTGCGAAGTGCGCAGCTCTACACGAGGGATATCGAGACGGGCGCCGAAGGCCTCAATCGAGCTGCGGCGCTGCTTCTCGGGCGCCGCGAAGTGGTACTGGCGGCTTGCCCGGCTTACAAGACGGATGCGGTGTTTCGCGAGCGGCAGGCTGATCGCTATGATGACCGGGAGACCGTGAGGGATAATCTTGTGACAGCCTACGGAACGTTGCGCGATTTCTGCGCGAAGCATCTTCTCGACCCGTTCTATCTTGAAGGCGACCGGAGGGTGAGCGTGCGCGATATCGTAGTGAGGGAAATGGTGTCCAACACGCTTATCCATCGTGAGTTCACGAGCCCCTTTCCCGCAAAACTCATTATTGACGAGTCGGGGTTTCGGACCGAGAACGCGAGTCGAGCCCTCTTCGAGGGGCGCTTGACGTTGTCGGACTTCAACCCCATGCCGAAAAATCCCATCATTGCCAGCTTCTTTACGCAAATCGGCTATGCCGAAGAACTGGGAAGCGGACTGAGGAACCTGGAGAAGTACTCGAAAGCGCTTCTCGGGGCCGATCCCGTGTTGAGCGAGGGGGATGTTTTCGTAGCGCAGATTCCGCGGAAGAAGGGCTTGGCCGAGGGAGATCGGGCTTCCGGTGCATTGAAAGAGAGTACGCGACTCGCGGTTCTTGCTCTCTTGGAAGAAAGAGGGGCGCTCTCGGCGGGTGATGTGGCCGCTGAGTTGCACATTACGTCGAAAACTGCAGCGAAGTACCTGAAGGGCCTCGCTTCGGATGGGCTTGCGGAGACTGATGGAAATGTGAGGACGCGGCGGTACTTTTGGGCAGGGTAGCTTGACAATGCCGCAAAGAAGACCTCGGAGAACTTCCAGGAGGCCTACCCCGACGCCTTCGAGGCCAACGTGCACATGCCTCCCATGGGCCACTACGGCAACGTGGAGACCGAGATCGGGCGCGTGGTGGTGCAGCTGGCGAACCCCGACTTCAAGTTCATGAGCGGCGAGACTCTCACCCCGGAAGGCGGCATGGGCCTGCGCCTGTAGGCGTGTTCCCGGGAAACCTGCAGCATCTTTCCGTGGAATGCTGCGACGGTTTTCGGAAACACCCTTGATTTCTCGCTTGTATTACAGCACACTAGCGTCATTCAAGGTGTTCCGCCACCGATAAGAGCGGCTGGGTTATTCAAGGTGTTCCGCCACCGATAAGAGCGGCTGGTTTATTCAAGGTGTTCCGCCACCGATAAGAGCGGCTGGTTTATGCAAGGTGTTCCGCCACCGATAAGAGCGGCTGGTAAGCAGAGCGGTTCGGCTTCGGTCGGGCCGCTCGCTTGGTACAGGGGGAAGGGGCTGGCATGAAGGAGATGAACTTCTATACGGTTGATCCGGACTACATCGAGGCGCTGCAGGCCGTCGATCCGAAAGTGCCGAACATCAAATACGAGACGCACGACAAGTTCGCCTGCGGTGTGCTCTTCGAAATTGCGGGCCATGAGTACTTCGCGCCCATATCTTCGTTTAAGCGCCAGCAGAAGACGAACTTCATCATCAAGAATTCCAAAGGCAAGCTGGTGGGGTGCGTGCGGTTTAGCTTCATGTTTCCCATCCCGAAGGGTCTCCAGGTGATTAAGGACTTCTCGGCAGAAGATCCGAAGCGCAAGCGACTGCTGATCGAAGAGCTAGCATACTGCAACAAGCATGCGCGACGGATTAAATCCAAGGCGCTCCACGTGTACCGCACCGCCACGTCTGGAGAGGACGCGCAGATGGCCGCGGTTTGCTGCGATTTCAAGGCTCTAGAGCGCTACGTGCGCGAGCGTTACGGAGACGATCGCGGCTAGCTGGTGGTGCAGCTCGCGAACCCCGACTTCAAGTTCATGAGCGGCGAGACTCTCACCCCGGAAGGCGGCATGGGCCTGCGCCTGTAAGTACGCTCCAGATTGGGAAATTGTTTTCTTGCGCCGCGGTGGCCGCTCGGGCCATCGGGCCGCTCTCGTGTTACACTGGCGGTGAGCATTTGGAGCGCGAGAGGAGGCGTGGTGGAAAACTCGGCAATACGGACGCCCGCTCACCCGGTGGGCATTTCCGATGGGCTGATAGAAGAGTTGGCCTCGGCCATTGCGGGCCGCGTGCCCGGTGTGCGCGAGCTTATTCTCTTCGGCTCTCGCGCCGACGGCACTTATTCTTCCGACAGCGACTTGGATCTTTTCGTACTCGTCGATGGGTACGAACGGGATCGTCTCCATACGACCATGGCATGCGCGGCGGCAGCTGCCGCACCGGCGCGACGCCGAGGGCTCAAGCGCGACGTGATCGCAGCGAGCGTCGGCGATTACCGACAGAGAAGAGCCATGGCGGGGTCGGTGGAGCAAGAAGTGTATCTTAAGGGCGTGACCATCTATGCAGCTTAGCAATGCGCAAGAGCTCGTAGCCGCTGCCGAACGTGATGCCCGCGCCTGTTCCGTTCTCATGAACTCCGATCCTGATTATCTCGGTGGCCAGGCGTCTTTCCATGCGCAACAACGTGCCGAGAAATATGCCAAAGCAGTTGCCTTGGAGGTTCTGGGAAGCTATGGTCGCACCCATCAGATTGACGATCTTGTCGAGGCTGTGGCTCAGGCGAAGGAAATTGAAGTTCCAGAGGAAATACTTGATCATGCTGCGCAGCTGTCAGCCTATGTCACCATGGCTCGTTATCCTGCGGGTTTCGAGATAAGCGCCGAGGACGCTCGCGAGGCTATCGCTTATTCCGACGAGGTGGTTGGTTTTCTCGTCGATATCGGATTCGGCAAGATTCTTGGCATGGAGGGCGAATAGCTTCAGAAGGCTTGCGGCTTGCTGGCGGCATTCGCCACTCGATGCGCGTTCTGCGTTCCTGTCAGCGGAAATCGTCGTGCGGTGTTGCCAACTTGTGATACACTTGCGCTCATGCTGTTAACCAAGCGCACATACACATGTCTGGGGGGGGTCTCACCGTTAAATCGGCGTAGGCCGCCGCGCTTTAGGGCAGTAATTTCGCGGGGCAGGTTCCCGCAGCAATCACGGAGATACAACCGAATAGAAAGTCTTAAAGCCCAAGGGTGCTTGGGTTCCTTTGCGCTTTGGGGCGGAAAGGAACCCTTCTGATGGGCAAGAAACAGTCGGTTTCGATTGAATCGATAATTGCCAGTGTGACTCTATGTGTAACTCTCTTCTTGGCAACCGAAATGACCGTGCACGCCTTTGTGTCAATCCTTCCCTTTCCTGACCTGCTCTGCGTCTGCACAAATTGCGACCTACGGGTTTCGATAGTCCCCCTCTTGTGTTTTGCGGCGTTTGCGGCGGCGATATTTGTCATTGTTAGTCGCGATGAAAGCGCGTCCAGCAAGGGGACCCTTGTCAAGATCGTTCTGGGCGTGATCGCAACGCTTGTCTTGTTCGCGTTGTTCGGGCTAGTAAGTTTCAGCTTGATTAAGTGTCTTGCAATGATTGTTCTCGCAGCGTTGGGCGTTCTGACCATCGCCCTCTACGGCGCCAAATTCTTTGAGAGCAAGAAAAAGGGTGCGACGCAGAATGAGAAGGGGTTTCATGATGAATATCTTGAGCTTGCAGTAGCGCTGTTTGGCGTAACGGCTCTTGTTCTAACGGTTGATAGTCTTATCGGAGGGTCTCTGGGGGCCTGAACTTAAAGAGAACGGAATCGTAAAAGAAAGGTAGGTAATCATGTTTTGTCCTAAGTGCGGAAACGAGGTTGCGGAGGGGTCGGCCTTCTGCGGGAAGTGTGGGGCGTCGGTAGGTGCTCCGGTGGGCGGGGTGGCTCGGGCCGAGGCGGGCGCTCAGGGCGCGGCCGCCGGTGCCGGAGTCGGCGCGCCTGCTCCTAAGAAGGGCGGCGCGAAGGTCGGCATCATTGCGGCTGCGGCCGTGGTCGTAGTGGTGCTCGTGGCTGGGTTCGCGACGAACTGGTTCGGGCTGGCGGGCGTGCAGCCGAAGGAGGCCGTGGACGTACCGGCGGCAAGCCAGGGCGCGGGCGACGCGGACGGCGACGTTGCGGGCGCAACGAGTGCGGGCGATCAGGGCGGCGAGGCCGCCACGGTGAAGTCGGCGGTGGAGGCCTACACGTGGGACGAGCTGTCGCAGATCTCCGATGAGATCGGCGCGGCCGGCGACGAGGCGGCAGCCATCGAGGTCGCGAAGAAGTACAACCTGTGTACGCCCGAGGGCAAGCTGGACGGCACCCAGGTGAAGCTGGTGACGCTTACCAACAACATGACGGTGCCCGTCCAGATCGTCGGCTTCGCCCACGATGACAAGACCGCTGGCGGCAAGGCCGGCATCACCTTCATATTCGGCGAGTGCATTGGGGAGATGCCCATGAACGCTGAGATGACCAATGCCGGCGGCTGGGAGGCCTCGCAGATGCGCGCCTACCTGAACGGCGACGGCATGGCGCTGCTCCCCGAGGATTTAAAGAAGGTCGTTGCTCCCGTGGACAAGCTTACCAACAACGCGGGCGAGACCCAGGACGTGTCGGCGGTGACGACCACCTCTGACTCGCTGTGGCTGCCCTCCTTCGCGGAGCTCGTGGGATGGCTTCCTGATGATGCTTCGTCTGATGCTCCAGTTTTTAATGCCGAGGGCTCTCAGTACAAGTTGTATCGCGATACGAATGTAGTTTGGGAAAACATCGAAAACCCGATCCTCGTCAAGAACTACCAGAACTCGCCGATCATCTGGTGGGAGCGTTCTCCGAATCCGGGCATCTCGGGCGGCTTCCAGGGCGTGTACTCCGACGGCTACCCGGGCAGCTACGGCGGCGCCAGCAATTCCGGTGGCGTGGTTCCCGGCTTCTGTCTATAAACCATCCTGCAATCTAAACCCCCATGCCTATATGGCATGGGGGGGGGGACGGAAAGGGCTTGCGATGAGCAACGTACCCCCATCGAAGAGAGAACTTTCAAACGTCGAATACGTGTACAACGCAGCGCGGCTGTACAGTTTTACCCTGGACTGCGCTATGAAGTTGCCGAAGCGCTGGATGTTCCTGCTGACTGAGCGCACCGTGGATGCGGCGGCTCGGGTGCTCGAGCACGCCAAGGCCGCCAACAGCATCTACGTCACCTGCGCGGTAGATGCCGACCTGCGGCGGTTTCACCTGAACCAGGCCTACTGCTACGCTCAGGTGCTCGCCAGCTACGTAGATGAGATGTTCGAGCGCTTTCCCTCTCGCGAGGACGGCGGCGGCGCGTGTATCTCGCAGGCGAGCTACTTGCGCTGGGTGGAGTCCATCGATCGGGAGTTCAAGCTCGTGAAGGGCGTGATGGCCTCCGATAAAAAGCGCTTCGGAGGCTACTACGCCAAGGAGAGTGCGGCGGCCGTGTCGGCCCAGCTGGGGCTCTTCGATACCTGATTTTTGGGAAATGCCGGCCCAGGCCGGTTTTCCGGGGTGCATCCTGATCGCCGAACAACTGGTGGGAGCGTTCTCCGAATCCGAACAACTCGGACAACTTCCAGAACGTGAACTCCGACGGCAACCCGAACAACAACGACAACGCCAGCAATTCCAATGGCGTGGTTCCCGGATTCTGTTCATGGACGGCTCAGTAACCGCCTTGCGGCGAACACGGATGAACGGACAGAAGGAGGAGGCATCCCTTCCGCTGCGGCGGATAAACCATGGGTCCCGACGGCGGTGGGCGAACGCTGCTTGCATGGGGGCGCGGCCGTGCCCGAGCGCCCTTTCATGCCCAGCTGCCAGGGGCGGCCTGATACGGCAGGGCCTTCGGTGCCAGGGCTGCCTGCGGGGCCCTATGAGAACGCTGCCGCCTTCGGGCGGCCAGTCAGATCGAGAGGAGGCATGGCTTTGAGAAGCGAGGAGCGCCGCGAGCGCCGTTACCGGCGGCGCCGGATGTCGCGCGAAGCGCGGAGGCGCGATGCCATTTTGGCGGCGGGCGGCTTGGACGCCGCCTTGTCGCTGCGCTCGCTGGTGGATGCCTCGCATCATTGTCAGCGAGGGGTTGCCTGGAAGCGCAATGTGCAGGGATTCTGCCTGAACCGCGTGCTGCAGTGCGCCCGCCTGCACCAGATGTGGCTTTCCGGCGCCTATGCGCCCGGCGAGGCCAAGCGCTTCACGGTGAGCGAGCGAGGCAAAACGCGCTCGATCAGCGCAGTGCCCTTCCGCGACCGCGTGGTGCAGCGAGCGCTGTGCGATACGGTGCTGGTGCCGCTTGTGCGCCGGACGCTCATCTACGACAACGGCGCGAGCCTGAAGGGGAAGGGGACGTCGTTCTCGCTCGATAGGCTGGAACGGCACCTGCGGGAGCATTACCGTCGCCATGGCGCGGTCGGGGGTATTTTGCTGTTCGACTTCTCGAAGTTCTTCGAGTCCATAGACGTGAACAAGCTGGTGGCGATGATGGACGGCGCGTTGGGCTATCCGCCGCTGGTGCGGTTCGTGGAGCTGTTTCTGCGCAGCGAGGAACGCGGCTTGGGCCTGGGCAACCAAACCTCCCAGACCGGGGCTATTTTCTACCCCAGCGGCATAGACCATTGGGTGAAGGAGACGTGGCGCGTGCGCGGTTACGGCCGATACATGGACGACGGTTACGCTCTGTTCGCCGACTGGGATGAGATGAAGCGGTTCGCCATTGCGTTCCAGAAGCAATGCGCGGCGCTGGGTATTGCGGTGAACCCGCGCAAGTTCCGTATGGTGCCCGCGACAGCGCCATTCGTGTTTCTGAAGACGCGGTTCCAGCTGGACGAGCGGGGACGGGTGCACCGCCGAGTGTGCGCCGAGGGCCTCAAACGCGAAAAAAGACGACTGCGGAAGTTTCGGAGCATGATAGGCGAGGGACGCATCAGCTATGGGGATGCAGCGCGATCCTATGCCTCTTGGCGCGGCACCCTGGCCCGAGGCGATGCGGCGGGTTTTCTGCAATGCAAGATGGACCGTTACTTCTATGCGGTATTCGGTGTCCCCTGGCGGGAATGCCTGGCATGTTAGTGAGATAGATGCAAGGATCGAGTAAGGAAAGGACGACCATGGGATTTCTGGACAACGTGACCTCGGCGGTGAACCGGGGGACGGCGGCCGCGGGACGCGGCGCCGACAAGATCAAGCTGAACGCTCGCATCGGCGAGCTGAACCGCCAGCGACAGAACCTGGCGGCTCAGCTGGGGGCGAGCCTGTACGAGGCCACGCGGGGCGACGCGGCACTCACGGCCGGTCGCGAGGCGCTCTACGACGGCATCGCCCGCATCGACGCCGAGCGCGAGGAGTGCCAGCGGCAGATTGCGGCCATCGACGAGCAGGCCGCGGCTGCGGCGACCGCCGCCACGGGCTTTGCCTGTGCGGTGTGCGGGGCGCACATGACCGGCGCCGACCTGTTCTGCGCCGGCTGCGGCACCCCGGCCGAGAAAGCCCGGGCCCAGGCGCCCGCCGCGCCGACTCCCGCGCACGCGGCCGGACCTGCGTGCGCGAGCTGCGGGGCGCCGCTCGGCGAAGGCGACATGTTCTGCATGAGCTGCGGGGCCAAGGTGGCGGCGCCCGCGGTTAGCGACGGTGCCGGAGTGGGCGAGTCCGATCTGGCGGAGAATGCGGGCATCGGCGAGTCCGAGCTGGTGGAGGCGGGCGGCGACGGCGGCGCGACCGTGACGCCCGGCGGCGCGGGCGCCCCGAAGGGAGGCGAGTAGCCATGTTCTGTCCCCAGTGCGGCAACCAGCTGCCCGACGGCAGCGCCTTCTGCGGCAAATGCGGCGCCCAGCTCGGTGCGGTGCCGGCTTCTGCCCCCGTTGCGGGCGCGAGGGGGCCGGTTGCGGCGGCGCCTGCGGTCTTCAAGGCCCCGTCGGCCGCGGGAGCGTTTCCGCCTCTGCGTATCGCCGCCATCGTAGCGGCCGCCGTTGCCCTGCTGTTCGCCCTCATGCCGTGGTTCACCACCAGCTCCGCGGCGGTGACCGCGAGCGGCTACGCCTCGGGCGGCGCCGAGCTCATCGCCGGGCTTACCGGTGCCGATGTGTCGCTGCCCGAGTTCGAGGAGAGCTACGCGCCGTTCCAGTTCGGTGAACTGGCGGCCACGGCGACGACCTATCTGGACGCCGAGGCACAGATAGCCGATGCGGCGGAGGCCGCCGAGGCCGCGGCGTCGGGCCGCGCGCGGGCCATCAGCCTCGCCGAGCCCCAGGGGTCGCGCAAGCCGGCGGAGGCGCTGTTCGGGGCGATGGTGCGCTGGGCTGCGTCCTGCCTCGTGGTCGTCGCCGGCGTCGTGTGCGCTCTGGCGACCCGCGGCCGCAACGGCCTGGTGCTGGGTATCGGCACCGGGCTTCTGGCGGCCGAGGCCCTCGCCTGGGCCTTCGTTTCCTACGGCGTTTTGGAGTCGGCGGGCCTGGCCGCCTCGGGCGGGGCGACGAACGCCATCGTGTGCGGCATGGCCTCTGTTGCCGCCATCGTGTGCGTGCTCATTTCCCGCCAGGCGAAGGCGTAAGGGGGGGTGCCCATGTTCTGTACCAAATGCGGCAACGAGATGCCGGATGGTTCCAAGTTCTGCACGAAGTGCGGCGCTGCCTTCGGGGGCGCCGCAACACCGGAGGCTCCGACGGGTGCTGCGGCGCTTAGTTCCGGCGCGCGGCTGTCTCCCCGCAAGGTGAAGATGGTCGCGGTCATCGCTGCGGCGGCGGTCGCGGTTGCGGGTGTGTCCTTCGCTATCTGGGCGGTCTTCTTTGCTCCTTACGACATCGACGAGAGCCGCTTTCCCGATCCGGTCCTGAGGCAGGCGATCCTGGACCAGGTCGATCCCGATGGCGATGGCAAGGTGGCCCGCGACGAGGCGGCGGCCGTTGAGTCGCTCTCCGTGGACGGTGCCTCGAACGTGGCAGGGCTGGGCATCTTCCCCAACCTGAAGGCCCTGGCGCTGTCGGGCGAGGCCCTGCGCTCGGTCGACGTCGCCGATTGCACGGCCCTGGAGTCACTCTCAGCTGAGGGGTGCGTGCAGCTGGCCGAGGTGATCTTGGGCGAAAAGCCCGCTCTGCGCGTCTTCTTAGCGCCAAATGCCGAGATTGCGAACATCGATCTTTCCCGAGCGCCCGCTCTGGAGACCTTGGACCTGGAAGGAAGTCCCCTGCCCGAGCTCGCCTTGGGCGCATGCACCGGCCTGGCGTCGCTCAACGTGAGGGGAACCGCCCTGACGGCGCTCGATTTGTCAGATAACGGCGTCCTGTCCGAGCTGCTCGTCGACGATGCCGTACGGTTGGATAGCCTGGACGCAACGCCCCTGCATGAGCATTGGGCTGTCAGCTCGTTTACGCGAGCGGTTCCCGATCTGGGCGATATCGAGGGCTATGAGGTGCGCGCCGAGGGCGAGTTCGACGATGCCGGCAGGCTCATCGCCCTTTCCACGTACCCGTACGACCAGGAGGAGCGCTACGAGTACTCCTACGATGAGGCAGGGCGCCTCGTGGCCATGGACGACAGCGGGACCAACGGCTCGCCGGCCGTCCACTGGGACGTCTCCTACGACGAGGCGGGGCGCCTGTCCCAGGCATCGTCCGATATGGGCGACAGGTACACGGTGAGATACGGCGCCAACGGGCTGCCCGAGACGTGCCGGGTGGTGGTAGGCCAGGGAGGCGCGAGCACGCTCGTCTTCTCGTACGACACTGACGGCCGCCTTGCCTCGTGGAGCCACCGCTACGAGGGCGGCAATGATTCCGTGCTGGTCGTCGCCTACGGGGATGATGGACGTATATCGTCGGTATCGAGCCCTGACGCCGACTCCTTTGAAGCGAAGGCCTATGGCGTGGAGCGCAATGGCGACGGCGAGCCAGTTCGGGTGTCGTACCGCTGGGGGCACTACGGCTCCTATGCGCAGACGATGTCCTATACCGACTCCGGCACGCTGTCCGACGCGGTTCGCGAGGTCGAGGCGAACACGGGCGTCATGCACTGGAGCTTTCCGACCGTCTCCTCCACGTCGTTCGAGTACGACGACCGAGGCCGCTTGGTGAAGTGGCAGCCGCAATACGGGGACACGGCAAGCGACGGGGCTGCGAAGTCGGGGGAGTGCACGTTGTCCTACAAGCGGTTCGTCACCCTGGAGGAGGACTACGACGCGCCGCGTTTCGCGCAGATCGACAATATCCTGTCCGCCTGCCTCGATCCGTACTTCTGGAACCCCTTCCGCGCGTTCGCGGAGGATCGGGCCGACTCCCAGCTGATTTACGGCGGCGTCCCGGCTGCCTTCGAGGTTGCGGATGGGGGCGCGACGGCTGCAGCTGGCGAAACGTCGGCGAAGGGCCAGAGCGGCGCTTCTCCCGAGGCCGAGCGCGGCTCTTCCGAGGGCGGGCAGGCTGATGAGGCGGAGACCCAGCCCGAGGCTGCGGTTCCCGAGGAGGCCGTCGAGCCCGTGGCCTTCAAGGGCATCACATCGGCCGAGGCGAGCAGCGCGCTGCCTGTGGACGAGGTAAACACGAGCGGCTACGATGCGTCGAATGTTCTCGACGGCGACTTGAAGAGCGCTTGGGTCGAGGGCGTTTCCGGGTCGGGTCTGAACGAGTGGATTTCCCTCTCGGGTGGCGGTGAGCAGGGGTTCAGCGGCTTCACCATTTGGAGCGGGTATCAGAAGTCCGACCGCCACTACGAGATGAACGCGCGCCCGTCGCGTGTCGGCGTGTACGTCGATGGGGAGCTTGTGGGTCGCTTCGACCTTGAGGACGCCGGGCTGACCTCCCAGCGTATCGACTTCGGCAGCACCTATCCCGGCAGCGAACTGCGGATAGCGGTGGAGAGCGCGTATCCCGGCTCGAAGTACGAGGACTGCGCCATTTCCGAGATCGAAGTGTTCTAAGGAGATACTACATGTTCTGTACCAAATGCGGCAATGAGATGCCGGATGGTTCCAAGTTCTGCACGAAGTGCGGTGCTGCCTTCGGGAGCACCGCGACCCCGAAGACTCCGACGGGTGCCGCGACCGCTGATGGCGCGCCTGGGCAGGGTGTTCCTGCTGCCGGCGCGCCCGAGGCTGCGGCGACGCCCAAGAAGAAGCGCGGGGCGCTCGTAGCGGGCATAGCCGTGGCGGCGGTGGTGGCGCTGGCGGCGGTGGGCATCGCCGTGGCGAACCCCTTCGCGGCACCGGAACCCGCGCCTGAGCCCGCGTCCGCGCCGGTCGAGGAGCCGGCCGCCGAGCCCGAGGCGACCGATCCCGAGCCCGAGGCGGCTGCCGACGCCGAGCCCGCAGCCGCGTCGGAGCCGGCGGTGCCGGCGCTTCCCGCGGTGTGGTTCGGCGCCCATGCTAGCGACGGCTTCTCCCTGGTGAACGAGTACGGCAACGTCACGGTGCCGGCGGTTTCCGATGCCGTGCTTAAGACGCCCTTCGCGGGTGGCTTCTCGCTGGGCACCTGGGAGACGAGCGAGTACGACGCCGAGTGGGACGCCGTGCACGACGAGCAGACCCACTACGCGCTCTTCGACAGCGCTGGCGCGGCGGCGGTTGACCTCGATCCCGTTTTGGCGGCAGCCGGCATCACGGGGCAGTCCAGCGTGTCGGGCGACGTGACCTCCTATGCCGACGGCCGCCTCGTTTTAACGGTGATTGCCCAAGAGGCCGGCCAGAGCAAAGTGTTTTTGGTGCTTAACGAACAGGGCGGCCTTGCGTTCGAGCTGGGGAAGGCGGAGGAGGGCCCGCTTTCGGGGTGGCCCGCGGCCGACGCCTTCCACGACGGGGTGCTGCTGGCCCGCGCGGGCCACGGTGAGGAGTACCTTCTGGATGGGAGCGGCAACGTGCTCGCTTCGAGTCAGGAGGCAGGCGCCCCGATCGGCTCCCTCGGCTGCGGGTACTACCGCAAGGACGCCCCAGACGACCAGAAGGTCTACGGCTACGACGGCCAGCCCCTGTTCGACGCTGCCAGTGTGAACGAGGGCGACATCATTGGCGGGAAGCTGGACTACGACCAGCCCGGCGGCAGCGGCATCGTGGCCGTGGAGGCCGAGCGCCAGAACCCCTATGGCGGCGCCAACAAGTCTCTGGCCGGCCTGTACTCGGTGGGCGCCGGCGCGTGGATCGTGCCGCTGGGCGAGGAGCTGGACGCCTTCAGCGATGCCAACGACGGCATGCTGTGGGTGCGCACGGCGGGCCCGATCGGTTCTGCGGCCAGCGGGGACGGCGCGGCCGCTGCGACGAGCGGGGACGGCGCCGCTGCGGCTGGCGGGGATGCCGCCGGCTCATCCGGCGGCGACGCGGCGCTTCGGTCGGCTATCGTGAGCGCTTCGGGAGAGGTGGTCTTCGACGCCTCCATGACCGATGCCGCGCTGACCATCCCCGAGGACTTCCGCGCCTGCTACCTCCACGACGGGTGGTGGGGCATCTGCAACGACACCACCGCGGAGCCCTATGCGCTGGCGTGCATCCAGGACGGGAAGTTCCTCGGCGCCATCGACGCGCCTGCGAATCTGGCTGACTATCCCAACTCGGGCATGTACAACGTGTAGAGGTGCGATAGGCCGAATTCCAGCTTGCAATCAGCAAACATATGTTCTATGATAAGCCCCACCGATTTTGGAAAGTGGGGCTTATCTGTTGGCTGGCACGGCGCGCATCATACTGGGAATCGACCCGGGCCTGGCCCATACGGGCTGGGGCTTGAGGGGCCGGCCGGCGCCTTGGTACAATAAAGCGTGGTTGCTGGTAGGATGAAGGAGGTGTCTTCGTGTCGAAGCGAGAGGTTGAATTCGTAACGTACTGCATCGGCAATTTGTCCGAGCGACTTGGGCGGAGCCAAACCGAGATTTACAACCTGCTGGCACGCAGCGGTATTCTCCAGGATTACATCGTTGCCTCTTACGATGTGCTGCACACCTTCGGCAAAGACTACCTCATGGAAGACCTCATCGGTTATATGCGTGAGAAGAAGCTGGTCGCATGAGGGTCTACCATGCATCCGACTGCGTGGTGAGCAGTCCCGACACCGAGCATTCTCGTGGCAATCTCGATTTCGGGCGTGGCTTCTACGTCACGACGATGAGGGATCAGGCAGTCAGCTACGCCCAGCGCTTTCTTCGCCGTGGCCGAAAGGCCTATGTGGGGGAGTACGGCCTTGATGAAGATGCGCTTGCATCCCTGGCCGTCCTCGAGTTCTCGGCCTACGATGAGCAATGGCTCGATTTCGTCATGGCATGCCGCGGGGGCGCTGACGACACCTCTTGGGACGTTGTTATGGGCGGCATTGCCAACGACCGTGTGTTCACCACGGTCGATTTGTACTTCGCGGGCGAGATAACCAAAGACGAGGCGTTGGGGCGATTGACCTACGTGAAGCCCAACGACCAGCTATGTTTCCGAACTCAGCGGGCAATCGATCGCGCGTTAAGATTTTGCGGGGCGGAGGAACTCTCGTGAGCAATGCAGGAAAGCAGACCGTATTGCAGATGAAGTACGCTCGCATTATTGATGCCATGGCCCGGCTCGGGCAGATGACGCCCGAGGAGGCGATGGACGTCTTCTATAACGCGCCTTTGATGCCGTTGATCCAGGAGGGTGTTGCCGATCTTCATTGCCGAAGCGATGAGTACTTGGCGAAGGAGATACTTCGGGATGCGGGGCTTCCTGCCTGTGATTCGCCGGGACCTTCCTCGCAATCCGTTGAGAGATAGCCGGCTTGCAATCAGCAAACATATGTTCTATGATAAGCCCCACCGATTTTGGAAAGTGGGGCTTATCTGTTGGCTGGCACGGCGCGCATCATACTGGGAATCGACCCGGGCCTGGCCCACACGGGCTGGGGCGTGGTGGAGCAGTGCGGCTCGCGGCTGGGATGCGTGGCCTACGGGTGCGTGGCCACGCCGGCCGATAGACCCCTGGCCGAGCGGCTGCTGAAGATACACCATCAGGTGGGGGCTGTGATCGAGCGGTTCCGGCCCAGCTGCGTGGGCATCGAGACGGTGTGGTTCGGCAACAACGTGACGGCCGCCTTCGCCACGGGCCAGGCCCGCGGTGCGGCGCTGGTGGCCTGCGCCGAGATGGGGCTTGCCGTGGGCGAGTACTCGCCGAGCCAGATAAAGCTCGCTGTGGTGGGCGAGGGCACGGCCGAGAAGGAGCAGGTGCAGTACATGGTGCGCCATCTGCTGAAACTCGAGCGCGATCCGGCGCCCGACCATGCGGCCGACGCCCTGGCCGCGGCCATTTGCTATACGACCCACGAGACGGGGAGGTTCGCATGATAGCGTTTCTGAGCGGGGAAGTGGCGGCGGTGCTGCCGCCGAATACGGCCTACATCGATGTGACCGGGGTGGGCTACGCGGTGTCCATGCCCCAGGGAGACTTGGGCAAGCTGGAAGTGGGCAAGCCCGCGCGCGTGCTCACCTACCTGTCGGTGAGCGACAACGGCCTGGGGCTCTACGGGTTCCTCTCCGACGAGGAGAAGGCCCTGTTCGAGAAGCTCATCGGCGTGTCAAAGGTGGGGCCGAAGATGGCCCTGGCGGCCCTTTCCACCTACACCCCCCGCGAGCTGGCCCACGCCATCGCCGCCCAGGACATCGCGCGGGTGTCCCACATTCCCGGTGTGGGCAAGAAGACGGCCGAGCGCATCATTCTGGAGTTGAAGGGCACGCTGGAGCGCGGTTTGGAAACGCTGTTCGACAGCGGTGCCGCGGACGGGGCCGCCTCGGCGGCCAGCGTGGCGCTGACCGGCGCCACCGAGGCGCTGCTCTCCATGGGCTTCACCTCCGCCGAGGCCGAGGTGGCCTTGAAGGGCGCTCCCGAGGGCACTGGCGAGGGCGCGCTGCTACAATATGCGCTGAAACGTTTGGGAAACCGATAGCGATAGGCAGCCATGGCATTTGATCTGGACATAGAGGGCATCGGGTACGTGGCCGAGGGCGGCGCGTCTTCGGGGCGCGCGACGGCCGAGGGCCGCGAGCGGGCCGTGGCCCCCACCTTCACCGAAGACGACCTGGAACTGGATTTCTCGCTGCGGCCGAAGCGGCTGGACGACTACCTGGGTCAGACCAAGGTGAAGGAATCGCTCGGCATTATGATCGACGCGGCCCGGGCCCGGGGCGATGTGGCCGACCACATTTTGTTCTCGGGGCCTCCGGGCCTGGGCAAGACCACGCTCGCCACGGTGGTGGCCAACGAGCTGGGCGCTTCCATCCGCACCACCTCGGGGCCGGCTATCGCCCGCACGGGGGACCTGGCCGCCATCCTCACGAACCTCGAAGAGGGCGACGTGCTGTTCATCGACGAGATTCACCGTTTGAACCGCATGGTGGAGGAGGTGCTGTACCCGGCGCTGGAGGATTTCGAGTTGGACATCGTGGTGGGCAAGGGGCCGGCGGCCCGCTCCATCCGGCTCGACCTGCCGCGCTTCACGCTCATCGGAGCCACCACGCGCACGGGCCTGCTCACCGGCCCTTTGCGCGACCGCTTCGGCGTGGCCTTCCGCCTGCAGTACTACACGCCCGAGGAGCTGGCGCTCATCGTGTGCCGGTCGGCCGCTATCTTGAACGTGTCCATCGACGAGGAGGGCGCGCTGGAAATCGCGCGACGCTCGCGGGGCACGCCCCGTCTGGCGAACCGCCTGCTGAAGCGCGTGCGCGACTGGGCCCAGGTGCGCGGCGACGGCGCCATCACCGAGGACGTGGCCGCCGAGGCCCTCACGTTCTTCGAGGTGGACCACCTGGGGCTCGATGCGGTGGACAACCGCCTGCTGGAGGTGCTCTGCGTGCAGTTCTCGGGGCGCCCGGTGGGGCTCACCACCCTGGCGAGCGCCCTGGCGGAAGACCCCGACACGGTGGAAGACGTGTACGAGCCCTACCTCATGCAGCAGGGCCTGATGATGCGCACGCCCAAGGGCCGCCAGGCCACCCCCGGCGCCTGGGAGCACTTGGGCCTTATGGCGCCCGAGGGCTGTTAGCTCGGCTCGAGTCGATTTCGTCCGCCCCTCCCTGCGGGCGCTGACGTTGTCGGGCGGCCGGCCTGAGGGTCCGCCCCTACGAAGGCGCGAAAGAGGCTTGTTCCATTTGGAGGAGGAAGGCAGGCGCCCCGAAAGGCGCCCCTGCGGAGTTATTGGAGGAGCAACTGTGTTCGAGCAAGATTATCTGATGCGCATTATCGCCCAGCTCATGGGAGCTATTCGGCGGTCCATGGAGCGGGCGGCGGGAGAGGAGGATCCCGACGGGGCTGCGCGGATGCTGGATATGGCAGTGGGGGAGGCCACCGATCTGGACGGCGAGGCGCTGCTTTCCCTGGCACCGGAGTCTATGGCCGCTATCCTGCAGGTGTCGGGGGTGGACCCGCACCTGACGGAGCACATCGCCCGCAGCCTCTCGCTCTCGTCCCGCTACTACGCCGAGGCGGGCAACGACGATATGGCCGCCTTGCGCTCGAACCAGGCCCGGGCCCTGGCCGCCGCTTTTGGGCACGAACTGCCCTCGGAGGCGATGACCGATCAAGAACTTGAGGCTTTTCTTGAGGAGGCGACAGAATAGCGGGAATTCCCCGCGAAAAACCGCGCAACTTAGCGTATAGTGATGGGGCGCTCCTAAATGGGGAGCTGGGGCCTCAGGGCCCGTGTTACTATCCCCTCTCGTAGGACGGGAGGGAGGAAAGAGGAAAGCATCATGGCGGAAGGCACTGTCAAGTGGTTCAACCCCGAGAAGGGCTACGGCTTCATTTCTCAGAACGACGGCGAGGATCTGTTCGTTCACTTCTCTGAGATCAAGATGTCGGGCTTCAAGACCCTCAACGAGGGCGACGCCGTTACCTTCGAGGTGACCGAGGGCCAGAACGGCAAGCTGCAGGCGAGCAACGTGGAACGTCTCTAGGCTTTAGATACTCCATCAACGCCGAAGGGCTCCGGAATTTCCGGAGCCCTTCTTTTTTGCGCGCATGGGCGGGAGGGATGGTGCTGAGCGGGACATGGCGCGCAGCTGCGAAGGCGAATTCTGGCTTGTAAATGACGGTTTCGGGGACGAAAGAGGCTCCCGAAGTCCCTTCGAGCACCGCTTTCGGCGCATTTCGCCTGGTCGCTGCACATCAGCACGCAGCAAGGGGGGCGCTTTCCGCCCGAATTTCCCCGAAACCGTCATTTCCAAGCCAGAAAACGCGTCGCATCTCGCTCGGTGAAAAGGTGCTTTTGCGGAAGAGGGGCGCTACCAGGTGGGGTGGGGCGTGCGGCTGGTGTCCCAGGAGAGGAAGGCCCACTGGACGGGGCGGGGATCGCGCAGGCGCAGGGCCTTCTCGGTGCCGCCGTGGCCGTCGTCGGCGCCGGCGCGCTCGTTGGGCACGAGGTGCTCGGCCACCCAAGCGGGCAGCCGTTCTAAGGCGGCCGCGATTTGATCGGGGGCGGCCGCGCGCCCGGCGTGCTTCTCGATCATGGCGGCAAGGGACGCCGCGGCCTCTTCGACGTTGTGGTAGCTGCGAATGCGTTCGCTGGCGATGAGGCGCAGTTCCGGCTGATAGCCCTGCTCGGTCAGCACGAGCAGGGCGTAGAGGTAGTCGAAGCTCTTCGGCACGGGCAGTCCCAGACCCTCGAAGACCGTGACGTCCACATGGGGCGAGGGCCCGGTGGTCAAGGTGGCGCAGGCCCGGCGCCGCGCGACCGACGACAGCTTTCCCAGGGCCGCGCCCAGATCGGCCGTGGCCACCGATCGGGAGGCGAGGGCCACATCGACGCAGTTCGCCCCGAAGCCCGCGGCCTCCCAATCGTCCTCCCAGCTGAGACAGACACACTCGATGCGATCCTCCACGCCGCGGGCGGCTGCCTTGGCGGCCAGGTCATCCAGCATACCGCGGGAGAAGTCGGCGGCGATCACGGGGTGGCCCGCGGTCGCCAAGGGCAGGGCCAGGGCACCGTTGCCGCAGCCCATGTCGAAGACGGTCTCGTCGGGCCGGATAGCGGCCAGGGCCAGAAACTGGTCGGTATAGGCCGAGGGCGCATCGTGGGTGCGGAAGGTGGCTGCCCGCTTGTCCCACCAGGCCGCGTCATCGGGCGGGCGGCGGCGCTGCTGCAGGGCCTTCCACTCTTCATTCCAGTCGGTGGTAGTCAGCAGGGGCGTGAAATCGTCGTGTGCCACAGGCGTCCTCTCCATGGGCCAGGGTTGTGGTTCCTTGCGAGGTTCGCCGAACCCTCGGGCGCCCCGTCTTGCGCACCTATTATACTTCGAGGGAAACATCGAGCGAAAGGGAGAAGCCCATGCAGGTAGAGTTGCTGTACCACACCCCCGATCCCGAGCGCGCCATCGCCACGGCGGCCCGTTTGTGCTACGCCCCGGTGGGTGCGAGCGAGCTCATGGAGACCATGCCGCCCGAGCGGGTGCGGTCGGTGCTGTCCACTATCATGGGCTCGGGGCACTTCTCCACCTTGGAGCACGCGAGCTACACCTTCGCCGTGGACGGTGTGTCCCGGGCGCTCACCCACCAGCTGGTGCGCCACCGCATCGCCAGTTTCAACCAGCAGTCCCAGCGCTATGTGAAGTTCAAGGGCGAGATTCCTGTGGTGAAGCCGGCCAGTGTGGCCGCCGACCCCGAGACGGACGCCCTGTTCGACGAGGCCATCGCGAAGGTGACCGAGGCCTACCGCGTGCTGGTGGAGGCCGGTATTCCCGCCGAGGACGCGCGCTACCTTCTGCCCAACGCCGCTGAGACGAAGATCGTCATCACCATGAACGTGCGCGAGCTGCTGCACTTCTTCGAGCTGCGCTGCTGCAACCGCGCCCAATGGGAGATTCGCGATCTGGCCTGGGAGATGCTGGAGCTGGCGCGGCCCACGGCTCCCTACATCTTCGCCGACGCCGGCGCGCCCTGCGTGCACGGCATCTGCCCCGAGGGCAAGATGACCTGCGGCAACCCCTTCCCGCGCGTGGATCGCGCGACGTTGGACCAGTAGGCGGTTCGGCACCGCCCCGCTTGTCGGGGCGCGTCAAGCGAGGTATTCGAGAGCGAAAAGAGATACGAAGGATCCATGGCAAAGCAGAAGAGCGATCTGTCCCGCGCCTTTTCCGAGGACGGGGCCGTTAAGACCCACGTGGGCGGCCAGGCCCTCATCGAGGGCGTGATGATGCGCGGCAAGTACAACTGGGCCGTGGCTGTGCGCGAGCCGAGCGGCGCCATCTACGTGGAAGAGCACGATCTGAAGAGCGGCCAGGATAAGAACGGCTGGATGTACTGGCCGCTCGTGCGCGGCTGCCGGGCGCTCGTGGAGTCGCTCATGCTGGGCTTCAAGGCCTTGGAGATTGCCGCCCTGCACGCCTTCGGCGACGAGGAGGGTGAGCAGAAAGCCGCTGCGGAGGCTTCGGCCGAGGCCGTGGACTACGAGACGACGCTGACCGAAGATGCCGAGACGCGCGAGGAAGAAGAGGAGTTCGGGCACCGCGAGATGATGATCTCCATGATCGTGGGGCTCGTGCTGGGTGTGGTGCTGTTCATCGTGGCGCCGGCGGCCGTGACGAACCTCATCGTGGGGGAGTACGACGACCACACCTTGGCCTGGAACATCGTGGACGGCCTTCTGCGCGTGGCCGTGTTCGTGTTCTACATCTGGCTTATCGGGCGCATGGAGGACATCAAGCGCATGTTCATGTACCACGGCGCCGAGCACAAGGCCATCCACTGCTTCGAGCACGGGCTGCCCATGACGCCTGAGAACGCCCGGCAGTTCCCGCGCCTGCACGTGCGCTGCGGCACGGCCTTTCTCATCATGGTGATGGTCATCGCTATTCTGGTGTACACCATCTTCCCCTTAAACGCTATCATCTCCGGCTTTGGGGTGCCCGACGGCCTGCCCAAGCTGCTCTTGGTCATCGTGGCGCGTATCGTGCTCATGCCCGTGATCGCCGGCATCTCCTACGAGATCACGGTGAAGTGGGCGGGAAGCCATCCGGACAACCCGCTTGTGAAGGTGATCCTGTGGCCCGGCATGCAGATGCAGTACCTGACCACCCACGAGCCCGACGATGCCCAGATGGAGTGCGCCATCGCCGCCATGCAGACGGTGCTGGCCCGCGAGGAGGCCGAGGCGGCCCGGGCAACTGATGCGACGGAGACGATCGCCGCGTCGTGACGGCCTGTCAATGAGCCGTGAAAAAGCCGTTGCGGCGGCGAAACCACGACCTGCAAGCTGAACGTTACAATCTCACCAATCTATTCGGTGCAACGTGCCAGATAGGAGCGTGGGATGTGATGGAGCCTCTTATCTCCGCGAAAGATCTCAAGAAGAACTTCGGCCACGTGGAGGCCTTGAAAGGCGTGTCCCTCGATGTGGCTGAGGGCGAGAAGGTGGTCGTCATCGGGCCGTCAGGCTCGGGGAAAAGCGTGCTCATCCGTTGCATGAACGCGCTGGAGCGCCCCGATTCCGGCGAGCTTACCGTGGACGGGATGGACCTTATGGCCCGCAAGGTGGACAGCCGCGCCCTGGCAAGCCGGGTGGCCATGGTGTTCCAGGGCTACAACCTGTACCCGCACAAGACCGTGCTGGAAAACGTCACCTTCGCGCCCGAGAAGGTGCTGAAGGTGCCCGCCGCCGAGGCGAAGGCGCGGGCGCTCGAATACTTGGAGCGCGTGGGGCTCACGAGCAAGCTGGACAAGTACCCCGACCAGCTCTCGGGCGGCCAGCAGCAGCGCGTGGCCATCGCCCGGGCGCTGAACATGCACCCGAAGATCATGCTGTTGGACGAGCCGACGAGTGCGCTGGACCCCGAGATGGTGAACGAGGTGCTCGACGTCATCAAGTCGCTTGCCGAGACGAACATGACCATCGTGATGGTAACCCACGAGATGGGCCTCGCCCGCGATGCCGCCGACAAGGTGGTGTTCATGGAAAACGGCCTCGTGGTAGATGCCGGCACGCCGGAGTACTTGTTCGGGCCCGACTCCAACGAGCGCGTGCAGGCCTTCCTCTCGAAGATACTGTAGGAGGCGGCTGCCATGGGAAAACGACTTCTCACGCGCCGCGCCTTCGTGCGCACGGCAGCCGCGGCGGCCGGTGCGGTGGCCCTGGGCGCTGCGCTGCCTATGGCCGGCTGTGCGCCGGCCGGCGACGTGCTGCGGGTGGGCACCAAGGTAGACGTGCCCGGCTTCGGCTTCCAGAACCCCGAGACGGGCAACGTGGAGGGCCTGGAGGTGGATGTGGCCCGGGAGCTTGCCGCCCGCATCAAGGGCGATGCGAACGCGCTCGAGCTCACCGGGGTGAACGCCACCACCCGCGGCGCCATGCTGGACAACGGGGCGCTCGACGCGGCGCTGGCCACCTTCACCATCACCGAGGACCGTCGCCGCAGCTACGATTTCTCGCGGCCCTACTACATCGATACCATCGGCATTCTGGTGAAGAAGGACTCCGGTATTTCGGATTTGGCCGGCCTTGACGGCAAGACCGTGGGCGTGGCGCTGTCGGCCACTACGAAGGACAAGCTGCGCGAGGCGGCCGATGCGCTCGGCATCACGCTGAACTTCGCCGAGTACGCCACCTATCCCGAGATCAAGATCGCGCTCGTGGTGGGGCGGGTGGACGCCTTCTCGGTGGACCGCTCCATTCTGCTGGGCTACCAGGACGACACGACCCGTCTTCTGGACACGCAGTTCGCGCCCCAGGAGTACGGCGTGGCCACGGCCAAGGGCAGCGAGCTGACAGGCCAGGTGGATGCGGCCATCGCGGCCATGGAGGCCGACGGCACGCTGCCATCGCTGAAGGAACGCTGGGGGCTGTCGCTTGTGACCGAGGCCGACGTGGAGGCGGAGCAGGCGGCCGGCAGCACGGGACTCGGCGCGGGGGATGCGGCCGACGATGCGCCGGTGCGCGGGGGAGGTGCGTGATGGGGGAGATCTTCGCGCCCTACAAATGGGAGGCGCTCTTCGCGCGCTGGCCCGACATCCTCGCCGCCTTCGGCACCACGGTGGGCATCTCGGCCGGCGCCCTCGTGCTGGCGCTGGCGCTGGGGTTTGCCTTCAGCATGCTGTCGGTGTCGCGCTTCAAGCCCCTGCGCGGTGTGGCCCGCGTGTACGTGGAGGTGGTGCAGAACGTGCCGCTGCTTTTGCAGGTGTTCGTGCTGTACGCGGTGTTTCCGCTGCTGGGACTCTCGCTCGCGTCGTTCTGGATCGGCGTGCTGGCCATCGGGGTGTACCACGGCGCCTACATGTCGGAAGTGGTGCGCAGCGGCATCGGGTCCATCCACCGCGGGCAGTTCGAAGCGGCAAAGAGCCAGGGCTTTACCTACCTGCAGACCATGATGCTCGTCATTCTGCCCCAGGCCATGCGCATCATCCTGCCGCCTTTGGCCGTGCAGGCGGCGAATTTGGTGAAGAACACGAGCGTGCTGGCCCTTATCGCCGGCGGCGAGCTCATGTACTTCTCCAACTCCTTCGCCGGCGACACGAGCTACTACGGGCCGGCCTACGGGGCGGCCGCGGTGCTGTACTTCGCCATCTGCTTCCCCCTGTCGCGGGCGGCGGTGTACCTGGAGCGCCGTATGCGCAGCCGCCGCCATGTGGTGACGGGCGACGCCACCGAGGTGTTGGAGGCCGACGGCGCCGAGGTGACCCCGGGCACCCACGACCTGACCGGGCGGGCGGCTGCGGCGGCTCTGGCCGGCGGCGTGACGACGATGATGGAGGGCACGACCTTGCTCGTGCCGCCGGTGAGCGACAAGGGCCGCTACCTCACCTACGCCGAGCTGTACGGGGTTGACCGCGGGGCGTGGCCCGACCCGGCCCACGGCAGTTATCCGCGCCCCCGCAAGCCCCGCAAGGGCCACGCGAAGCGCTTCGCCTCGCGGGATCGGCGGCGCCAGGCCGGCGGCGCGCGTCGCGGGAGAGGAGGCCGGAAATGAGCGATATCATAGCGCTGCTCACCTGGACGAACCTGCAGTTCCTTCTGGAGGGCCTGGGGCTCACGCTCGTCATCTCAGCGCTGTCCATCGCCTGCTCGGTTGTGCTCGGCGCGGTCATCTCCATCATGCGCGGCTCGCGGCTGCGCGTGCTGCGGGGCATCTCCATCGCCTACGTGGAGCTGTTCAAGAACACGCCGCTTTTGCTGTGGATCATGTTCACGTTCTTCGTGGCCCAGCTGCCACCCCTGCCCGCAGCCGTGGTGGCGTTCACCCTGTTCACAGCGGCCTCGGTGGCCGAGATCGTGCGCGGGGGTTTGGCCAGCGTGCCCGCGGGCCAGTACGAGGCGGCCCGTTCCCAGGGCTTCTCGGCCCCGCAGATGTACGTGCTCGTCATCCTGCCCCAGGCCCTGCGCAACATGGTGCCGGCGCTGCTGTCGCAGTTCGTGACCACCATCAAGGACACGTCGTATCTGTGGGGTGCCATGGCGCTGCAGGAACTGATGGGCCGCGGCATGATCCTCATGAACAGCTTCAACTCCACCGTGCAGATCTTCGCCATCTTCGGGCTTCTGGCGCTTATCTACTTCGCGGTGTGCTTCACCCTCTCGCAGTTCGTGCGCGCCTACCAGAAACGCCTCAAGGGCGCACGATAGGGATGTTCGGAAAGCGCTTACCCCAAATATCCCAGGAAGGGCAGGTAGCTTTGGGCGGAGTCGGGGACGGCGAGGGTGATGTCTTGGCCCAGAGCTTCCACGGTGACGACGCTCGGGTCGTCGTAGGTGGTGATGGTGGCATCGGTGCCGCCGTAAGTAACGTTGGCGCTGTCCGTGGGACTTGCGCCGTCGGGCAATGTGGTCACCTCCCAGTTCTCGATGTCGAGGGCGGCGATAGCGGCATCCACGTCGGAGGGCGCCATGCCCGTGACCTCCGCGATCTTGTCGCGGTTGTTGCGCAGGGCCTCGTTGGCTTTGGACTTCAGGCCGCTGGCATCGAGCGCTGCGTTGGCGGCGGTGTTCTTGCCCTGCTCGAACAGGCCGGCCAGGGGGTTCTCGAAGTTGGCGAAGGGGTTGCCCAGGCCCAGCTGGGGCAGGATGCCGAACACGCCGACGAGGAGGATGAACGCGAAGATGAGTCCGACGAGGGCCTTGATGATCTTGTCCACGGGGTTCCTCCTGGAAGAGCCGCGCCGCTCAGGCGCAGGGCGGGGTCGCGTCGGCTACGTAGGGGCGGCCGCTAAAGGCTCGCGAAGCTGCAAGGGGCGCCGTCGGTAGTGCGTGCGATGCTCGGTTTCGGCGAATCTGTGCTGTGATTCGACGGTGCCGCCCGCCCATGGTACCCCGCATTGCGCCCCTCCATAAATCGACTACGGGACGCCCACGAAACGGTCACGGACCTGACAGTTTCGTTTGGAGCCCCTTTTCCGCCCGTGTGGGTTTTTTCTTGTGCGGCGCGAAAAATCGTGTATCCTTTAGCCCCACGCGAAAAGCGCCCCCGCTGGGCGCATTCGCTTCCCCGAACCCCGCGCACGTAAAACTTGAATGGGGAATCGTGCGAATGTCATCGGCCGCGCGGGCGGCCCAGAAGGAGGAGAGAGTCTTACATGAAGCTGATCGTCACCGAGAAGAACGACGCGGCGGTGAAGATTGCCGATCTTCTGGGAGCCACGAAGCCCAAGGCCGACAAGGTGTTCAACACCCCGGTGTACCGATTCGATGTGGATGGCGAGGAGTGGGTGACCATCGGCCTGCGCGGCCACATCCTGGAGCCCGACTTCACCCCGTCTCTTATATATAAGAAGCGCGGCGGCTGGTCCGGCGTGACCGCCGAGGGCGAGGCCGTACCCGCCACCCTGCCCGCGAGCCTGCCGGTACCCCCCTTCAAAAAGAAGAAGCCCTTCACTGCCGACGGCGTGGAATTGAAGGGCTGGAAGATGGAGGCGTTGCCCTATCTTATTTACGCGCCCATCGAGAAGCTGCCCAAGGAAAAGGACATCATCCGCTCGCTGAAGAACCTGGCGAAGAAGGCCGACTCCATCGTGATCGCCACCGACTTCGACCGCGAGGGCGAGCTCATCGGCTCCGACGCGCTGTCATGCTGCCGCGAGGTGAACGCCACCGCTCCGGTGTCCCGCGCCCGCTACTCGGCCTTCACCAAGCCCGAGATCACCCATGCCTTCGCGAACCTCGTGCCCATGGACGACGATTTGGCCGCGGCCGGCGGATCGCGTCGCGACATCGACCTTATCTGGGGTGCGGTGCTCACGCGCTACCTCACGTTGGTGAAGTTCGCCGGCTACGGCAACGTGCGCTCGTCGGGCCGCGTTCAGACGCCCACCCTCGCCATCATCGTCGAGCGCGAGCGCGAGCGCATGGCCTTCGTGCCCGAGGACTACTGGGTCATCCGTGGCGCCTTCGATGCCGGTGCGACTTCCGGCCCCACCGCCGGCGACGGCGCCGAGGCCTTCGAGGCTCCGCACGCGACGGCCCGCTTCAAGGTGGAAGCCGAGGCCAGCGCGGCCATGGAGCATGTCGCGGGCGCCACGAGCGCGCGCGTGGTGTCGGTGGAGAAGAAGAAGCGCACCGTGGCCCCGCCCGTGCCCTTCAACACCACTTCGCTCATGGCGGCGGCCTCGTCGGAGGGCATCAGCCCCGCGCGCTGCATGCGTATCGCCGAGAGCCTGTACATGGACGGCTACATCTCATACCCGCGCGTGGACAACACGGTGTATCCCGACTCGCTCGATCTGGCCGAGGTGGTGAACGCCATCGCGGGCAACCCGGCCTACGGCCCCTACTGCAAGGAGCTGCTGGCCGCCGGCCCCCTGAAGGCCACCCGCGGCAAGACCGAGACCACCGACCACCCGCCTATCTACCCCACGGCCAAGGCCACGCCCGACGACCTGTCGCCGGCTGACTACAAACTGTACAACCTCATTGCGCGGCGCTTTTTGGCCACGCTGTCGGGCCCGGCCACGGTGGAGGGCACAAAGGTGACGCTGGACGTGGCCGGCGAGCCCTTCGTGGCCAAGGGCGATGTGCTGGCGGTGCCCGGCTTCCGCGCCATCTATCCCTACGGCCTGAAGAAGGACGAGCAGCTTCCCGCCATGGCCGAGGGCGCCACCATCGCCTTCAACGGCGCCACCTGTACGAAGAAGCAGACCGAGCCGCCGGCCCGCTACTCCCAGGGCAAGCTCGTCCAGGAGATGGAGAAGTTGGGCCTGGGCACCAAATCCACCCGCGCCTCCATCATCGAGCGTCTCTACCAAGTGAAGTACGTGCAGAACGACCCCATCGAGCCCTCGCAGCTCGGCATCGCCGTCATCGAGGCCCTGGACAAGTTCGCTCCGCACATCACCCACGCCGAGATGACCGCCGAGCTGGAGCACTCCATGGACCGCATCGCTGAGGGCGAGGTGACCAAGGCCGAGGTGGTGGAGAAGTCGCGCGAGCTTCTGTCCGAGCAGCTGGCCACGTTGATGCCCCATTCCGAGGAAGTGGCCGAGGCTCTGTCGGACGCCGTGGCGGCCGATGCCTACGTGGGCCCCTGCCCGAAGTGCGGCAAGGACCTGCAGCTGCGGGCGAGCCACAAGACCAAGTCGATGTTCATCGGCTGCGCCGGCTGGCCCGATTGCGACGTGACCTTCCCGCTTCCCAAGGGCAAGATCGAGGCGGTGCCCGAGCAGTGCCCCACCTGCGGCATGCCCCAGGTGAAGGTGACGGCGTTCCGCAGCAAGCCCCGCGTTCAGTGCATCGACCCGAGCTGCGCGAGCAACCAGGAGCCCGAGGTGGTGGTGGGGAAGTGCCCTGTCTGCGCGGCCAAGGGTCTCGACAAGCAGCTCATCGCCCGGCGCAACCCGCGCACCCTGAAGCGTTCGGTCACCTGCGAGAACTTCGATGAGTGCGCCACGCGCTACCCGCTGCCCCAGTACGGCGACATCATCCCCACCGAGGAGGTGTGCGAGCACTGCGGCGCGCCCCTGGTGGTGATCAAGACCGCCCGCGGGCCGTGGAAGCTCTGCCCGAACTTCGATTGCCCGGGGAAAGAGGAAGAGGAGAAGGCCAAGGCGGCCAAGAAGGGCGGTAAGAAGGCTCCGGCTAAGAAGAAGTAACGTTTCCGGGAAGCGCTCGGCGGCGGCTGCTCGCAGCCCGCTGGGCGCTGTTCCCGCTGCGAACGCCGTTAAGGAAATTGTTGGGAAGCGCTCGGAGGTGCCCGCTCGCAGCCCACTGAGCGCTCTGTCCCGCTGCGAACGCGATTGAGGAAATAGCGAAGATGACGCACGCATTTCGGTACAATCCCGGTATCGCTGGTGCTGAAGTGGAAGCTATTTCTTAAGAATCGCGTTCTCCGCGGGGCGCTCAGAGGTCTGCGAGCGGGCACCTCCGAGCGCTTCACGCATGGTGGTCTTTGCTGGGTTCTATTGGGCGGCGGCCTCTATTTCGCGGTAGAGATCGCGGCCTTTGGTGTCGACGGCGACGTAGGCGGGGAAGTTCTCGAGTTCTAGCTTTCTCAAGGCCTCAGTGCCCAGGTCATCCCAGCCGATGAGCTCGCTTGCGGTGACGGACTTGGCAAGGAGCGCCGCTATACCGCCGATGGTGCACAGGTAGACGCTGCCGGTTTCCTGGCAGGCCTTTACCACTTCGGCGCTGCGTTTGCCCTTGCCGATGGCGGCGACGATGCCGGCTTTGAACAGGGCCGGGGTGGCGAAGTCCATGCGGCTGGCGGTGGTGGGACCCACCGAGCCCAAGGGCCGTCCCGCGGCGGCCGGCGTGGGGCCGGCGTAGAACAGCGTGGCGCCTTCCAGATCGAAGGGCAAGCGCCCCGTATCTTCCAGGCATTCCAGAGCGCGCTTATGGCCGGCATCGCGCATGGTGTACACGGGGCCCGAGAGCAGCACCTCGTCGCCGACTTCCAGATCGGCGACGGTCTCGCGGGTCAGCGGCAGGGTGAGGGAGACGGTTTTCGCCATGGCGGTTTCTCCTTACACGAGTCGGACGGACGCGCTGCGCATGGCGCAGCAGCCCATGTTCACGGCCACGGGTAGCGCGGCGATGTGGCAGGGGGCCACCTCCAGGTGCACGGCCACGGCGGTGGGAGCGCCGCCCAGGGCGCCCGGGCCGATTCCCAAAGCGTTCACCTCGGCGAGCAGCTCCGCCTCGAAAGCCGCGGCCTCGGCGCTGGCGGCGGGGCCACCCACCTCGCGCAGCAGGGCGTGCTTGGCAAGCCCCGCCACCTTGTCGAAGGTGGCGCCCACGCCCAGGCCGATGACGAGGGGCGGGCAAGCGTTGGCGGCCTTCTCGCGCACGCAGTCGAGCACCACCTCGCGCACGCCGGCGGCTCCCGCGCCCGGCGGCAGCATGACCACGCGGGAGGCGTTGTCCGAGCCGCCGCCCTTCAAAAGCACGTGCAGGGTGGCGCGGGCGCCGGGCACGAACTTCAGCTCGCAGAAGGCCGGGGTGTTGTCGCCGGTGTTCGCGCGGTCGAACAGGGCATCGCGCACGAGCGACATGCGCAGGCGCCCGTCGGTATAGGCCCGGGCCACCGCATCGTTCACGCCGCCGAAGATGTTGCCGGGCACGGAAAGTTCGTCGCCCACCTCCAGGCAAACCCACACGCTGCCGGTGTCCTGGCAGATGGGCACGTTGTCCGAAGCCGCGATGTCGGCGTTCTCCAGGATGCGATCGAGCACGCCTTCGGCACGGCTTGCCGGCTCGGCCCGGGCGCAGGCTTCTTCGATGGCGCGGCGAAAGTCGGGGCGCAGGATGGTGGCGCTTTTGCGGATGGCGTCGTAGACGGCGGCGGCCACCGCCTCGGCGTTCAAGGTGTCAGTTCCCATGGCGTTCCTTTCGACGAAATCAGTGTAGCGCACTTCGCGTTGTTTCTCCGAGGGGCATTCCGCAACGAAAACGGGGCGCGGGCCGCCCGCGGTGGCCGTCGGCGGGCGGCCTTCGGGGCCGGGCGTCTGCGTGTAGCTTGTGCGCAGCGGTGGTTATCGGGGCGCCTTGGGGTACAATAAGCAGGTTAACGACTCTATTCGCCCGATGGTTCTAAGGAACGTACCGTTATGGATATTGCAGAGGAAGCCCTTGCCCAGCATGCTGCCTGGAAGGGCAAGCTGGCCTTCAACCCGAAGATGGACATCGCCACCCGCCACGATCTGGCCGTGGCCTACACGCCTGGCGTGGCCGAGCCCTGCAAGGTGATTGCGGAGAACGCGGAAGCGGCCTACGACTACACCATCAAGGGCAACACCGTGGCCGTTATCTCCGACGGCAGCGCGGTGCTGGGCCTGGGCAACATCGGCCCTGCGGCCGCCATGCCCGTCATGGAGGGCAAGGCGGTGCTGTTCAAGCAGTTCGGCGGCGTGGACGCGTTCCCGCTCTGCCTGGACACCCAGGACACCGACGAGATCGTGGAGACGGTCATCCGCATCGCCCCGGCCTTCGGCGGCATCAACCTGGAGGACATCGCGGCGCCCCGCTGCTTTGAGATCGAGGCGCGCCTGAACGACGCCCTGGACATCCCGGTGTTCCACGACGATCAGCACGGCACGGCCATCGTGGTGCTGTCGGGCATCATCAATGCCCTGCGCCTGACGGGGAAGGATCCCGAGACGGTCCGCGTGGTGGTCAACGGCGCCGGGTCGGCCGGCATCGCCATCGCCAAGCTGCTGCTGAGCTACGGCTTCGAAAACGTCACCATGTGCGACATCCGCGGCATCCTGAGCAGCGCTTACGAGGGCATGAACGACGCCCAGCGCGCCATGCTCGCGGTGACGAATCTCGATGACGCCCAGGGCACCCTGGCCGACGCCATGGTCGGTGCCGATATCGTCGTCGGCGTGTCGGCTCCGGGCGCGATCACTCCCGCCATGGTGTCCTCCATGGCCGACGACGCCATCGTGTTCGCCATGGCCAACCCCACGCCCGAGATCTTCCCCGACGAGGCGAAGGCCGCCGGCGCCCGCATCGTGGGCACCGGGCGCTCGGACTTCCCGAACCAGGTGAACAACGTCATCGCCTTCCCCGGTATCTTCAAGGGGGCCCTGCAGGCCCGCGCCGAGCGCATTACCGAGCCCATGAAGCTGGCTGCGGCCCGCGCCCTGGCCGAGCTGGTGTCCGACGAGGAGCTGCGCGAGGACTTCATCATGCCCGACCCCTTCGATCCGCGCGCGGCCGATGCCGTGGCCGCCGCCGTGCGCGAGAGCGCCGTAGACGCCGGCTGCGGGAACGCCTAGGTTGTGACTGACACCATGGCAGAGAGGCGCGGCGGCGCGCGCGGCGTGCTCATCACCTTCGAAGGGGGCGATGGGGCGGGCAAGTCCACCCAGATCCGCTTTCTGGCCCGGCTTCTGGAAGAGCGGGGCCGCGCGGTGCTGTGCCTGCGCGAGCCCGGGGGCACCGCTGTGGGCGAGGCTCTGCGCCATGTGGTGCTGGATCCGGCCCACGGTGCCATGAGCGATCGCGCCGAGCTGCTCATCTACGAGGCGGCCCGGGCCCAGATCGTCGACGAGGTGATCAAGCCGGCGCTCGACCGGGGCACTGTGGTGCTGTGCGACCGCTTCTTCGATTCCACGGTGGCCTACCAGGGAGCCGGGCGCGGGCTGGACGGCGCCTTCATCGAGGCGGCCAACCGCTTCGCTTGCGACGGCCTGGCACCCGACGCCACCATCTTGCTCGTGGCGCCCGAGGAGGCCGTGCGCTCGCGCATGGGCCGCAGATCCGATGCCGACCGGCTGGAACGGGCGGGGGCCGCCTTCCACCGGCGCGTGGCCGCCGGCTTCGCCGCGCTGGCCGCCGCCGAGCCCGAGCGCGTGCGCACCGTGGCCTCGCACCAGCAGCGCATCGACACCTTCCGCGCCGTTCTGGCCGCGCTGGCATCGGTGCTGCCCGAGGCCGGCGAGGCCCTGGATGCCGATGAGGCCGCGCTTGTGCGGGTGGTGGACGCAGTTATGGTGGAGAAGCGCCGCGAGCGCGCCGCCGAGCAGCGGGCGGCCGAGCAGCGCAAGAAGGGCCGCGGCCGCCGTCGCGGGGGCAAGCGCCGCCGCGGGGGCGCGGCCAAGAAGGGCGCCGAGGGGCACCCGCGGGCCGAGAAGGGGGACAACCGTGGCTGACGCCTTCGAGAACATCCTGGGCCAGCCGAAGGTGCGCGAGTTTTTGCGCGCCTCGGTCGTCGCCGAGCGCGTGACCCAGGCCTACCTGTTCGTGGGGCCGGCCGGCTCCAACAAGACCATGGCCGCCTACGCGCTCGCCCAGGCGCTTCTGTGCCCCAAGGGCCCCCGCGGGCCGCGCGGCGGCATGTGCGGCGACTGCAACCGCTGCGATAAGGTGATGCGCCGCAAGCATCCCGACGTGCGCTACTTCGCCCCCGGGGGCGCTAACGGCTATCTGGTGGAGCAGGTGCGCGAGATCGTGGCCGACACCTCCATGGCCCCCATCCAGGCCGACCGCAAGATCTACATCCTCGATCGGGTGGACCAGCTGGGCGCCAGCGCCGCCAACGCCTTCCTGAAGACTTTGGAGGAGCCGGCCGACGACGTGGTGCTCATCCTGCTTGCCCGCACCCGGGCGGCGGTGCTGCCCACCATCGTCTCGCGCTGCCAGGTGGTGCCCTTCCGGCACATTCCCGCCTCCGAGGCCGCCGGCATCGTGGCCCAGAACACGGGCGTGCGCCCCGAGGCGGCCCGGGTGGCCATCGAGGCTTGCGGCGGCTCCATCACCGGGGCCGTGGCCTTCCTCCAGGCACCGGGCAACGAGCGTTTGGCCTTCCGCACTCGGCTGTTCGAGGCCTTGGCGCGGCTGAACTGCGCCGATGATTGGGATGTGATCGAGATGGCCCGGGGTATTGTGGAGGCCTCCAAGGCGCCGCTGGACGCGGTGCGCGCCTCCCAGGAGGCCGAGCTGGCCGAGAACGCCGACTTTCTGGCGAAGTCGGCCATCCGTCAGATCGAGGCGCGCAACAAGCGTCAGCTGTCGGCGAAGACCACGGAATACCTGCGCCAGACCACCTCGCTCGTGCGCTCGTGGCTGCGCGACGGGCTCATGGTGGCCGTGGGCACGCCCGAGCTCGTGATCAACCGCGACGCGCTCGACGTGCTGACGGCGCGGTTCTCGAAGGCCGATGCGGGCCGTCTGTCCCGGGCGGTGTCCAAGGTGGACGAGTGCGAGCAGGCCCTTGCCTATAATGTATCCCCAGAAACGTGCATCGATGCGTTGCTGTTCGACGTAAGAGAGGTTTTACATGGTTCGGGTAGCACCGATTAACTTAACCTTCAACCCCAAGACGCTGTGGTTCGATCCCGGCGACTTGGAGATTCGAAAGGACGACCCCGTAGTGGTGCGCACCGCCCGCGGCACCGAGTTCGGCATTGCCGCCAGCGAGGTGATCGAGGTGGGCGAGGACCAGGTGCGCGCCTTGAAGAGCGCCCTGCGCCCGGTGGAGCGCGTGGCCACGGAAGAGGATGTGCAGCGCGCCGCCGAGATGGAGGAGAAGTCCCGCGAGGCCCTGCCCATCTTCAAGGAGATGGCCCGGGAGGCCCACGAGGACATGCACCCGGTGTCGGTGGAGTTCCTGCTGGACGGCGACAAGGCCGTGTTCTACTTCGAGGCCGAGGAGCGCATCGATTTTCGCGAGCTGGTGCGCAAGCTGGCCAGCCGCTTTCATGTGCGTATCGATATGCGCCAGATCGGCGTGCGCGACGAGGCCCGCATGGTGGGCGGCGTGGGCCACTGCGGCCAGGAGCTGTGCTGCAAGCGCCTCGGCGGCGAGTTCTGCCCCGTGTCCATCCGCATGGCCAAGGAGCAGGGGCTCTCGCTGAACCCTCAGAAGATCTCGGGGCTGTGCGGGCGCCTCATGTGCTGTCTGCGCTACGAGTTCGACGCCTACAAGGACTTCAAGGGCCGCGCCCCCAAGCTGAACGGCACGGTGCAAACGCCGGCCGGCCCGGCCAAGGTGGTCGATCATGACGTGCCCCGCGAGATCGTGTCGCTGAAAGTGGAGGGCGAGAAGCCCGTGAAGGTGCCCCTGGCCGATTTCGATCCCGCTCCCGAGGGCACGGCGCGCCCCAACACCGTGGGCGAGGAGGCCTGGGAACGGGCCACCACCGATCACGGCACCGCCGGCGGCGAGTCGCTTATCTTCTCCACAAGCCAGTTCACCGGCTCGGACAAGCTGGCCGAGGGCGCGAAGGTGCGCCACACCGGCACCGCCCGCAAGGCGGGGGAGGGCCGCCGTGCGGGCAAGGGCGGCTCGTCGGAGCGCAGCCGGAGCCGCCGCGGGGGCGGCCGCGGCGAGCAGGCGGCCCCGGCCCCGGCGGCCCCGCGCAAGCGCCGCCGCTCCACGAAGCTGGCTGCCGGCGACGACGGGCACGGCTTGGAGCGCGTGTCCACCTCGCGGGACGAGGCGGCCCCGGCGGACAAGGGCGCTGCGGGCAAGGAGGGCGCGGCGGCCAAGCCGCGTCGCAGCCGCCAGCGCTCGAAGGGCGGCGATGGCGCGAACCGCGGCAGCACGGGCGCGACGGGGCGCGGGCCCAAGGGCGGAGCTGCCGGCGGCAATGGCAGCTCCAACGGCTCCGGCGCCAAGCAGCGCGGATCGGTGCGCCCCGGCCAGAAGTCGTCGGGTCTGCGCCAGGCCGGCGAGGGCGGCCAGCGCGCGAGCGCCCCGCGCGGCGGCGAGCGTGCCGCCGGCGAGGGGCAGGGGTCGGGCGTTTCCAAGCCCCGCCGCCGTCGGCGCCGGCGCTCGAACAAGGGCGGCGAAGGCGCGCCCCGCGGGGGCGAAGGTGCGGGAGGTGTCCAGTAAATGAAGGTAGATTACGCGCTTCTGACCGATCTGTACCAACTGACCATGGCCCAGGGCTATTGGGACGCGGGCAAGGTCGGCGAGCAGGCCTGCTTCAACATGTACTTCCGCGACTACCCGTTCAAGGGGGGCTATGCGGTGGCATGCGGCATGGCCCAGCTGGCCGATCTGGTGGAGCAGTACCGCTTTTCCGACGAGGACGTCGCGTACCTGGCTTCCCTGGATGCTCCGGGCGGCGGCCCTCTGTTCAACCCCGACTTCCTGGAGTATCTGCGCGATCTGCGCCTGACCGTGGACATCGACGCGGTGCTCGAGGGAACCATCGTGTTTCCCCACGAGCCCATCGTGCGGGTCACCGGCCCCATCATGCAGTGCCAGCTCATCGAGACGGCTCTGCTGAACATGGTGAACTTCCAAACGCTCATCGCCACCAAGGCCGCTCGCGTGGTGCGTTCCGCCGCCGGGCGCCCCGTGGCCGAGTTCGGCCTGCGCCGTGCCCAGGGACTGGGCGGCGTGTGGGCGAGCCGGGCGGCGGTCGTGGGCGGCTGCGCCTCCACCTCCGACGTGCTGGCCGGCCGCCTGTTCGACATTCCCGTATCGGGCACCCATGCCCATTCCTGGGTGATGTCGTTTTCCGACGAGCTGACGGCGTTTCGCGAGTATGCGCGCATCTTCCCCAAGAACTGCGTGCTGCTGGTGGACACCTACGACGTGGAACAGGGCATCCGAAACGCCATCACCGTGGGGCTGGAGATGCGCGAGCGCGGCGAGCGGTTGGCCGGCATCCGCATCGACTCGGGCGACCTGTCGTGGCTGTCGAAGACGGCGCGCCAGATGCTGGACGCGGCGGGCCTTGAGGACTGCGGCATCGTGCTGTCCAACGATTTGGACGAGTTCACCATCGACTCCATCTTGGGCGAGGGAGCCGACGTGATGTCCTTCGGTGTGGGCACCAAGCTGGCGAGTGCTTATGACCAGCCCACCCTGGGCGGCGTGTACAAGCTGGCGGCGGTGCGGCCCGACAAGGACGCCCCGTGGACGAGCCGCCTGAAGATCTCCGAGTCGGTGGCGAAGCTGACTACGCCCGGCGTGCTGGATGCGCGCCGCTACTACCTGGACAACGGCATCATCGCCGGCGACATGGTGTTCGACGTCACGCGCCCGGTGGACGATCGCCAGATCATCGTGGACCCGCTGGACGATCTGCGTCAGAAGCGCCTGGCGGGCAAGCGCTTCGAGACGCTGCTGGCGCCCTTGGCCCGTGGCGGCCAGGTGGCGCTGTCACGCGAGGAGCGCTCGGCGATGTCCGCGCGCGAGCGCGCCCTGGCGGGGCTGGAAACGCTGGACGAGAGCCAGCTGCGCATGCTGAACCCCCACACCTATCCCGTCGGGTTGGAGCTGGGGCTGAACGAGCGCCGCCGCGCCCTGGTGGCGGAGCTGCGCCATATCGTGTAACGGACGCTTCGCCCGCGCGGAGCGTTTGCAAAAGAAGCCGGTCTTTGCAGAGGCCGGCAGGAAGGGGTCGCTATGGCCAACTGTCATCTGATCATCGACTCGTGCTGTGATCTGCCCGCCGACGTGGTGAAGCGCGAGGGGGTCACGCTGATGAAGTTCCCCTACATCATGGACGGGGGCACCTTCGAGGACGACCTGTTCCAGACCACGACGGTCGAGGCGTTCTACGGCGCCATGCGCAAGGGCGCCGAGCCCAGCACGGCCCAGGTGACGCTGCAGACGCTGACCGACACGTTCACGGCAGCGGCCCGTTCGGGCGAGCCCTGCGTGTACCTGGCGTTCTCCAGCGGTCTGTCGGCCACCTACGACGCCGCCTGCGTGGTGGCCGAGCAGGTGCGTGCCGAATATCCCGACTTCGAGCTGCATCTGGTGGACACGCGCCTGGCCTCGGTGGCCGAGGGCCTGCTCATCTACGAGGCCCTCATCCAGCACGAGAAGGGCATGACCGCTTCCGAGCTGGCCGCCTGGGCCGAGGAGGCGCGCTGCTTCGTGAACGAGGAGTTCATGGTGGATGATCTGGGCGCTCTGCGCCGGGGCGGCCGCATCCCGGCCTCGGTGGCTGTGGCCGGCGCGGCTTTAGACGTGAAGCCTCTGCTGGTGATCGGCGAGGACGGCAAGCTGGCCCTGACGGGCGTGGCCCGCGGCCGCAAGAAGGGCATTAAGCAGCTGGTGGACTACTACAAGAGAAACGTCGACGGTTCGGGGCCGAGCCATATGGCGATCATCGGTCACGCCGATTGCCCGAAGGACGCCGGCCGCCTGAAGGACCTGCTCATGAAGGAGGATCCGAACCTGCTCGTGCTGACGTGCAGCATCGGCCCGGTGATCGGCAGCCATGTGGGCCCCGAGATGCTGGCCGTGGTGTTCTGGGGCTCCGATAAGCGCGACAACGTGTCGGTGGCCGATCGTATCGCCCGCAAGGTGAAAGGGGAGAAGTAACCATGGCGAAGCTGTATGCCTATGTGGGCGTGCCCGGTTTCATCGAAGCGGTTCAGCCGCGCCTGACCGAGGCCGGGTTCTCCCGCGTGGAAGATGTGGCCTCGGCCCACTACGTGCTCACGTTCTGTGTGTCCCAAAGCGTGCTGGAAGACGCCTACTTCGGCACCGAGGGCCTGGTGACCACGGTGGCCCCGGGCACGGTGCTCGTGGATCTGTCGGCGGCCACGCCGAACTTCGCCCGCGAGGTGAACGCCGTGGCCTGCGTGAACGACCTGATCATGGTGGAGGCGCCGCTGACCGTGCGCTCGCTGGTGGCCGCCGATGCCTTCGGGCGCGACAACCTGCTGGGGCCGGTGGCCTCCGAGAGCGAGATTGCCCCCGAGGTGCGCGCGCTTCTGGACGCCCTGTTCGGCGAAGTGGTGGAAGTGGGAGCGCCGGGACGCGCGCAGCTGCTGCGCAACATCCATACGCTGCCCCTGGCGGCAAACCTCGCCTCGTCCATCGAGGCGCTGGCCCTAGACGACGCGGCGGCCCGCACGGTGGGCGCCCTAGATGCCGACCAGATTCCGCTGTTCAGTCCCGTGAGCACCGACCCGGTGGTGCAGGCGGTGCGCCAGAAGCGCTTCGCCGGTGGCTATACCGTGGAGATGCTTTTGGCCGAGCTGTCGGCGGCCCTGATGGCGGCCGACGATGCCGAGATCATCCTGCCCCAGGCCGAGGCCACCATGCACCTGTTGGAGCTTCTGGCCGTGATCGGCGGCGCCGATATGGCCCCGGCGGCGTTGTCGCTGGTGTACCGTGACGAGGCCGCCGGCGCCGAGGCGGGGCTCGATTGGACCCGTGCCGAGCAGGCCTACGGCCATGACCATCATCACGACGATGACGACGAGGACTGGGATCGCTTCGACGACGATGACGACTGGAACGACGGCGCCGACTACGATGGGTTCGACTACTCGTCCAACTAATTCTGCACCGTGCGCCCTGGCGAGGCGCGGGATGGCCCGCCCCCTCGCTTTCCGATGACTCTCGCTCGGCGGAAGCGCCCGGCCCTGCCGCTTGCTGCGGAGAGGCGAGCGGTGGGCAGGTGGGGTGCCTTGATTCGGCTGTCCGCATCGTTAAGTCGTCGTTTTGCGCAGTAAACTTCGGTAGGTAGACTCCTTCGCTCGAAGGGTCAGGTAAAAAGTTTTCTTCGGCAAACCGTGATCAGGTGCTACAGTGCCCAGTCACGACGTGATTGATCCGAAAGGCAGTAAAAGGAAGGGGCAGATGTCTACATTGCGGCGTTTGTTGCGCAAATCGGGGGGTTTGGGATGCAAGAATTGAATTCGGCCGCTCGCCTTCTGCCGCGCGACTGCCGTGAGTGCCCCCGCGCCTGCGGGGCGGATCGGGCGGCGGGCAAGCGCGGGGCGTGCGGGGCCGACGGGCGCCTGCTGGTATCGCGGGCGGCCCTGCACTTCTGGGAGGAGCCGCCGATTTCCGGCGAGGACGGCAGCGGTACGATCTTCTTCGCTCACTGCCCGCTGGGCTGCGTGTACTGCCAGAACTACGGCATCGCCCACGGGGAGGTGGGGCGCGAGATCACCGTCGATCGGCTGGCCGCCATCATGGGGGAGTTGGAGGCGGCGGGCGCCCTGAACATCAACTGCGTGACGCCCACGCACTACGCGCCGCAGATTCGCGCGGCGGTGGGACTCGCGCGGGCGACGGGGATGCGTCTGCCGGTGCTGTGGAACACGAGCGGGTACGAGACCGTGGCCGCCGTGGAGGCGAACGCGGGGTGCGTGGACGCCTATCTCACCGACTTCAAGTACGCCGACGGCGATATGGCCCGGCGCTATTCGTCGGCAGCGGATTACCCCGAGGTGGCCCTGGCTGCCCTTGAAGCCATGGTGCGGGCGGTGGGGCCCTGCGCCTACGACGAGTACCGCGGCCAGGAGCGTCTGATCGGCGGTGTGGTGGTGCGCCATCTGATGCTGCCCGGGGCGCTAGAGAACTCGAAGGCCGTGGTGCGCCTTCTGCACGAGCGCTTCGGCGACGCCGTCCGCCTCTCGCTCATGAACCAGTACACGCCGGTGCTCGCCCGCGAGGCCGAAGCGGGCAGCGCCCGGGCCGCCTCGGCGCTGGCGGCATGCCCCGAGCTGGGCAACACGGTGCCCGACGAGGAGTACGAGGCGCTGCTGGACTTCGCTGACGAGCTGGGGGTGTCGGACTACTTCTGGCAGGAGGGCGGTGCGGCCGAGGAGAGCTTCATCCCCGCCTTCGACTTCACAGGGCTGTAAACTTCCCTCGCTGTGGCGGGCGGCTCGGGCCCAATAGTGTAGGATGAAGCGGTGAAAGCGCGCGGGCCCCGTAGGGGCGCGCATCGGCCCGTCTCTTCGAAAGGAGACCCCCGTGATCAAGATCGTCACCGATTCTGTGGCCTCGATTCCCGCTGATGTGGTGCGCGAGCGCGATATCGAAGTGGTGTCGCTGTATGTGAACCGCGATGGTCGCGAGTACCGTGAGACCGACATGGACGTGGATGCGTTCTACGAGGATATCTATGACATGATCGAGCAACCGCCGACCTCGAGCCAACCGTCTCTGCACGCGCTGGAGGCGATCTTCGATCGGGCGGCCGAGGCACGCGATGAAGTGCTGGGCATCTTCCTGTCGTCGAAGATGTCGGGCACCTTCGAGAGCGCCGTGCGCAGCGCCCGGGCCTGTAAGGAGCGCTACGAGCAGTTCCGCTGCACGCTGGTCGATTCCACGTCGAACTGCGGCGATGAGATGTTCGCGGTGCTGGATGCCGCCGATGCCCGCGATAATGGTGCCGATTTGGAGGGCTGCGCGGCGGCGGCCACCGATGCCGTGGCGGCATCGCGGTTTATCTTCGCCCCGGAGAGCCTGGCGTTCCTGAAGGCGGGCGGCCGCATCGGCGGCGCTTCGGCCCTGCTCGGCGGCTTGCTGCAGATCTCCCCGGTGCTGACCGTGGCCGATTGGGAGACTACCACCCTGGCCAAGGTGCGCACGTGGAAGAAGACGCTGGCGCGCATGGTGGACGTGTTCAGGGAGGACATCGGGATCTGTGGTCTCAAGCGCGTGGTGGTGCACTATATCGGGTCGGCGTCTCCAGCGGTGGCGTGGGCCCGCGAGGCTATCGAGCCGGTGGTGGGGCGGGCCGTGGACGTGCTGCCCGTGAGTCCCGTGATCGGCGTGCACGTGGGGCCGGCCGTGGGACTGGCCTACGAGTGCGAGCGCCCGGTGCCCGGTAAGCTGACGGCTCCGGCGAGCGAGCTGCTGTTCAGCCTGTAGGGGGCGCGAAACGAGGGTCGCCCTGGGGGCGTCGGTTCCAGAGAAGACGAGCGGGGCTAAGACCGGGCCGTGCGCAGGGCAGCGGGGCTCTCCTGAAGCTCGGTGAGGTTCTTCCAGAAGCGCTTGGGCATGAACTGGCGGCGCAGCTCGGGGTGGTAGCGGGCGTCCACCGATACCGAACGGTAGAAGGTGCGCCAGGCCTCGCTGAAGAGGGCCTCGTCGGCCGTAGGATCGGGGAGGGCCTGGGCGAGATCGCCTTGGCCGGCGGTGGCCACGAGGTGCCAGTCGCCTCCGTCGTAGACGCCGGCCAACTCGTGCACCTCGTCGTAGATGATGAAGGGCTGCACGCCGAGCCGCTCCACGAAGTGGTCCATGACCAGCGGTACCACCGAGGCCTTGGGGTTCACCCGGGCGAACCACACTTCGGTGCCGGTGTCGTCGCCCACGCTCTCGCCCTGCAGGTGTTGGAAACGGACGAACTGGCGCAGGTGCTCGCATTCCTGGCTGATGGAGCGGGAGATGCGGAAGAGCCGTTCCACGGCCGGATGGGTGATGTCTGAGAGGGCGCGGCCCCGCATCTTGGGGCAGGGGCCCGCACCGCTGCGCCCAGGGCAGGACGATCGCTTGCGGCAGTGCTCGCAGTTGCGGCGCTTCTGCTCGTCCATGGCATAGCGCACGAAGCGGTAGACGGCCGTGCCCGCATCGGGCTCGTCGGAGCAGCTGGCCTGCTTCACGGCATGGGCCGCCCGCCAGCCGCAGGCTCGCCGCAGTCCGCGCAGCACCCGGGTAGCGTGGGTCATATCGGTGGAGATGGTCGCGACGCGCTGGCCCAGGCGCGGCTGCAGCCGTTCTGCAGGTGCCACATCGGTCGGGTTCTCGTGGCGCTCGTAGGCGGCGAAGATGGCCGAGAGCAGTCCTTCCAAGGTGCCGTCGTAGGCGTAGGCCACCTCGTCGTAGATGCCGTCAGAAGCCGCCGATGGGACGGCTGGGAGGGGAAGGTGGTGGGGGCTGCCCGCCTCGGAGGGGGACGTGTCCGCTCCGGCCGGGTATGCGCCGACCAGGGCGGGGCTTGCGGGCGCGGTAGCGTTTGCGCGGTGCACGACGCTCTCCTAGGCTACGGAGAGCAGTGGCTCGCGGGCATCATTATCGTGCGGGGCGTTCTCGTGCAGCGGGCTTTCATCTCTGGTGCGGGGCGCTTCTGCGTTGAGGGCCATCCGCCGCTCGCCCCCAGCGCCGTCGGCCATCGCCCGGGCCAGCGCCCCCTGGGCCAGAGCGCGGCGCTGGGCCTCGAAGGCGACATCGAGGGCGGCACGGTTGGCGGGGCTCGTCTCGGGCAGCACCGGCGGCGCGTCCACCGCCTCGAAGAGGCTCATTTGGCCCTGCACGGCCCGGTCTGCTCGGCGCCCGTGGCGGCCGCCCTCGATGGGAGCGGAGAGGCGCGCGTGCAGCGCATCGCGGGAGAAGTCGATGCCGGAGCCTCCGTAGGCGCCGTTCATGGTGATGAAGTAGCGGGCGCGCTTGTAGGCGATGCCGAGGCGGCGCAGCTCCGCCTCGCCCAGGGTGGACTGGCGTCGGGCCCGCAGGATGAGCCGCGCCCCGCGCACGCCGATGCCGGGCACGCGCAGCAGCGCCTCGAGGGGCGCGGTATTCACCTCCACGGGGAAGAAATCCAGGTGGTTTAAGGCCCAGTTGGCCTTCGGGTCCACATCGGGGGCGAGGAAGGGGTTCTCCTCGTCGATGATCTCGCTCACGTTGAAGCCGTAGTAGCGCAGAAGCCAATCGGCCTGGTACAGGCGGTGCTCGCGGTTCAGCTGCACGGCATCGGTGGCGGGCAGGAGCGGGTCGGCCACCACGGGCAGATAGGCGCTGAAGAACACGCGCTTCAAGGACAGCTGGGTGTAGAGCGCCGCCGACAGGTTCAGTATCTGGTAGTCGCTTTCCGGGGTGGCGCCGATGATCATCTGGGTGGACTGGCCCGCCGGGGCGAAGGCCCGCGTCTTGCGGGCCATCCTCTTCTCCCGGTACACCGTAGTGCGGCGCTGGGAGAGGGCGCGGGATTCCTTATCTTCGGCCACCGACTCGAAGATGTGGCGCATGGGGGTTAGGATGGAGTGGCGCGACTTGTTGGGGGCCAGAAGCCCCAGGCTCTGCTTGCTCGGCAATTCCAGGTTCACCGAGAGGCGATCGGACAGGCGGCCCAGCTCGTCGATGAGTTCCAGGGACGTGCCGGGGATGGTCTTGGTGTGGATGTAGCCGCGAAAGCCGTATTCTTCCCGCAGGATGCGCAGGGCCTGCACCATGAGCTCGGTAGTGCGGTCGGGGCAGCCGGCCACCCCCGAGGAGAGGAAGAGCCCCTCGATGTAGTTGCGACGGTAGAACCCGATGGTAAGGTCGGCCAGTTCCCGCGGGGTGAAGGCCGTGCGCGGGACCGTGGCGTTGCTGGCGCGGTTCACGCAGTAGGCGCAGTCGTAGACACAGGCGTTGGTCATGAGCACCTTCAGCAGCGTGACGCAGCGTCCGTCGGGCGTGAAGGAATGGCAGCAGCCCGCCTGGTGCGCCGCGCCCAGCTGCCCCTTCTTCCCCGAACGCTGCACGCCGGAGGAAGTGCAGGCCACATCGTACTTCGCCGCATCGGCCAGCACTTCCAGCTTCTCGATAACGTTCACGGCCCGGCCTCCTTCCCTGCGGTCGCTTCTAAGCAAGCACACCCGTTCGCCCGAATGGATGTACGCTATAATAACCGAATATATGTTCGGGTGTCAACTAACCGCGAAACTGTCGCCGCGCGGTCGCACCCTCTGTCGAATCGGGTATCATGGTGGCCATGGAAAATGAGAGGGTCCCCGGAGCGAAAGGATGGCCATGGAGGCTTACAAGCGCGAGTTCATCGAGTTCATGGTTCAAAGCGACGTGCTGAAGTTCGGCGACTTCACGTTGAAGAGCGGACGCAAGTCGCCGTTCTTCATGAACGCGGGCGCCTATGTGACCGGCGAGCAGCTGCACCGTCTGGGCCTGTACTACGCCCAGGCCATCAACGACAACTTCGGGCTCGACTTCGACGTGGTGTTCGGGCCGGCCTACAAGGGCATCCCCCTGGCCGTGGTCACCGCCATGGCGCTGCAGGAGCTCTACGGCAAGGAAGTGAAGTACTGCTGCAACCGCAAGGAAGTGAAGGACCACGGGGCCGATGCGGGCAACCTGCTCGGCGCCGAGCTGCATGACGGCGATCGCGTCATCATGGTGGAGGACGTGACCACTTCGGGCAAGTCCATCGACGAGACCTACCCCATCCTGCAGGCCGCCGCCGACGTGGACGTGCGCGGGCTCATCGTGTCTCTGAACCGCATGGAAGTGGGGAAGGGCGGCGTGACCACGGCCCAGAAGGAGATCGAGGCGAAGTACGGATTCCCGGTGGCCTCCATCGTGTCCATGGCCGAGGTGAAGGAATGCCTGCACAACCACGAGGTGGCCGGCCGCGTGGTCATCGACGACGACATCGCGGCGGCCATCGATGCCTACTACGAGCAGTGGGGAGCCAAGGAGTAGTCCTGGCGGGTGCTCCCCAGGGAGAGCGGCCGTGGTTGCGGGCAGGCTGAAGGCCGCCCCTACGGGAGCGCTGCGCCGGGTGGCGAGACGGCTTCCCTAAATCTTCTCCTTGGCGTACAATATGCGGATGCGAGAGGCACGGTGCCTTTTGCCTTGCCGGTGTGGCTCAACGGTAGAGCAACTGATTTGTAATCAGTGGGTTGCGGGTTCGATTCCTGTCACCGGCTCCAGAAATCTCAGGCCAGCAGCTTCGCGTTGCTGGCCTTTTTGAGAGGAATTGGCTGGTCTATGCAAACCTACATCGCTCATTACCAATCACCCAAGGGCTCCTACGAACGGGAGCGGGGGCTGTTCGAGTTCGAGAGCGACGCGCGGGCGGGCACGAAGGCCAATGCCCACGATGCACGGCTGAAGATGCTGGAGCTGTTCGGCGCCACGGCGGTGTCGTGGACCATCGAGAAGGTGGAGCGCAAGGCTGCGGCTCCGGCCGAGAAACAAGAGAAGATCACCGACGGCCAGCTGGCCCTGGACTTCCGGCCCCCGAAGCCGGAGCGCAAGCGCAAGCACTCGAAGGGCTACTGGTAGAAAGCGAACGGGAGTACCGCCATGAAGAAGAAGCACGTGAAGTTCTTGAAGCAGCTGCTGGAGACCCCGTCCCCCACCGGGTTCGAGGAGCCGGCCGCCGCCCTGGTGCGCGAGCGGCTGGGGGGCGTGGCCGACGAGGTGTCCACCGACACCATGGGCTCGGTGAGCGCGGTGCTCGAGGGCACCGACCGCGAGGCGCCGACGCTGATGCTGGCGGCCCATATGGATGAGATCGGCCTCATGGTCACCTACATCTCCGACGACGGCTTCCTTTCCGTCGCCGCCCTCGGTGGCGTGGACGCGGCCATTCTGCCCGGCATGCGCGTGGACGTGCACACGGAAAGCGGCGTGCTGCGCGGCATCGTGGGCCGCAAGCCCATCCACCTCATCGAGCCTGACGAGCGCAAGAGCGTCACGCCTCTTTCGGGCCTCGTGATCGATTTGGGGCTCAAGCCCAAGCGCGTGAAGAAGCTCGTGTCCGTGGGCGATCCGATCACCTTCGGCGTGGGCTTCGAGCGCTTCGGCGACGGCATGGCCGTCTCCAAGTGCTTCGACGACAAGTGCGGCGTATGGGTGGCCTGCCGCGTCATGGAGAAGCTGGCCGGGGCCGGTCGCGCGGCGGGCGACTTCATCGCCGTGGCCACCACCCAGGAGGAGATCGGTACCCGCGGCGCCATGACGGCTGCCCATGCCTGGAACCCCGACGTGGCGCTGGCCTTCGACGTGACCCACGCCACCGACTACCCGGGTATCGACAAGACCAAGTACGGGAACATCGTCTGCGGGGCGGGCCCGGTCATCGCCCGCGGCCCGAACATCAACCCGGTGGTGTTCGAGCGCCTGGTGGCCGCGGCCAAGGCTGAGGGCATTCCTTACCAGTTGGAGGCCGAGCCCTCCGTGACCGGCACCGACGCCCGGGCCATCCAGGTGACACGCTCCGGCATTCCCACGGGTCTCATCTCGGTGCCGCTGCGCTACATGCACACGCCCACCGAGGTGGTTTGCCTGGCCGATCTGGATGCCACGGTGCGCCTCATCACCCGCTTCGCCCTCGATCTGACCGCCGAGGCCAGCTTCGTGCCGGGCATGGGCGGCGCGATCGTCGGCGGCGAGGCGGACGCCGAGGCGGCGGGGGAGGAGTAGCATCGTGCCCAAGCGCGACGAGAAGACCATCGCGAAGAACCGCCGGGCCTTCCACGACTACGAGATCTTGGAGACCTACGAGGCGGGCATCGAGCTGACGGGCACCGAGGTGCGCTCGCTGCGCGACAACCATTGCCAGCTCACCGACTGCTTCGCGCTGATCCGCGGTGGAGAGGTGTGGCTGAACAACGTGCACATCCCGCCCTACGCCAACGGCAGCATCTTCAATCCCGACCCCGATCGCAAGCGGCGACTCTTGCTGCACAAGAAGCAGATCCGCTATCTGGACGCGAAGGTAGCCGAGAAGGGTCTGGCCATCGTACCCTTGAAGCTGTACTTCAACGCCGACGGTCGGGTGAAGGTGGAACTGGCCCTGGCCCGGGGCAAGAAGCTCTACGACAAGCGGGCGAGCATGAAGGAGCGCGATGCCAAGCGCGAGATCGACCGCGTCATGAAAGAGCGTTCACGTTAGGGAAACGAAACCGCACCGCCTGGGCGCGTCGGGCGGTGGGATGGCATCATAGAAGGGCGGTCGCTGCGGCGGCCCTGAAGGACGGACACGATAAAAGGAGTGCCACCATGGGCCTGGACGAAGAGCTGGAGAGTGTGGAAGAGCTCGGCGAGACCGATGCCGAGTGGACCGACCAGGAAACCGAGCTTGAGGACGTGGAGAGCGACGAGGACGAGATCTTCGGCGAAGACGCGGCGGAAAGCGATGTGGAGCACGCCTACGACAGCTTCATGACCGACAACGAGGCGGACTACGACGGTTGGGACGAAGACGAAGTCGAGCGCGCCGTGCGGGACGAGGAAGACGCCGACATCCTGCACTCCGAGGGCTATCACATCGAGGAGGTTCCCGCGGAGGAGAGCGAGGTCATCGAGATGGAGATCGAGGACGGCGACGTGTACGCGGTCATCGTGGACGAGTTCGACAACGAGATCGGATTCGTGCTGCTCGATGAGGACGGCAACGAGCAGGAATACTATTACGTCGACGAGGACAATGACGACGACGGCGTGCGCGTGGAGCGCACCTCCGATGGCGACGAGTTCGACTTGGGCATCAGCCGCGAGGGCGTGGCCGCGGCCACCAAAGACGTGAACGCCATCTACAAGGACGGCGTGGCCGTGGCCTCCGAGTTGAAGGACACCTTTGACGAGATCGCCGACTCTTTCAGCTTCCTGAAGAAAAAGAAGTAACGGCGACGCGGCGCTGTCAAAACGGCAACCAAGGGGCGCGCGGCCCGTGCAGGGCGCGACGCGGCCCCTACTATGAACGGGAGCGATCGGACCGGTCGCTCCCGTTTCGTCGTTAGGAGATCATCATGTGTACGGGCGTTCGCTTCGCTGACAGCAAGGGCAATCTGTATTTCGGCCGCAACCTGGATTGGTGCGAGCACTACGGGGAGGGCGTGGTCATCACGCCGCGCGCTGCCCGCATCCCGTCGCCGTTTCTGGGCACCATCTGCCCGAAGTACGCCTGCATCGGCATGGCCATCATCGAGGCCGGGGCGCCTTTGTACTTCGACTGCGCCAACGAGGCGGGCCTGGCCGTGGCGGGGCTGAACTTCCCCGGCTACGCGGTGTTCGCCCCCGAGCCCGTGGAAGGTACGGTGAACCTGGCCGCCTACGAGGTGCCGCTGTGGATCGCCTCGCAGTTCTCCACCGTGGCCGAGGTGCGCGCGGCTCTGGGCAACGTCACCATCGTGAACAAGGCCGTGAACGACCTGTGGGCCGTGTCTCCCCTGCACTGGATCGTGGGCGACGGCACCGAGTCCCTCGTCATCGAGTGCGAGGCTGACGGCATGCACGTCTACGACAACGGTTTGGACGTGCTGACCAACCAGCCGCCCTTCCCCTGGCATGCCGAGAACGTGCGCAACTATATGCACGTGAGCTGCGAGCATCCCGAGCCGGTCACCTGGACCCGCGACACCTTGAAGGCCTTCGGCACCGGTGCCGGCATGGTGGGTTTCCCCGGCGGCTACGACCCGGCCAGCCGGTTTGTGCGGGTCGCCTTCCTGAATGCGAACTACCCGGTTGAGGAAGGGGAGGACGCCAACGTGACGCGCCTGTTCCGCACACTGGAGGGCGCCTCCATGTGCAAGGGCGGCGCGAAGATGACCGACGGCCGCTACGAGTACACCCTGTTCTCCGATGGCTTCTCGGCGGCGACGCGCACCTACTACTGGTGCACCTACGAGGAGCCGGCTCGGCGCAGCGCGTGCATGGACGACTACGACCTGGGCGGCGCCGAGCTGCTGTGCGTGGCCGCGGCCTAGGGGCGATCGTTTGCGCCCTTGACAGCGGGGCCGGGGCGGCTACAATGAATCGATACCCTTATTGGGGCCGACTGGTTTCGACATGGTAAGTCCGAAACGAGGAGCAGGTCGTGGTCTCCTCGCCACGTTAAACAGGGGTAACGTCAAGTTAATTGGCAAAAACACTGCTAAGACCGGCTACTACATGCCGGCCGCCATGGCTGCCTAACAGCAACCTGGTGATCGCCGAGGCCGGTGTTTCCCCGAACCGGCCAAGGCGTCAACTTCAGGGGAATGCTCCCGGGCACGTAGCCGGTATGGCCCGGGAAAAGAGAGAACCGACTAGGAGCGGCCACGTTGGTTGGCGAACCGATCCGCTCCGAACTCCGATCGCCAACTAAGCTTGTAGAGCCTCGTGGACGATTTAGTATGGACCGGAGTTCGATTCTCCGCGGCTCCACCAACGAAAATCGGCCCCTCTGACCGGAAACCTGCCTGGTCAGAGGGGCTTTTTCTTCGTTTTTGAAATATGTAGGAATTGTGAAATTGGCTATTTATTGGCTGTAAACGACCTGGGATTTCTCGCAGCTTCTCACAACTTTAGCCAATAAACAGCCAATAATCTGACCGAAAACGGGACACCCAGGGCGCGTCGCTTGACAGGGCGGCGGGGGAGTGCTTCAGATCGAGGGCACGGCCCCCATGCCGCGGGCCACGTCGGCCCCTCCGGGCCTCACGTAGCGCCTCAGGGTGGTGTTGATGTCCGCGTGGCCGAGGATCACCGACAGGTCGGCCACCGAGCCGCCGGCGTGCAGATAGCTCGTCGCGAAGCTGTGGCGCATGTTCTCGATGGTGACGGGCGGCACGTCCCGCCCGGTTTCCGAGCACCAGCGCAGGAAGCGGGCCCACCGGTGCTGCGCCGTCGACGGCGATATGCGGCCGCCCGCCGCCCCGAGGACGAAGGGACCGCCGGGGTTGCGGTCCAGCAGCGGCAGCCTCTGCAGGAGGGGGCCGGTCATGGGCAGCAGGCGCGTGCCCCGCTCGGTCTTGGTGCCCTTCAGGTTGTTGCCGCCCTCGGCCGCCGAGGAGGGCGTGTACGCCTGGCGCACCAGCACCGTGCCGGCGGCGGCGTCAACGTCGGCGTCGTCCATGCCGTAGCGCTCCTCGGGCCTGAGGCCCATCAGGAGGCCCAGGAAGGCCACCTTCATGACCGAGTCCTCGCCGTAGTCCTCCACGGCCGCGAGGAGCGGCGACATGGCCTGGAACGTGGTGATCACGACGCCGTTGTCGCGCCTGCGGCCCGGCGGCGGCATCCGGAACCGCGCCTCGGCGGGGTTCGACAGGATGAGGCCGTCGCCCTTCGCCTCGTTCAGGACGGTCTTCAGCAGCCCCACGGCCTTGCGGGCCACGCTCTCGGTGGCGCAGCCGTCCACCATGCGCTGGATGCGCGGGCGGTCTATGTCGCGGATGTCCACGTTCTCGAAGGCCGGTATCAGCCGCAGCCGCAGCTCGCGCTCGTAGGTGGCGCGGCTGGACGCCTCCAGGCCGGCGCAGGCGGGCCAGAACACGCGGTCCACGTACTGGCCGAAGGTGCAGCGGCCCGACCGGTTGCGCATCCCGTCGCGCATCGCTATCAGCTTGGCCTGCTCCACCTTGGCCTCCGCGCGCGTGCGGCACGTCACGCAGGTGCGGTCCGGCTTCCCCTCGCGCGTGAAGCCCACGTACTCGCGCACGTCGTAGACGATCGTGCCGTCCGCCAGCGCCCGCTCGGTCACGGTCATGGTACAATTCACCCCGCCTTCCGCTTGTCGGATGGTATTCACCTTGCGGCCCCGCCCCCGTCTCGCCAAAGATCGGGCGGGGCCTTCTTTCTCGCTACAGATCCACGTTGACCATCCACTGCATGCCCTGGCACGTGACGGTGAACGGGCTGCAGGCAGGGTCGTCCGCGAACTCGCGGTCTATGGGGGCGAACGTCCTCCAGTCGGTGTCCCGGAGCAGCTCGGGGCACGTTTCGACGACGTAGGACCCCTCGTCCGAGAGTTCCACCCTCGTGCCCGCCGCGCCCACGGTGACGAGCGTCACGAGGCGCCCCATGGCCTCCGAGCGCCCCTCGGCGAAGGTGCCCAGCTGGTCGGTCGAGACGGCGGGGTCGTGGAACAGCAGCACCCTCCCCTTGTCCCGCAGACACGCGAGCATGACCTTCTGCCAGTAGGGCTCCGACCGCAGGGCCTCGATATCGGCCGACGCCTGCTCCCTGAGGGCGTTTTCCGCATCGATGTCGCCGAACAGGCTCTGCATCTCGATGTCCTCGCTGAGGCAGTCGACGGCCGTCTCGGCTAGCTTCTCCGCCAGGCCCGGCGTGTCCCTGATGTACTCCTCCGCATCGGCGTCGAGGACGAGCTTGTCGTCCCTCTCGACGACCAGCCCGCGGGCGATGAGACACGGGGCGGCATGGTCTATGCGGGGAACCCAGGGGTCGCGGCGGTCGATGGCCTCCCCCGCGTCGTAGAGCCGCGACAGCAACGCGGCGCACGCCGGGCTCATTCCGTCGATCGTCCGCTCGATCCTTCTCCTTTTGTCCTCGTACTTTTTAAGCCGCGCCTGGAGAAAATCGAACTGCTCCCCCGAAGGCCGCTTGGCGAGTCTCTTGTTCCTGGCGGCCAGTTCTTCGTTCTCCGCTTTCAGCTCCGCGATGCGCTCGGCGGTGATGTTGTCTTTGGCCATCTGGTACCTGCGCGAGTTCCAGCCGATCAGGAAGCCTGTGGCGAGCGTGAGGATGGGCAGCCAGACAAACGACGCTCGCCCGACGGCATCGAGCAGCCCCGGCATCTGGACGCCTGACAAGGAGAGAGCGGAGAACGGCAGGCCTACGATGCTGCACACGGAGCCGACGGCCATCAGGGGCTTGCAGTCAGCCGCCCTCTCCCAAAAGCTGATCCTCTTTCCCTCCATTCTCACCTACGCGCTCCTCTCCACCTCGGCCGGTACTCCATCATGTGCGGGCCTATCTTTTTCGATACGCGTGTCCGGAGACCCGCTCATAAGCCTAGCCGTGTGCACCAGGGCATCGCGGCCGTCGTCGTTCATCGACTCCCAGTATCCGTTCAGGGCGGCCTGGCCGGGGTCTGAGAAGACGGGGGCTGGCCACTCGCGGCCCGCCAGCTCGTCCAGCGTGCACTCCAGCGCGTCGGCGAACTCCCAGGCTAGTTCAAGGGTTAGAGGCCTCGTTCCTTGCTCGTAGTTGGTGTAGGTGTTCTTGCTCATTCCAATGTGTTCAGCAAACGCCTTCGCGCTCTTGAAACCTTTTTCTTTCCTAATTCGTTGGAGCTGCGTTTTCATGCCTCCCTCCTTTCGTAGCGAAATTTTATTCACACTGAACAAAATAGGCAAGATATTTTTCAAAAAATCGTTGACAAGTAGTTCAGAATGACTAATATATGCCTTGTTTTTAGTTCGGAACGAATTAAAAACACGACACCTTGAGAACCGAATACCCCGCGCTGCGGCGACCGGAAGGGAGCCGCATATGGAAAAAGACGCAAGCGAAGAAGCGATGATCACGCAAGACGAGATGGCGGTGCGCCAAGCCCTCTGCGAGGCGACGGTGCAGACTGCCGAACTTATTGCCGAGGCCCTGAAGAGGGAGAAGTACCAGGCGGTCAGGGCGAGCATGGTGAGCGCCCTGGCCGATCTGGTGAGAGCGTGGAGGAGCTAGATCCCGTTGGCCCGGTGCATCTGCTCCAGATCCTCCAACCTCTCGCCGAGGCGCGCCAGGTGCTTGTAACAGTCCTCGGCGAAGTCCACCGCCTCCTCGGGGCGATCGACCTTCCCGCCGGCGAGCGCGCCGGCGGCGAGTTGGATGGCGTAGTCCAAGTACTTGTCCGACATTTTCTATCACCTCCTTCCGAGGTGATTCTACCAGGCCGCCGCAGCGCGGGGTATCCGGTTCCGCGACTAGGAAGGAGCTGGGCCATGGAGATCGGGAGACGCGACACGATGGGCTGGGTGAGCGGCAGCACGGACGAGGGCCACGCCTTCGACGCCAAGGTGTACGACCTGCCCAGTGTTTTCGGCATCCCCACGGATCGATTCCCCGGGGGCGGCAACGTGTCGAAGCTGCACATCCGCGACGAGGTTGGCCGAGAGGTGTACGCCTGGGAGCGGGGCCTCGACTTCGCCGCGGACGGGGCGGCGGCCCTTGCCGCCGAGATCGCGGCCGAGCTAGAGGCGGAGTTCTGCGGGGAGGCGGAGTAGGCGATGGGTGTTCTTTTCCAGGTCATCTGGTGGTCGAGCATAGCGGCCATGTACGCCTTATTGGCGACGGGAAACGCCATAGCGGCCACGCCGTTCATGGCGATGAGTCTCCTGTGCTGCGGCGTCTGCGTGGGCTGGAAGCTCGCGGAGAAGCGGAGGGGAGGTGATGGCGAATGATGGACGCAGTCCACGTGGGGGCGACGATCCGCGCGGAGCGGGCGCGCCGGGGGCTGACGCAGGCCGAGCTGGCCGAGGCCACCGGCATCGCGCAGACCACGCTGGCCGGCTACGAGCGCGGCAAGAGCGGCATGAGCTTCGAGAACGCGCTGACGCTGGCCGAGTTCTTCGGCATGGGCCTGGACGAGCTCTCCGGGCGCGTGCCGCCCCGCTAGGGGCCCGCGGCCCCGCACCTTGACAACCGAATGGCCGACTGCCGGGAACGCTGGCCGGAAAAGCGACCCCGGAAGGAGAACCGCCCCCGTGGCTCAACGGACAGAGCGCCGGCCTCCTAAGCCGGGCGTCCGGGTTCGATTCCCGGCGGGGGCCCCATTCCAAGGAGAAAGGAAAGACCCTATGGACATCAAGACGTTCAAGCGCGACGGCGCCAGCGTGCGCGCCGTCATGGTCGAGGGGGAGCCGATGGTGCTCTTCCGCGACCTGGCCGCCCTGTGCGGCTACACCGCCAACAACGGCACCATGCGCTACTACTGCGCCGAGCCCCCGACCTACGTGCCCGTGGGCGGCGAGTTCGGCTCCCAGACCATGCGGGCGCTCGGCGAGGCCGACGTGTGGCGCGTGGTCGCCTCGCCCGCCAAGAGGTACGCCGAGGAGCGCACGGCCGCTGGCGAGTGGCTGTTCTGCGAGGTGTTCCCGTCGATGCGGCGCCTGCACGCCGCCGGCGAGGTGGACTGCGCCGAGACCCTGGACGCGCCGGCGGGCTTCGTGCGGCGCGAGGAGGGGGAGGGCGCTCCCGAGGAGCCGCCCGCGGACGGGCCGCGCGGCCTGCCCGCGGGCGAGCCGGCGGCCCGCATCGCCCCGAGGGCCCTGGCGCTCATCCGCAAGATGCGCGACGCCGCCCGCGAGAGCGGCAACGGCGTCCGCGCCAACGCCCTGGCCGACGCGCTGGCCGTCATCGAGGGCGGCGAGTAGCCGTGAAGGCGGTCACCCGGTCGCCGGCGCTCTATGTGAGCATCGAGGAGGCCGCCCGCATCGCGGGCGTGTCCGAGCACATGATGAGGGAGTGGGCGAACTCCCCGATCGACCACATCCCCTACATACCGTCGGGGAAGAAGAAGCTGATACGCGTGGCCGCGATAGCGGACTACGCGATAGGGAAGGAGGCACCCTGATGCCCAGAACGAGGAAGGAGGCGCGGCTCGAATGTCTTGCCGGACTGCCGCGCCCCACAGTGTCGGACCGCGAAGCGGCCGACAAGATTGTAGCAGACGCGGCCCTGGGCTCCGCCCTCGCGGCCGCGTTCCTGGGCCTGCCCGCGCTGTGCGGGCTGGTCTACCAGGCGGTGGTGCTCCCATGATCGCGACCCTGGTCATCGACGGCACCATGAAGGGGCTCAACGACTGGCGCGACGCGATCCAGCGCAGCCCCCACGCCGGCAACGACATGGCCCGCGCCGCGAAGCGCCGGGTGGCGTCCCTGGCGCGGCTCCAGATGATGCCGCGCTTCGAGGGGCCCGTGGTCGTCATCTTCGACTGGTACGAGCCGAACAAGCGCCGCGACCTGGACAACGTGGCGGGCTCCGGCCAGAAGTGGGTGCTGGACGGCCTGGTGGCCGCCGGCGTGCTGCCCGACGACGGCCCCGACTGCGTGGTGGGCATCCAGCACTGGCTGCACTTCGACGCCGTGGCGCCGGGGGCCATCGTGACCGTGACCGACGAGATACCGAGCAAGGAGGAGTAGATGGAGCTCCAGGTAATACCCCTGGCCAACATGTGGCCGGACCCCAACAACCCCAGGAAGGACTTCGGCGACCTAGACGCGCTCGCCGACACCTTCGAGATGAACGCGGTGCGCCCGTTCGAGCCGGTGAACCCGCCCACGGTGGTGCCCGACGGCGTGAGCGCGCGCGGCCAGATGTACCGCATCGTGGACGGAGAGCGCCGCTGGCGCGCCATGGTCAAGCGCGAGGCGGTGTCCGCCTGCGCGGCCGTCGTGTGCTCCATGGACGAGGCCAACGCCATGGCCGCCATGGTGGCGACCGACGACAAGGCGCGGCTGACCGACGCGGAGCTGTCGCGCGGCGTGCAGCAGATGCTCGCCGTCGGCGTGGCCCCCGAGGAGGTGGACAAGGCCGCGCGCCTCAAGCGCGGCACCGCCCGCCGCGTGGCCAAGGTCGCCCGCGAGGGCACCGAGCAGCTGAGCATCGACCACCTGCTGGCGGCCGAGGAGTTCGAAGACCCCGACGACCGCAAGAGGGTGCTGGACGCCCCCGAGGACGACTCGTCGCGCGGCTTCCGCACCGTCGCCCGCGAGATCGAGGGGGCCAACAAGAGGGCCGCGAAGGTCGGCGCTCTGCGCGAGGCGTGCAAAGCCGCCGGAGTCCCGCTCGCCGATACTGCCGAGGAGGCCAACGGGGAGGGCCGTTCCTACCGCGCCTGCGCGTACGCCGATCGCGTGGCAGAGGTGTTCGCGGGGCAGCCGGACGGCACGGTGGGCTGGATATGCGTAGAGAGCTGGGGCGGCCCGGAGGTGCGCTTCTACGGACCGGCATCCGAGGAGTCGGACGATGACCTGGAGAAGGCGGCGCGCCGTGCCGAGAGCAAGCGGGTGAAGAAGCTCATGGCCGACGCCCTGGCCGCGCGCTCGGCGTGGCTGCAACGCCAGATGGTCGAGCGCGAGGACTTCTGGACCGACATGATGCCCATCGTGGAGGCCCACCGCGAAGTTTACGGCACGTCGCCGAACCCATACGACTACGGCACGGGACAGTGGCTCAATGAGCAGGGCATGGCCGACCGGCTTGTGGAGACCGGGCACATCGTGCGCGCCTTCGTCACGCTGGGATGCGACCCGCTGTGGACCGACTACGTGGACGGCGAGCCGCGCCCCAGCAAAAACGCCGAGAGCTGGCTGGCCCTCGGGTGCGTCATGCGGTCGCTCGGGTACCGCCCCTCGCCGGACGAGATCGAACTGGAGGGCATGGTCGCCGAGGCGATCGAGAAGTTCGCAAATAAGGAGGAAGAGGATGAGTAGCAAGGTGAAGATCACGGCCCTGGAGGCCGAGAACGTCAAGCGAGTCAAAGCCGTGGCCCTGGAGCCCGCGCCCGACGGGCTCACCGTCATCGGCGGCCGCAACGGCCAGGGCAAGACCACGGTGCTGGACGCCATAGCCTGGGCGCTCGGCGGCGAGCGCTACCGCCCGAGCGAGCCGCACCGCGACGGCTCGGTGCTCGACCCGCGCCTGAGGGTCGAGCTGTCCAACGGCCTGGTAGTGGAGCGGGCGGGGAGGAACTCGGCGCTCAAGGTCATCGACCGGGAGGGCCGCCGGGGCGGCCAGCAGCTGCTGAACTCCTTCGTCGGACAGTTCGCGCTCGACCTGCCGAAGTTCATGGAGTCGAGCGCCGCCGAGAAGGCGCGGACGCTCCTGGAGGTCATCGGCGTGGGCGAGGAGCTGTGCCGCCTGGAGGCCGAGGAGCGCGCCGCCTACGACAAGCGCACCCTGGTGGGCCAGCAGGAGCGCCAGAAGCGCGCCCTGGCCGAGGAGATGCAGATGTGGCCCGACGCGCCCGCCGAGCCGGTGAGCGCCGCCGACCTCGTGCAGCGCCAGACCGACATCCTGGCCCGAAACGCCGAGAACCAGCGCAAGCGCATGGAGGCAGCCGAGGCGTCGCGCAGGGCAGAGGCGCTGGCCGCCGACCTCGTGCGCATCGACGAGCAGATGGCCGACCTCGAGTCCCGCCGCAACGCGATGGTGATGGATCTCCAGGAGGCGTCCGACACCGCGGCCCTGGCCGCGAAGACGGCGGAGCAGCTGGTGGACGAGGCCACCGACGCCATCGAGGCGGACATCGCGGAGATCGACGCCGTGAACGCCAAGGTGCGCGACAACCGCCGGCGCGCCGACGCGCTGGCGGAGGCCGACGGGCTGAAGTGCGAGTACGACGCCCTGACGGAGGCGGTGGAGGCCGCCCGGTCCGCGAAGATGGCTCTCCTGGAGGGCGCCGACCTGCCCCTGCCGGGCCTGTCGGTGGAGTCCGGCGAGCTCGTCTACAATGGGCGCCGCTGGGACGGCATGAGCGGCAGCGACCAGCTGAAGGTGTCCGCCGCCATCGCGCGCGCCGTGAAGCCCGAGTGCGGCTTCGTGCTCGTGGACAAGCTGGAGCAGATGGACCCGGGCACGCTCGCAGAGTTCGGCGAGTGGGCCGCCTCCGAGGGGCTCCAGGTCATCGGCACCCGCGTGGCGTCCGACGACACCTGCCAGATCATCATCGAGGACGGCACGAGCTACGCCCGGGGCGAGGAGCCGGAGGCCGGGGCGGCGGCCGCGCCGGAGCCCGATCCGGACGAGCCGACCGCCGAGCGCCTGGAGGCCCTGCGGGAGTACGGCTCGACCGGGAAGTGGGTGATCTAGATGGCGCTCAACATCACCCGGGGCATCGTCCCCAAGGCGCAGAAGGTGGTCGTGTACGGCCCCGAGGGAATCGGCAAGACAACGCTGGCCGCCCGGTTCCCCGACCCGCTGTTCGTCGACGTGGAGGGCGGCAGCGCCCACATGGACGTCGCCCGCGTCGAGGCCCCGAGGTCGTGGGCCGCGCTGCTGTCGGCCGTGGATGCCGTGGCTGCCGAGCGCCCGTGCGCCACGCTCGTGATCGACACCGCCGACTGGGCCGAGCGCCTGTGCGCCGAGCACCTGTGCGCGAAGAACAGGTGGGCCTCCATCGAGACGCCGGGCTACGGCAAGGGATACACCGAGCTTGCCGAGGAGTTCGGTCGGCTGCTGGACAAGCTGACCGAGGCGGCCGGGGCGGGCGTGAACGTGGTGCTCGCGGCCCACGCGGCCATGCGGAAGTTCGAGCAGCCCGACGAGGCGGCGGCCTACGACCGCTGGGAGCTGAAGCTGCAGAAGAAGACCGCCCCGCTCGTCAAGGAGTGGGCCGACGCGGTGCTCTTCCTCACCTACAAGACCATCGTGGAGAAGGTGGGCGAGGGCTTCGGCGCCAAGGGCAAGGCCCGCGGCGGCAAGCGAGTCATGTACGCCAGCCACCACCCCTGCTGGGACGCGAAGAACCGCTGGGGCCTGCCCGACGAGTCGCCGCTGGGGTTCGAGGCCATCGCTCCCCACGTGTCCGACATGCGCCAGGGCGTCTTGGCAACAGAAAACGTTGCCAAGACCGCTTGCCAGCAAAATCCGTTGCCAAGCGCCGCATCGGCGCCCGTGACGGCCGGGCCCGGCCAGACGATCACCTGCGGGGCCGGCGGCCCCACGGTCGCCCCGGCGGGGACCGGTCCCGCGGCCGCCGCGGCCAAGATGCCGCCCCAGTGGGACCGCGTGGCGCAGCTGTGCGCCTCCGATGGCTACAGCTGCGAGGAGGTCATGGCCGCCTCGGTCATGCTCGGGAACTTCACAGCCGACACCCCGGCGGAGAGCTACCCTGCCGACTACCTGGACGGCTTCGTGGCCGCGAACTGGCCGGCGTTCAGGGAGCACATCGACAATATGCGGGCCGACGCCGAGCCGGTCCCGTTCGACTAGCAGAGAGGAGCCAACATGGCAGACGAGACCAACATCGGCGAGGCGCTGGACTGGGACATGGGGGAGGCGTCCGGCGACGGCGCATTCCAGCTGCTCCCCGCCGGCATCTACGCCTTCGGGGTGGACAAGTTCGAGAAGGAGCGGTTCGAGGGGTCGGCGAAGATGGCGCCCTGTCCCCGAGCCCACCTGACGCTCTCGGTGGTCGGCCCCGACGGGACGTCCGGCGCGGTCCACGAGCGGCTGATGCTCAACACCAAGGTGCTGTGGCGGGTGGCCAGGTTCTTCGAGAGCCTGGGCTTCCCGAAGAGCGAGGACGGGAGCGTGCGGGTCGCGTGGAACGAGGTTGAGGGCAAGGGCGGCTACCTCAAGCTCAAGGTGCGCGAGTACACCAAGAAGGACGGCTCGAAGGGCGAGGCCAACGAGGTCGAGGAGTTCCTGGCGCCGGGGGACCCTCGCATCGCCGAGGCCATGGCCCCGCAGGCGCCGCAGCAGACGGCGATGCCCCTGCCGCCTCAGCCGGCCGCGCCGCACCAGTCCTGGAGCGTGTAGCGTGGCCGGCATGGCCCTGCGGCCCTACCAGGCCGCCGCGGTCGATGCCGTGCTGGACGAGTGGGAGCAGGGCCGGCGGCGCACGCTGCTGGTCCTGCCCACCGGCTGCGGCAAGACCGTGGTGTTCGCCAACGTGGCCAAGCGGGTGGTGGACGCCGGCGGCCGCGTCCTCGTGCTGGCGCACCGGGGCGAGCTCCTGGACCAGGCCGCCGACAAGATCATGGCCGCCACGGGGCTCGGCTGCTCGGTGGAGAAGGCGGAGCGCACGTCGGCCGGCGAGTGGTTCCGCGTGACCGTGGGCTCCGTCCAGTCGATGATGCGCGAGAGCCGCCTGGCGCGGTTCCCCCACGACTGGTTCGACGCCGTGGTCATCGACGAGGCGCACCACGCCGTGTCGGACAGCTACGGAGCGGTGCTGGACTGGTTCCCCGGGGCCGACGTTCTGGGCGTGACCGCCACGCCCGACCGGTCCGACCGCCGCGACCTGGGCACGGTCTTCGACTCTCTGGCCTACGAGTACACGCTGCCCGAGGCCATCCGGGACGGCTACCTGTGCCCCATCAGGGCGCAGACGGTGCCGCTGTCCATCGACCTGTCGGCCGTGCGCCAGTCGGCCGGGGACTTCTCGGCCGGGGACCTCGGCACCGCGCTCGACCCGTACCTGTGGCAGATCGCCGACGAGATGGCCGCGGCGGGCTGCATGGGTCGCCGCACGGTGGTGTTCCTGCCGCTCGTGGCCACCTCGAAGAAGTTCCGCGCGATCCTGGAGCAGCGGGGCTTCCGCGCCGCCGAGGTCAACGGCGAGAGCGGGGACCGCGCCGAGGTGCTGGCCGACTTCGAGGCCGGGCGCTACCAGGTGCTGTGCAACTCGATGCTGCTCACCGAGGGCTGGGACTGCCCGGCGGTGGACTGCGTGATCGTCCTGCGGCCCACGCGCTCCAACGGGCTCTACCAGCAGATGGTCGGGCGCGGCACGCGCCTTTCGCCGGAGACCGGCAAGGACCACCTGCTGCTGCTCGACTTCCTGTGGCACACCGAGCGCCACGACCTGTGCCGGCCGGCCCACCTGGTGGCCTCCACGCCCGAGGTGGCCGAGGCCATGACCGGGCGGCTGGCCGCGGCCGGGGCGCCGGCGGAGCTGGGGGACGTGGAGCGGGCCGCGTCGGCCGACGTGGTGGCCCAGCGCGAGGAGTCCCTGCAGAAGGAGCTCAAGGAGATGCGCACCCGCCGGCGCAAGCTGGTGGACCCGCTGCAGTACGAGGTGAGCATCGGCGAGGCCGACCTGGCCGGCTACGTCCCCTCCTTCGCGTGGGAGATGGCGCCGGCGAGCGAGGCGCAGCTGGCGGCCCTGGAGAAGCGGGGCATCTTCCCGGACTCCATCGAGTGCGCCGGCAAGGCGTCGCTGCTGCTTGACAAGCTGAAGAAGCGCCAGGCGGCCGGGCTGTCCACCCCGAAGCAGATCCGCTTCCTGGAGGGCAGGGGCTTTCTCCGCGTTGGGGAGTGGCCCTTCGAGGCTGCCAGCGCGATGATCACGCGCATCAGCTCGAACGGCTGGCGAACCCCACGCGGCGTGGACCCTGCTACCTACGTCCCGCCGAAGAGGTCGCCCCAAGAGGGGCAGCCGCAGCCTCAGCCTCAGCTGCAGATCTAAACGACAACCGACGGGCCGCCCTCCGGGGGCGGCCCCCGATATAGGAGAAACCTATGATCGAGAAAAACTCCAAGGGCATGACCGCATCGGAGTTGCTGCGCGAAGCTGACAGCAGCCCGTGCTCTATGTGCCATCTCGTCATGACGGGAGACGAGTCGTGCGCTACGACAGGCTGTGCATCCTGGGCGTATCGCCTCGCCGACAGGATCGACGCCGAGCTGGCCCAGGCCCGCGAGCTGTCCCTGCTCCAGGGAGCCGCCATCTGGGCCAAGGCCAACGGATGGCCCGAATTCCGCGAGGGAGAGGGCTTCGGCGAGTGGCTCGAACGCTGCTTCATCCAGCGCCCGCGCTACGAGGACGGCGAGCCGGTGCAGATCGGCGAAGAGGTGGCCGGATCGGACGAATGCGGGGCCATCCTGCGTGAGATGGCGTTTTGCGAGGACGGCACCGCAATCCTGCTCGACGAGACCCCCGAGACCATCTGCGAGGTCGGCCCCGGCCAGCGCGTCAAGCGCCCCGCCCCCGAGGTACTGGGAGCCGACGGGCTGCCCGTCGTGGAGGGCGAGACGGTGTACCTGTTGGACGGCACCGAGGGAACGGTGAAGTCCGTGGACAGAGACAACGCCACGGCGTACGTCGAATATTCCGAGTACAGGTGGTCGCCCTGTGTCTCATGCTCTGCGCTCACCCACACCCCGCCCGACACCCAGGAGCGCATCGACATTGATGTGCGGAAAGAAGTAGTCGAGTACTGGGGCTGCGTCGGCGTGCTGTGCGGAGACTGCCCCGTAAAGATCGACGGCAAGACGCCCGCACAGCGATACAACGCCCCGGGTTGCGAGACCGCCAAGACCATCGACCTGCTCCGCCGCCAGCGCGAGCTGGATGCCCGCAAGGATGGTGTGAAATGAGCGAGTTCACCAAGGGCGACTACGTAGTGCACATCAACGAGTTCGGCGATGGAGACTACGGGCGCGTCGCATCTGTGGCCGAAGACGGCAGGGTGTTCGTCTGTTTCACGACCGGCTGCACGGCCGCAGCATGCAACCCGGCGCACCTCAGAAAGGTCGAGCCGCGCGCATGGATGGGGCAGATCAGGTTCGGCCACCGCCGCTTCGACGCCGATTGCCCCGACTACCATCCCGATTGCTGCGCGGCGCTTTGTCCCGAGAAGGGAGGCGAGTAGCCATGGCGCACATCTACATAAGCGGCCCCGTGACGGGCCGCGAGAACCGCAACTTTGATGCGTTTCGCGAGGCGCAGCGTTCGCTAGTCGATACCGGCCATACGGCCATCATCCCGCACCAGATCGTCCTGCCGTCGGCGACTCACGAGCGGGCCATGCGCACGTGCATCAACGAGCTGACGTGGTGGCGGTTTGGCGGCTTCTCTTACGACGGCGTGGCCCTCCTCGAAGGCTGGGAGCAGTCGGAGGGCGCGAGGCTTGAGAAGGCCGTGGCCGAGGCGTGCGGGATCCCGTGCAGGACCGTGGGCGAGTGGCTTGAGGCTGGCCGTGAGTGAGTACATCATCAAGTTTTCGGACTGCGTGGCAGAGACGCACATGGCCCTGACCGGGCAGCCGCCCCAGAGCTTCTACGGGCAGCCCCTGACGTGCGAACTGGTGCGCTGCCGCACCTGCGGGGCGTTCGTCCACGTCAACGACCCCGTTGACAAGCGCACGGTGTTCTGCTCGCCGCTGTGCTCGCGGCGCTATTGGCGGCACCCCGAGAGATATGAGCGGGAATCGGGGGCCGAGGAGTGAGAGGACGATGAGATGACGGACAGGGAGGCGCTGCTGGACGCGCTGGGGTCGATAGACCCGGCGGGCCTGGCTTACCAGGAGTTCGTGGAGATCGGCATGGCCCTCAAGCACGAGGGCCTGCCCTTCGAGGCGTGGGACTCCTGGGCCGCCCGCGACGCGGCCCGCTACAAGGGCACGCTGCGGCGGAAGTGGGACGGGTTCTCCGACGCGAACGCCGCCGGCGCCCCCGTGACCGGCGGCACGCTGGTGCAGGCCGCCCGCGACCGGGGCTGGGAGCCGGCGTGCGACCTCGGCGAGGCGCTGGGGTGGGACGACGCCTCCGTGCCGGCCGCGGGCGCCGCCAAGCCCCGCGTGGTGGACCCCACGTGGGTGGAGGGCGCCGAGATCGAGGAGCCCGGGGCCGCATGGGAGGGGTGGCGCGACCTGGCCGCCTACCTGGAGGCCGTGTTCGAGCCCGGCGAGGTGGTGGGCTACGTCACCGACGCCTGGGACAAGGACGGCCGCTGGGTGCCGTCCGGCAAGGGGCCGCACGACCGCACCGCCGGGGAGCTGCTGGAGGCGCTGGAGAAGTACGGCGGCGATCTGGACAGCGCCATCGGGCGGCCGAACCCCGATGCGGGCGCGTGGATCCGCTTCAACCCGCTGGACGGCGGGGGCGTCCGCAACGACAACGTGGCCGAGTTCAGGCACGCGCTGGTGGAGTCCGACTCGCTGCCCGTGGGCAAGCAGGTGGCCATCATCAGGGAGCTGAGGCTGCCGGTGACCGCGCTCGTGTCGTCGGGCGGCAAGAGCGCCCACGCCGTGGTGCGCGTGGACGCGAAGGACTACGACGAGTACCGCCGGCGCGTGGACGAGCTCTACCGCATCTGCCGCGAGAACGGCCTGGCGGTGGACACCCAGAACAAGAACCCGAGCCGCCTGTCGCGGATGCCCGGCGTCATGCGGGGCGGCCGCAGGCAGTGGCTCATGGGGCTGCGCCTGGGCTGCGAGTCGTGGGCCGAGTGGCGGGAGTGGTACGACGCCCAGACCGACGACCTGCCCGACCCCGAGAGCCTGGCCGACGTGTGGGACGACCTGCCGGAGCTCTCGCCGCCGCTGATCGGCGGGGTGCTCCGGCAGGGGCACAAGATGCTGCTGGCCGGCCCGTCGAAGGCCGGCAAGTCCTACGCGCTCATCGAGCTGTGCGTGGCGCTGGCCGAGGGCGTGCCCTGGATGGGCTTCCCGGTGGAGGCCCGCGGCCGGGTTCTCTACGTCAACCTGGAGCTCGACCGCGCGAGCTGCCTGCACCGCTTCCGCGACGTGTACCGGGCCATGGGGGCCGAGCCGGCCCACGTGGCCGACATCGACGTGTGGAACCTGCGCGGCAAGTCGAAGCCCATGGACGAGCTGGCGCCGGCGCTCATACGCCGCGCCCTCAGGACGCGGCCGATCTGCGTGGTGATCGACCCCATCTACAAGGTCATCACCGGCGACGAGAACTCGGCCGACCAGATGGCGGCCTTCTGCAACCAGTTCGACAAGGTGGCCGACGCGCTGGGCTGCGCGGTCGTGTACTGCCACCACCACAGCAAGGGCCTGCAGGGCGGCAAGCGGTCGATGGACCGCGCCAGCGGCTCGGGCGTGTTCGCGCGCGACCCGGACGCCCTGCTGGACATGATCGAGCTGCATCTGACCGACGAGTGCCGCGCCGCCGCCGAGGGGACGGCCGCCTGCCGCGCCTGCGCCGGGTTCCTGGACGCCGAGCCGCGCCTGGAGGGCTGGCGGGGGCTGGTGGCCCAGGACGACCAAGTGGCCGAGGCCAAGATGGTCGCGGCGGCCAAGGAGCTGTGCCGCCCGCTGGGACTCCAGGACGCGCTCCTCGCGGCCGTGCACGCCGCCAGGGAGCGGGCGCGGGCCATGACGGCCTGGCGGGTGGAGGGCACGCTGCGCGAGTTCCCGCGCTTCGAGCCGGCGAACCTGTGGTTCGAGCACCCGGCCCACGTGCGGGACGCCACGGGCGCGCTCTCCGACCTGTTCGCCGAGGGGGACACGAGCCCGGAGGCCCTGGCCGACGCGAAGGCGCGCGGCACGAGGGCCACCAAGGCGAGGGCCGCCAAGGGGCACGCCGCGAAGGTTGCCGCCATGCGGGAGGCCATCGACCGGTGCTCCCGCGAGGGCGTGAGGCCGACCCGCGAGGCGGTCGCCGAGCGCGTGGCGGAGGCTGTCGAGGCCGAGGGCGGCAAGATGCCAGCCACCGGCGTGAAGAACTGGACGACGGCGAAGGCCGAGTGGAGCCCGATACGCGCGAGGAGGGAGGACGACGGCGTGTGGGTGCTCTACGACACGGAGCTGGAGGCGGCGACGGAGGGCTGGGGCGAGAGCGGGGTGTAAGGGTGTAAGACCCAGCCTTTACACCTTGGGGTGTAGGAAACGGGGTGTAAAGGCTAATAGCCTTTATAGGGGGTAGGGGGTGTAAAGGCTATATCAAAGAATAGGGTTTACACCCTACACCCGGAGGGCGTAGTGCGGGGACGGGAGGCGCCAAGGGCGCGCCTCCCTTGTGTCGCGCAGGACTACACCCCGCACCGACACCCCCGCGGGTGAAACGGCCGCGGACGGAAAAGAGAGAGCTATTCGCGAGAAAGGACAATGAGGCTATGGGAAGGGCAAGCGCCGAAGGGCACAGCGGAGTCACTATGGCGATGGCGGCGAGGATGTACGTGGAGCACATGCGCTCGCTCAGGTTGCGCGAGGCCGCGGTCGCCATGGAGCTGGAGGCCGCCAGGAGCGGCGCGGTGAGGGCCCAGGCGCTCACCCAGTCCTCGGGCGGCGGCCCGGAGCGCGGCGACGACGCGGTGTTCTCGCTCGTGGCCAGGACAGCCGAGCTGCAGGCCGAGTGGGAGGCCGACGCCGCCGAGCTGGCCTCCGAGTCGGCCGAGTTCAGGCGGTGCCTGGCCGAGGTGCCCGACCCGGCCTACCGGCTGGCTCTGGCGGCAAGGGCCAACGGGCGCACATGGGAGGAGGTCGCCGCCGAGCTGCACGTGAGCGAGAGGAGCGCCTACCGCGTGGGCGAGTTCGCCTACGTCGCCCTGTGGTCGGTGATGCCGGAGCAGTGGAGGCGCCTGGCTTTCCCCGACTGCCGCCCCGCCGGCGTTGACTGGGCGTGAGGGAAATTTCGCCGTCCCGTAAAGTTGGCAGTCCGTGTCAGGTGAAAACGCGCTATTGTGTATCCGGGTCATTTCGCGGGAACGCGAAGACGGAGCAGACGATTCCTTGCCCTCCTTGCAGAGAGGCCGTCCAACGCATTTGGGCGGCCTCTCTGCGTTTCCGGGGGCGGAGGGGAGGCGGCAGTGGTCACGCGAGAGTACATGGGGGCGTCCGCCCTGAGGGCATGGCGCAGGAAGCGCACCCTCCCGGCCTGGGCCATGCTGAAGGCCCTGGGCATCCCCGCGGAGTACCCTGCGGGCCGCCTGTGGGCGGCCGTTCCGGCCGAGCGCTACGACGGTCTGGCCGAGTGCCGGGCCAACCGCGAGAGCCCCATGGACGGGCGCTGGCTGTGAGCCGCGGGCCGAACCCGCGCAAGGCCAACGGGTCGGCGCGGCGCAAGCTGCGCGACGCGGTGCGGGCCGAGGGCCTGCCCTGCGCCCTGTGCGGGATGCCCATCGACTACTCGCTGCCGGCGGGCGACCCGATGAGCTACGAGCTGGACGAGATCGTGCCCGTCTCCAAGGGCGGCAGCCCGTTCGAGCGGGCCAACGTGCAGCCGGCTCATAGGATCTGCAACCAGCGAAAAGGGAACAAGACGGCTCCTAAGCCCCCAGATTCGCGGCCGAACGACGAAACGGAGAAGTTCCCGCCATCGCGCGAGTGGGGAGCGCAGCGGCCGCGAGAGCGGCCCTAGACGGCGTGGAAGGGGAAGGGGGGGGATGCCCTCCCCGGCGCCCGCCAGGCCCTCCCGGGCGGCAAGGGCTTTTTTCTCTCCTGGATCCTTTTTTGATGCGATGCGCGGCACGCGATGCGGACGGAGGAGGTGCGGCGGGACATGGCAGACGAGAAGGACATCTATATCGCCGAGCACTACGGCCGCATGACCACCCGCGAGATCGCGGAGGCCATCGGCATCAACCAGTCGAACGTGTCCAGGCGGGCGAAGAAGCTGGGGCTGTCGGCGCCGAGAAAGCCTCGTCGCGGCCGCAGGGAGAGGAGCCCGGCGCGCATCGAGGGTCCGCCGGCGCAGCTCCTGGACTCGCCGCGGGATGAATGGCTGAAGCGAATGTACGAGGCCCGGGACATCCTGCTCTCGGAGCTTCGCGACGCGGAGGGGTCGTCCGTGGCGAGGATCGCCAAGGAGTATCGCGAGCTCTGCGTCGCGATAAGGCGCGAGGAGGAGGCTGGGCCTCATGGCGATGATGGATCCGGCGGCCTCGCCGACATCGTGGCGCTGTTCGGGAAAGCGGCGGGGATGCCAGGAGCCGACCTGGAGGGCGGCGGAGTCCTATAGCTCGACCCTCGGCCCCCAGGTGGCCGCCCTCGGCAGCGCCGTCGGCGTCGATCTGTTCCCGTGGCAGCGCGCGGTCATGAACGACTGGATGGCCGTCACCGAGGACTTCCGCTACGTCCACCGCCGCTGCGGCCTGGAGGTGCCGCGCCAGAACGGCAAGACGGCCCTCGTCGAGACCCGCATCCTGGCAGGGGTGGCGGCCATGGGCGAGACGATCCTGTACACCGCCCACGACTACTCGACGGTCACGAAGCTCTTCGATCGCCTCAAGGAGTTCTTCGGCGAGAGAGCCGGGGATCCCGACGCCCAGCACCCCGAGCTGAACGCCCTCGTGCGCTCGGTGCGCAAGGGCACCGGCAAGGAGGCGATCTTCTTCAAGAACGGCTCGGCTGTATACCTGTCAACGCGCACAAAGTCTGCCAAGCGCGGCTACACCGTGGACGTGGTCATATACGACGAGGCCCAGGCGCTCACCGACGAGCACCAGAAAGCCATCGCATCGACCGCCACCACCTCGCGCCGCCCGCAGTTCATCTTCCTCGGCACGCCGCCGGGGCCGGAGTACCCGAACAGCACCTTCGCCGACATGAGGGCCAAGGCTCGCGCGGGAGGGGCGACCGAGGCCCTGTCGTGGTCGGAGTGGAGCGCCGACGAGGTCGGCGACGTGTCCGATAGAGAGCGCTGGTGGCGCCTGAACCCCACCATGGGATACCTCATCGACGAGAGCACCATCCTCGACCTGCGGAACATGTTCAAGGAGGACCTTTCCTTCGCTCAGGAATGCCTCGGCTACTGGCTGCCGTCGGGCCGCGCCGTGGAGCGCGTCATCCCGGAGGCTGCCTGGGAGGCGGCGCGGCGGGAGCCGCCCGAGCCCGAGCCGGCCGACGTGGAGTGCCTGGCCGTGAAGTTCTCGCCCGACGGCTCGGCCGGCGCGGTGGCGGCCGCCGTGCGCCGCGCCGACGGGTCGGTGTTCGCGGAGATCCCCGGCGACTGGGCTGTGTTCGACGCGACTGAGGGAATTCCGGCGGCCGCGTCCTGGCTCGCCGCGAGGGGCCGAACCGCCGCCCAGATCGTCGTGGACGGAAAGGCGCACTCCGTCGACATGGCCGACCGCCTGAGGACAGCCCGCGTGCCCGGGCCGTGCATCGTGGAGCCGGCCCCCGGCGATGTCGCGGCGGCGTGCTCGATGCTCGTCGCCGGCATCGCCGAGGGGACGGTTGCCCACGGCGGCCAGCCCGGCCTCGACGCCGTGGTGGCGCTCGCCGAGAAGCGCCCCATCGGCGCCGCCGGGGGCTTCGGCTTCCGCTGCGAGGGCGACCCGGCCGCCGAGGTCGCGTGCGAGGCGCTGGCGCTGGCCGCCTGGGCGGCCCGCACCACCAAGAGGAACCCGAGAAGGAAAGCGAGGGTGGGCTGACGTGGAGACGCTCCCGAACATCGCCGACGCGGCGGGCCTGAGGGCCGCCGACAGGGCGGCGCTGATCGACCTTCTGGACGTGGCCCGGGCCAGGGCCGCGCGCAACGCGCTGCGCACCGCCTACTACGACGAGGAGGTGGAGCCGCCCGACATCGGCGTGTCCAACGTGCCCGAGGGCGTGGGCGCCCACGTGCCGAGCGGATGGCCGCGCAAGGCGGTCACGGCCGTGGCCGAGCGCAGCCGCTTCGACGGCTTCGTGTTCGCCGACGGCGAGGGGGATCCCTCCCTCGACCGCGTGGTGCGCGACAACGCGCTCGTGGACGCCTACCGCCGCCACGCGCCCAGCGAGCTGAAGCACGGCTGCATGTTCGCGACCGTCGGGCGGTGCGCCGGGCGGGCCATCGTGCGCTTCCACACCGCCGAGCAGGCCTCGGGGCTGTGGGACGAGGGCGCGGGCCGCCTGGGCGCGGGCCTGGTGGTCGCCGACCGCCGGCGCACGGCCTGGTCCCGCACGAGGCCGCAGCCCGTGCGCGCGAACCTGCACATGCCCGGCTACGTCGTGGCCCTGGATCGGGTGAGCCAGGTGCGCTGGCGCGCCGAGTACCTGCCGCTGCCCATCGACCGCCCCATGATGGAGGCGTTCGCGTTCCGGGCGGACGGAGGGCGCCCCTTCGGCGCCTCGCGCATCACGCGCTCGGTCATGGCCATCGCCGACGAGGCCATGCGCCTGTTCCGCTACCTGTCGGTGGCGGCGGCCTTCTACTCGGTGCCGATGAGGGCGTTTTTGGGCCTCACCGAGGAGCAGTTCGACGCCATGAGCGGCGACAAGTGGCGCTGGCTCATGAACTCGGTGTTCCTGGCCGAGCGCGGCGGCAACGGCGAGGTGCCCCAGGCGGTGCAGCTGGCGGCCGCGAGCCCCCAGCCGCTCGTGGAGCAGTTCCGCATCTACGCCCAGCAGTTCTCCGCCGAGACCGGCGTGCCGCTGAACTCGCTCGGCGTGACGACCGAGAACCCGTCGAGCGCCCAGGCCATCGCGGCCGCCCGCGAGGACATCTGCATCGCCGCCGACGACCTGAACACGTCGAACAAGGTCGCCCTGCGCAACGTGGCCCTCATGGCCATGTGCGTGGAGGGCGACTGCCCCGTGGAGGGGCTGACCGAGCGCCAGCTGTCCGTGGGGGCGCACTTCCGCGACCCGTCGATGCCCTCGGTGGTGTCCCAGACCGACGCGGCCACGAAGCTGGCGGCGGCGTGCCCGGGCTTCGCCGACACCGACGTGTTCTGGGAGATGTGCGGGTTCTCCCAGGAGGACATCGCGCGCATCCAGTCGCAGAAGAGCCAGAGCGCGGGCCTCGCGGCCCTGCGCGAGAGGAGGGCCGCCGCCGATGGCGCAGGTAACCAGGGACAGGCTGCGGGTCTACGGCGAGGAGATAGCGGCGGCGGTGGAGGCGGCGGCCTCTGAGTTCGGCCCCGAGATGCTGGAGCTGGTGGCGCTGTTCCGCGCGGCCGCCGACGAGGAGGAGCGGGCCGTGTGGCGCTCGGCGCTGGCCGACGCCTATCGGGCTGCCGCCGCCGACGGCCAGGAGGTGTGCGCCGCCCTGGCCGACGAGCTGTGGCGCGAGGCCGCCCTGGCCGAGGGCATCGAGCGCAAGGCGCCCGCGGCCCACGGGGCCATGGGCCGCGACGAGGCGATGGCCCGCGTCCGCTCGGTCGCGGCCTGCCTGTTCGAGCGCGGGTGGGACGACGCCAAGGTGCTCAGCAGCCTGCAGGCGACGCTGAGGGCCTCCGTGGAGGCCGCGCCGAACGCCGCCATGGCCGAGAACATCGCCAGGGCATCGGCGCTCCAGGCGTCGCTGCGCTACGCGCGCGTGCCGTCCGACGCGGAGGCCTGCGGGTTCTGCTTCATGATCGCCTCGCTGGGCTTCGCCTACAGGGCGCAGGGCGAGAGCCCCGACCACCCCAACCACCCGAGCTGCCGGTGCCGCGTGGTGCCGGGCTTCGAGGGCCAGACGTCCGTGGAGGGCTTCGACTTCGACGCCATGCGCGGGCGCTGGGGGCAGTGCGAGGCGGCGGTGGCCCACGGCGACGCCTGGGAGCGGGCCTCGGACGCGGAGCGCCGGAAGCTGGTGCAGGCCGAGTGCGAGACCCGCGACCCCGACTGGCTGTGGTTCGGCAAGGTGCCGGAGGTCGTCTATGAAAAGCCCCGCAAGCGCATGGAGCCCAAAGAGCGGAAAGCCGTAGATGCTCTTGCCAGACACGGCTTCCAGGTTGTTGCAAAGGACGAGGATCTGACGGCCCCCGCAAATATCGATTTCCTCATAGGGGGCGATCTCTGGGAGCTGAAGAGCCCGGGCGGAGGAAAGCATGCGGTCGAGGATCGCGTTCGGGACGCCGCGAAAAAGTGGCGGAAGCTGAACCTCCGAGATCCGCTGGTCGTTCTGAGCAACAGCGAGAGCAGGCGTCCAGACGATGAAGTTATGGCGGAGTTTTTCAGGAGGCTTGCGCAGTACGGATGTGCCGAGGGCTTGTTCATATCGGCTGACGGAGGCGTCATAAGCCGATGGAAGCACAACTAAAGGCGGCCCTGGCCTTCCAACTGGCTGGATGGCTGTACCGCCTTTAGCTGTAAATTTACGCTTGGATTATACCACGGAATCAATCTCTCGAACATAAGAAAGCCGAAGGCGATCTCCGTCACAGCAGAGGACCTATCGGCTTTCACAGTTCGATCATACCACGGAATCAGGCTCCCGAACGGGGGCTTTTTTCATGCCCGGAGACGGGTATTTGATCAATCGCCCCGCACGGGGCGGCAACACCGATGCCCCGGAACGGGGCGCTGAGAGGAGGCCTTTCCATGGCAGGAGAGGACAGCGGGGCCGTCGGGCCCGAGCAGGAGGCGGCGGCCGATCCCCGGGCGGACGGCGGCGCGCAGGACGAGCCCCGAGGGGCCGACCCGGAGGCCGAGCCCGATCCGGAGCCCGAGGCCGACCAGACCGACTGGAAGGCTCGCAGCCGCCAGTGGGAGAGCCGCGCCAAGGCCCACAAGGCCAAGGCCGACGAGAAGGACGCCGAGATCGCGAGCCTGAAGGCCCAGATCGCCCGAACGGGCGCCGTGGCCGAGGTGGCCCGCGAGAAGGGCGTGGACGCGGGGCTGCTCGCCCGCATGGCCGGCGACACCCCCGAGGAGATCGCCGAGAACGCCGACGCGCTCCTGGCCTTCGCCAAGGGGCCGGCGTTTCCCGACGTGCCCGATGCCGGCGGCGCCGGCGCGGCCCCGGTGACCGTGGAGGACATCGAGGCCATCAAGGACCCGGCGGAGCGCGTGCGCGCCCGCCGCGACAACATCGCCCTGTACCGATAGGGCGCGAGAGAAAGGACTGCCAATGGCAGAGATCGCCAACACCACCAAGGCGGCCGACACCGTCAAGGCCCTCGACATCGAGGCCGTCACCTCCTACAAGCAGGACCACGACCGCCTGATGGAGATCCTGGGCATCGTGGGCACCGAGACCGTGCCGGCCGGCGCGGCGCTGTTCCGCTACGTCGTCTCCGGCGAGCTGTCCGCCGAGGAGGTGGCCGAGGGCGACGAGACGCCGCTGTCCAAGTTCAAGACCGAGCGCATCCCGGCGGCCGTGGCGGACCCGCGCCCGTTCCGCCGCCTCATCACGGGCCAGTCCATCCTGCGCGGCGGCTTCGAGAACTCGGTGCTGCGCGGCGACCGCAAGATGCTCACCGCCATGCGCAACCTCGTGGTGGCCGACTTCTTCTCCTTCCTGAGCAAGGGCACGCTGACCGCCCAGGGCAAGCACCTGCCCGGCGCGCTCGTCCAGGCCGACTGCGCCCTGCGCGACGAGCTGGAGAGCAAGGACGACACCACGGAGGGCATCTTCCACTTCGTGTGCCGCAAAGACATCGCCGACTACCTGGAGGACGCGGCCATCACCACCCAGACCGTCTACGGCATGGAGTACGTGAAGGACTTCCTCGGCGTGCAGCACATCTTCGTCACCTCCAAGGTGCCCCAGGGCACGGTGTACGCCACCTCAGCGGAGAACATCCACGTCTACGGCATCGACTTCGCCACGCTGCAGGACGCGGGGCTCGCCTACGAGGTGGACGACTGCGGCCTGATCGGCGTGAGCCACCAGCCCAACTACGCCCGCACCTCCTGCGAGGTGAACGCGCTTCTGGGCGAGACCATGACCGCCGAGGTGTCCAACTACATCGTGAAGGCGACCATCGGCGGAGCCTCCGGCGCCGTGCCGGCCGCCGCGGAGCCCCGCGCCGCCGACGAGCCAGCGCCGGAGAAGGTGGACTCAAAGTCCAACAAGGCCGAGCTGACCGCCTACGCCGAGGCCAGCGGCATCGACGTGTCCGGGTGCGGCACCAACGCCGAGATCCTGGAGGCCATCCGCGCGGCCGAGGCCGGGGACGGCGCTGATCCCGAGGGCGGGGAGTAGCCGTGGAGCCCTTCGCGACGGTCGGTGACCTCGCGGCGGGCTGGCGCGAGCTGGGCGAGGCGGAGAAGGCCCGGGCGCAGGTGCTGCTCGCCCGGGCCTCCACGGCCATCCGCGCGGCCATGCGCAGCGCGCGGGTTGAGATCGACCCGGCCGACGAGCTGCAGGCCGCGTCCCTGGCGGACGTGGCCTGCTCCATGGCCCGCCGGCACATGGCGCTGGGCGACTCCATGGTGGGCGTGACCCAGCGCACCCAGACCGCCGACGGCTTCCAGGCGAGCGTTACCACGAGCGCGGCGGTGGCCGACGGCGTGATGCAGCTCACCCAGGCCGAGCGCGAGCAGCTCGGCATCTTCTCGCGCCGCCCGGCCAGGGCGGCCATGGCGCAGATGGGAGGCCCCCGTGGATGACGACCTGCTGGCGGCCTTCGGCGAGACGGTCGCGCTCCTGGAGCGCGCCGAGGCCGGCCGCGACGCCATGAACCAGCCCGTGTGGGAGGAGCGCCCGGTGGAGGTCCCCGGCGTGCTCGTGAACTTCGGGGCCTCGGCCCTGGGCGACGCCGCGCGGCCGGCCGGGCAGCGCACCGACGCGGTGCTGTGCTTCCCGGTCGGTTTCGACCGCGACGTGCGCGGCACGGACGCGCTCGTTCGCGGCGAGCGCTACCGCATCGAGTGGCAGCGCCCCGCGCCCAGTGTGAGCGTGGTTCCCTACGGGGTCACGGCCGGGGCGGTGAGAATCGATGGCTGACGGCGGGTTCCTGTGCACGGGCTGCCGCGTGGTGCCCGCGGGGGCCAACGCCTTCCGAAACGCCCCGGAGGTGCAGGCGGCCGTGCTCGCCCGCGCCCAGCGCATCGCGTCGGCCTGCGGGCGGGCCTCGGGCGAGGCCTACTACGCCGACGTGCAGGCCGGCCCCCAGCGATGCCGGGCCGTCGTGCACCCCGGCTCCTCGGCCGCGTGCCGCGACAACGCGCGGAACAACACGGTCCTGCGCAGCATCGACGCGGGGAGGGGGTGAGGGGCGTGGACATCGAGCCGCACCTGATCGGCTTTTTGAACGCCCAGGCGCTGGGGGCGCAGGCCCTTCCCGAGGTGCCGGAGGAGCGCCCCGACCAGCTCCTCACCGTGGAGCGCACCGGTGGCGCCGGCGACTTCCGCATGGACCGGCCGACCGTGGCCGTGCAGGCCTGGGCTCCGACCCTGGTCGAGGCCCAGGCCCTCATGGCCGCCGCCGACCGCGCCATCCAGGCGCGGCTGGCCGACGGGCGCCCGGTCACATCGTGCAGGCGCATCGGATTCGCGCGGTTCCCCGCCGAGGGGAGCCCGCGCTACCAGGCGGTCTACTCCCTGACCGCGTACGAGACGGACTAGCCCGCGGAAGCGGGGGAAAGGCGGATGCCCCATGGCAGCTACCGGATCCAACAACAACGACAACGTATACGCGGCGAAGCCGAGGGTCGGCGGCGCGGTGTTCACGGCGCCTCTGGGCACGCCCGTGCCGACCGATGCCGTGGGCGAGCTGGCCGAGGCGTTCACCTGCGTCGGCTACATCTCCGCCGACGGCTTCGCCACCAGCAACACGCGAAAGAGCGAGACCAAGCAGGCCTGGGGCGGCGACACCGTGGGCAGCTCCCAGTCGGAGTACGCCGACACGGCCACGCTGGAGATGCTGGAGACCACGGCGGCCAACCTGCGCCTGGTCTACGGCGACGACAACGTGATCGAGGACGGCAGGGGCGGCTGGCGCGTGCGCCACAACTCCAAGGAGCTGGAGAGCCACGTGTGGGTGGTCGAGCAGCTCCTGGGCGCCGACAAGGTGATGCGCACGGTCATCGACAAGGCCCAGGTCTCCGAGATCGAGGAGGTCAAGCGCAACAACGAGGACTTCATGAGCTACAAGGTCACGCTCGCGATGTTCTCCAACCTGGATGGCGACACCTACAACGACTATGTGGCCGTGGTGGCGCCCCCGGAGCCCTCCGAGCCGGGCGGCGACGACCCCGAGGGGCCGACCGGCCCCGACGGGGGCGGCCAGCCGTCCGCCCCCGGCGGCGACGGCGAGCCCGTCGCGCCCAAGGCCCTCGACGATATGACGGTGGAGGAGCTGAGGGCCTACGCGGCCGAGCGATCCATCGATTTGACCGGCCTCGCCCTGAAGGCCGACATCCTGGCCGCCATCAAGGCGGCCGAGGGCCAGCAGGAAGGCGGCGATGAGTAGTGGCGAAGAAGGAAAAGGCGAAGGGCTGCCCGGTCCCCACCGACCCCGCCGAGGTGGCCGCGGCGCTGCCCGAGGGGTGGCGCGACGACCTGGAGCTGTTCGAGCAGATCTGCGCCATGGACGCCGGCGACCCGTCGGCGCTTCCCCCGGTGATGGGGAAGCTGGCCGGCGAGGAGGGCGCCCGCGCCGTGCGAGAGTCCCTGCGCGACGGGCGGGGCGTCATCCCCATCTCGGCGGCGCGCCTGTGGGTGCTGCGCGTCATCGAGGCGGCGAACGCAAAAAACTCCTGACGCTCGGCCGCCTGATGCGCGCGCGGCCGGCCGAGCTGCGGGCCGACCTGCGCCAGTTCTACGGGGTCGGCCTGGGGGAGTTGGGCCGGTCGCTGCCCGTGTCTGAGGCGGCCGACCTGGCCGCGTGCCTGCCCGCCGGGTCGCGCTGCGCGACCCCGGAGGGCCAGCCGTGGGGCTGGGACGACACGCGGTGGCTGCTGGCCCGCATCGAGCACGGCCTGCGGGTGCTCGCGTGGCACAACACCGAGGACGGCCGCGAGGGCAGAAACGCCCCGCGCTTGATCGCGCCCGGCCCCGAGCCGCCCGGCGACGGGGCGGGGGTGACGCGCGACGAGCTGGAGGAGAAGCTGAAGAGGAAGAGGGGGTAGCCCGTGGCCGAATCGGAGGTGCTCGCCAGCGCGAGCGTCGAGATCCACCCGTACCTGTCGCCCGCGTTCTCCGCCCAGCTCATGGCGCAGATGAACGGCGCGGGCATGTCCTCGGCCGGCCGCCGCGCCGGCGAGGGCTTCCTGGCCGGCATGGCGGGCGCGCTCAAGGGCGGCGGCGCGGCCATGACCTCGGCCGGCAACCTGCTGACGGCCAAGATCACCGCGCCGGCGCTGGCGGCGGGCGCGGCCGTGGGCGGCATCTTCCTCGCCAAGGGCTGGGAGCGCCTGACGGCCATCGACACCGCCGAGAGCAAGCTGAAGGGCCTGGGCTACTCGGCCGAGAGCATCGAGGGCATCATGGGCTCGGCCCTGGCCTCGGTGAAGGGCACCGCCTACGGCCTGGGCGACGCGGCCGGGGCCGCCGTGTCGGCGCTGGCGGCCGGCGTGGCCGAGGGCGACGACCTCACCCGCGTGCTCGCCACCATCGGCGACACCGCGACCATCGCCGGCGGCGACTACCAGGGCGTGGCCTCGGTGTTCAACAAGGTCATGTCGAAGGGCAAGATGCAGGCCGACGAGATGCTGCAGCTGTCGGAGCGCGGCGTGCCCGTGCTGCAGACGCTCGCCGACTACCTCGGCAAGACGGCCGAGGAGGTCACCGAGATGACCTCCGCCGGCGAGATCGACTTCGCCACCTTCGAGGCGGCCATGCGCGGCGCCTTCGGAGGCGCGGCCCTGGCGTCGGGCGAGTCCATGACCGGCACCATCGACAACCTGTGGGCCGCCGTGGGCCGCGTGGGCGCGGCCTTCCTCGACACGGGCGACGACGGCGAGGGCTTCTTCGGCCGCCTGAAGCCGCTGCTCGGCGAGGCGACCGAGGGCATCGACGGCTTCTGCGACATCGCCTCGGAGGGCGGCGCCATGCTGGCCGACGGCCTGGTGGAGGGCGTGGAGGCCGTAAGGGAGCTCTCCGAGACGGCGCAGGAGATGTGGGGCAACCTCTCGCCCGAGCAGCAGGGCCAGCTGAAGGCGCTCGCCGGCATCGCGCTGGCGGCGGGGCCGGCCCTGAAGGTCGTGGGGCCGCTGGCCTCGGGCGTCGGGGGCGTGTTCGGGGCCATGCGCTCCGGCGTCGGGGCCGTGCGATCGTTCCAGGGGCAGATGGCGGTGATGGCGACGGCCGCGAGGAACGGCAAGGGGGCCATGACGGGCCTCCCCGCGGCCATCGGCGGCATCGCCAGCGGCAGCAGGGCGGCCTCGACCATGGTGTTGGGGCTTTCCAAGACCCTCTCCTTCGCCGCCGGCGCGGTGCCCCTCCTCGCGGCGGGGTTCGCGGCCTTCGAGGTGGGCAGCTTCGTCTACGGGCTGTGGTACGCCCAGACCGAGGCCGGCAAGCTGGAGTCCAAGATGGGCGAGCTGGCCCAGGGCCACCGGTCCATGGTGGACGCCTTCAGCGAGGGGGCGTCGCGGGTGTCCTCCGACGGCCTTTTGGGCGAGTCGGGGCGCACGGTGGAGCAGCTGGCCGCCACGGTGGACGAGGGCGAGGCGGCCATCGTCGAGATCATCCGCGGGGCCAACGAGGAGAAGCGCGCCCTGCGCCAGGAGGAGATCGACGCCATCAACGGGCACAACGAGGCCATCGCCGCGGCCTACGGCGAGCAGGCCGCGGCCCACGTGGCGGCCCTGCAGAGCGAGGCCCAGGTTGCGCCCGAGGTCATGCGGGGCATGAGCGCCGAGGAGGTGGCCGCCTGGGTGGGCGGCATCAAGGAGCGCGGCGACCAGGCGCTGGCCATGGAGGAGGAGAACTTCGCGAGGCAGCGCGACCAGCTCGCGGCGCAGCACGCCCAGGGCATCACCGACGAGCAGCAGTACTCGGCGGCGCTCCTCGCGGCGAAGGCCGAGCACGGGCAGCGGGTTGAGGAGATCGAGGCCGCCATCGGGCAGGCCCAGTCGGCCGGCGCGCTGCAGACCGCCGCCAACGCCTCCGAGGTGGTTGCCGCCTACGGGCGCATGACCCAGGGTCTGGGGGAGTTCCGTGAGATGCAGCTGACGGCCGACGGCCACGTGGTGTACTCGAACCAGGTGCTGCGCGACAACGCGCACATCACCAAGCAGCAGTTCCTCGAGGCATGGGCCGCCATGCCCGAGGGGGCCGCCCAGGCGGCCGCGGGCATCCTGGAGGCGGCCGGGCAGGCCGCCGCGGCCGAGGGGCAGCTGGACGCCTCCACGCGCTCGGCGGTCGAGGCCATCCTGATCAACTTCGACGGCCTGAAGGGCGGCGCGGCCGACGTCGGCAGGGACGCGCTCCTGGAGATGGTGAACTCCCTGGGCGATCCCTCGGCCGTGACCGGGGGCCTGAACCTGGCCGAGGCGAGCTGCCAGGAGATCGTGGACGCCATCCGCGCGAACCTCGACCTGGAGACCCCGACCCGGGAATCGGTGGAGAGGTACGTGGCGTCCATCGAGGCCGGCGGCCCGATGGCGGCCGGCGCGGCCGAGGAGATGGCGATCCAGGCCACGGCGCCCATGCTGGACGTGCCCGAGGCGTTCGCGTCCTCCGGCGAGATGGCGGGCCTGGGGTTCGTTGGCGGCATGGAGAAGTACATATCGGAGGCCGCGGCGATGGCCTTCCGTATGGCCCAGGCGGCGAAGAACTCCCTGAACGCGGGCCTGGAGGTCCACTCGCCGTCGAGGGCCACCCGCAGGACGGGCCGGTTCTTCGTGGAGGGCTTCGCCGGCGGCATCGACGACTACGCCCCCATGGCCGCGAGGTCTGCGGCCTCTCTGGCGGCAACGTCGGCCGCCGCGCTCTCGGCCCCCGCTCCGGCGGCGCCGGTGCCCGCGGCGAGCGCCGCGGGCGCGCTCGCGGGCGACGAGGCCGTGGCGTGCCTGCGCTTCCTGGCCGACAACCTGTACTCGGCCCTCAGCGTGAGCCTGGACGGGCGGGCCGTCTCCCGCAGCGTGGACGAGAGGCAGGGCCGCCTGGCGGCCCTGCGCGCGAGGAAGGGGGCTTAAGTGGACTTTCCCGAGCTCGACTTCACCTTCGACGGCGTGAGGGCCACCGATTTGGGCCTCGTCGCCTCGAAGAGCGTGAACCTGCACCCGGCGGCGCCGAACGTCACGTGGGCCACCCCCGACTACGGCGAGCCGGTGGACACTTCCCGCTTCGTGGCGGGGCGCATGACCTACGGCCTGGTGGACGACGAGTACGCCGACTTCTGGGTCATGGCCGACGATTTCGAGGGGCGCCAGGCGGCGTGGCGATGGCTCGTGGCCAACGTGCACGGCGCCGACGCGGCCATGACCTGCTCGCTGTTCACCGCCGACGACGGCCGCGCCTTGGAGTGGTACGGCACGTGCTCGGTGGAGGACGTGTCCGCCGACCCGGGGACGCTGGAGAAGGTCAGGGTGTCCTGGCAGCGGCGGCCGTACCGCCGCATGCCCGACGGGACGCACACGGAGGAGCTCGCCGCCGAGTGGCCCATCGACGTTGGGGCCGCCACCTTCGAGGCCGCCGACGGCCGCGCGGTGACCTCGGCCGCCGCGATGCTGGGCGAGCTGTGGGTCACGTGCCCGGACGGCACCCTGTGGTCCACCGCGGACGGCCTCGTTCTCGTGCGGCAGGCGGCCGAGCCCATGGGGCCGGGCGTGCGGATCGCCGCCGACGGCGGGCTGGCCGTGCTGTGGTCGGAGCTGGGCGCGTGGTGGAGCCGGGACATGGCCGAGTGGCGCGAGGCGGAGGGGCTGCCCGTCCCCCTGGAGTCGGCCGCCGTGGTCGACGGCGTGGCGGCGTTCGCGGGGCCTGGCGGCCTGGCGGCTACCCGCGACTTCGAGCACTGGGCGCGGGCCGTAGACCTGCCCGCGGAGGGGGTCTCGGCGACCTGCCGCGCGCCGGGCGCGCGGCTGTTCGCGTGCCCGGGCAGCGGGGGCACGCTCGTGCTCGCCACCCGGGACGCGGGCCGCTCCTTCGCCGAGTCGGCGCTGCCCGTGGCGGTGGAGTCGATGTGCGCCGCGGGCGGCGCGGTCGTGGCCGTCGGGGAGGGACGCAGCTTCGTCACCTTCGACATGGCGACGTGGGCCGAGGGCTCGTCCGTGGGTGACGCGCGCGCCGTGGTGGGGCTGGGCGACCGCGCCGTGGCCGTCGGCTCCACCTTCGCCGTCTCGTCGCCGGCCGACGGAGAGGGCGCCCATATGCCCATCGAGCGCACGGCGGTGCTCTCTGTGGACACCGACATGTGCTCCGAGGTGTCGGTCGAGGGCAACTACGCGATGAGCGCGACCTACCGCGGCGAGACCGCGGAGCTGCCTCCTGGCGCCGCTGTGCTGCCCTGGCCGCTCGGCCACGGGCGTCACGAGATCCTGCTGCGCGTGCCATACCAGCCCGCCGTGTGGTCACCCCTCGCAGACGAGCCGGCCGACTTTCCGTCTGGGGCCTGGTGGCGCTACCGCGCCATGGGCGAGCAGCCGGAGGGGTGGGAGGCCTTCGCCCGGCCCCCGGCGGGATGCGAGTGGCGCGTCCTGCAGGAGGGCGGGCTGGTGTGCTGCTCCGACCTGGTGGCGCTGCCTCCCTGGGGGACGTTTTCCGCCTTCGAGCCCTCGGATGAGCTGGAGCCCGTGCCGAACGGCGCCCGGCCCCCGTTTGCGCCCGGGCTCTTCTGGGAGCGGCAGTCGCGAGTCCGCGTCGCGTTTAGGTGGGAGAGGGGGTGCCTGTAGTGTTCACCCAGGACTTCGGAGACTACCTGCACGGCGGCGAGGAGCCGGTGTACCACCCGCTCATGCGCCTGCGCCAGGTGTACGGCATGGCCCTCGACTGGAACATCTCGGGCACGGCCGGACAGCTCGTGGAGACGGTCAACCCCGAGAACCCCGCCTTCGACCTTCTGCGGCTGAACGACCCGGAGTCTTTTCTGCAGTGCAAGCGCGACGGCCGGGTGTTCTGGCGCGGGGTGATCGTGGACGAGTCTTTCGACGGGCGCGACGGTTTGGACGGCCGCAAGCAGATCACGGCCGTGGGCGAGCTGTCGCTCCTGGCGGACGTGCCGTGCCCGGCCTACTCGGTGGCGCTGGACTCGCGCCCGGGGGCGAGCGCCTGCCGCCAGTACGTGGAGTTCCTGCTGTCCGCCGCAAACGGGTGGTGGGCCTCAATGGGGCGCGCCAACTGGCGCATCCGCTGCGGCATCGTGGACGACTTCGGGGTGGCGTCGGTGCGCGCGGCCTCGGACGGCCAGGCCGACGACGCCACCGTGCTCGCCGAGCTGCGCGGCTACTTCGTGGAGTCGCCCGACCCTGCCCGCACGGCGCTGGGCGCCCGCATGCGCCTGCGCTACGAGGACGACGGCGTGTACCTGGACGTGTGCTCGCCCGGCAACGCGGAGGCCTTCCCCGAGTCGAACCAGCCTGCGGTGCTCGGGCTGAACGTCATGTCGGAGGGGTTCTCCTTCGCCCGCTCGGCCGTGGACCAGTCCCCGTGCGTCGAGCCCCTCGGCGCCCCTCTGTCGGAGACGCCCTACCAGGGCCGGCTCTTCACGGCCTACTCGCAGCTGGCCGCGCGCCCGGCCGACTGGGACGAGTCCTGGGCCTCCTACTCGGTGCGGCGCATGTTCGAGCCCCTGACGGGCAGGCCCGCCGACTGGGCCATCGAGGACGGGTACCGCGACGGCGAGCCGGTGGGATGGCGGCGGTACTGGGGCATGCGGCTCACCGACGCCCGGCCCGACGGCCCCTGCTGCGCCAGGATCGGCGACATGTGGGCGCAGTTCCGGCGCCTGGACGATCCCGTGTGGGGGCTCAGCTCGGCGCCGGACTTCATCGCCGAGACCGACCCCGCGTCGAGGCTGCCCGACGGCCGGCGCGCGGCGGTGTTCTGGAAGGCGCTCGCGGCCGATCCCGCCGACCCCGCTGCCGACGAGGGGTCCCAGTTCCAGAGCGTCCCCGGAGACGCCTGGACGCCCATCCTGCGCAGGCCGGCCGATTGGGACGCGTCGTACTCCTCCTACTCGCTGGGGGTGGTCGACGCCGGCGGCGCGCTGCGGCCGGGCCACGTGTGCCGGGCCGTGTGCCCCGCGGTGCCCGAGGGCGCCGCGGACGCCTCGGGCGTGCTGCGGCCCGGGGCCGAGGTGGGCTGGACCGCCTATTCCTACATCGTCCGCAACCCCGTGGAGCCGGCCCGCGAGGCGCTCACCCGCGCGAACTTCCAGCGGCTGACGGGGCGCCCCCTCACCTACTGGTTCAACGGCGCCGAGTACTCCAGTTGGGACACGGGGGTCGATCCGGTGTGGAAGAGGTGCGTCGAGCCGGCGAGCACGGCGCACGACCCCGTCCACGGGACCTCGTGGACGGGGTCGTGGCGCTCGGTCTCCGAGGTGCACGAGCGCCTGGGCGCCGCGCCGGACGACTGGGACACGGCCTGGGCCTCGTACTTCACCGACCAGGGTGGCCGCGACGCGAACCTGCTCCCGGACCCCGCGATGTGCCCCACCGCCCCGTACTTCCCCGTGCCGGGTTACGTGCGGCAGGGCTGGAAGCCGGAAAACTGGGACAGCTGGTGGAGCTGGGAGAACGAGCGCTGGAAGCTGAACCACGGCTCCTACTCCGATTACAGCGTGTTCGTGGCGCCCTTGGGCGAGTACCGCGGCATCGACGCGTGGCAGCCGCTCGCCGCCAGGCCCTCAGACTACGACCGGGACAACTTCGACGACATCAAGTCAACCTATGCCGTGCGGCGTGGCGGCAAGTTTGTCACGCTCTCCGATCTGGGCGCCGACGCCTTCCCGCCCTTCGCGGCCAACCAGGTGTTCGGCAAATGGCACCCAGAATGGCTGGCGGGGGGCTTCGTGGACTTCCCCGCGACGGTGGGCGACGTGCCGGCGGGGCGCTACGCGGTGTACGCCAAGCGGGCTCCGTCCTTCGGGGCCGCGCCCCGCTGGCGTAGGCGCGTTCCGCCTTTCCGAGACGGGGCCTTCTACGTCGAGCGGGCGCCCGAGTGGAGCGATGCGACGCACTCGGGGAGGGTGTTCGCGCAGGGGGAGGAGCGGGCGCCCGACTTCGCGCTCGCATCTCCGGCGTATGAGGCGAGCGCGGCCCCTTCGATGAGGCTCGATCTCAGGGCGGAGTGGATGCCCGACGCCGGTTTGGCCAGCGTGCCGGGCTCGCGCGGGATGGCGAAGGCCGGGCGCGTTGTGTACGACGAGGGCGCCGTGGCCGAGAGCGGCCCCCGCGCGAGGCGCATCACCTTCGAGGACGCCCGCACGGTCGAGGAGCTGGCCGCCCGGGCCTGCGCCGAGCTGGCGGCGACGTCGCGCGCCTCGGCTTCGGCGTCGATGCGTGCGCTCGACCGCAGCCCCGAGGACGCGCGGCACCGCCCGCGCGGGTGGCCGTCCGAGCTCGACTGGTTCCGGCCCGGCGTGCGCGTGCGCTGCGAGCTGCCCACCTTCGGGCTGTCGGCGCCGCTCCTGTGCGAGGCCGTGGAGGGCTTCGACATGTGCGCGCCGGGCTCGGCCGTCATGCGGGTCGGCTCCAGCTGGGCGGCCCCGCTCTCGGCGCGGGCCACGACGATATCATCAACGGCACTGAGACAGACGGGAGGTAGATGATGGCGGACGCATCGGTCTTCGCGGCCTTCCTGGCCCTGATGGACGACCACGCCCACCCGGTGGGCTCGCAGTACGTCACGTTCGAGGACGACGACCCCGCCGACCTGTTCGGCGGGGAGTGGGTGAAGCTGGAGGACGTCTTCGTGCTGGCCAGCGGCAAGCGGGACGCGGGCGCGCGGGGCGGCGCCGAGGAGGTGGCGCTCGCGGCGGCGCACATGCCGGCCCACAAGCACACCTCGCCCCAGCACACGCACTCCTTCTCGGCGACGACGGCCGTCGCCGGAGCCCACTTCCACCGGGCGAAGATGCCCTGGGGCCGCGACTGGGTGTCTGGCCACGAGCAGTGGACGGCCAACTCGTCGAAGGAGTTCTCCGACTGGCGCCTGACCACCGAGGAGGCGGGGGCGCACGCGCACAGCGTGTCGGGCACCACCAGGGCCAGCGCGGCCGCCAGCACGGGATCGGCGGGCGCGGGGCAGGCTCACGACAACATGCCGCCCTACGTCGTGCGGCACGTATGGGAGAGGAGGGCGTAGATGGGGAGGCTCTACATCGACATCGAGCTGGACGTCGCGAAGGGCGCGACCACGCTGTCGCGGCCGCGCACGGTGCAGCTGCGGCGCGGCGAGGAGGGGTCCACCGTCATCAGGGCGCGGGCCGTGCACGAGGGGGCCGACTGGCCGCTCGACGGGTACGCGGCCTCGTTCATGGCGATCATGCCCGGCGACCTGGAGGTGATGGACGACGCCTGCAACGTGTCGGGCTCGGTCATCGAGTACGAGGTGCCCGGCATCATCCTGGGCCACCGGGGGCGCACCGACCTGGCGTACTTCAGCCTCACCCGCGAGGGGGAGGACGGCATGCCCGACACTCTGACCACCCAGGGCTTCTCGATCAACGTGAACACCGGGGTGGACATGTCGGCGGCCGAGTACGAGTCGTACATGCCGGCGGTGTCCCGCATCGTGGAGGAGGCGGCCGGCTCGGTACGGGCCGCGGCCGCATCGGCGCTGCTGTCCCAGCGCGACCTGGCCGACTACAAGGAGCGGGCCGAGGGCGCCGTGTCGGACGCCCTGGCCGCCGCCGGCGCTGCGGGCGCCATCGCCGACGAGACGGAGGAGGCCGAGAGGGCGCGCCGCGAGGCCGAGAGGGCGCGCCGCGAGGCGGAGAGCGCCCGCGTCGGTGCCGAGGCCCGGCGCCAGAGTCTGTGGGAGGACATCGTTCAGCGCTCGCGCGGGTGGCTGCGCCGCTACTGCGGCGAGGGCGAGTACGACCCCGACACGCTGGCGCCGACCGTCGGCGAGCCCGACGCCGGCACGCTGTACTTCGTGCCCCTGGCCGTGGCCGGCACCGCGGTGGTCTACGCGAAATGGATGTGGGACGGCGAGGGCGAGCGGTGGGAGGCACTGAGCGCGCCCGAGATGGATGTGGCCCCCATGACCGCCGAGCAGGTGGCGGCCGTGGCGGCCGGCGAGAAGGTGGACGGCGGCGAGGTGGCGACCGCCACCGTGGTCACGGCCCTGTGGGCCGCCGGAAAGCGCGCTGCCGACGCCGCCTACGCGGCAGCGGGGCACAAGCACTCCGGCGGCGACATCGAGGAGCGCACGCTGCCCGAGTCGGCCATCGACGAGGAGTTCGCGCGGACCATCGCCAACAAGGCGGACTCGGACCACGGCCACGACGCCGCCGACATCTCCTCGGGCACGCTGCCCGTGGAGCGCGGCGGCACGGGGGTTGCCACCGACAAGGCGCTGGCGCTCAAGGCGCACCCCGTGGGCTCGGTGTACTTCTCGTACTCGCCGACCTCGCCGGCGGCCCTGTTCGGCGGTACGTGGGTCCAGATGACGGGGCGGTTCGTTCGCATGGCAAACGACGTGTCCACCGGCGGCGCCGACACCCACACGCTGACCGCCGCCCAGATGCCGAGGCACGACCACGGCATGCCGATGGCGTGGGCGGGAAATGGCTCGCTGGCGATCTCGTCCAATCGGTGGGTGTACCGCGACAGCGGCACGACGACGGCGCAGCCGACCTGGAGCACCTACGCCGCCGGCTCCGGCGGCGCCCACAACAATATGCCAGCCTACCAGGACCTGTACGCCTGGCGGCGCACGGCCTAGAGAGGAGAACCGGATGATCGTCGTAGACGAGTCGGGCGCGCCCGTGGCGGAGCCCGACCTGACGCTGGGGCGCGTCGAGGAGCGCGCGCTAGCCGTTACCGTGTCGTGGGCGGTAGACGAGCCCGAGCGCGGCCACTGGGAGACGGCGGCCGAGTACCCGGAGACGGGCGGCCGCGACGTCGCGTGGGTGATCGACCTCCCCGAGCGGGGGCACTGGGAGGCCCGCGACGGGAAGGGCCGCCCCGTCGGGCTGTGGGACGGCGAGGTGCCCCCCGATTGGCCGCGCGAGACGCCCATGGCCGAGATGTGGCGCTACGGCTGCTACCTGCCGTGGACCGACGAGGAGCTGGTCGAGGCCGAGGAGGCCCGTCTGGCGGCCGAGGAGGCCGAGCGCGCCGCCGCCGAGCGCGAGGCGTGGCTGGAGTCTGCCCCGGGCAAGCTGGACGACGCCTGCCAGGCGCTGGCCGAGCTGGGGGCGATGGCGGACGGCACCGCCGTCACCATGGAGGAAGTGCTGGACGCCGTGGCCGAGCTGGGCTCGCTGCTCGCGGCGATGGAAGGAGAGTGACATGGCGAAGATCTACTACAACCGGATCCGCGCGGGCAAGTGGCGCCTGGAGGACGTGCCGGCCCGCTGGCGCGCTGAGGTCGCCGCGATGCTCGCGGCCGACGGGAAGGGCGGTGGAGAGTGACGCTCGCCCAGTGGCTGGCCCAGGGCAGCGACTACGCGCTGGGCCTCTTCGGCGCCGTGGTCGTCGCCGGCGGCGCGGCCGCGTGGGTGGCGCGGGCCTGGCGGGCCGCCCGGCGCCCCGGCGAGGAGAGGCGCGCCCACGTGGACGAGGCCATATCCGAGCACGAGCGCTTCAGGCAGTGCCTGGCGCGGGACAAGCGGAAGATCGACACCCTGGAGGAGTCGGTCAAGCTGCTCCTGCGCGGCCAGATGCAGCTCATCACCCACGAGCTGGACGGCAACCACGTGGACAAGCTGGCCGAGGTGCGCGACGCGATCCACGACCACCTGCTAGAGAGATGAAAGGAACGCGCATGATCAACTGGAAGGTGCGAGTGCGCCAGAAGTGGTTCTGGCTCACCCTGATCCCCGCCGTCCTGCTGCTGCTCGACCAGCTGTGGGGGCTGTGGGTGGTGCTCGGCAGCATCCAAGCGGGGCATCTGTACGACGGCCCCGTCATGGAGGCGCTGCTGTCCCTGGCGGGCACCGCGTTCGCCGTGCTGGTGCTGCTCGGCATCCCCGTGGACACCACCACGCAGGGCTACGGCGACAGCCCCCGCGCGCTGCTCTACGACGCGCCCGCGCCCAACGCGAGCGCCTACGGCCTGCGCGAGTTCGAGGAGCAGTGCGCCGCGGCCGACGCCAAGATGGTGGACTGGGCCGCCCCTGCGGAGGACGGGGCGAGCGAGGAGGCCCGATGACGGTCTCGAACTGCGGCTCCAACGAGTTCGGCGGAATCACCGGCGGCAGGCCCGGCGACCAGACCGGCGGCGAGTGGCGCCTTCGCAGTTGGTACGGCTTCAGGCAGAACGTGGTGCTGGTCCACCCCGACGCCCGGGTGAACGCCCTCGTGGCCGACATGGCCGAGGCGGCAGCCCGCAACGACCGCGTGGGCTACTGCCAGGCCCACCGGACGACCTTCTACGAGCAGCTGAAGGCCGCCGGGTGGCGCCCCGAGAAGATCGCCGCCGACTGCGAGGCCGACTGTTCAAGCGGCACGGCCGCCATCGTGCAGGGGGCGGGCCACCGCCTCGGCGATGAGAGGCTGCAGAAAGTCTCCAAGGACTGCTACACAGGCAACCTGCGCGCCGCCCTCGTCGGGGCGGGCTACGAGGCCCGCACGGAATCGAGGTTCCTGACTGGCGACGCCTATCTGCCTCGCGGCGCGATCGTCCTCAACGAGAAGAGGCACGTGAACATCCAGGTGACCGACGGCGCCAGGGCGGGGGAGCCCGCCGCGCCGGGGAGGGGGGAAGAGGTGTACTCGTTCAGATCCGTTCGCAAGGGCATGAGGGGCGACCACGTGTCGCTCTTCCAATCGGCCTACAACGAGAGGTTCGGCGGCAGTTTGGCCGTTGACGGCAGCGCCGGCCCCGCGACCCACGCCGCCATCGGCGACGCCCAGAAGCGCCTCGGCATCGCCCAGGACTACTCCTGCGGCCCCGACACCTGGGCGCACCTGCTGGGGGCCTGACATGGCGGCGACGTCGCAGAGCGCGGAGCTGTTCAACGACTACGACGGCTTCGTGGCCAAGTTCGAGCCGAAGAGGACCACCGACGACTGCTACACGCCGCCGCTGGTCTACGGCGCGGTGCTCGACTGGGCATCGCGCGAGTACGGCCTGGACGGCCGCGAGATCGTCCGCCCGTTCTTCCCCGGCGGCGACTACGAGCGCCACCCGTACCCCGAGGGCTGCGCCGTGGTGGACAACCCGCCGTTCTCCATCCTGGCGCGGATCGTGCGCTTCTACCTCTCGCTGGGCATCGACTTCCTGCTGTTCGCCCCGGCGCTCACCGTCTTCGGCCTCCTTCGTCAAGACGGCGTGTGCGCCGTGTGCGCGGGCGCGGCGGTGGAGTACGAGAACGGCGCGCAGGTGAACACGAGCTTCGTCACCAACATGGACGGGTGGCGGGCGCGCTCGGCCCCCGACCTGAACGAGGCCGTGGCCCGCGCCGTCGAGGAGACGCGCGGGCAGAGCAGCCGGAGCCTGCCCCGGTACGAGTACCCCGACGAGGTGCTGACGGCGGCCAGGCTCAACTACATGAGCAACCACGGGACCGACTTCCGCGTGGGCCCCGGCGACTTCGAGCGGATCTCCGCCATGGACGCCCAGCGGCCGCACGGGAAGTCGGTCTTCGGGGGAGGGCTGCTGCTTTCGGAGAGGGCCGCGGAAGAACGCGCAGCCGCT
>NZ_AUGK01000013.1 GCF_000422625.1 Adlercreutzia mucosicola DSM 19490 | reverse complement strand
GGCGCCACCCTGTCCGGCGTGCTGACCGCGCCCGTGGCCGGCTTCAGCGACGCTTTGCCCGTCTGCCTGTTCGTCATGATCCTCGGCGGCTTTCTGGGCATCATCACCGAGACCGGCGCCCTGGACGCGGGCATCGCCGCTCTGGTGCACAAGCTGAAGGGCAACGAGCTGGTGCTCATCCCGATCCTCATGATCATCTTCTCCATCGGCGGCACCACCTACGGCATGTGCGAGGAGACGGTGCCCTTCTACCTGCTCCTGGCCGCCACTATGGTGGCCGCGGGCTTCGACAGCCTGACCGGCGCGGCGGTCGTCCTTCTGGGCGCGGGCTGCGGCGTGCTGGGCTCCACGGTGAACCCGTTCGCCGTGGGCGTGGCCGTGGACGCGCTCTCGGGTGTGGGCATTGCGGTGAACCAGGCCACCATCATCGGCCTGGGCGCCCTGCTGTGGATCGTGACCCTGGCCATCTCCATCGTGTTCGTGATGCGCTACGCCAAGAAGGTCATGAACGACAAGGGCTCCACCTTCCTGTCGCTGCAGGAGCAGCAGGACATGATGAACGAGTGGGGCATGAAGGATTCCGAGGCCGAGGCCGCTGACAACCAGGCCGAGGCTCCGAAGATGACCGGTCGCCAGAAGGCGTCGCTCGTGGTGTTCGCACTGACCTTCGTCATCATGATCGTGTCCTTCATCCCGTGGTCCGATCTCGGCTTCGACGGCTTCAATGCCGGCGCCACGACCGAGGAAGTGACCACCACCCTGACGGGCGAGGAGATCGCCACCGCTATCGACGACGCCAACGACGGCGCCACCGTGACCACCATCGCCGAGCCCGTGGAGGCCACCTCCGTGGAAGAGGTCGAGACCTCTCCCGCCTGGTCGTCCTTCCTGACCGGCGTGCCCTTGGGCGGCTGGTACTTCGACGAGGCCTCCACCTGGTTCCTGCTGATGGCCCTCATCATCGGCATCATCGGCGGCGTGTCCGAGAGCCGCTTCGTGAAGGCCTTCATCAACGGCGCCGCCGACATGATGTCGGTCGTGCTGATCATCGCCCTGGCCCGCTCGATCACCGTGCTCATGGGCCAGACCGGCCTGGACATGTGGATCCTCAACAACGCGGCAGCTGCCCTCAACGGCATGTCGGCGATCATCTTCGCGCCGCTGTCCTTCCTGCTCTACGTGCTGCTGTCCTTCCTCATCCCGTCCTCCTCCGGCATGGCCACCGTGTCCATGCCCATTATGGGCGGCCTGGCCAACCAGCTCAACTTCTCCGTTGAGGCCATGGTCATGATCTACTCCGCCGGCAACGGCCTCGTGAACCTGTTCACGCCCACCTCCGGCGCCATCATGGGCGGCTTGGCCCTGGCCAAGATCGAGTACTCCACCTGGCTCAAGTTCGGCGCGAAGCTGTTCGTGGTCCTGGGCGTGGTGTGCATGGTCATCCTCACGGCGGCCATGATGATCTTACCGGGAGGCGCCGCCTAGGCGAGCCTGTCGACCTGCCGATACCAGCCTTGCCGGCTGTTATCCTTCCGGGAGAGCGCCCCTGTGCCGGGGCGCTCTCCTCGTTTGGGTCGCTCTCGCGCTGTCGGAGCGCCTCCTCTCGGCGATTCTCGGTGGCGCCTTGGGATGGACCAAGTGTTCCGCTGCCTTACTAATATATAGAGCGTCGGTGAACGGTGGGAAAATGGGGGAGAAAATTGTTGACGAGGGTGGCTCACGCTGGTAGGATACTACCTTGCGTTTAGTCACATTCAAGGAGATACATACATGTACGCAATCGTGAAAACGGGCGGCAAGCAGTACAAGGTCGCCCCCGGAGACAAGATCAACATCGAGAAGCTCGACGTCGAGCCCGGCGACAAGGTCGAGCTTGAAGCCATCTGCGTCGTCGACGGCGACAAGGTGGAGGCCGACCCTGCGAAGGCCGCCAAGACCAAGGTCGTTGCTACCGTGCTCGAGCAGTTCAAGGGCGACAAGCAGTTGGTCTTCAAGTTCAAGAAGCGCAAGAACTACAAGAAGCTGCGCGGTCATCGTCAGAACCTGACCCGCGTGAAGATCGAATCCGTCGGTACGGCCAAGGCCGAGTAAACGGGTTAGGAGGAACATCTCATGGCACACAAGAAAGGCTTGGGCTCTACCCGTAACGGTCGTGACTCCCACGCACAGCGACTCGGCGTGAAGAAGTTCGCCGGCGAGGTCGTGAAGACGGGCAACATCATCGTGCGTCAGCGCGGCACCCACTTCCATCCCGGTGAGAACGTGGGTCGCGGCAAGGACGACACCCTGTTCGCCCTGTGCGACGGCACGCTGAAGTTCACACGCGGCCAGAAGCGCAAGATTCACGTGATTCCCGCCGAGCAGACCGCCTAAACGCTTCAGTTTCAACGACTGCGTAACATCGAACGGCTAACCGATGCCCTCTGAGTTTCCAGAGGGCATCGTTGTGTATTGTGGGATAATCTGCCCTATTGGCAAGCAAGGAAGGTTCCTATGTTCATCGATAAGGTTCGTATCAACGTGAAGGGCGGCAACGGCGGCGCCGGCTGTATGTCCTTCCGCCGCGAGGCCCATGTGCCCAAGGGCGGGCCGGACGGCGGCGACGGCGGCCACGGCGGCAACGTGGTGGTGCAGGCCGATGCCAGCGCGTCCTCGCTCATCGAGTATCGCTTCAAGCACCATTTCAAGGCCGAGCGCGGCACCCACGGCAAGGGCAGCCGCATGCACGGCGCCACCGGCGAGGACCTGGTACTGAAGGTGCCCGTGGGCACCGTGGTGCGCGAGTACTTCGAAGACGAGCGCGAAGTGGGGGAGATGATCGCCGATTTGACCCGCGACGGCGAGTCGGTGGTGGTGGCCCGTGGCGGCGTGGGCGGTCGCGGCAACATCCACTTCGTCACCTCCACGCGTCGCGCCCCGGCCTTCGCCGAGCTGGGCGAGCCCTCGGAAGAGCGCTGGATCGAGCTGGAGATGAAGCTGATGGCCGATGCGGCCCTGGTGGGCATGCCCTCGGCGGGGAAGAGCTCGCTCATCGCGAAGATGAGCGCTGCGCGCCCGAAGATCGCCGACTATCCCTTTACCACGCTGGTGCCGAACCTGGGCGTGGCCACCTCGGGGGATTTGTCCTTCGTCGTGGCGGACATTCCCGGGCTCATCGAGGGGGCCTCGGAGGGCCGCGGGCTCGGGCACGAGTTTCTGCGCCACATCGAGCGCACCGCCCTGATCGTGCAGATCGTGGATCTCACGGGCGATTGGGAGGGGCGCGATCCGCTGGAGGACTACGAGATCATCAAGCGCGAGCTGGCCGAGTACGCGAGCGATTTGGCCGCACGGCCGCGCATGGTGGTGGCGAACAAGATCGACGTGCCCGGCACCGAGGAGGTCTGCGAGGCCTTGGCGGCGAAGGTGCGCGAGGATTCCATTGCGGCGGCTGGCGGCAACGAGTTCGTGGAGAGCCCCATCGATCCGAAGCTGTACCGCATCAGCGCGCTTACGGGCGCCGGGGTTGATTCTCTGAAGGCGGCTATTGCCACGAAGGTGCACGACTTGCGCGAGGCGGCCCGGGCGGCTGAGGCGGCCGACATCCAGTACGATCATGTGTGGGAGCTGCGCCGCGAGGCCCGCGAGCGCCGCTTCGATATCGTGGCCGAGGGCGACGGTGCCTTCCGCGTGGCGGGCGTGCAGGTGGAGCGCATGGTGGTGCAGACCGACTGGGAGAACGAGGAAGCCGTGGCCTTCTTCCAGCACCGCTTCAAGAAGCTGGGCGTGGACACGGCCCTGGAGAAGGCTGGTGCCCGCGACGGCGACGAGGTACGCATTCTGGGCTACTCCTTCGCCTTCGAGTCGCCCACGGCCCATCACGAGGATATGTACCAGGAGCTGGATCTGTAATGGAGAAGCCGAAGGATCAGGCGCGTCGTCGCCGTTTGGTGGTGAAGATCGGGTCGGCCACGCTGACCACGTCGGAGAGCTCGATCGACTACGGGTTCTTGGACGAGCTGGCGGCCCAGCTGGATACGGTGCGGCGCGAGGGTTGGGACGTGGTGGTGGTCACCTCGGCCGCTATCGCCTGCGGCCTGGAGGCCTTGGGCATCGCGAGGCGCCCCACGGACATGCCCAGTCTGCAGGCCGCGGCCTCGGTGGGGCAGAGCGCCCTTTCCACGGCCTACGCCGCGGCCTTCGGGAAGCGGGATATGCTGACGAGCGTGGTGCTGCTCACCCGCCGCGACACCGCCGACCGCACGGCCTACCTCCATGCCCGCGACACGCTGTGCCGCCTGCTCGAGCTGGATGTGGTGCCCATCGTGAACGAGAACGACACGGTGAGCGTGGAGCAGATCCGCTTCGGCGACAACGACACCCTGGCGGCGCTGGTGGCCTGCCTGATCGACGCCGATCTCATGGTGATCCTGTCGGACATCGACGGCCTGTACACGGCCAATCCGCAGATCGATTCGTCGGCAACGCTGATTCCCTGCGTGGATCGCGTGGGCCGCGATATTCTGGCCGCTGCCGGCGGCGCGGTGTCGGGCGTGGGGTCGGGCGGCATGATCACGAAGATCAAGGCGGCCCGGGTGCTCATGGCCGCGGGCATTCCCATGGTCATCTGCCAGGGGCGGCGCGCCGGCTGCGTGGCCGATGCGGCCCGCGGTCTGCCGGTGGGCACCCTGTTCACCGCGCCGGAACGGCCCCATGAGATCACGCCCAAGAAGCTGTGGATCGCCCTGGGCGATGCCGTGCACGGCACGCTGGTGGTGGACGAGGGGGCGCGGGCAGCTTTGGTGGAGCGTGGCAAGTCGCTGTTGTCCGTGGGCATCCGCGAGGTGCGCGGGTCCTTCGATTACGACGATATCGTGGATGTGGCCGACGAGACGGGCCACGTGTTCGCCCGCGGTCGCGCGGCGGCCGGCAGCGATCTGGTGGCGCTTGCCTGCGGCAAGAGCCGCGATGAGGTGGCCGCCAACGCTATCCTGTCGGTGCTGGCCGACAAGCCCGTCGTCCATCGCGACGAGTTGGTTCTGTTCGAGTAAAGGAGATGTTCATGACCCTGCGCGATGAGATTGTGACTTTGGCCGAGGAGGCGAAGGCGGCCAGCGGGAAGCTGGCGACGACGACGGCCGACGAGCGCAACGGGGCCCTGGCCGCCATGGCGGCCGCCCTGCGCGAGCACGCGGCCGAGATCGTGATGGCCAACAGCGCCGACATGGACGCGGCCCGCGAGGCGGGTACGAGCGAGGCCCTGCTCGACCGGCTCATGCTGGACGAGCCCCGCGTGAACGCCATGGCCGATGCTCTGGACGAGCTGCGGGGGCTGCCCGATCCCTTGGGCGTGGTTTCCCTGGATTCTACGATGTACAACGGCGTCCAGCTGCGTCGTGTGAGTGTGCCTTTGGGCGTGGTGGCCATGGTCTACGAGGCGCGGCCCAACGTGACTGCCGACGCGGCGGGCATCTGCATCAAGTCGGGCAATGCCTGCGTGCTGCGCGGCGGCAGTCTCGCGGCTCGCTCCAACGAGACCATCGCCGACATCCTGGCCGCGGCAGCCGTGGGCGCCGGCATGCCCGAGGGCTGCATCTGCGCCGTCACCACCACCGATCGCGCTGCCACCGACGTGCTCATGGAGCTGCACGGCCTGGTGGACGTGCTCATCCCCCGGGGCGGGGCCGGGCTCATCCGCCACTGCGTGGAGCACGCGAAGGTGCCGGTCATCGAGACGGGTACGGGCAATTGCCACGTGTACGTGCACGAGAGCGCCGATCCCGCCATGGCCCACGACATCATCATGAACGCGAAGTGCCGCCGTCTGGGTGTGTGCAACGCCGCGGAGACCCTGCTGGTGGATAAGACCGTGGCCGCGGCGGTGCTGCCGGCTATCTTGCGCGACCTGGCGGCCGCGGGCATCACCGTTCACGGCGACGAGACGGCGCGCTCCCTGGCCGCTGAGGCGGGGCTGCCCGCCGGGGCCGTGGTGGAGGCCACCGATGCGGATTGGGCCACCGAGTATCTGGGACCCCATCTGGCCGTGGGCTGCGTGACGGGGCTGGATGAGGCCATCGACCACATCAACCGCTACGGCACGAAGCACTCCGAGGCCATCGTGGCCACCGACGAGACCGCCATCCAGGCCTTTCTGGCCCGGGTGGATGCCGCTGCGGTGTACGCCAACGCCTCGACGGCCTTCACCGACGGCGGCCAGTTCGGCCTAGGAGCCGAGATCGGCATCTCCACCCAGAAGATCCATGCCCGGGGCCCCTTCGCCCTGGAGGCGCTCACGTCCTACAAGTACGTGCTGCGCGGTGACGGTCAGGTGCGGGCCTAGGTTCAGCGGTGGGCGAAAGCGGCGGAATGGGCGGCATGGAGCGGGGCGCGGTGCCCGTGGTGTGCGAGCGCTTCGATGATCTGGGCTCCGATGGGGCGCCGGTGCGCCTCGGTATCATGGGGGGCACCTTCGATCCCATTCACCTGGGGCACTTGGCCTGCGCGGAACAGGCGCGGGAGGCCTTCGGGCTGGCGGCTGTGGTGTTCATCCCCACGGGCCGGCCGGCCTTCAAGCGCGATCGCGCTGTGACCGACGGGCGGCTGCGCCTGGAGATGTGCCGCGCCGCCGTGGCGTCCAATCCCGCCTTCGATGTGAGCGCCCTGGAGGTGGACCGTCCCGGCATCACCTACGCGGTGGACACCCTGCGGGCCCTGGCGGCCCATTACCCGCCGAACGTCGAGCTGTTCTTCATCGCGGGCGCCGACTCCATCTTGTCCATCGCTCGCTGGCACAAGAGCGAGGACGTGGCCCGTCTGGCGCGCTTCGCGGCGGCCACGCGGCCCGGCTACGTGGTGACCGACGAGTTCAAGGCCGCACTCGCCGCGCAGGGCGACTTTCGGGTGGACTATTTCGAGGTGACGGCCATGGCCATCTCATCGAGCTATCTGCGGCGGCGGGCGGCATCGGGGCTGTCGCTGCGCTATCTGACCCCCGAGCCGGTGCGCGCCCTCATCGATGGGCGCGGGCTGTACCGAGCCGGGACGGACGAGTGAGAAAGCGAGGACCCTATGGGTGATGCGAACCCCTTCTCCGAGGAATTCTTCGAGGCGCGCCGGGCCGAGCTGGAAGGGCGCGTGGGTCCGCGGCGCTTCCAGCACAGCTTGGGCGTAGCGGATACGGCGGCCGTGCTGGCCCGGGTCTATGGGGCCGATGAGCGCGAGGCGCGCCTGGCGGGGCTTTTGCACGACTGGGACAAGGGCTATGACGACCCCGGCATTCTGGCGCGTGCCGCCGAGGTGGGCCTGACCCTGTCCGACGAGTTGCGCTCCATGCCCCGGGTGCTGCACGGCCTGACGGCCGCGGCGGCCCTGCGCCGTGATTTTCCCGCCCTGCCCGAGACGGTGCTCGCGGCGGTTGAGCGCCACACCTTGGGCGAGGTGGCCATGGGCGATCTGGATATGATCGTCTACATCGCCGACGCCCTGGAGCCGGGCCGTACGGGCAAGACCGTGGAGAAACTGCGGAAGCAGATGGGAAAAGTACCGCTGCGCGAGCTGTTCTTGGAGGTGTACGCCTACTGGGTGCGGCTCATCATGGAGCGCCGCCATCCCATGTACTCCCGCACCACCGAGATTTGGAACTCCTATATGCCCGAGCAGGAGGTATTCCGCACGATGCCCGGTGCCGACACGATGCCCTACGGGCGTCCCTAGGCTGCGGCGCGGGGCTCGCCGGGTCCGTTGCGAGGCTCGGTCGCGCCCGGGCCGCCCGTTTCTTCTTGGCGGGCGGCGGGGACACATTGTGCTAAGGTATGCAGGCGAAAATTGAGCTTTTTGGAAGTGAGGATAGCTATGACCGACGCCGTTGCCGAACAGGCTGCGTTTTCACGGAAGTGCGCCATCATCGCCGCGAGTGCGGCCGACGAGAAGAAGGCCACCGACATCATGGTGCAGGAGGTGCGCGAGCTGATCGGCGTGACCGACTACTTCGTCATCGCCACGGCGGCGAACTCCCGCCAGGTAGATGCCATCATCGATGAGATCGAGGACAAGTTGCGCGAGGACGCGGGCATCAAGCCCACCCACCGCGAGGTGTCCGCCGATGGCAGTTGGTCGCTTCTGGACTACGGCAACATCGTGGTGCACGTGTTCATGCCCGAGACCCGCGAGTACTATCGCCTGGAGGCGCTGTGGAACGACGCCCCTACCATCGATCTGGCCGCCGAGGCCGGTCTGACGGATCTGGAGTACTCCGATCGCATCGCGAAGCTGCTGTCCCAGGCGCGTTAAATCGCCCCGTATTCGTCGCAGCGCCGTCTTTCAGTCGTGAAGAAGTCGTGGGGATCGCCCGCGCCGCTTCGCGTGAGGGGGCGCTGCAGCCCTGGCAGGGTACCCGAGGTATAGCTGATGGTCTCCTGCTCCTGCGACCCGCAGGTTCTTGCCGGAACCTGCGGGTCGTCCTGCAGAGAGGGTCGCCCATCCCCTTCTTGAGGGGAGGGGGATGCGGTGGCGGGCGATCGGTGCCCTGCTGGTCATCCTGCAGGTGCGGGGACGTGTGCGGTGTGCCGCCTGAAGGTCGCCTGGCACCGACCTGCTCCCGAGTTTTCGAACCCGGGCTTTCGCCGTTCTTCGGCCGCCGCGGAACGCCTGCTTGCGCGAACGGCTCGGGCTGCTAGGATGGCCCGCCGTTGTGAAAGCCAGCGGCGAAAGGAGCCGGACGTGTCTCGCTTTATTCTTCAATCTGCCTGTCGGGGGCGCCGACCGCGAGGGGTGGGCCCCCAGCGCCTGGTCAGTCGTTCGGCGTTGGTGTCCCGTCTGCTGGCCGATCGCCGGGCCGCGCGGGTGCTGTGCGCCCCCGACGGCTTTGGAAAGACGGCTTTGGCCTGCGAGTACGCCGAGGTGATGTTCGGATTCCAGCACGTGTACTGGATCAACGGCCTCTCGCCCTGCTTTTTACGGGACCTGGACGCCGGTATCGTCGCGGAGGTGCTTTGCCGGGAGCGCAGCCAGTGCGATCTCGTGGTCTTCGACGACGTGCCGGGGCTGGACGAGGAGCGCGCCGCGGCCTTTGGCGCTGTGGTGGCCGCCCTGCTGGCCGCGGGAATGGAGGTGCTGGCGATCACGACGCCGGGGCGGGAGGAGGGTATCGCGCTGGCGTGCCCGACGGAGCGCCTGGATGGCCGCGATTTGCTGGTGAGCGCGGAGGAGGCGCGCGGCGGCGAGGCGGCATCGCCTGCGGCGCGCGGGCCGCTGCCGCTGGAGGCGCGGGTGCCCTGCCTGCGCTGGGGCGAGGAGGGCGTGGCCCGTCTGCTTGCCGGCATCGCCCGCGAGGCGCTGCCGCCCGATTTGCGGCTGGTCCAGTGGACGCTGCTGGCCCTGGGACGGGGCCGCCGCGGAGCCGTAGAGGCGCTGCTGGGTCCGACGCGGGGCGAGGAGGCCTGGGCGTGGCTGGCCGAGCGCTACCCCTTTCTCGGCCTGGACGATGGCGAGGGCGCCTTTGAAACGGTGCCCGTGGCGGTGGACGATCTGCGTGCGGGCCTCGGCGCTGAAGGCCCCGCGGGGGCCCGAGCGGTCGGTATAGGCGACGGGGACACGCTCGTGCTGGCCCTGGCGACATGGTTGATCGGCCAGGATCGCTTCGAGCGCGGCGCGGCCCTGGCTGCGGCCTTCGCCTCCACGGCGGCTTTGGCGCTCTGGCTGCCCCGGGCAGGGGGCGCGCTGCTGTGGCATGATGCCGCCGAGGCTTTGGGAGGGCTCTGCGATCGCGTGGCTCGTCGGGGCCTCGGCGATCACCCTGCGGTGAGCCTGCTCATGGCTGCGGCATCCGCCCAGCGCGGAGACGGGCCCGCGGCGGTGGCGCTCGCCCAGCGGGCCTTGGCCGCACCGGCCAGGACGTCTCGGACCGAGGCGGCAGCGGCCCTCGTGGCCTACCGCTGGGGCGCGAGTACCCTGCGCGCGGCCACACTGCCGCCGCTCGTTGGCTGGCGCGACGGTGCCCTGCGGGCCGATGACGCCGCTCGGGGAGAGCGCGCCTGCGGTCCCGAGGCCGCGCCGATCGCCGATTCGGCCGCTTCTGCATCCGACGAGCGGGCGGTCCTCGATCTGCTCGTGGCCGTAACCCTGGCCGAGGCTCGGCCGCAAGAGGCCCTGGCGATATGGGCCACTGCCTGTCTCGGCGCCGGCGCGGTTGCGTGGGATCGGGGCCCGCGGGCCCAGGGCCTGCTTTTGGCGGCGGCCTGGGTCGTCGACGCCCTGGCTGCCACGGGCGCCTTCGAGGCTCGTCGCGAGGATTGGGACCTGCTCGGCGGCAATGACTTCGCCCTGCTGGCCACGGTCGCCACGACGGCCCTGGAAGCGATGGCGGCGACGGGCAACGGCGTGGGCTACGGGGGCCGTCGCGTCGCCGAGGCCCTCCAGCGCATCGAGGGGGCCCTTGCCCTGGCAGGCTTGCGAGCCTGCCCGTCGGCGGTGGGCCGACAGCGCGATCGCCCCCTCGATGCCGTCGCGCCGTCGCGTCCGGCGGCTTCGCATCCCGATGCCGCGCGCGGCCTGGCCGTGCCCTTGGCCTCCGCCGACCTGGCCGACCTGGCCGTCGGCGCGGCCCATCGCGTGGCCGGGGCCGCTGTGCCCCTGCGGGCGCCCCGGCTGCACGTTCGCCTGTTCGGCACTATGGTGGTGCACATCGGCGAGACCGAGGTATCGTCCCAGCTGCTGTCCCGCAAGAAGGCGCGGCTGCTGCTGGCCCTGCTCGTGTTGCATCGCGATCGCGAGCTGACCCGCGACGGGCTCGTGGCCATGCTGTGGCCCCAGGCCGATCCGCGCACTGGCACCAAGAGCTTCTACCGCTTGTGGGGCGAGCTGGCGGCCATCCTCTCGGTGGACGGGGAGTGCCCCTATCTGGTGCGCGACCACCAGCGCTGCCACTTGAACGCGGCCCTGTGCACCAGCGACGTGATGGAGTTCGAGGAGCTCATCCGCGCCCTGCTCTTCGGCCTTGCCGGCGGCTCGACGGGTTGGGAGGAGATGCTGCGCCAGGTGCAGGAGTCCTTCGACGGCGAGCTTCTGCCCGCCGAGCGCCGCAATGAGACCGTCGTCGCCTTTCGCCGACGCTATGCCACCGAGCTGGTGGACGCCCTGGTGGCCGCGTCGGGCCGTTTGCGCTCTTTCGGCGAGCTGCAGGGCGCGCTGTGGTGCGCCCGCGAGGCTCTGCGCCGCGACCGCACCCGGGAGGACGGCTACGCGGCCCTCATGGAGGCCCAACTGGCAGTGGGCCAACGGGCCGGCGCCCTGGACACGTTCCTGGCCTGTCGGGGCTATCTGGCCGACGAGTTGGGACTGGATCCCTCGCCTCAGATCATGGCGCTGCACCAGCGATTGATCGACGGTTGGGGCGAATTTCGGGGAAAAGGAGAATTGTTGCGCGGATGACACTGGGGAATTTCACCATAAACGGGTAGTATGGTCTCGGTCGCCTCGGGGGGAGGTGCCATGTATCGATCGCTGTCCGGGCGAGGGGAGGGCCGCTCCGGACCTGCTTTGAAAGGGGGTGTGCCATGGAGGCTTTCGCCGATGTGGCCCTGCTGTCGCGCCTTCAGTTCGCGTTGACCGTGGCCTATCATTTCCTGTTCGTGCCGCTGTCCATCGGTCTGGGGCTCATTCTGGCCATCAACGAAACGCGCTACTATCGCACACGGAAACCGGAGGACGCCGCCGCGACGAAGTTCTGGGTGAAGATATTCACCGCCACCTTCGCCATCGGCGTGGCCACGGGCATCACCATGGAGTTCTCCTTCGGTACGAACTGGGCGAACTACTCGCGCTTCGTGGGCGACATCTTCGGAGCGCCCTTGGCCGCCGAGGCCCTGCTGGCCTTCTTCTTGGAGTCCGTCTTCTTGGGGGTGCTGCTGTTCGGCCGCAAGCGCGTGTCGCCGAAGTTCTATATGGTGTCCGCCTGGCTCGTGTGGGCGGGATCCTGCCTGTCGGCCCTGTGGATCCTCATCGCGAACTCCTGGATGCAGACGCCGGCCGGCGCTGAGCTGAACGCCGATGGCACCGAGGCTGTGATCACCGACTTCTTCGCCGCCGCCATGAACCCGTCCATCTTCGCCCGCTACACCCACACGGTGGACGCCCTGCTCATCATGGGCGCCTTCGTGGCCATGGCCGTGGCCGGTTGGTACATGCTGAAGAAGCGCCACAGCGACTTCGCCATGAAGACCATGCGCATCGCCGCGGTGGTGGGCATCGTCACCTCCTGCGCCATGATCGTGTTCGCCCACGCCTCGGCCGTGGTGGTGTGGGAGGAACAGCCCACCAAGCTCGCCATGATGGAGGGCATGTACGACTCCGAGGTGCCGCCGCTGTACGCCGTGGGCATCGTGGATGAGGAAACCCAGGAGGTCATCGCCCCCTTCGCCATTCCCGGCGGCACGAGTTTTCTGGCCACGGGCAACTTCGACACCGTGTACCCGGGCTTGAACGAGCTCGCTCAGACCGAGGAGTACGGCGACATGGTGGTGGAGGACATGCCGGTGAATCTGGTGTTCCAGAGCTACCACCTCATGGTGGCCATGTACGGGCTCATCATGGTGACGAGCATCCTCGTGCTCGTGTTCACGTTCCGAGGCGGCCGCATCGCGCGTATGCGCTGGCTGCAGTGGCTGGCGGTGCTCTCGCCGATCTGGCCGTTCATTGCCATCCAGACCGGGTGGATCACCGCCGAGGTGGGGCGCCAGCCCTGGGTGGTATACCCGAGCGTGACCGGTCCTGAGGGCGTGTCGCTGCTTACCGCCGACGGCATCTCGATGTCGGTGTCGGCGCCCGAGCTCTGGCTGACCATCGGTCTGTTTATCGTGGTGTACCTGGTGCTGCTCATCGGCTGGGCCCGCGTGGTGGGCCGCTTCATAAAAGAGGGCCCCGTGAGCGAAGAGGGCACCCCGACCGCGGACGCGACGGCGGATGTCGTCCTGGTCGAGGATAACGGGGGCGGCGCGGTCGTTGCGGTCGAGGCCGCCGCGAAGGGAGGCGAATAGCCATGTTCGAGTTCTTCAGCGTGCTGTGGTTCTTCCTCATCTTCGTGCTCATCGCCGGCTACTTCGTGCTGGACGGCTTTGATCTGGGCATCGGCGTGCTGTCGCCCTTCATCGCGAAGAACGACGAGGAGCGCGCCGTGCTGCGCCGGGCCATCGGGCCGGTGTGGGACGGCAACGAGGTGTGGCTGCTCACGGCGGGCGGCGCCCTGTTCGCGGCGTTCCCCGACGCCTATGCCACCACCTTTTCCGGATTCTATCTGGCGGTGATGCTGGTGCTGTTCGGCCTTATCGTGCGCGCGGTGTCCTTCGAGTTTTGCGCCGGCGACCCGGCCTGGGCGAAGCTGTGGGACGGCTGCTTCTTCGTCGGCTCGCTGCTGCCGGCCCTGCTGCTTGGCGTGGCCGTGGGCAACATCTTCGCCGGCATCCCCATGGACGCCGCCGGCGACTACGCCGGTGTGCCGCTGCTGGGGCTCGTCACCCCCTTCACCCTGCTCACGGGCCTGCTCGGCCTGGTCATGTTCCTGGCCGCCGGTGCGGCCTGGGCGGCGCTCAAGGCCCCGCTGCCCTCGGCTCTGCGCGATCGGGCGCAGCGGCTGCGCATGCCCTTGCAGGTGATCGCGCTTGCGCTGTTCGCCGTGGTGTCGGTGTTCGCCCTGGCCCTGGTGGGCACGGAGATGGATCCGGCCCTGGCGCCTGCGCGCTGGCTGTTCGCCGTGCTCGTGGTGGTGGCTCTGGCGGCTTCCATCGTGGCGGGGCGCGCCGAGGACGGCGACTTGAAGGCGTTTCTGGCCCAGTCCGCGGCGATGATCGCGCTCGTGGGACTGCTGGCCTGTTCGATGTTCCCCGTGCTCGTGAACGCGACCCCCGAGTCGGTGGGGCCGGCCATCACCATCTTCAACGCCGCCTCGTCCGAGCTGTCGCTGATGTGGATGACCATCATCACGGCCGTCGGATTGCCGCTGGTGCTGGTGTACCACTTCATCATCTACCGCACCTTCCGCGGCCGCGTGACGCCCGAGGACCTGACGCACTACTAGGCCGTCGGCACCCTCCATCGCCGTCTGTCTGCTCGAGGCGGGGCCCTGCGGCCCCGCCTTTTCTCTCGGCGGCGGTTGCGCCGAGCGTCCCTTGCAAACCCTATGGAATTCCTTCGGCTACCTGGCACTTGTGATAGAGTGAAGCGGATTTACGCACCAGCGCGCGACGGCGCCCCTCTCAGGGGGCCTGATCGCGCGGCGAGACCTACGAATCCGCAGAGAAAGAAGACGTTGTCCATGGGATTCCTCTCTAAACTGCTCACCCTGGGCGAAGGCAAGCAGCTGAAGCGCTACCAGGCCCAAGTCGATAAGATCAACGGGCTGGAGCCTCAGTTCCAGGCCCTGACCGATGAGGAGCTGGCCGCCAAGACGACCGAGTTCCGCGAGCGCTACCAGGCCGGCGAGAGTCTGGAGGATCTGCTGCCCGAGGCCTTCGCCGCCGTGCGCGAGGCGTCGGTGCGCACTATCGGCTTGCGCCACTTCGACGTGCAGCTCATCGGCGGCATGGCCTTAAACGAGGGGCAGATCGCCGAGATGAAGACCGGCGAGGGCAAAACGCTCGTGTCCACTCTGGCCGGCTACTTGAACGCCATTCCCGGCCACAACGTGCACATCGTCACCGTGAACGACTACCTGGCCCGCCGCGACTGCGAGTGGATGGGGCAGATCTACCGCTTCCTCGGTATGAAGACGGGTCTCATCCAGAACGGTATGCCGCCGGCGGCCAAGAAACCCGCCTACGAGGCCGACATCACCTACGGCACCAACTCCGAGTTCGGCTTCGACTACCTGCGCGACAACATGGTTACCCGCGGCAGCGCCCGCGTGCAGCGCGGCCACCACTTCGCCATCGTCGACGAGGTCGACTCCATCCTGATCGACGAGGCCCGCACGCCCCTTATCATCTCCGGCGCCGGCACCCAGGCCGCCGACACCTACAAGAAGTTCGCCCGCGTGATGCCCGGCCTCAAGCAGGGCGTCGACTTTGAGATGGACGAGGCCAAGCGCACCATCAACGCCACCGAGAGCGGCTTGGTGAAGATCGAGGGCATGCTCGGCATCGAGAACATCTACGCCGACCCCTCCGGCCAGTTGGCGAACCACCTTCAGCAGGCCCTGAAGGCCCAGTTCCTGTTCCATCGCGACGTGGACTACGTGGTGATGGACGGGGAGGTGAAGATCGTCGACGAGTTCACCGGCCGCATCATGGAGGGGCGCCGCTATTCCGAGGGCCTGCACCAGGCGCTGGAGGCCAAGGAGCGCGTGCTCGTGCGCGAGGAGAACCAGACGCTGGCCACCATCACCCTGCAGAACTACTTCCGCCTCTACGACAAGCTGTCGGGCATGACCGGCACGGCCATGACCGAGGACGCCGAGTTCCGCCAGATCTACAAGCTGCCCGTCATGGCCATCCCGCCGAACCGCCCGGTGGCCCGCGTGGACGAGAACGACCTGGTGTACCGCACGGTGGACGGCAAGTTCAACGCCGTGGCCGATGACATCGCCTGTCGCCACGCCGCCGGCCAGCCCTGTCTGATCGGCACCGTGTCCATCGAGAACTCCGAGAAGCTCTCGCGCCTTTTGGACAAGCGCGGCATTCCCCATGAGACCCTGAACGCCAAGCACCACGAGCGCGAGGCCCACATCGTGGCCCAGGCCGGCCGCGCCGGTGCGGTGACCATCGCCACCAACATGGCCGGCCGCGGTACCGACATCCGCCTGGGGGGCGACCCGGAGGTGCTGGCCGAGGACATGCTGCGCGAGCACGGCTTCGACCCGGACGCCAAGCCCGGCGACGAGGACGCCAAGGGCCGCATTCCCTCCGAGCAGCAGCGCGCGGCCACCCTGGAGGCGGCGCGCAGCATCTGCGACGAGGAGCAGGAGCGCGTGAAGGCCGCCGGCGGCCTGTGCGTCATCGGCACCGAGCGCCACGAGTCCCGCCGTATCGACAACCAGCTGCGCGGTCGTTCCGGCCGTCAGGGCGACCCGGGCGTGACCCAGTTCTACCTGTCGCTGGAAGATGACCTCATGCGCCTGTTCGGTGGCTCGAAGATGGATTCCATCGCGCATATGATGGAGAAGACCAACCAGGAAGACGACATGCCCATCCAGGCGGGCATGGTGTCCAAATCCATCGAGAGCGCCCAGCGCCAGGTGGAGTCGATGCACTTCGCCGCCCGTAAGAACGTGCTGGAGTACGACGACGTGATGAACTTGCAGCGCAAGGCCATCTACGAGGAGCGCAACGCCATCTTGGACGGCAAGTCCATGACCGAGCGCATTCCCGGCATCATCCGCGATGCCGTGGACTCCATCGTGGCGGAGTGCTGTCCCGAGCGCACCGCGTCGGACGACTGGGACCTGAAGGCCATCGACCTGTGGGCCGCCAACATGTCCGGTTGCGGCGACTTCGCCGTGGAGAAGGTGGAGCACGACGACGATCCCGAGGCCGTGGCCGAGGCGCTCTACGAGTTTTTGGAGTGGATCTACGAGCAGAAGAGCGACCAGCTGGGCCGCGAGCTCATGGAGAACCTGTCGGCCCAGGTGATGCTGCGCATCATCGATACCCGCTGGATGGCGCACCTCCAGGAGATGGACTACCTGAAGACCGGCATTGGCCTGCGCGCCTTCGGCCAGCGCGACCCGCTCGTGGAGTACAAGAACGAGGCCTACAACGCCTTCCAGAACCTGACGAATTCCATGTACGACGACTACCTGCGCACGCTGCTGCGCCTGGAGATCGCCGCGAAGCCGGCCGCGCCCGGCACCGCTGCGCCCGCCTCGCCCCTCGGCGAGCAGGAGGACCCGCTCAACCGCAAGATGAGCTACTCGTCGCCGGAGCAGGCCCTGGAGACTTCGGCTATTCGCGGCCGCCACGCCGCCGCGAATATGCCCGCCGGCGCCCCCAAGCCCGCGCCGAGCAAGCCCCAGACCTTCGTGAAGGACAAGGACGACCCTTACGCGAACGTGGGCCGCAACGATCCCTGCCCGTGCGGGTCCGGCAAGAAGTTCAAGAAGTGCCACGGTCGGGACGCCTAAGGGACTGGGTTTGCCGCCGGCCGTCCGTTCGGCCGTCCCAGGGTACGGTTGATTGGTGATTATGGAATTAAGAGACTTGCAGAAGGAGCTGGAGGGCGCGCGTTCTCGCCTGGGCGATGCGCGGGCCTTCCTGCATATCGACGAGAAGACCGCCGAGCTGGCGGCCCTAGATGAGCGCGCCGCGGCGCCGGATTTCTGGAACGACGCGGCGGCGGCCCAAGCGGTGAGCAAGCAGGCATCGAACCTGCGGGCCACCATCGCCGACTATGAGCGCGCCTGCGGCCTGGCCGACGATGCCGCCGCAGCCCTGGAACTGGTGGGGGAGGACGAGGCCTTCGCCGAGGAGGCCGCCACGGCCACTGCGGCCCTCACCGAGCTTTTAGACGCTCTGGAAGTGGAGTCCTGGTTCGCCGGCGAGTTCGACGCGGGCGATGCCATCCTCACGGTGAACCCGGGCCAGGGGGGCCTTGAGGCCCAGGACTGGACCGAGATGCTCTACCAGATGTACGCGCACTACGCCGAGGACAAGGGCTGGAAGGTGACGGTGCTCGATTTGGTGCCCGGCGAGGGCATCGGTCTTGACAAGGCCACGATCCAGATCGAGGGCCGCTACGCCTACGGCATGCTGCGCAGCGAGATCGGCATCCACCGGCTCGTGCGCATCTCGCCGACCGATGCGAAGAAGCGCCGCCAGACCACGTTTGCCAGCGTGGAGGTGCTGCCGGTGCTGACCGACGACATCGAGGTGGACTTAAACCCCGCCGACGTGCGCGTGGACGTGTACCGTTCAAGCGGCCCCGGCGGCCAGTGCGTGAACACCACCGACTCGGCCGTGCGGCTCACCCACGAGCCCACCGGCATCGTGGTCACCTGCCAGAACGAGAAGAGCCAGCTGCAGAACAAGGAAGCGGCCTTCCGCGTGCTGAAGGCGAAGCTCTACGAGTTGGAGGAGCGCAAGCGCCAGGCCGAGATCGACGAGCTGCGCGGCGTTCGCATGGACAACTCCTTCGGCAGCCAGATTCGCAACTATGTGCTGTTCCCCTACCAGCTGGTGAAGGACCTACGCAGCGGCGTTGAGACGGGAAATGTGGACGCAGTGCTCGGCGGCGCCCTGGAACCCTTCATCATCGGGTATCATACGTGGAGAGTATCGAATCAGTAGCTTTCGAGAAGGGTTGCCTCATGGATACGGCGCAGCTGGTGGGGAAGGCCACCGACATTCGCAGGGACATTCTGACCATGATCACCGAGGCGGGCAGCGGGCACCCGGGCGGGTCGCTTTCCTGCACCGACATCCTCACGGCGCTGTACTTCGGCGGGGTGATGGACTACGACGCCGCCGATCCGCAGAAGGTGGGCCGTGACCGCTTCATCCTGGCCAAGGGCCACGCGGCCCCGGCGCTCTACGCCACCTTGGCCCATGCCGGCTATTTCCCCATCGATGAGCTTGCGACCCTGCGCAAGCTGGGCACGCGCCTGCAGGGCCATCCCGATTCTAACCTGGTTCCCGGCGTGGAAGTGTCCACGGGCTCGCTCGGCCAGGGGCTCTCCGTGGCCGCCGGCCTGGCTGCGGGCCTGCGTCTGTCCGGCGAGGCGGGCCACGTGTTCACTGTCCTGGGCGACGGCGAGTGCGAGGAGGGCCAGGTGTGGGAGGCGGCCATGTTCGCCGCCCATCAGAAGCTCGGCCGCCTGGTGGCCATCATCGACAACAACGAGCTGCAGATCGACGGCTGCATCCACGACGTGTGCGACCCGGGCGACCTCGGCGCGAAGTTCGCGGCCTTCGGTTGGGACGTGCGCGAGGTGGACGGCCACGATATCGGCGCCCTCATCGAGGCTCTCTCCGCTGCGAAGGCCACCGACGGCACCGCCCCGATCGCCGTCATCGCCCATACCGTGAAGGGCAAGGGCGTCTCCTTCATGGAGAACCAAGCGGGCTGGCACGGCAAGGCCCCCAGCCGTGAAGAACTGGACACTGCCCTGGCCGATCTGGCCGCGCTGGCTGAATAGGAGGCCCGATCATGGTGAAACTTGCCGATGCCGAGAAGGCTCAGACGAAGAAGGCCACCCGCGCCGCCCTGGGCGCCACTTTGGCCGAGCTGGCCGACGCGGGCGTGCCCGTGGTGGCCGTGGACGCCGATCTGACCGGCTCCACCACGATGAAGAAGCTGGCCGATGCGGGCCACGGCGATCGCCTGTTCAACTGCGGCATCGCCGAGCAGAACATGGTGGACGTGGCCGCGGGCCTGGCGCGTGCGGGCCATGTGGCCTTCACCGGCTCCTTCGCCGTGTTCGGCACGGGCCGCGCCTACGACCAGATCCGCAACACCGTGTGCTATTCCAACCTGAACGTGAAGATCACCCCCACCCATGCCGGCATCTCCGTGGGTCCCGACGGCGGAAGCCATCAGATGCTGGAAGACGTGTCTCTCATGCGCGGCCTTCCCGGCATGCGCGTGCTCGTGCCTGCCGACTACGCCGCGGCCCGCGCCGCCATCAAGCTGGCCGCGGCCACCGACGGCCCCGTGTACGTGCGCATGGGCCGCGCTGCGGTGCCCTGCGTCTACGATGACGATGTGGAGCTTCAGATCGGCCGCGCCTACGTGCTGCGCGAGGGTGCCGATGTGACCATCGTGGCCAACGGCGTGGAGATCCGCGAGGCGCTGCTGGCCGCCGACCAGCTGGCTGCCGAGGGCATTTCCGCCGAGGTCATCGACGCGTTCTCGGTCAAGCCCCTCGACGGCGAGACCATCGGCGCATCCCTGGCCAAGACCGGTTGCGCCGTGGTGGCCGAGGAGCATTCGGTCATGGGCGGTTTGGGCTCGGCTGTGGCCGAGCTGGCCGCCGCCACCAGCCCCGTGCCCCTGGAGTTCGTCGGCGTGCGCGATCGCTTCGGCAAGTCCGGCGAGTTCGAAGAGCTGCTGGCCTACTTCTCCATCGATGCGGCCGCCATTGTTGAAGCTGTGAAAAAAGTTCAGGGCCGTAAAAGCCTCTGATAAAATTAATCGGTCTCAGTACATGTCAATCTGAACGGAGCAAGCTGTGACGAATGAAAGGAACCAGGCTGCCCCTGGTCGCGGCGGCCGCCATGCCGGCGTGTCCGGCGGCAACCCGCGCACGCGCGCGGCGGCGCCCCAGCCGACGCACTCGCGCAAAGCGGCGATGACCTCGCAGCTGTCGCAATCGTTGCCGGTATTGGAGGTCGATGAGACCGCGGGCCCCATGGGCGCGCCGGTCATCACCTTCGACCACGTGACCAAGACCTATCCGGCCCAGCCCAACAAGCCGGCGCTGTCGGATGTGACCCTGCAGATCTTCGCCGGGGAGTTCATCTTCCTGGTGGGCCATTCCGGATCCGGCAAGTCCACCTTCATCCGCCTGCTCACCCGCGAGATCAAGCCCAGCCAGGGCAAGATCTACGTGGCCGACGAGGACCTCACCACCATGCGCAACTGGCGCGTGCCCTACCTGCGCCGCAATATCGGCTGCGTGTTCCAGGACTTCAAGCTGCTGCCGAACAAGACGGTGTTCGAGAATGTGGCCTTCGCCCTGGAAGTTATCGGGAAGAGCCGCCATGTCATCAAGACCCAGGTGCCCGAGGTGCTGCGCCTGGTGGGTTTGTCCGACAAGTTGAACAGCTATCCCGACGAGCTGTCCGGCGGCCAGCAGCAGCGCGTGTCCATTGCGCGAGCCATCGTGAACCGCCCGCCGCTGCTCATCTGCGACGAGCCCACGGGAAACCTGGATCCCCAGACGTCCCGCGGCATCATGGATCTGCTCGAGCGCATTAACCGTACGGGCACCACCGTGCTCGTGGCCACCCACGACCGTGAGATGGTCGACAACATGCGTCGCCGCGTTATCGCGCTCGACCGCGGGCATCTGACCCGCGACCAGGACCGGGGGGTGTACGGCTTCGATGTCTAGTCTGTTCTATTTCTTCAAGGAATCGCTCCAGGGCTTCGCACGGAACCTGTCCACCACCCTGGGCTCCATCATCACCATTTTCCTGTCGCTTCTGATCATCGGCGTGTTCTTGGTGGGCGGCACCATCATCGAGCGCTTGGTGTCCTCCATCGAAAGCGAGGTGTCCATCACGGCCTACGTGGCCGACGACGCCTCCCAGGAGTCCATCGACGCGGTCATGAACACCATCAAGGGCATGGACGGCGTGGAGAGCGTCGGCTTCACCACCAAAGATCAGGCCCTGGAGAACTTCAAGAACTCCATGACCACCAACCCCGAGATCATCGAGCAGCTGGACGGCACGAACCCGCTGCCCGCCTCCATCGATGTGAATCTGTCCGACCCGCAGAAAGTCGAGCAGATCGCCGGGGCCATCGAGGCCGACGAGACCTTCCGTTCTATCTGCGACGAGCCGGATAACCCGGCCGACTCGCTGAAGTACGGTCAGAAGACCGTCGACCGTCTGTTCTCGGTGACGAAGTACGTGCGCTACCTGGGTGTGGCCCTGGTGCTGCTGCTCGTGTTCATCGCGCTCGTGTTCATCAACAACACCATTCGCCTGGCCATTATGGCGCGCCGCAAGGAGATCGCCATCATGCGCCTGGTGGGCGCCTCGAACGGCTTTATCCGCGGGCCCTTCCTCATGGAAGGCGCGCTCCATGCGCTTATTGGCTCGCTTCTGGCCGTGGGCGTGCTGCAGGTGCTGCGCATGTACGCCATGCCCAAGCTGCAATCAGCCCTTTCCTTCCTGTCACTTGACGTGAGCGGTACCACCTATATGATGATCTATATCGTGCTGGTGGGTGCTGGTCTCATCATCGGTCTGCTGGGTTCTGCCTTCGCCATGAGGCGCTACCTCAAGGTGTAGCGGTCCCGCGGACAAACTGGGAAGCGCCGAGCGCGATCCCCGCGGCTCATCGCCCGGGGATCGCGCTTTAGCATATAAAGGAGTCGAAGTGGTCCAAGACAACAATGGCAGGCATATTGCCCCGAACCCTCAGGCCCGAGCGGGCCGGCGCGCCGAACAGGCGACGAACCATCTGCTGTTTCGCGTGTTCGCGACGATCATCTTGGTGGCCGTGGCCTTCTGCGCTGGATTCGTGCTGCGCAGCCAGACCGAGCTGGTGGCCAGCTGGGGCGTGCCGCTGTCCGAGGCCGAGAAGCAGGCGCTGTCGCAGATTTCGCCGACGAACACCTACGACGAGTCGGTGTCGGCCCGGGTGGGCGAGGTGGAGCGGATCCTTTCCACCTACAGCATGGATCATGTTGACATCACCAAGGCCACCTATTCCACGCTGGACGACCTGATGAAGGCCACGGGCGACCCCTACGCCACCTACTACAACCCCGATCTGTACAACAACTATATCAAGGAGACCTCCGAGCGCAGCTATGCCGGCATCGGCGTGGTGTTCGCCGACTACAACGGGCGCGCCTACGTGGCCGACGTGTTCGAGGGGTCCGAGGCCGAGGCCAAGGGCGTGCAGCAGGGCGACTTCATCGACGCCATCGACGGGGAGAACACGACATCCTGGTCGATGACCGAGGTGGTGAATGCTCTGGCCAAGGACGAGGGTGCCGTGGTATCGATTACCTGGATGCACCCGTCGAGCGTGGATGCCCAGACTGGCGAGCAGTTCACCACCTCGCTTGTGTGCAAGGTGTACGAGGAGGCGAACCTGTCCACCGAGCTGGCGGGCAACGTGGGCGTGATCAAGGTGCGCCAGATCACGAACAACGCCGCCGATCTGGTGCGCCAGGCGGTGGAATCGCTGACGTCTCAGGGGGCTACGGCCTTCGTGCTGGACTTGCGCGACAATTCCGGCGGGTACCTGACTCAGGCGGTGGACATCGCCAGCCTGTTCATCGAGACCGGCGTGGTGGTGGAGATCCAGACTAACGAGGGCACCCCCACCACCAAGAGCGCCGCGGGCAAGAAGGCCATCACCGATGCCCCCATGGTGGTGCTGGTGAATAAGTACACCGCCGCGGCCGCCGAAGTGCTGGCGGCGGCGCTGCTGGACAACCAGCGGGCTGAGGTGGTGGGCGAGACCACCCTGGGCAAGGGGTCGGTGCAGGTGGTGCGCGAGCTGGACTTCGGCGGGGCCGTGCGCTACACGGCCGCCTACTATCTGTCGCCCTTGGGCCAGCCCATCGACGGGGTGGGCGTGGTGCCCCAGGTGGGCGTGGCGGCCGACGACGATCCGGGTACCGACTCGCAGCTGAGCCTGGCCATCGATACGGCCCGGGCCCTGGTGCCGGCAGCCTAGGGGCAAGCGGAAGGGCCCGGGCCGTGCGAGCGGTCGGGGCCATGAACGGGGGAGGATGACGATGGGCAAGAACCGAGGCCCCAAGAAGCGCGGCACGCGGCGCAAGCCGAAGGCTCAGCCGCGAGGCGTGCTCGTGGGCCGTCCCGGCGGGTTCGGGTTCGTGCAGACGGCCGAGGGGGAGTACTTCATTCCTGCGACGGCCACCGCCGGGGCCTTCGACGGCGATCTGGTGGAGGTCGCCCCCTTCGAGCGCCGAGGCGCTTCGAAGGGGCGCGCCCGCGCCGGCGCGGGCGGCCCGCCCGAGGGCGCGCCGGCGGCCCGGGTACTGCGGGTGATCGATCGGGCCCATGACACCGTGGTGGGCCGCTACGAGGTGGCCGAGCCCTTCGGCGTGGTGGTGCCCGCCGACCCGCGCATTCCCTACGACGTGTTCACCATGCGCGCCGATGCCCCCGAGGTGCCCGACGGCGCCTTGGTGCGGGCGCGGCTGACCCAGTACCCGACGCGCAAGAGCGCCGCCTGCGGGGTGGTGGAGGAGGTGCTGGCCGACGAGGCGGGCGCGCCCACAGCGGGCATCGACCTCATCATCGGCCGCCACAAGCTGGAAACGGTGTTCTCCGAGGGGGCCCTGGCCGACGCGGCCGCCGCGCGCCTCGATGCGGAGGGGGCCCTGGCTGCGGGCTATCGCGACCTGCGGGAGCGCTTCGTGTTCACCATCGACCCCGCCGACGCCAAGGACTTCGACGACGCTTTGTCCCTGGACTTTCTCGAGGAGGACGGCCTGTGGCGGCTGGGCGTGCACATCGCCGACGTATCCCACTACGTACCGTGGAACTCGTCGGTGGATCTGGATGCGCGACGCCGCGCCACGAGTGTGTATCTGGCCGACCGGGTGATTCCCATGCTGCCGCCGGCGCTGTCCGACGAGCTGTGCTCGCTGGCCCCCGACTGCGATCGACGGTCCATGACCGTGGACCTGTATCTGAGCGATCGGGGCGACCTGGTGCGGGCGGAGTGCTACCCGGCGCTTATCCGCTCGAAGGCGCGGCTGTCCTACGAGCAGGCCGATGCCATCCTGGTGGACTACAAGGAGGCCATCGCTGCCGGCGACGATCTGTCCTGGCGCCTGGTGCAGTGCTCGCGCTTGGCGAAGCTGCGCGAGGCGGCGCGCGCGGCGGCCGGCGCCATCGACTTCGCCACCACTGAGGCGAAGGTGGCCCTGGACGGCGACGGACGACCGACGGACATCGCCCTGCGCCGCAAGACCGATGCGACGAGCCTTATCGAGCAGGCCATGATTCTGGCGAACGAGACCGTGGCCGCTTTTCTGGACGAGCGCCGTTTTCCCTGCATCTTTCGCGTGCACGAGGCTCCGGCCGCCGATGCCCTGGGCTCGCTCGTGCCCATCTTCCAGGAGTTTTCCTGGTTCACGCCGGTGATGGGGCGTCGCCTGGTGGTGGGGGACGCCCACGTTATCCAGGAGATTTTGGAGGCGAGCGAGGGGCGCAGCGAGGGCGAGCTGGTGTCGTCGCTGCTCCTGCGCGCCATGAAGCGGGCGGTGTACCGACCCGAGAATGAGGGGCACTACGGCCTGGCGAGCGAGGCCTACTGCCATTTCACGAGCCCCATCCGCCGCTATCCCGATCTGGTGGTGCACCGTATGCTGCGCGCGGCCCTCACGCGGCGCCCCGAGAAGTTCGATCAGGAAGTGGCAGCGCTGCCCTGGATCGCCGAGCATTCTTCGGACATGGAGCGCGTGGCCGACACGGCGGCCCGCCAGTCCCAGGAGCTGAAGATGGTAGAGTATCTGCAGGACTTCGTGGGACAGGCCTTCTCGGCGGTGGTGTCGGGCGTGGCCGGCTATGGGCTCTACGTGCGCCTGGACTGCACGGCAGAGGGGCTTTTGCCCGTGAGCGCACTCGGCAGCGAGTACTTCGCCTTCGACCCGGTGGCCTATACGCTCGTAGGCCAGGAGAGCGGCAAGCGCTACCGTCTGGGCCAGCGTGTGGCCGTGGTGCTGACGGCGGCCGATCCTGCGGCGAGCTCACTGGAATTCGCTCTGGCCGGAGGGTCGTCGTGGTAAGCGCCTACATCGCGCTGTACCTGTTTTTGGCCGGCACCGGCGCGGGGGCCTTCCTCATCGGGTCGGTCGTGGATCTCGTGCTGCGTTTCCGACCGACGGCCGCCTGGGGATGGTTTGTCCGCGTGAGCGCGGTGACCGATGCGGGGCTCGTGCTGGGCCCGGTGCTGGTGGCAGTCAGCGCCTTGTTCCTCGTGCTGGACTTGGGCGTGCCCGAGCGGGCCTTCCGCCTGTTCCTCGTATCCACGCCCAGCCTGCTGTCCATGGGCGCTTGGAGCATTGTGGCTTTCTGCGTGAGCGCCGGCGCGGCTTTGGCGCTGGGGGCGCTCGCCGGCGATGATGACGACGACTTCGAGCGCGAGCGCGGCTCGGGGCGCGTGGTGCTGCGGGTGGGGGAGTTCGCCAGCAGCGTGGTGGCCACCGGTCTCGCCCTGTTCGTGGTGGTGTACGCCGGCGTGTTTCTGGCCATGTACCCGTCGCTGCCCTTCCTGCACACCTTCTGGGTGCCGGTGCTGTTCATGGCATCGGCCCTCGCCTGCGGATTGGCCGCGCTCATGGTGACGGCCTTCTTCCGCCAGGCTATGCCCGAGGTGGCGGGGGCGATGGATGCGCTCCTCGCGGTGGACGCCGTGCTCATCGCCGTGGAGGCGGTGGTGCTCGGGGTGTTTCTGGTCGATTCGTTCGCGGCTGCCGGCCCGTCGCTGACGGCGGCGCAGCTGCTGGTGAGCGGACGATTGCTGCCCCTGTTCTGGTTCGGTGTGGTATTCACGGGCCTGGTGGTGCCCTTTTCGGTGGACGTGGTCTGCCGTCGTCTGCCCGCGCCGATGGCGGTGGCCTTGGGGGCGACCTGCACCTTGGTCGGGGGGCTGTGCCTGCGCATCGCCCTGCTGATGGCCACGGAGCGCTTCAACCTGGCCTTCATGAGCGCGCTCGGCTTCTGGAACTAAGGGGGTTCCCTACGGAAGGCCAGTGGCTGTCACGCCGCTTTGCTGTCGCCGTCCGCTGTGATACTATGACACTATAGCTGAGAGAAGGATGGCCCCCTTATGACCGTGAGAGAAGAGATTGCGAAGGTGTCGGCGGAGGTCGAGCCGATCAGCGCGTTTCGCATCAACGAGAAGAGCGTCGTCCCCATTTGGATTCAGATTCGCAAGCGCCTGGTGTATCTCATTTCCGCTGGCAAGTTCGAGCGCGGTGAGCGACTGCCCTCGGTGCGCGAGCTGTCGGTGCAGCTGGGCGTGAACTACAACACCGTGAACAAGGTGTACCAGGATCTGGAGCGCGACGGCTACATCTACACGCAGCGGGGGCGCGGCACCTACGTGTCCGATCTTAAGGGTGTGAAGCTGTCGGCGGTCGACGGGGACGTGGAAGCGCTGGCCATCGATTTCGTCCAGCAGGCCCTGACTAAGGGCATGTCGGCCGAGGATATTCACGACCTGGTGTCTGAGCAGCTGATTTTGCTGGGCGGCACGGTGTAGCCGCGGATCTGCAAGGGGGAATGGGTGAGAAGCAAGGCGAAGCAGACGCGCGAGGCGGCCCAGGGGCCCGCCCGCGCTACGGCGCTGGCCGGTTCCATGGCGGCGCCCACGGCGAAGAAGACCTCGCGCAACAGTGTGTACGTGTTCGCCGTGGCGCTGTTTCTCGTTGTGGGTGGCCTGTTCGCCCTGGCGCTGTGGCGCGTGTCGGAGCCGGTGGCCCTGATCGGCGGCGTTGCCTTGGGACTGGTGATGACCAGTGCCGTGCGCATCGCGCCCCAGTGGGAGCGCGTTGTCATTCTGCGCTTGGGACGGTTCAGCCGCATCGGCGGCCCGGGCATCTACACGGTGATTCCCATTGTGGAGTCGGTGGCGGCCCGCGTCGATCAGCGCATGATCACCACGCCGTTCTCGGCCGAGGAGGCCTTGACGGCCGACTTGGTGCCGCTCGGCATCGATGCGGTGCTGTTCTGGATGGTGTGGGATCCCAAGGATGCCTGCGTTGAAGTGGAGGACTACTCCTCGGCCGTGTGGTGGGCCGCCCAGACGGCCCTGCGCGATGCCGTGGGCCGCATCAATCTGGCCGAGGTGGCCACGCGCCGCGAGCAGCTGGACAACGAGGTGAAGGATATCTTGGAGGAGAAGACGCGCGCCTGGGGCATTACCGTGGTGTCGGTGGAGATTCGCGATATCGCCGTGCCATCGGATCTGCAGGATGCCCTGTCGAAGGAGGCCCAGGCCGAGCGTGAGCGCAATTCCCGCCTGCTGCTGGCCGAGGTGGAAAAAGACATCTCCGAGATGTTCGTCGAGGCCGCGGCTGTCTACGAGCGCAACGACAAGGCACTGCAGCTGCGCACCATGAACCTCATCTACGAGTCGGTGAAGGAGAAGGGTGGTCTGGTGATCGCTCCGTCCGCCTTCGGCGAGGCCTTCAACAACATTGACAGTTTCCTGAAATAGAGGAGCGCTTCCTGCGTAGCAGGCGATTGTGCTGCGACATTTCAAGGTAACGGTGCGCAATGCTGTCGTGCTTGTGCAGCAGCTTCGGTTGCTCCGAATTTCTCACAGTCTGAGGGTGCTAGACGTGCCGTTTGAAAGTTGAGCCGGTATTTCCCCTGGTCGCAAGATCGTTTCCTATCGATGACCTTTTCTGTTATTCGACAGATAGGATAATCGTAGTGCTTGATTGTCATAGTAGGATAGTGTACTCTGACAGTAGGCATTTTGGGATGCCGAAGGGGCCCCTGCAAGGGGTGGGGGCACAACTTCATAGAAGGGGGTAACCCATGAGCGAGAACGGACTGAAGGTCAGCCGTCGAGGGTTCGTGGCAGGAGCGGGTGCAGCTGCAGCTGCCGCCGGGCTGGGCCTGGCGGGATGCGCCACCCAGACGGGCGGAGAAGGGGGGCAGTCGCTGGCGAACACCTCGCCCGAGAAGATGGCCTACGATCCGAACGAGGGGGAGTGGATTCCCACGTGCTGCAACATGTGTTTCTGCAATTGCAGCATCAAGGCCCATGTCATCGACGGCGTTGTCGTGGAACTGACGGGTAATCCGGACAGCCCGATTGGCAAAGGCCACATCTGCGGCAAGGGTGCTTCGGGCATTATGCAGCTGTACGACCCCAACCGCGTGACCAAGCCCATGAAGCGAACGAATCCCGAGAAGGGCATCGGCATCGATCCGGGCTGGGAGGAGATCAGCTGGGACGAGGCCTTCGCCATTATGGACGAGAAGCTCTCGGCTGCGGCCGCCGAGTATCCCGGTGCCATCGGCAGCGCCTCCATGGTGGCCAGCCAGGCGGGCTCGCTCGTGAAGGGCATGGCGCTGGGCGCCCTGTACGGTGCCTATGAGCCGGCCAACGCCATCGCCGATTTGTGCGGCACTGGTGTGCACCAGGTCAGCTATATTTACACGGGCGCTGGCAACGCCATGCCCGACTACAAGTATTGCAACTACATCCTGCAGTTCGGCACCAATGCCGGCACGGCCACGCGCCACGGCTTCAATATGACGGCGAGCCTGTTCTCCCAGCGTCGCGCCGAAGGGCTGCGCCTGGTCAATTTCGACCCGCATATGAGCTCCTCGGGCGAGGCCGCCGACATGTGGGTGCCCATCATGCCGAGCACCGATGCGGCGGCGGCTCTGTCCATCGCCTATGTGCTGGTGCACGAACTGGATCTGATCGATCGCGATTACCTGGCCAAGCGCACCAACGGCCCGGCTCTGGTGAGCAACGCCACGGGGCGCATTCTGCGCGATCCCTCGTCCAACAAAGCGCTATACATGGATGCCGATAACCAGGTGAAGCCTTACGATCAGTGCGAGAATCCCCAGCTTGAGGGTTCCTTTGAGGCGAACGGCGAGGTGTGCACCACGGGCTTCTCGCTGTACAAGGAGCATCTGAAGAAGTACACGCCCGAGTACCAGGAGGAGATCACCACGGTACCGGCGGCCACCATTCGCCAGGTGGCGAAGGAGTTCGGCGAGGCTGCCTGCATCGGCGAGACCATCGAGATCGATGGCGTGACCTTGCCCTATCGTCCCGTGTGCGCTGACCTGTTCTCGGGGCTCACGCGCCACAAGCATGCTTTCCATGCGTGCTGGTCGGTCATCTCCCTGAACGTTTTGGTCGGCGCGACGAACTCCGTCGGTGGTCTCATCGGCTTCGATCCGGCCTGCAACGGCTGGACCGACGCGGAGCAGCCCTACGTGCAGTGGCGTCCCTCGATTTGGGAGGAGGACGGCTTCATCAACGACGTGTCGCTGATGCTGGCTTATCCCCACTCCTACTACGAGAAGGTGCGCAACGGCGACTATGCGCCCAAGGACATGTCCATGCTCGCGCTGCAGCCCATTGGCGAGGACGCGCATTTCTACAATATCGCTCAGGCTGATCCCGACATGTACCACACTCAGCCGGTGAAGGTGATGTTCGCCTACGGCTGCAATCCCATCAAGTGGTGGGGCAACCACGACGAGCAGATCAAGATCTTCAAGGACTTCGAGTACGTGATCGGCGTCGACCTCTTCCTGAACGATTCGTCGTACTTCTACGATCTGTTCCTGCCCGAGGCAAGCTACCTCGAGCGCATCGACCCGATGCCCCACTTCTTCCTGAACCATCGCGTGATCGGCGGCGTGGACATTCCATGGGCCTATCCGGTATGGCAGAAGGTCGTGGAGCCCAAGGACGGCGTCATGTCTATCTTCGAGATCATGGGCGAGCTTGCCGACCGCAAGGGCATGAACGAGGCGTACATCGGCCTTTTGAACGGCGTGTATCGCGTGAAGCCGGAGTATTCCATCCCCATGGACCAGAAGTTCAACATGGAGGGCTTCGCCGACTCGGTGACTCGCAGCGTTCTGGATGACAAGGTTGACTATGCCTGGCTGAAAGAGAACGGGGTGTACACCCATCCGCGCGATGTGGACGAGATGTACATCTGGGCCAACGACGCTCCGGGCAAGGTGCCGCTGTATTGGGACTTCATGTTCGAGGCGAAGGAGAAGATCGAGGCGGCCGTGGCCGATCTGGGCATCTACTGGGAGACTGATGACTATCAGCCCTTCCCCGATTGGAAGCCCGCGGTGGAGTGGGAGGCCTCTGACCCGGCTTTCGACCTGTTCCCCGTGTACTACACCGACGCCATCAACACCGACTCGTGGGCTTTGGAGAATCCGTACATCGACGAGATCAATATGACGAATCCCTACGCGTACGCCATTGAGATGAACGCGACGGTGGCCAAGGAGAAGGGACTGGCCGACGGCGACGCGGTGCGTCTGACCAGCCAGCACGACTCCTGGGTTGAGGGTATCGTGATGACCTCCGAGAAGATTCACCCCGCTTGCTTGGCGGTTATCGCCGGCACCTGGGGCTCGGCTTCGGAGTTCCAGCCGGCAATCAAGGGCAAGGGAACGGCTATCTCCCATCTGGTGCCCGGTCAGGATCCCAAGCGGCTCGACCATATCTGCTCGGCGCTCGACCAGACTGTTCGCGTTAAGATCGAGAAGATTTCCTAGGAGGGGATGAGTCATGACCTACGGAATGCTCATTGACTTGAAGAAGTGCATTGGCTGCCATGCCTGCAGCGTGGCCTGCAAGGAGGCTCACGGCACTCGCCCCGGCGTGCGCCGCTCCCACGTGGAGCGCGAGTGCGAGGGCTCCTATCCCGACGTGCGCATGACGGCTTATCCCATGCTGTGTATGCACTGCGAAGTGGCTCCGTGTGTTGAGGTGTGCCCGACGGGGGCTTCGGTGAAGCGCGATGACGGCATTGTGGTCATCAACAAGGATGAGTGCATCGGCTGCAAGTCGTGCATGGGGGCGTGCCCCTATGGTGCTCGGTGCTATAGCGAGGACGAGAACGGCTATTTCGGCGAAACGCTGAACGAATACGAAGAGGTTATGTATCCGACTATGCCGGCGGGCACCATGGATAAGTGCACCTTCTGTGCCGAGCGCATCGATGCCGGCGAGGGCGCCCAGCAGGCGTGTGTGGCTGCTTGCCCTGGAGGCGCTCGCGTGTTCGGTGATCTGGACGAGCTGCGAGCTCAGGCCGAGGCGGCGGGCGGATTCCAGCTGCTGCCTGAGGAGGCGACGAACCCCTCGGTTTGGTACCTCCCGAAGAACGTGAACGCCTAGGACTCGTTCGGCTTTCAAGCGGCGCCCTTCCTCCCGGGGCGCCGCTTTGCTTTTTGGGCGTTCTGTCCGACGTGGCAAACGGACGAGGGAGCTTTACGCAACCTGATACAATAGATGACCGCACGATTGCTCGAGATGAGCGCGTTACGTGCACTGGCGAGACGGCGCACCCATGGAGCGAGAATGTCCTTGGAAGGAGAAAGCCATGCAGATCCAGGCACATGAGGAAGATCTGGCGACGCAACAGGACAGTCGCGGGCAAGCTTCGTTCACCCATGGACTCATCTGCCGTTTCGACAAGGAGAAAAGCTCCATTAGGCTCGATTCCGTCATCGAGGAAGTGGTGTACGCCACGACGCTGAACGGCGTTCCCTATCGTGATATGACCTGCTCACCGTGGGATGTGCGCGAGTTGGTGATAGGCGGTCTGTTCACGTCGGGCCGCATCGACCGGTTCGATCAGATACTGGACCTGGAGATCGACGAGGAAGCGGGCACGGTGACGGTGGAGACGACGGATGATGCCGGGGCGGCTGGCTTGGTGGTCGACCGCGTGTTGTGTCCCGAGGCATCGCGTGACCGGCCGATCGAGCCGATGCTGACGGCCCAGGAGGTTTCCGAGCGCATTGAGTACTTGGAAGGCGGTTCAGAGCTGTTCCATCGTACCGGCGGTGTTCACAGCGCCGTGATGGTGGATCGCGACGGCGCGCTGGTGGCGTGGTTCGAGGACATCGGGCGCCACAATGCCTTGGACAAGCTGGCCGGTTGGTGCGTGATGAACGGCGCCGACGCATCGGATAAGATACTGCTGTTCTCGGGCCGTGTGCCACGGGAGATTATCGCGCGGGCCATTCGCATCGGCTTTCCCGTGGTTATTTCCCCGGGCGCGCCGACGAATCTCTCGATCCAGCTGGCCTGCGAGCACGGTGTGACGCTCATCGGCTTTGCCAAGAGCGGCAAGTTCAACGTCTACACCCACACCGCGCGGATCAAGTAGCTTCTACGCCATCCAGCTGGCGACGATGGGCGCCCAGCCCATGATGAGGATGATGACTACGAGCACCGGCACGCCGAAGCACATCCAGTGGTACAGCCACGCGGGGAACTTGAGCCCCGTGCCCTCGTTGGCCTCGGCGAGGAAGTTCTTCCAGCCCCAGCCCCGGCGGCTCACACAGAACAGCACGAAGACCAGCGAGCCTAAGGGCATGATGTTGCTTGACACGAGGAAGTCCTCCACGGTCTGGATGTCGCCCACGCCGGGCATGACCACGTCCGAGAGCACGTTGAAGCCCAGCGCGCAGGGCAGGGACAGCAGCGGGATGGCGATGAGGTTCACAATGACCGCCCGTTTGCGCGACCAGCCCCACTGGTCCATGGAGAAGCGCAGGATGCCCTCGAACACGGCGATGACCGTGGAGAGCGCCGCGAAGCTCATGAACACGAAGAAGAGCGTGCCCCAGACCTGGCCGAGCCACATCTGCTCGAAGACGCTCGGCAGGGTGATGAACACCAGACCCGGGCCCGAATCGGGGGCCACGCCGAAGGCGAAGCAGGCCGGGAAGATGATCAGTCCCGTGGCGAGCGCCACGCCGGTGTCCAAGGCACCGATGGTGGCCGCCTCGCCCATGAGCGAGCGGTGCTTGTCGATGTAGCTGCCGAAGATGGTCATGGAGCCCATGCCGATGGACAGGGTGAAGAACGCCTGGCCCATGGCCGCGTAGGCTGCCTCGAAGAAGGTGTCGGGGCTGGCGAAGATCTTCGAGAAGTCGGGCAGCAGGTAGAAGGACACGCCCTCGCCCGCGCCGGGCAGGGTGAGGGCTCGCACCACGAGCACGCCGAGGATGGCCAGAAGCGCGAGCATCATCACCTTCGTGACCCGCTCCACGCCCTTCTGCACGCCCATGGAGCAGATGAGGATGGCGATGGCGCAAGTGAGCACCATCCAGAACACCACCTCTGCCGGATCGGCCAGCATGGCGTTGAAGATGGCCTGGGTCTGGGCGGTATCGGCGCCGATGAACTGGCCGGTGGCCATCTTCGGCACGTAGGCGAGCATCCAGCCGGCCACGGTGGTGTAGAACATCATGAGCAGGTAGCAGCCGGCCCCGCCGATCCACTTGTACTTGTGCCAGTGGGTGCCGGCCGGCTCCAGCTCGTTGAAGGCCCGGGCTATGGAGCGCTGGGAACCGCGGCCCACGGCGAACTCCATGACAAGGATGGGTAGGCCCAGCACGAGCAGGAAGGCAAGGTAGAGCACGAGGAAGGCCGCGCCGCCGTACTCGCCGGTGATGTAGGGGAAGCGCCAGACGTTGCCCAGGCCGATGGCGCAGCCGGCCGAGATGAGGATGAAGCCGAGGCGGCTGCCGAAGCGCTCGCGTTCCATAGATGCTCCTTGGGGAAACGGGACGATGCAAAATGCCCCGAGATAGACGGTAACTCAGCCATGCTACCAGAAGAGAAGGCCCCCTTGCGTGAGAATTGTCAAGCAAGGGGGCCTTCCCGGAAATGTGATGGGCGCGCTACTTCGTGGCGTCCTTGGCCTTCGCCGCGACATCGTCAGCGGCCTCCTTGGCCTCTTCGGCCTTGGCGGCGACGGCTTCCTTGGCATCCTCGGCCTTCTCGGCCACGGCGTCCTTGGCATCGCCCGCAGCGTCCTTGGCCTTCTCAGCCGCGTCGCCCGCGGCCTTCTTCAGGTCTTCGGCCTTCTCGGCGGCGGCGTCCTTCATCTCGCCGGCCTTGTCGGCAACTTCGCCGGCCTTTTCCGCTACGGCATCCTTGATGTCGCCCGCCTTCTCGGCTGCGGCGTCTTTGAGGTCTCCGGCTTTTTCGGCCAGGTCGTGGGCACCTTCGGCGAACGCGTCCTTGATATCCTCGCCGGCATCCTTGATTTTGTCGATGAAGCTCATGGTGAATCTCCCTTCGGGGGTGGTGAAATAACCTAGTGAAATCATAGAGTTTGTTGGCACGGGTTTCGTCGCGGCCGCACCGACTGATGACGCCCCTTTGATGTTCCGTTAAGACCCCGTTGGAATGGCAGGCGCAGGACTCAGGTTTGTGACCAAAATAGGGGGAAGGGCCGCAGCCGCGCCGGGGGACAGGCCCGATGGCGTACACTATAGGGAATTGTGATTTCAACGGCATCCAAAGCGTGAAGGAGTGCCCCATGGGCTTGTTCGATCGTATCAGCGATGGCTTGAGCCGCTCGCGCCATAAATTCAAGGAGTCGATGAACGTCCTGCTCGACCGCGGCCCCGATCTGGACGAGGAGTTCTGGGAGGGGCTGGAGGAGACGCTCATCCTGTCGGACGTGGGCGGGGCTGCGGCGGCCGACATCGTGGAGCGTCTGCGCGATTTGGCCACGCGCCGGGCCCTGCCCGATGCCTACGCGGTGCTCGATCTGCTGAACGACGAGATCGCCGCCACCTTCACCGAGGGCGGCGCCGACATCCTCGGCGGCGATGCGGCCGTGGTGCTGTTCGTGGGCATCAACGGCACGGGCAAGACCACCACCGTGGGCAAGCTGGCCAAGGCCGCCACCGACGAGGGCCGCGCGGTCATCCTGGGCTCGGCCGACACCTTCCGCGCCGCCGCCATCGAGCAGCTGGAGGTGTGGGCGCGTCGCGCCGGCGTGGAGATGGTCACCCGCGAGCGCGGGGCCGATCCGGCCAGCGTGTGCTACGACACCCTGGAGCGGGCCGAGGCCAGCGGGGCCGATCTGGTGCTCATCGACACGGCCGGGCGCCTGCACACCTCCGCCGATCTCATGCGCGAGCTGGAGAAAGTGGTGAACGTGGTGCGGAAGCGCGCGAAGCTGCCCGTGTACACGGTGCTCGTCATCGATGCGACCACGGGGCAGAACGGCCTGACCCAGGCCCGTGAGTTCAACCGCGCCCTTGATCTGGACGCACTGGTGGTCACCAAGCTGGACGGCACCGCCAAGGGGGGCATTGCCCTTGCCGTGAGCCACGAGCTGGAACTGCCCATCATCAAGATCGGCGTGGGCGAGGGCATCGACGATCTGCGCGACTTCGACCCCCATGAGTTCGCCGGCGCCCTCGTGGGCACCTTCGACGAGCGCTTCGATGCCGCCGAGGATGGCCTGCGCGGCGAGAACGCCAAGGAGGCGGCCGTCACGGCCGGCGAGCGTCGCCGCGACGTGCTGGAGGGGGCGCCTGCCGAGGCGTCCGGCTCCGAAGCCGACGCTGTGCCCGAGACCGCCTCGCTCGAGACGGCCGCATTCGAGGCTGCCCCTGTTCTTGACGAGCAGGGCGATGTGGAGGAGGCCTTCGCCGAAGCAGTTGTGGAGGCTGCCGAAGAGCCGACCGATGCCGACATCCTCGAGGCCGCTCTGGGCCATCGCACCGACGAGACCATCGTGGCGGAGGATGAGGACGATGATGAGGCCCCCTTCACCGACGACGAGCTGGCCGAACTGGCCCTGGCCGCCGACGACACCGAAACCGGGCCCGAACCCGAAGCCGCCCCCGAACCCGAGAAAAGGGGCTTTTGGAAGCGCTTCTTCGAATAGCAGACAGAAGTAGAGAAGGAATCGATACCCATGCTTGAGAACCTTTCCGAACGCCTTCAGGGCATCTTCTCCGGCCTGCGGTCCAAGGGCCGTCTGACCGAGGACGACATCAACACCGCCATGCGCGAGATCCGCCTGGCTCTTCTGGAGGCCGATGTGAACTTCAAGGTGGTGAAGAACTTCGTCGCCCGCACGAAGGAGCGCTGCCTGACGGCCGAGGTGCTCGACTCGCTCACGCCGGCCCAAAACGTCGTGAAGATCGTGCTGGACGAGCTGACCGAGCTTTTGGGCCGCACCGATTCGCGTCTCGTGCTGGGCAGCCGCATCCCCAACGTCATCATGCTCGTGGGCCTGCAGGGCTCGGGCAAGACCACGGCGGCGGCCAAGCTGGCCTATCGCCTGAAGCAGGAGAATCACTCTCCGCTGCTCATCGCCGGCGACGTGTACCGCCCCGCCGCGGCTGACCAGCTGCAGACTTTAGGCGACGAGATCGGCGTGCGCGTGTACCGCGGCGACGGCACCGACCCGGTGCGCATCGCCAAAGAGGGCATCCAGGACGCCATCGACAACTTGCGCGACGTGGTCATCATCGACACGGCCGGCCGCTTGCATGTGGATGACGACATGATGGCCGAGGCCCAGGCCATCAAAGAAGCGGTGAGGCCCGACCAGATCCTCATGGTGGTGGACGCCATGACCGGCCAGGACGTGGTGAACGTGGTGGAGGCCTTCGCGAGCGCCGTGGACTTCGACGGCGTCATCATGTCGAAGATGGACGGCGACGCCCGCGGCGGCGGCGCCCTGTCCATCCGCGAGGTGACGGGCAAGCCCATCAAGTTCATTTCCTCCGGCGAGAAGCCTGATTCCCTCGAGCAGTTCCATCCCGACCGCATGGCCAAGCGCATTTTGGGCATGGGCGATGTGGTGTCGTTCATCGAGAACGCCGTGCGCATGCACGAGGCCGAGGAAGAGGAGATGGAGGCCGAGCGCCTCATGCGCGGCACTCTCACCCTGGACGACTTTGTGACCATGAACCGCCAGGTGCGCAAGATGGGCGGCGTGTCGAAGCTGGTCTCGGCCCTGCCCGGCGGCGACAAGGCCTTGGGCTCGGGGCAGGTGGATGAGGGGGCGCTTGACGCCATGGAGGTGATCATCAACTCCATGACCAAGGCCGAGCGCGCCAAGCCCGAGCTGCTCAACGGCAGTCGCCGTGCCCGCATCGCCAGGGGCGCCGGCGTCACGGTGACCGACGTGAACCAGATGATGAAGAAGTTCAACGAGACGAAGAAGATGTTCAAGCAGGCCACCGCCGGCATGGATGCCGCTGGCGCCGGTCGCGGCAAGAAGGGGAAGAAGGGCAAGGGCAAGCGCCGTCGCCTGGGCATCCCCGGCATGGGCGGCATGTCCATGAAGGACCTGAAGAAGATCCAGGACATGATGGGACAGTAGCGTGTCCCGCGGGCGCAGCAATGGGCGCGCCGTTCGGGGTCCGTTCTGAACACGAATAGGAATATCGTAACACCGCCGGTATCGCTGTGGTATTGTTACGCATTGATAAGATGTAACACCAGCGGGAGGAGTGACGGTGACTCTGACGAGACGAGACTTCATGGGCATCGCGGCGTGCGCGGCGGGGGCTTGGGGCGCATCAGCGCTCTTGGCGGGCTGCGCGGGTGCCGGGGTGCCGGCGACGAGCGGTGCCGCGGGTGCCGGTCCGAACGGGGAGAGCCAGGTGGTCGTGACCATGACCCCGTCCTCTGAGCCGGCGGCGGGATTCAACCCGCTTTTGGGCTGGGGCGCCGGCGAGCACGTGCACGAGCCGCTCATCCAGTCCACTCTCATCGCCACGGACAACGACCTGAACTTCGTGAACGACCTGGCCGTGGACTACGGCTGTTCCGAGGATGGCCTCACCTGGACCTTCGTCATCCGCGACGATGTGACCTTCACCGACGGCATGCCGCTGACGGCCGAGGACGTGGCCTTTACCATCAACGGCATCGTGAACGGGGAAGCGGCCGAGGCCGATTTGTCCTGCGTGCGCGAGGCTCGGGCCATCGACGGGGTGACCTGCGAGCTTTCCCTGGTTCGCCCGAACAACGCCCTGCTGTACACCTTGGCCGTGGTGGGCATTGTGCCGGCCCACGCCTACGGGCCCGACTACGGAGAGCATCCCATCGGCAGCGGCCGCTATATGCTGGAGCAGTGGGACCGGGGCCAGCAGGTGATTTTGCGGGCGAATCCCGACTACTACGGCGAGGCGCCGCTCATCGAGCGCGTGGTGGTGCTGTTCATGGAAGAAGACGCCTCCCTGGCCGCGGCGAGCTCGGGCTTGGCGGACGTGGCCTACACCTCGGCGGCGCTCGCCGGGGCGGTGCCGGCGGGGTATGCGCTGCTGAACTGCGCCTCGGTGGACTCCCGTGGCATCTCCCTGCCGTGTCACCCGGCGGGCACCGACGTGGTGGTGGACGGAGATATGGTCTACGAGGGCGGCAACGACGTCACCTGCGACCTTTCCGTGCGCCGTGCCCTGAACTACGGCATCGACCGCATCGCCATGATCGAGCGCGTGCTGGGGGGCTTCGGCCGGCCGGCCTATTCCGTGAGCGACGGCATGCCCTGGTCGAGCGAGGCCATGGAAGTGGCCACCGACGTTGCTGCTGCCGAGCGCCTGCTGGACGAGGCCGGCTGGCGACGGGACGGCGAGGGCGTGCGCGCTCGCGACGGGGTGCCCTGCGCCTTCGACCTGTACTATGCGGCGGGCGACTCGACCCGCCAGGCCCTGGCCTACGATTTCGCCGATCAGTGCGCCGCCCTTGGCATCGAGGTGACGCCCAAGGGGGCCAGCTGGGATGACATTTACCTGCGCCAGTACGCCGATCCGGTGCTGTGGGGCTGGGGATCGAACTCGCCGGTAGAGTTGTTCGAACTGGCCTACTCTGAGGGTTGGGGCAATTACGCCCAGTACGTCGATGCCACAGTGGACGCGAATTTGGAGGCAGCTCAGGCGGCCCGCACCGTGGAGGAGTCCTATCCCTTCTACCAGGCGGCCCAGTGGGACGCCGCTACGGAGACCGGCGTGGCTCCCAAGGGCGCCGCCACCTGGGTGTGGCTCGCCAACGTGGACCATCTCTACTTCGAGCGGGAGGGTTTGGCCGTGGCCGAGCAGAAGCCCCACCCCCACGGCCACGGTTGGTCGCTGGTGAACAATATCGACCGCTGGTCTTGGAGTTAGGGAATGATGATTCATTTCCTAACTCCGCCGACGCTGCGGTTCCGACAGACGCCTGTCGGAATCTCGCTGACTTCCTTGGGCGGACATCGAGTTTTTGGGATATATGATGGTTAAGTATATCGCATCGCAGATCGGGCGGTTCGCGCTGCTTTTGCTGGCCGTGGCCGTGGTCACCTTCGCGCTGGTGAGCCTGTCGCCGGTGGACCCGCTGCAGGCCAATGTGGGGCAGGCGGCGCTGCTCGGCATGAGCGAGGAGAAGCGGGCGGCCCTGGCGGCGTGGTGGGGTGCCGACACGCCCATGCACGAGCGGTTTATCGCCTGGGCGGGCGGCCTGCTGCAGGGCGACATGGGCACCTCGCTGCGCTACAACGCGCCCGTGGCCGACGTGATCGCCTCACGGGCGGCCAACTCGCTTGTGCTCATGGCCGCGGCCTGGGTGGTCTCCGGCATGCTGGGGTTCGCCCTCGGCGTGGCGGCGGCCCTGAACGAGGGGCGCCTCATCGACCGCTTCGTGAAGGGATATTGCTTCATCCTGGCCGCCTCGCCCACCTTCTGGGTGGGACTCTTGCTGCTCATGGTGTTCTCGGTGTGGCTCGGCTGGTTCCCCCTGGGCTTCTCGGTGCCCGTGGGCGTGGCGGCCGCCGATGTCACCTTCGCCGATGCCCTGCACCATATGGCCCTGCCCGCCATCACGCTGTCGGTGGTGGGGGTGGCCAACGTGGCCCTGCACACCCGGGCCAAGGCCCTCGACGTGCTGGCGAGCGATTACGTGCGCTTCGCCCGGGCTCGGGGGGAGCATCGCGGCCAGGCTATGGTGCGCCACGGGTTGCGGAACTTGGTACTGCCCGCGCTCACGTTGCAATGCGCACAGATAGCGGAGATATTCGGCGGCTCGGTGCTCGTGGAAGAGGTGTTCAGCTATCCCGGCCTGGGCCAGGCCGCCGTGACCGCCGGCCTCGGCGGGGATGTGGCCCTGCTGGCCGGCATCGCCCTGGTATCGGCTGCCCTCGTGTTCGCCGGCAACCTGGCCGCGAACGTCATCTACGGTCTCGTAGACCCGCGCATGCGCCCCGTGCGCAAGCTCGCCCGCGCCACGGCCGCTGTGGGTGTTCCATCCGCAGGGGCGACCTTCGGCCCGTCCGCCAGCCCGGAAGCTTCCGCCGTCGAAACCACGCCCCCAATCCCGCCCGCCTCCGACGAAAGGACCCCGCGATGACCGATGCGACGGCCCCTGTGCTGTCGGCCCCCCGGACGCGGCGCCTGCCGAACCGCCGTCGGGCCTTCGCCCTGGCCGCGGGCGGCGCGCTGCTGCTGGCCGCGGTGGTGGCGGCCGGCCTGGCGGTGTCGTCCGCGGCCCAGGCCACCGATTTCGCGGCGAAGAACCTGGCGCCTTCCCTGGCGCACCCCTTCGGCACCGACTGGATGGGCCGCGACATGTTCCTGCGCACCCTGGCCGGCCTGGCCACGAGCATCCTCGTGGGCCTCGGCGCGGCCGTGGTCTCATCGCTGGTCGCCCTTGCGCTGGCCGCTGTGGCGGCGCTGGGCCCCCGCTGGGCCGACGGCGCCGTCAGCTGGCTCACCGACCTTATGATGGGCATCCCCCACATCGTGCTGCTCATCTTGATCTCCTATGCCCTGGGGAAGGGCTTCTGGGGCGTCACCATCGGCGTGGCCCTGACCCACTGGCCGAGCCTCGCCCGTATCCTGCGGGCCGAGATACTGCAGTGCAAGAGCGCCGGCTTCGTGGCCGTGGCGCGCCAGCTGGGCGCAGGGCGGGCGGCCATTGCCGTGCGCCATATGCTGCCCTATGTGCTGCCGCAGTTCGTGGTGGGACTCGTGCTGCTGTTCCCCCACGCCATCCTCCACGAGGCCGCCATCACCTTCCTCGGCTTCGGCCTGCCGCCCGAGATGCCGGCCATCGGCATCATCCTGTCCGAGTCCATGGGGTACCTCTCGGCCGGTCTGTGGTGGCTCGCCGTGTTTCCCGGAGCGGCCCTCGTGATCTGCGTCATGCTGTTCGATGCCGTGGGATCCAGCCTGCGCAAGCTGGTCGATCCCGCCCGCGCCCAGGAATAGGGGGAGGCGATAACGACGAACGAGACCCCTAAGGTTCGGAAATCCCGCGCGATGGTCGAGCCGCGCGAGGCCCCGGCGGTCCCCGAGGCCCACGAATCCCTCGACCATCAGAGGTCGGCGATGCACCACCACCATTCCCATGCGGCGGACTCGCGCCACGGGTGCGGCCATCATCTGCTCACGGTGGAGGATCTCTCCGTGGCCTTCCGCATGTACGACGAGACGGCCGCCGAAGCGGCCCGGACGGAGAAGGCGGGTGAAGCGGAGGAGGCACCCGGCCGCCGCCCCTCGGCGTGGCGCCGCTACCTGGGGGCGCCCCAGCGGGAGGTGGAGGTCATCCACCAGTTGAACCTGTCGGTGCACGAGGGCGAGATCGTGGCCGTGGTGGGCGCCTCGGGCTCGGGCAAGACGCTGCTGGCCGATGCGGTGCTCGGTCTGTTCGAGCCCAATGCCCTCGTGCGCGGCCGCATCTGGTTCGACGGGGAGCCCATGGACGCGGCCGCCCTGGCCGCCGAGCGCGGGCGCGGCATCGCGCTTATGCCCCAGTCGGTGGCGAGCCTCGACCCGCTCATGCGGGTGGGACGCCAGGTGGAGGGGGCGCCGCGGGGCCGTCGCGCCGCCCGTCGCGCCGACGCCCGCCGCCGGGCCGAGCGCCGCCGCGAGCTGTTCGCTCGCTACGGCCTGGACGAGGGGGTGGCGCGGCTGTTTCCCCACGAGCTGTCGGGGGGCATGGCCCGGCGCGTGCTTCTGTGCTGCGCGCTTATGGGGAACCCGAAGCTCATCGTGGCCGACGAGCCCACCCCGGGCCTCGACCTGGATCTGGCCGTGCGCGCCCTGGCCGATCTGCGCGCCTTCGCCGACGGGGGCGGAGGCGTCATGCTCATCACCCACGACATCGAGCTGGCCCTCACCGTAGCCGATCGGGTAGCGGTGTTCCGCGACGGCACCGTGGTGGAGGAAACGGCCGTGGCCTCCTTCGCCGACCCCGCCCTGCTGGCCCACCCCTTCAGCCGTCAGCTCTGGCATGCCCTGCCCGAGCACGACTTCGCCGTGACCGACACCGCTGTTGAAAGGGGCGTCCCATGCTAGAGGCCCGCCGCATCGCTTTCGGCTACCCGGGCGCCCCGCTGCTCTACCGCGACTTCTCGCTTGCGGTATCCCCGGGCGAGCGGGTGCAGCTGGCCGCGCCCTCGGGCGCCGGCAAGACCACTCTCGCCCGCATCCTCGCCGGCTACGAGCGCCCGCGGGCGGGGGAGGTGCTCGTCGACGGCGCCCCGCTGCCGCGCCGGGGCGCCTGCCCCGTGCAACTGGTAGGCCAGCATCCCGAGATGACCGTGGATCCGCGCCAGCGCATGGACGCCGTGCTGGCCGAGGCGGGGGCGACTTTCGAAGAGGAGGCGCGCTTGCGGGAGCTGCTCGGCATCCAGGACCGCTGGCTGACCCGCTTTCCCCACGAGCTGTCCGGTGGCGAGCTGCAGCGCTTCTGCATCGCCCGGGCCCTGGCTGCGCGCCCGCGCTACCTCATCGCCGACGAGATATCCACCATGCTCGACGCCGTGACCCAGGCGCGCCTCTGGCAGGCGCTGCTCGCCGAGGCCGACGCCCGCGATCTCGGGATGGTGTTCGTGTCCCATTCCCCGGCGCTTTCCGCTCGCATCGCCACGCGCGTGGTGGATCTGAGCGGCGATAGATGCGGTGCCCCCGACGCCATCCGTGGATAGTTCGTGGACGGACGCTTGTCAAACCCGCATCTAAGCCGTAATATAAGCAATTGCTGTTTTCGCCGCACTGTGCGAACAGTGCTTGCGTATAGAGAAGTATCAGTAGAAGGAGTTCCATTTCATGGCAGTCAAGATTCGCCTCGCCCGCCACGGCGCCAAGAAGCGCCCGTACTACCGTATCGTCGCCGCCGATTCCCGCGCTCCGCGCGACGGCCGCTTCATCGAGGAGGTGGGCCGCTACAATCCCTGCTGCCATCCGCACCTCATCCAGTTCGACATGGAGAAGATGGAGAAGTGGCTGGCCAATGGCGCCCAGCCCACCGACACGGTGGAGCGCCTGTACAAGGCTGCCCGCGAGAACGCTTAAGCCATGGCCGAACTGACGGAAGATCTGGCAGGTCTCGTCGATTCCATCGTGCGTCCCCTCATTGAGGACGCCGACGCGCTGGATGTTGCGGCCGTCGAGGCCGAGGACGGCAGCATCGTCGTGGAGGTTCGCGTGGCCGAAGGCGACGCCGGCAAGGTCATCGGTCGTCAGGGCCGTGTCATCAAGGCCATCCGCACGTTGGCGCGCGCCGCAGCCTCGCGCTCGGGCAAGCTCGTCGATGTGGAGCTCATCGATTAAATGCGCGGCTGGATCGATATCGCCTATCTGGCGAAACCGAAGAATTTGAACGGAGGGCTCGTCGCACGGGGTGCGTCGGGCCTTCCCATTTTGCTGTACGAGGGTCTGGAAGTGGCCCTGGTGCCCCCGGTCATCGACGCGCCCCGCCGGGTGACCGTGAGCAGCGTGCAAGAGCTCTCCGACAACGAAGCCCTCATCACCTTCGCCGAGGTGGCCGATCTCACCACGGCCGAGCTGCTGGCCGGTTGCCGCTGCCTGGCGCGCGAGGCCGCCGTTGACCTCTCGGTGCTGGAAGAGGCTCAGGCCCTGCCCGATTGGGATGGCTGGCGTGTGGAAGACGTGCGGGCCGGATACGTGGGGGAGGTGGCCTCCCTCGACGAGCGCGCCACCCAGCCCCTGCTGTGCGTGCGCCGCCCCGACGGCCGCGAGACGCTGGTGCCTTTGGTGGACGCCTTCATTGAAGATGTGGACGAGGACGCGCGCCTCATTCGGCTTGCCTGCCCCGACGGCCTGCTCGATCTCTAGGGCGCGGCGCGCTCGACCCTGACGCGAAGGATGCCCATGCTCATCGAGACCCTTTCCACCTTTCCCCATATGTACGACTCGGTTATGGGCGAGTCCATGATGAAGCGCGCCCAGGAGAAGGGCATTTTGGAGTTTCGCGCCCACGATCTGCGTCATTGGACCCACGATCGCCACCGCACTACCGACGACGACCCCTATGGCGGCGGCGCCGGCCTTGTCATGAAGTGCGAGCCCATCTTCGAGGCGGTGGAGGAGATCTTAGGTCCAACGGAGGTTGGGCGCCAAGAGGGCACCGGGCGCTCCAACCGAGCGAGTTCCGCAGCGAACGAAACAGCCCAGTGGGCTGTTTCGCCGAGCGAGGACTGCCCGAGCGAATTGGAGTGCCCGGCGCCCCCGGCCGCGGGGGAGTCGCCGCAGCGGCGCTCCAAGATCGTCTTTCTCGCGCCGCAGGGGCGCACCTTCGACGACGGCTATGCCGCTGAGTTGGCCGCCGAGGACCACCTGCTGTTCATCTGCGGCCACTACGAGGGCATCGACGAGCGCGTCTACACCCTGGCCGACCATGTGATCTCCCTGGGCGATTACGTGCTCACTTCCGGCGAGCTGGCATCCATGGTGGTCATCGACGCCGTGGTGCGCAAGCTGCCCGGCGTGCTGGGGGCGCAGATGGGCCCCATCGACGAGTCCTTCACGAGCGGGCTTTTGGAATATCCCCAGTACACGCGCCCCGCGAACTTCCGCGGCCTGGAGGTGCCCCCCGTGCTGCTGTCGGGCAACCACGCCGCTGTGGCCCGTTGGCGGCGCGAGCAGAGCCTCGCCCGCACCGCCGAGAGCCGCCCCGACCTCCTGGCCGCCTTCGAGGCCGCCGGACACCTCACCAAGGCCGACCGCGCCTTCTTGGATTCCCGGATGCAGTGACCCGCCATCCCTCCGCTGACCTGAAATTTCTGTTGTCTTGCGAATGGGGGCCTTGGGCGTTGGTGGAAGCGCTATCATGGCCTTTCACGGTAATTCGCAGGCGGGGAAAGGGTTTGGTCCATACATGCACGAGCGCGATTATGCTTCTCACTCTTCGGGCTTCTTGCGCACGCTGCTGAGCGTTCTCGGCCTCATCTTCGTGGTCGTCATGCTGTCCTGGGGCCTGCGCACCTTCGTCTTCCAGGCCTACGAGATTCCCTCGGGCTCCATGGAAGAGACCATCATGCCCGGCGACATGGTCTTCTCCGAGAAGATCACCTACTACGGCAGCAGCCCGGCCCCCGGCGACATCGTCACCTTCGAGGACCCCGATCCGCTGTCGTCGGGCCGCATCCTCATCAAGCGCGTCATCGCCGTGGGCGGCCAGACCGTGGATCTGCGCGACGGCCGCGTCTACGTGGACGACGTGCTGCAGGACGAGCCCTACACGCGCGGCGAGCCGTCCTACGCGCTCACGCCCATGGCCGGCATCGACATCAGCTACCCCTACACGGTGCCCGAGGGCCGCATCTGGGTGATGGGCGACAACCGCACCAATTCCCAGGACTCCCGGTTCTTCGGCGCCGTGCGCGAGTCCTCCGTCACGGGCCGGGCCATCTTCATCTACTGGCCGCTGAGCAATCTCGGGCCCCTGTAGGCCCCTTCGCGCTTCATTCGTTGGTTCTGGAAAAGGAGAAGGAGAGCTATGAGTCTGGAAACCGCATCCCCGGCTTGCGGGGAGAAACAGCCCCCCACGTTCCAAGACGTCATCATGAACTTGCAGCGCTACTGGGCATCCACCGGTTGCGTGGTGCTGCAGCCCTACGATAACGAGGTGGGCGCCGGCACCAACGCCCCGGCCACCACGCTGCGCTCGCTCGGTCCCGACACCTGGCGCACCTGCTACGTGCAGGGCTGCCGCCGCCCCACCGACGGCCGCTACGGCGAGAACCCCAACCGCGGGCAGTTCTACTACCAGTTCCAGGTGCTGATCAAGCCCTCGCCGGAGAACATCCAGGATCTGTACCTGGGAAGCCTTAAGGCCATCGGCATCGATGTCGCCGCCCACGACGTGCGCTTCGTGGAAGACGACTGGGAGAGCCCGACGCTGGGCGCCTGGGGTCTGGGCTGGGAGATCTGGATCGACGGCATGGAGGTGACCCAGTTCACCTACTTCCAGCAGGTGGGCGGCTTCGAGTGCGACCCGGTGCCCGTGGAGATCGCCTACGGTCTGGAACGGCTCACCATGTTCGTCCAGGGCGTGGACAATATGTTCGACATCGTGTGGGCCCGCGGCGACGACGGCGTGGTGTTCACCTACGGCGACGTGTACCTGGAGAACGAGCGCGAGTACTCCAAGTATAACTTCGAGGTGGCCGACACCGAGTTTTTGTTCCAGGAATTCGCCGACCGCGAGGCCGAGTGCCTGCGCACCCTGGAGGCGAACCTGCCCCTGCCGGCCTACGATTCGGTGCTGAAGTGCTGCCACGCCTTCAACTTGCTGGACGCTCGCGGCGTCATCTCGGCCACCGAGCGCATGGCCTACATCCTGCGCGTGCGCACGCTGGCCAAGGCCTGCTGCGCCTCGTATATGGAAAACGTCGTGGGCATGAAGGTGTCCGACGTGGAAGCCGAAGACGCCGACGCGGCCCCTGGCGCCGCCGAGAAGAAGGAGGCTTAAATCATGGCCGACATCCGCACCCTCGCCTTCGAGATCGGCACCGAGGAGATTCCCGCCTTTGACCTGAAGCGCGCCACCGAGCAGTTGGCCGAGCTGGTGCCGGCGTCCCTGGATGCCGTGCGCATCCCCCACGGGGAGGTGGCCATCTACACGAGCCCGCGCCGGCTTATCGCCGTGGTGGCCGATGTGGCCGCCGAGACCGAGGCCTTAGAGGAGGTCTTCCGCGGCCCGGCCGCCAAGATCGCCTTCGATGAGGCCGGCAACCCCACCAAGGCCGCCATCGGATTTGCCCGCGGCAAGGGGCTTGACGTGGACGCCCTTGAGCGCCGCGACGAGAACGGCACCGAGTACGTGTACGCCGTGCGCAGCGTGGCCGCCCAGAGCGTGGCGGCGCTTTTGCCCGAGGTGCTGCGCGGCATCATCGACGGCATCAGCTGGCCGAAGTCCTGCCGCTGGGGCACCACCCGCGAGATGTTCTCGCGCCCGGTGCGCTGGCTGGTGGCCCTGCTCGGCGACGAGGTGATTCCCGTCCAGTACGCCGGGCTTGTGGCGGGCAACACCACCCGCGGCCACCGTTTCCTGGCCCCCGGCCCCCATACGGTGTCCTGCGCCGATGACCTGGTGTCCGTGGTGGAGGGCGCGTACGTGGTGCCTACCCAGGCGGCCCGCGAGGCCCGCATTCGTGCGGGTGTGGCGGCGGCCGAGGCGGCCACTGGATACACCGCCGAGCTGCCCGCCAAGACCCTGACCGAGGTCATCAACCTGTCCGAGTACCCTACGGTGATGGTGGGCACCTTCGACGAGGAATTCCTCAAGGTGCCCGAGGAGATCATCGTGGACGCCATGCTCATGCACCAGCGCTACTTCCCGCTGTACGACGGCGGTAAGCTGACGAACAAGTTCATCATCGTATCCAACGGCGACCCGGCCCACGAGGCCACCATCGTGGACGGCAACGAGCGCGTGGTGGCCGCCCGCCTCTACGACGCGAAGTTCTTCTACGAGGAAGATCTGAAGCAGCCCCTGGAGGCCTACGTGAGCCGTCTGGACGAGGTGGTGTTCCAAGAGACCCTGGGCACGATGCGCGACAAGACCGAGCGCGTGGTGAAGCTGTCGGCGCGCCTGGTGGCCCAGGCGGGGCTGGCCCCCGAGGAGATGCACGACATCGCACGGGCCGCCTACCTGGCCAAGGCCGACCTGGTCACGGGCGCGGTCGTCGAGTTCACGAGCGTCCAGGGCATCATGGGCAGCTACTACGCCACGGCCTCCGGCGAGCCTGAGCGCGTGGCCCGCGCCATCGCCGAGCACTACCGCCCGCGCTTCTCCGGCGATGCCATCCCCGCCGACGTGGTGGGGCAGGTGGTGGCCCTGGCCGACAAGCTGGACACCATCTGCGGCCTGTTCGCCGTGGGCGCCTCGCCCACCGGCTCGTCGGACCCCTTCGCCCTGCGCCGCGCCGCCCTGGGCGTGCTGGCCATTTTGGAGACGGGCATCGGCATCAACTTGGTGGAGGCCATCGACGGCTCCCTCATCATCTATCGAGAGGCGGGGTTGGAATTTGACAACGCCGTGGTGCGCCGGGAGATCATCGACTTCTTCATCACCCGCGAGAAGGTGGTCCTGCGCGACGGGGGCGTGAAGGCCGACACCATCGACGCGGTGCTGGCCTCACGTATCGAGGAGCCCATGGTGCTGGCCGCCCGCGCCCGCGCCCTGGAGGCCGCCCGCACCGAGCAGCCCGACACCTTCGCCGATCTGGCCATCGCCTTCGCCCGCGCCAACAACCTGCGCGATCAGAAGCTGGGCTGCGGCTACAAGGTCGCCGATCTCTCCGAGGTGGAGTGCGCCCTGTCCGAGGCCATCGTGGTGGCCGAGGAGGCCGTGGCGACCGCCCTGCGCGAGGACCGCTTCGCCGATGCGCTCGAGGCTCTGGCCGCCCTGCGCGCGCCGGTGGATCGCTTCTTCGAGACCACCATGGTCATGGACGAGGACGCGGCGGTGCGCGAGACGCGCCTGAAGCTGCTGAACCGCTTCGCCAACGTGTTCGCCCACGTGGCCGACTTCGGTCAGATGGCGAAGAAGTAGGCGCGCCGGCTCCGCCCGCGCGGCGGCTGGCGAAATGTCTGTCATTTGAAGGCGGCTCTCTTGCGAGGGCCGCTTTTCTTCTATACTGGGGCCATGGAAACGATTGCAATCATAGGCGGCGGTGCGGCGGGGCTTGCGGCCGCCGTTGCCGCCGGGGAAGCGGCTCGGGCCCGGGGTTGTGCCGTGCGCGTGGTGGTGTACGAGGCCTCCGACCGCGTGGGCCGCTCGATCTTGGCCACGGGCAACGGGCGCTGCAACTTCTCGAATGCCGTGGTGGATGCGGCGCGCTACCGCAACGGGGCGTTCGTGGCCGCGGCGCTGGAGGCGCTGGAAGAGGTAGCGGGCGCGGCGGATGCGCCGGCGCCGGAGGCTGGTGCCGCGGCGGACGGTGCGGCCGGGGCAGCGGCGGGCGCGAGCGGCGCTGCGGGTGCTGGCGCGGGCTCGTCCAATGCCGTGCTGCGGTTCTTCGCCGATCACGGGCTTCTGTGGCGCCGGGAGAGCGAGGGACGCCTGTACCCGCTGGCGAACAAGGCCACTTCGGTGCTGGACGTTCTGCGCGCCGCCGCGGCCGCTGTGGGGGCGCAGGAGCGCTGCGGCATTGCCGTGGCCGCCGTGGAACCGCCGCGCGGGGCGGGGAGGCCCTTCACCCTGCGTCTGGCCGACGGCCGCCTCGAGCGGGCCGCTGCGGTGATCGTGGCCGTGGGCGGCGCGCTGCCCGCCGGCCTTCTGCCCGCCGAGCTTCCGGTGGCACCGCCGCAGCCCACTTTGGGCCCGCTGGCCACCGAGGCGCGCTGGTGCCGCCGCCTGGACAACATCCGCGTGCGCGGGGTGCTGGAGCTGCGCCGCGACGACGCGCTTCGGGCCCGCGAGCCGGGCGAGGTGATGTTCCGCAAGTACGGCGTGTCGGGCATCGCCGCCTTCAATCTGAGCCGTCTGGCCCAACCGGGCGACGTGTTGGCCGTGGACTTCGTGCCCGCCGTTGAGGCCGCTGCCATGGCGGATTTCCTGCGGGAGCGATGCTGTCGCTTGGATGCGGTGCTCGGCCGGGCGGCTACCTGGGACGATATGCTGCGCGGCATGGTGCTGGGCCCCGTGGCCGAGGTGCTGCTCGATGCGGCGGGGCTGCGCGGGGGCGCACCTGTGGCGACCGGCGAGGTGCCCGCGATGGCGGCGGTGCTGAAGGGGCTGCGCCTGCCGGTGACGGGCCTGGGCGACCCGCGTCAATGCCAGGTGCACCGCGGCGGCCTTCGGGCGTCCGCCGTTGATGTTGCCACTTGCGCGGTTGTCGCCGTGCCGGGGCTGTTCGTCGTGGGGGAGGCCCTCGATGTGGATGCTCCCTGCGGCGGCTACAACCTCCACTGGGCCTGGGCCTCGGGGCTGCTTGCCGGTCGCGCCGCCGTGGCGCGGATGGCGGGGCGGCCCGAATCGAAGGAGAGGGCGCGATGATCCAGGCTTCGAATGTGTCGGTGTCCCTGGATGCCCTGCTGCCCGAGAACGCGTCGCTGCGGCGGCGCGAAGTGGCGCGGGCTCTGGGTGTGAGGCCTGCGATGGTGACGGAGATCGCCCTGCTGAAGCGGTCGGTGGACGCGCGGAAGAAGGCGCAGGTCCACGGGGTGGTCACCGTTGCCGTGGCCCTGGCCGGGGATGCGGCGCCCAGTCCTGCGCGGGGCGTGACGGTGCGGCCCTACGAGCCGACCGCGCCTCTGAAGGTGCCCTCGATCGGTCCTGCCGAGCCGCGGCCGCTGGTGGTGGGCACGGGGCCGGCCGGTCTGTTCTGCGCCCTGTACCTGGCGCGGGCCGGGCTGCGACCGCTCGTGGTGGAGCGGGGCGCGGCGGTGGACGAGCGCGTGCTTGCCGTTGGGGCCTTCGCCGCGGGAGGTTCTTTGGACACGATCACGAACATCCAGTTCGGCGAGGGCGGGGCGGGCACGTTCTCCGATGGCAAGCTGAACACGGGCATCAAGAGCCCTCACATCCGCCATGTGCTGGAGGCCTTCGTGGAGGCGGGCGCCCCGGCCGACATCCTCGTGGACGCGAAGCCCCACATCGGCACCGATCTGCTGGTGGGGGTGGTGCGCCGCCTGCGAGAGGCTATCATCGCGGCCGGCGGCGAGGTGCGCTTCCGCACGCGCCTGACCGACCTGCGCGTGGAAGAAGGCCGCGTGGTGGGCGCGACGCTGACCGACGAGGCCACGGGCGCGAAGACGGATGTATCCACGGGCGCGGTGGTGCTCGCTTGCGGACACTCGGCCCGCGACACCTTCGCGCTCGTGCGCGATCGCGGATTCGCCCTGGAGCGCAAGCCCTTTGCCGTGGGCGTGCGCATCGAGCACCCCCAGGCGCTGGTGAACCGGTCCCAGTACGGTTCGGCCGCGGGACATCCGGCTTTGGGCGCGGCCGACTACAAGCTGGCCGTGAAGACCGCCGATGGCCGCGGGGTGTACAGTTTCTGCATGTGCCCCGGCGGGGAAGTGGTGGCCGCGGCCAGCGAGGAGGGTGGCCTGTGCGTGAACGGCATGAGCCGCCATGCCCGCGATGGGGCCAACGCCAATGCGGCCCTGCTCGTGGAGGTAAGGCCCGACGACCTGCCCGGCGACGACCCGCTGGAGGGCGTCGCGTTCCAGCGCGCCTTGGAGCGGGCGGCCTTCGCCGCGGGTCAAGGAGCGGGCGAGGGCGGCCGTGCCCCCTACACTGCGCCCGCCCAGACCGTGGGGGACTTCCTCGGCGGTACCGCGGCATCGCCGAGCGCCCTCGTTGAGCCCACGTACCCGCGGGGCGTGGCCTGGTGCGACCTGCGCGACTGCCTGCCGCCCCTCGTGACCGATGCCCTGGCCGAGGCGCTGCCCTTGCTCGACCGCAAGCTGGCCGGCTTCGCCCATCCCGGAGCGGTGATGACCGCCGTGGAGGCCCGCAGCTCCAGCCCCGTGCGCCTGGTGCGCGACGGCCGCTTCCAGGCGCAGCGCGCCGAAGGGGCCGCGGGGGACCCGGCGGCCGATGCCGCTTCGGGGCTGTACCCCTGCGGCGAGGGGGCGGGCTATGCCGGCGGTATCATGAGCGCGGCCGTGGACGGCCTGCGCGTGGCCGAGGCTGTGGCGATCGCCTACCGGGAGGGTGCGCGATGAGGATGCTCGATCGAGAGCAGGCCGCCGCGGCCCTGGCTCGCGGCGAGGCCGTGGTGCTTCCCACCGATACCGTCTACGGGGTGGGCGTGGCCGTGGGCGCCGTGGACGATCCGACGGCGCTGTTCCGCCTGAAGGGGCGCCCGGCCGGCAAGCCCGTGGCCTGGCTCGTGGCCAGCACCGATGAGCTGGACCGCTACGGTCGCGCCGTGCCCGCCTGGGCCCGCGGTCTCGCCGAGCGCTTCTGGCCTGGAGGGCTCACTTTGGTGGTGCCGGCCTCCGACGCGGTGCCTCCGGGCTTCCGCTCGGCGGCGGGCACGATCGGCCTGCGCATGCCCGCCTGCGATGCCGCCCTCGATCTGCTGCGCGCCGTGGGAGCGCCTCTGGCCGTGACCTCGGCCAACCGCTCGGGCTGTCCCGACACGGGCGCGCTCGAGCATTTGGATACGGCTTTGGTCGACCGTACCGCGGGCCTCTACCGAGGTGAAGCCGCCGGCGCCGCGACCGTCGCTGCGCCCGGTTCTGCTTTCGCTGCCCACGCCTCGGCACCGTCCAGTGTGGCCTCCACCGTGGTCGATTGCACGGGGGAGAAGCCCGTTATCCTGCGCCAGGGCGCTTTGGGACTCGACGATTTGAAAGGATGCCGCTCATGACCGTTTGTGCCGTTGCCGGCCGTACTGATTTCACCTTCCCCTCGGCCGATGGGGTCAGTGAGGTGCGGGCTGTGCTGTGGATTCCCGCCTCGATGGAGGAGGATCGCGCTGCGGGCCGCACCGGGGCTCCCGGGGCCTTCCGTCCGCGGGGCGTGGTGCAGCTCATCCACGGCATGGCCGAGCATATCGACCGTTACGACGACTTTGCCCGCTTCCTCGCCGGCGCCGGCTACCTGGTGTGCGGCCACGACCATGTGGGCCATGGCGACACGGCTCCCACGGCGGCCCACCGCGGGCGCATGCACCCGGTGCACGGCGGCGACGCGCTCGTGGCCGATGTGCAGTCGCTGCGCCTGCTCGTGAGCCAGCAGGTGGCGGCCGAGGTGCCCTACTTCATGTTCGGGCACTCCATGGGCTCCCTCGTACTGCGCAACTACCTGCCGCGCTTCGGGAAGGGGCTTGCCGGAGCCGTCCTCTGCGGCACGGCCAACCAGCCCGAGGTCGTGGCCGCGACGGGCAACGTGCTCGCCCGCGCCATCGTCAAGGTGCGCGGGGCCGACTATAAAAGCAAGCTTCTGCACGGCCTGGCCGACGGCGCCTACAGCCATCAGGTGAAGGACGCGCGCACGCCCTTCGACTGGCTCTCCCGCGACCCGGCGGTCGTGGACGCCTTCATCGCCGACGAGCGCGCGGGCTTCATGTTCTCGGCCGGTGCCTACGCCACCTTGACCGAGCTGGCCGCTCGCGCCAACAGCCCCGCGGCCTACCGGGCCACGCCTCACGAGGTGCCCCTGCTCTTCGTGGCCGGCGATGCTGACCCGGTGGGAAATTGCGGCCGCGGCGTGGCCCGGGCCGCCGAGGCCATGGAGGCCGCCGGCGGCAGGGACGTGACGCTGAGACTTTTCCCGGGTATGCGCCATGAGATCTTGAATGAGATCGGCAAGGAGGAAGTGTACGACTTCGTCTTGGAGTGGATCGGGGAACGCTCATGAAGAAGTACGTCATCGCGCTCGATCAAGGTACTACGTCGTCTCGGGCCATGCTCATCGATCGGGAGGGCCGGGTCGCCGGAAGCGTGCAGAGGCCCTTTCCGCAGCTGTATCCGCAGCCGGGTTGGGTGGAGCACGATCCCCATGACATTCTGTCGTCCCAGCTGGGCGCCTTGACCGAGCTCTTGCTCACCTACAGCGTGGACCCCGCCGATATCGATTCGGTCGGTATCACCAACCAGCGCGAGACCACCGTGGTGTGGGACCGTGCCACCGGCGAGCCCATCGCGAACGCCATTGTGTGGCAATGCCGGCGCACGGCTCCCATGGTGGAGGCCCTTGCGAGCGATCCGGTGGTGGCCGCCGAGATCACGGCTCGCACGGGGCTTGTGCCCGATGCCTATTTCTCGGCGAGCAAGATCGCCTGGATCTTAGGGGAGGTGCCCGGGGCCCGGGCGCGGGCCGAGCGCGGCGAACTGGCCTTCGGCACCGTCGACAGCTGGCTCATCTGGAAGCTCACCTACGGGGCCGTGCACGCCACCGACGTGACCAACGCGAGCCGCACCATGCTCTACAACATCCACGAGGGGTGCTGGGATCCCTATCTGCTGGAGCTCTTCGGCATCCCCGCCTCCCTCATGCCCGAGGTGCGCCCCTCGGCCGGGGACTTCGGCGTGACGGCGAATCCCGGTCTCGTGCAGGGTATTCCCATCCGCGGCGTGGCCGGCGACCAACAGGCGGCCCTGTTCGGCCAATGCTGCTTCGAGCCGGGTCAGGCGAAGAACACCTACGGCACCGGCTGCTTTCTGCTCATGCACACGGGTCATGAGGCCTGCGCGAGCACCAAGGGCCTGCTCACCACCGTGGCCGCCTCGGCCCCCGGCACGGCGGGCACCGAGTACGCCTTAGAGGGCAGCGTGTTCGTGGCCGGGGCCCTCATCCAGTGGCTGCGCGATGAGCTGGGCATCCTGGAGAACGTGGCAGAGGCCGGCGCTGTCGCCCGCAGCGTGCCGAGCACCGAGGGCGTGGTCGTGGTGCCGGCCTTCACGGGTCTGGGGGCGCCCTGGTGGGACGCCGATGCCCGGGGCGCCATCCTGGGGCTCACCCGCGGGGCCGGACGGGCGCACATCGTGCGAGCGGCGCTGGAGTCGCTGGCCTACCAAGTGTGCGATCTGGTGCAGGCCATGACCGAGGACGCCGGTGTGCCGTTGTCGGTGCTGAACGTGGACGGGGGCGCGGCGGCCAACGACTTCCTGCTGCAGTTCCAGGCCGACATGCTCGGCGTGTCGCTGCGCCGCCCCGCCAACGCCGAGACCACGGCTCTGGGCGCGGCCTTCCTGGCGGGTCTGGCCACGGGTTTCTGGCCCGACACGGCGGCGCTTTCGGCTCTGCGAGAGGGGGAGGAGCGTTTCCTGCCCACTTTCGACGAAGCGATGCGCACGTCCCTCATGACCCGCTGGCGCGAGGCGGTGGCCCGCGTGCGCAGCTGAGTTCGGTCGCCGCGGCTCGGTTTTCGGCGCATGCGGCCCAGTTTCGGAAGGTGACCGTTGCATTCGGTCGACGAACGGGGCCCATATTGTACGAGATCGCCATTTATGAGCGTCTGTTTCGCTAAAAGCGGGACTCGGGAGCTACAAAATTGCGATTATCGTTATATGTAATGCTTCGAGACGCTCATAACTCGGGATTCGCTGCAGTTCTGGCTCGTTTCACCGACAAGCCTTCATTCTGTCGGCGCCACGCTTCGCATCGCCCATCCCTCTTGATTTGGTGCGGAAAGCGTGAGCGAGGGGTTGCGGGCGCGGGCGAGGGCCTACAATGGATGCGTTGTGCCCAAGCGACGGAAAGGACAAGGCCCATGCGCGTGAGCATCGGAAGCGATCATGCCGGTTTCGAGCAGAAGCAGGCCCTCGTGGACTACCTGTTGGGGAAGGGCATCGAGGTCATCGACCGCGGCCCCGATAGCGACGACCGCGTGGACTACCCCGACTATGCGGTGCCGGTGGCCCGGGATGTGGCCGAGGGCGCCACTGACTACGGCGTGCTGGTGTGCGGCACGGGCATCGGCATGGCCATGGCCGCCGACAAGGTGCCGGGCGTGCGCGCCGCCAACATCATCACCTCCGAGTTCGCCGCCCTGTGCCGCGAGCACAACGATGCGAACGTCATCACGCTTTCCGGCCGCTTCGTGCCGCTGGAGGAAAACGAGCGCATTCTCGACACGTTCCTCGCTACCGACTTCGGCGGCGGCCGCCACGCCGGCCGCGTCGAAAAGATCATGGCCCTCGATTAACAAAGGAGACGATAGATGGCTTTGGAATTTCTCGCCGGGGAAGACCCTCAGGTAACCGAGTGCCTGCGGGCCGAGTTGGCGCGCCAGCGCGGTTCGGTGGAGCTCATTGCATCAGAGAACTTCACCTCCCGCGCCGTGATGGAGGCCGTGGGCAGCGTGCTCACCAACAAGTACGCCGAGGGCTACCCGGGCCGTCGCTATTACGGCGGCTGCGAGAAGGTCGATATGGTGGAGGATCTGGCCCGCGATCGCGCCTGCGAGCTGTACGGCGCGAAGTACGCCAACGTGCAGCCCCACTCCGGCGCCAGCGCGAACTTCGGCGCCTATCTTTCCATCATCGAGCCCGGTGACACGGTGCTCGGCATGAGCCTCGATCACGGCGGCCACCTCACCCACGGCAGCCCGGTGAACTTCTCGGGGCTGCTGTACCACATCGTCTCCTACGGCGTGGACCCGGAAACCGAGGTCATCGACTACGACGAGGTGGAGCGCATCGCCAAGGAGTGCCGCCCGAAGGTGGTCGTGGCCGGCGCCTCGGCCTACCCGCGCTTCATCGACTTCGAGCGCATGGCCGAGATCGCCCATTCCGTGGGCGCCTACCTCATGGTGGACATGGCCCACATCGCCGGTCTCGTGGCCGCGGGCCTGCACCCGAGCCCGGTGCCCCATGCCGACATCGTCACCTCCACGAGCCACAAGACCCTGCGCGGCCCGCGCGGCGGCTTCATCCTCACCAACTCCGACGAGCTGGGGGCCAAGATTAACAAGGCCATCTTCCCCGGCGCCCAGGGCGGCCCGCTCATGCACGTCATCGCCGGCAAGGCCGTGGCCTTCGGCGAGGCCCTGCGCCCTGCATACCGCACCTATATGGAGCACGTGGTGGAGAACTGCCGCACCCTCGGTCAGGGCATGATCGACGGCGGCCTGCGCCTGGTGTCCGGCGGCACCGACAACCACCTGTGCCTGGTGGACCTCACCGCCTCCGACATCACCGGCAAGGACGCCGAGAAGCTGCTGGAGAGCGTGGGGCTCACGGCGAACAAGAACTCCATTCCCAACGAGCAGCGCTCGCCCTTCGTGACGAGCGGCATCCGCGTGGGAAGCGCCGCGGCCACCACCCGTGGATTTACCGCCGAGGACTTCTACGAGGTGGGCCAGCTCATCGCCACCACGGTGTTCAACGCCGCCGACGAGGCCAAGCTCGCCGATGTGCGCCGCCGCGTGAACGCCCTGCTGGACGCCCACCCGCTGTATCCGGGACTGGAGTACTAGACAATAAAGTGAGAGCAGGGGAAGGGCCCGGCGACGGTTCGCGCGCAGATTCCGCAGACTCGGAAATATTGGGGTAAAATCTCCACACCAATATTTCCGAAAGCGAGGACCTGCCCGAGCATGAGCCGTCGCGGGGCCCTTCCCCGGCGGGACTGCCTTCTCGATCCACACGAAAGGAAGCGCGTTATGGAGTACAACGACCGCGTCGTCGTCATCGATCATCCCATGGTGCAGCACAAGCTGTCGAAGCTGCGCAACAAGAACACCTCCTCCAAGGACTTCCGCCAGCTCGTGCGCGAGTTGGCCCTGTTCGAGGGCTACGAGGCCACGCGCGATCTGGCCCTGGAGGACGTGAAGGTGGAGACCCCCATCTGCACGGCCGACTGCAAGCAGGTGGCGGGCAAGAAGATGGTGATCGTGCCCATCCTGCGCGCCGGGCTGGGCATGGTGGACGGCCTGCAGGAGCTTATGCCCTCCACCTTCGTGGGTCATCTGGGCATGTACCGCGATCCCGAGACCCACGAGCCCCACGAGTACTACGCGAAGCTGCCCGACAGCATCGATCAGCGCGACGTGCTCGTAGTGGACCCGATGCTCGCCACCGGCGGCTCGGCCGTGGCGGCCATCCAGTACCTGCGCAAGCAAGGCGTGAAGAACATCAAGCTCATGGTGCTCGTGGCCGCGCCCGAGGGCATCGAGGCGGTGCTTGAGGCCGATCCCGACGTGCGTATCTACACCTGCTCCATCGACGAGGGGCTGAACGACCGCGCCTATATCGTGCCCGGCCTCGGCGACGCCGGCGACCGCATCTTCGGCACGAAGTAGCAGGGGCGCGATGGGAAGGAGTACCAATGTCAGCAGATAACCGTCCCAGCTGGGACGAGTACTTCATGGGCCTGGCCAACCAGGTGGCCGAGCGCACCACATGTTTGCGCCGCGGGGTGGGGGCTATCATCGTGAAGGACCGCCGCATTCTGGCCACGGGCTACAACGGCGTGCCCACCGGGCTCGCCCATTGCTCCGAGACCGGGTGTCTGCGTCAGCAGCTCGGCGTGCCGAGCGGCCAGCGCCACGAAATCTGCCGCGGCCTGCACGCTGAGCAGAACGCCATCATCCAGGCGGCCCGCTTCGGCACCGATATCGACGGTGCCACCATCTACGTGAACACCCAGCCCTGCGTGGTGTGCGCCAAGATGCTCATCAACGCCGGCATCAAGGAGATCGTGTACCAGAACCCGTATCCCGACGAGCTCTCCCAGCAGCTTCTCGCCGAATCCGGCATCCTCGTCCGCGAGTACACGGGGGAGTAGGGCCCGCATCGACGCTGCCCGACCTGAGTTCTCGGGCCGGGGGCCGTTGCGTCTGTCGCCCTCGCGGTGCCTCACCGCCCTCCAACCGAGCCCCAACGCGCCGCCCTTCCTCGGGCGGCGCGCCCGTTTCCAGCCTTTTCCAAACTGTTAACCACTCACGGAAAAACCCCGCTCATTTCTCCTTAACCGAGAAGCGCCTCGGGCAATGCTTGTTACAATCTCCTCGCTTCTAAAGCGTATTGCTGGCTGGCTATGGTGAAAGGGGTTGGCGACCCATGCTGATCGTTCTCGGGGCTCTCGTGGGCTTCCTGGGGTTTGCACCGCTGTTCCTTTCTTTTCGCCTCGCTCGCAAGCATCCATCTACAAGTACGTTGTCCTTGGGGCTCTACGGCCTCGGTGGCGTATCCGTCTCGTTGGTCGTCCTGGTGGTCGGCCTTCTTTTGTGCGCGGTGTGGGCACGGGACGGTCTCGTAGGGTTCGCTATCGCTGAAGCTGTGGTGTTCCTCGGTGCGACCATTGCGTTCGTCGTTTACCGGAACGGCATCTTCAAGCGTGGAGACAAGTAAGTAAGCACTCGGATTAACGAGGGGAGAGCAAAGTGGAAGAAGCTCTGAGCGAGTTCGTACAAGAGGCCCAGGGTCTCGCGGCGCACTTCGAGCCGCACACGGTGTTCAGCATCGGCGGCTGGGATGTCACCCAGTATATCGTCTGGCTGTTCATCGCCTTTATCGTGGTACTGCTCGTGGTGTTGGGAGCGGCGAAGAAGCTGCAGGTCATCCCGACCAACAAGTTCAGCAACATGGTGGAGTACGGCTACGAGTTCGTGACCCGCAATGTGGCCGAAGACGTGATCGGCCATGGATTCAAGAAGCACGTGCCCTTCCTGGCGACGATCTTCTTCTTCATTCTCATCTGCAACATCCTGGGTCTCATTCCCGGCTTCAAGACGTCCACTGGCGCCATTTCCTGCACCTGGGCTCTGGCCGCCATCTCGTTTGTGTACTTCAACGTCTACGGCCTGAAGACCTTCGGCTTCTTCGGCTACATGAAGACGCTGTGCCCCTCCGGCGTGCCGGGTCCCATGGCGCCGGTCATCTGGTTCCTCGAGTTCTTCTCGATGGTCATCCGCGTGCTTACGCTGGCCGTCCGACTCTACGGCAACATGCTCGCGGGCCACATGGTGCTCGCGGTGTTCGGCATCGCCACCACCTGCTTCCTGCAGCAGGCCCTGTTCGCCGGCTCCCTCGACCTCATCGCGGGCCTGCCGTCCATCGCCTGGTTCGTGCTGCTGGTGCTCATGTACGCCCTCGAGTGCCTGGTGGCTTTCATCCAGGCCTTCGTGTTCGCCATCCTGTCGGCTTCCTACATCAACATGGCGACCCACGCCCACTAGGAGCTGATCGCGCGTAAGCGCACCCGGCCGCATCGCGCGGCGGCCCGTCGCAGCCCATGCGACACGACATTGGTGTCACAGCTGTTCCACACGGCTGAACATATTTGGTAAATACCCCTTGACAGGTGAGGGGTTGGACAAAGGAGGAAGTTGTGGAAATCACTCTTGCACTTGCCGCTCTGAAGGTTGTGGGCTACGGCCTCGCTGCCATCGGCCCTGGCATCGGCATCGGTATCGCGACCTATGGTCTGTGCGTGTCCGCTGCTCGCCAGCCTGAGATGAAGGGTCAGCTCATGGGCTACTTCTTCATCGGCGCCGCCATGTCCGAGGCGCTGGCGCTGCTCGGCTTGGTTCTGTTCTTCATCGGCTAATCGCTTATCGACGGTATAAGAGATTACGAGCATAAGAACAGGAGGCAAGCGAGTTGAAATGCACGAATAAGGCAGCGAAGGCGTGTGCTGCGGTGGTTGCCGCAACCGGTTTCGCGATGACTTGTCCTGCGTATGCATTCGCTTCTGAGGGTGGTATCGACGCGATTCTGCCCAAGATGAACGAGTTTATCCCCATGCTCGTCGCCTTCATCATCCTGTGGATCGTTCTGGCGAAGTTCGGCTGGCCCGTGTTCAACGGCATGCTGGAGAAGCGCGAGAACACCATTCGCGAGGCCTTGAAGAAATCCGAGGAAGCGCAGATCGAAAGCGAGCGCGTGCTTGCGGAGTACAAGCAGCAGTTGGCTGACGCCAAGGCGCAGTCGACCCAGATCATCGCGGATGCCCGCGCTATCGGCGAGGCCGTGAAGGCGGATATCACCGCCCAGGCCCAGACCGAGGCGTCCGACATGATCGCCAAGGCCAAGTTGGCCATCGAGGCCGAGAAGAAACAGGCTATCGCCGACCTTCAGGCTTCCATCGCCGACACGTCCGTGGATGTGGCCTCCCGTCTCATCGGGCAGGACCTCACCGAGGGCGAGCACCGGGCGATCATCGAGCGCTATGTAAAAGAGGCGGGTAGTTTCAATGGCAACTAATCGTCTTGTCGTCAAAGAGGAAGTCGCTGTATTCGCGTCGGTTCTGTTCGACGCGGCTCACGAGGCCGGCGGCCAGGAGGCCGTTTTGGATGTGCGCGAGCAGATGGGCGAGATCATTCGCCTCATGCGCGCCGATCTCGAGCTCGCCGTGTCGCTTTCCAGCGCCGACTACACTGCGGAGCAGCGCAAGGGTCTCGTCGAGGCGGTGTTCGCCGACTGCCACCCCGCGCTGCGCGAGGTGCTGGCCGTCATGGCCGAGCGCGGTCAGGCCGACCTGCTCCCGCGCGTCTACGCCGATTACTGCGAACTTTTGAGCGCCAAGCTCAATCTCGTGGTCGTCGATGTGGTGACCGCTGTTCCCCTGGACGACGGGCTGCGCCAACTCATTACGGAAAAAGCAGAGGCTGACCTGGGCAAGAAGGCGGTGCTGCGCGAGCGCATCGACAAATCTATCTTGGGCGGCATCATCATGAGTGTGGACGGGAACTACATCGATGCGAGCATGATCTCGCAGCTGAACCGCGCTCGCCACATTCTCAAAGACACATCAGATGGAGGTGAATGCTAGTGACTGAAATCACCGCACAGTCCATTGACGCCGCGCTGCGCAAGCAGCTCGAAGCGCTGAACGTCAGCGTGGAATCTCGCGAAGTGGGTACGGTCATCCAGGTCGGCGACGGTATTGCTCGCGTCGACGGCCTCCGCGATGCCATGGCCGGTGAGCTGCTCGAGTTTGTCGGCGAGGGTGGCAAGACCGTCTACGGTCTGGCCCAGAACCTCGAAGAGGACGAGGTCGGCGCCGTGCTTCTCGGTGACGTCACCGCAATCAAGGAAAACGACCAGGTTCGCACGACCGGTCGTATCGTTGAGGTTCCCGCCGGCAAGGCCATGCTCGGCCGCGTGGTGAACCCGCTTGGCATGCCCATCGACGGCAAGGGCCCCATCAAGGCCGAGGGAAGCCGCCCCGTGGAGTTCAAGGCTCCCGGCGTTATCTCCCGCCAGCCCGTCGACGAGCCCATGCAGACCGGTATTCTGGCCATCGACTCGATGGTGCCGATCGGCCGTGGTCAGCGCGAGCTGATCATCGGCGACCGCCAGACCGGTAAGACCGCTATCGCCATCGACGCCATCATCAACCAAAAAGATACCGACATGATCTGCATCTATGTCGCTATCGGCCAGAAGGCCTCGACGGTTGCCGGCGTGGTGGAGACCCTCGAGCGCCATGGCGCCATGAAGAACACCATCATCGTGGCCGCTACGGCTTCCGATTCGGCCCCGCTGCAGTACATCGCCCCCATGGCCGGCGCTGCCATGGGCGAGTTCTTCGTCTACAACGGCGAGGACGGCCAGCCCGCTTCCGCCGAGAACCGCGGTCGCGCCGTGCTCATCGTCTACGACGACCTGTCCAAGCAGGCCGTGGCCTACCGCCAGATGTCGCTGACCCTGCGCCGTCCTCCGGGACGCGAGGCCTACCCTGGCGACGTGTTCTACCTGCACTCCCGCCTGCTCGAGCGCGCGGTGAAGATGTCGGATGCGAACGGCGGCGGCTCCATGACGGCTCTGCCGATCATCGAGACCCAGGCCGGCGACGTGTCCGCCTACATTCCGACCAACGTGATCTCCATCACCGACGGTCAGATCTTCCTGCAGACCGACCTGTTCTTCCAGGGCCAGCGCCCGGCAGTCGATGTGGGCATCTCGGTGTCCCGCGTGGGCGGCTCCGCGCAGATCAAGGCCATGAAACAGGTGGCCGGCTCCCTGCGTCTGGACCTCGCGTCCTACCGCGAGCTGCAGGCCTTCACCCAGTTCGGTTCCGATCTGGACAAGGCTACGCAGGATCAGCTGACCCGCGGCTCCCATATGACCGAGCTTTTGAAGCAGGGTCGCTACAACCCGATGCCCGTGGCCGAGCAGGTCATCGCCATCTTCGCCGGCAACGAGGGCTTCCTCGACGATCTGCCGCTGACCGCCGTGGTGCGCTTCCGCACCGAGCTGCTCGCCAGCCTGCGTGCGTCCAAGCCGGAGATCATCGACGCCATCAACACCGAGAAGAAGCTGACCGACGAGATCGAGACCAACTTGAAGGCCGCCATCGCCGCGTTCAAGCAGTCTTTCGACGCCACGGCGTAAGGTAGGTAGACCATGCCCAACCTACATGACATCGAACGGCGAATCAAATCCGTCTCCTCGACGAAGCAGATCACGCGCACCATGGAAATGGTCGCCGCTGCCAAGATTCGCCGCGCCTCTGAGCGCGTGGAAAACGCGCTGCCTTGGGCGGTCGCCATCTCCGATATGTTGATCAGCACGGCGAAGTACGCTCCCATCGGAACGGAACCGCTTCTGCAGACCCACGACGAGGTGCGGCGCGTGCTTATCGTTGCCGTCACCTCGGACCGCGGGCTTGCCGGCGGCTTCAACTCCAACGTGCTGCGCTATGTTGAGAAGCTCATGAAGCAGAAGCAGCGCGAGGGCGCGGAAGTGGAAGTGGCCGCCTGTGGCAAGAAGGCCATCGGCTACTTCACCTACCGCAACATCGCGCCGGTGTTCTCCTTTGCCGGTTATTCGGCCGATCCTGAGTTCGCTCAGGCGGCCGAGCTGGCCGGCTACGTGATGGAGGCCTACCGCGAAGGCAAGCTCGACGAGGTGTTCATCGTGTACAACCACGCGAAGAACGCCGCCGAGCAGACGCTGGTCGAGCAGCAGGTCCTGCCCATCAAGGAGGAGTCCTACGCCGAGCTTTTAGGCCTCAAGGCCCAAGAGGAAGATATCTTCAAGAACTTCCGCGAAAAGGACGATACGGCTTTACCAGGCGATATCGACTTTGAGCCCAGCTCTGAGTCGGTCATGTCCTACATGTTGAACGCCTACCTGAACAATGCGTTCTTCTACGCAATGCTCGATTCAGCAGCGGGCGAGCAAGGTGCCCGCCGTAACGCAATGAAGTCGGCTACCGACAACGCGAACGAGATGGTCTCCACGTTGGAGCGCGTGTACAACACCGTGCGCCAGGGTGCTATCACCACGGAGATCACCGAGATCGTGGGCGGTGCCGCAGCTTTGGAGGATTAAATGGCTGAAACTACTGAAAAAGCAGCGGCCAAGCAGGGTGCCACGGGACGCATCGTCCGTATCGTCGGCGCCGTTGTGGATGTGGAGTTCCCGGCAGACGCCATGCCGGCCATCTACAACGCCTTGACCGTGAAGGCAGAAACCCCCTCGGGCGAGGTTTCCACCGTGCTTGAGGTGCAGACGCACCTCCCCGGTGACATCGTCCGTACCGTCGCTATGACGTCGACCGATGGCATGGTGCGCGGCATCGAGGCCGTCGATACCGGCGCCCCCATCATGATGCCCGTGGGCCAGGCCACCCTCGGCCGTATTTGGAACGTGCTGGGCGAGCCCGTGGACGGCAAGCCCATGCCCACCGATGTGGAGTGGCGTCCCATCCACCATCCCGCCCCGCCCTTCGATACCCTGGTGACCACCACCGAGACCTTCGAGACGGGCATCAAGGTCGTTGACCTGATCGAGCCCTACGTCAAGGGCGGCAAGACCGGCCTGTTTGGCGGCGCCGGCGTGGGTAAGACCGTGTGCATCCAGGAGCTCATCAACAACCTGGCCCAGGAGCACGGCGGCACCTCGGTGTTCACCGGCGTGGGCGAGCGTACCCGCGAGGGTACCGACCTCTACCTGGAGATGACCGATTCCGGCGTTATCGAGAAGACCTGTCTGGTCTACGGCCAGATGAACGAGCCTCCGGGAGCTCGTCTGCGCGTGGGTCTGGCGGGCCTGACCGAGGCGGAGTACTTCCGCGATCAGGGTCAGGACGTGCTGTTGTTCATCGACAACATCTTCCGCTTCACCCAGGCCGGCTCCGAGGTGTCCGCACTGCTCGGCCGTATGCCGTCTGCCGTGGGCTACCAGCCCACCCTGGCCACCGAGATGGGTGACTTGCAGGAGCGCATCTGCTCCACGCAGACCGGCTCCATCACCTCGGTGCAGGCCGTGTACGTGCCCGCCGACGACCTGACCGACCCGGCCCCGGCGACCACGTTCACCCACCTGGACGCCAAGACGGTTCTGTCCCGCTCCATCGCCGAGCTGGGCATCTACCCGGCTGTGGACCCGCTGGAGTCCACCTCCCGCGCCCTCGATCCCGAGATCGTCGGCGAGGAGCACTACAACGTGGCCATGGGCGTGCAGCAGATTCTGCAGCAGTACAAGGACCTGCAGGACATCATCGCCATTCTGGGTATGGACGAGCTGTCCGAGGACCAGAAGCTGACCGTGAACCGCGCCCGTAAGGTGCAGAAGTTCCTGGGGCAGCCGTTCCACGTGGCCGAGGTGTTCACCGGTCTTCCCGGTGTGTACGTCAAGGTTGAGGATACCGTGCGCTCCTTCAAGGAGATCCTCGATGGCAAGTGCGACCACATTCCGGAGCAGTGCTTCGTGAACAAGGGCGCCATCGAGCAGGTGTACGAGGCCTACGAGGCTATGCAGAAGGACGGCAACTAATGGCCGTGATGCGCTGCACGGTGGCTACGCCGACTCGTGCGCTGTTCGAGGGAGAGATTACCTACGCCGGTATTCCGGGCGCCGACGGCGCCTACGGCGTTCTCCCCGGCCATGAGTTGATGCTTTCCCTCAATCGTCAGGGCGGCGTGCTTACGCTCGACCTCGGCGAGAACGGTCAGGACCGTCGCGAGTTCCTGATCATGGGCGGCGCAACCCAGGTGTTCAACGACAAGGTGACCGTGCTCGCTCGCTACGGCACCGCGGTGGAGGATATCGACGAGGCCGCTGTGCGCGCCGAAGCCGATGCCTGCCGCCAGATCGTTGCGGACCTCGACCAGCGGAACGATCCGCAGGATCAGGCCACCCTCGAGACCAACCGCAAGATGCTGGAGTGGTGCGAGGCGCAGCTGAACTACGTGGCCGCTCGTTAAGAGCAGTCCAACAACAAGCCTGTCAAGCAAGGGGCCCGCAAGGGCCCCTTCTTGCGTTTGGGGTAGCTGTATGGAGAATCGTAATACAAGAAGGAGATGTCGTGAACAATGGCGAGCATCTGAGGGGCATGAGGAATGAGATGACCATAAGTGATCGAGACGCTGTCGCTGATGGGGTGTTCGGGTTTTGCTATGGGATGGCAATGGTTGATGCCATACGAAGAACCCGTGCCGCCGTAAGGGACGAAAGAGCGACGACGGTTGATGATAGTATGAAGGACGTGTACCTCAAAAATGAGTCCGCGCGAGAAAGGGTCAGGTGCTATATCGAAAGCATTCTCATCGGTGCCGCGGAAGATCCCGTGGCGGTAATCGAGGACGTTGAGAAGCTCATGGGGTATGAGAAGTTCACGTTTGGCAATGCTCAAAAATTGGTCAATATGACGGCAAAATATATCTTCGTTTCGACGTATGCGGATTCGGATTTACGGACTAGGTTCAATGCTTGCCATTGTCCTATGGATGGCGCCATGCTGAAAAAAGCGAAAGATATCTACGGGAGCATGAATATGCAGGACAAAGAAAAGATCGACCGTTTGCTTGAGGGCACTGAGTGGGAGCACAGGCCAAAGAGCCTGTTGAACGAGCCGTGGTCGCGCGCAACTGCGGAAAGACCGCAGTACAAAGTGTTTCAGGGGATCATCCGCATGCAATCCCAGAAAGAAGGCTTCAGCCCGCTTGAGTACGACGTAGTCCATTGGAAGCAGTAGCGATGGAGGCATCGCTGATTGATGAGGCTACCGACAGTCGTCGGGCGGGGGCGCGAGGGGCAATCCACGCAAATCTCACGGTTTGTTCGTGGCGGGGGAGGGCGGGTGCTGGTATCATGACAGCCGAGAAAAACTGACAGACGACGAGCTTGTTTCGCACCGTACCTCGCGCGCATATCACACCACAATCGAACCCGTGCGCCGCCGACCTCATCGAAGGGGCTGACACCCTATGGCATTTGTCCATCTGCACAACCATACCGAGTACTCTCTGCTCGACGGCCTTACCCATGTGAAGGACATGGTGCGGCGCGCCGCCGAGCTCGGCATGCCGGCCGTGGCCATCTCCGACCACGGCGTCATGTCCGGCGTGGTGGAGCTCTCCGACGCCTGCGATGCTGTGGAAAAGGAGACCGGCGTCCGCGTGAAGCCCATCTTCGGCTGCGAGGTGTACTTCACCGCCGATGAGTCGCTGCGCAAGGACGTGAAGCCGAAGCTGTACCACATGCTGCTGCTCGCCAAGACCAACGAGGGCTACCACAACCTGCTGAAGCTGGTTTCCGAATCCCACGTGGACAATTTCTACTACAAGCCGCGCACCACCTTCTCCATGCTGCAGAAGTACGGCCGCGGCATCATCGGCACCTCGGCCTGTATCGGCGGCATCATCCCGAAGCTCTTGGACGATCGCCGCTTCGACGACGCCGTGGAGTGGGCGAAGAAGTTCGCCAGCTGCTTTGACGAGGGCGACTTCTACATCGAGCTGCAGAACCAGGGCGTGCGCACCGACGCCGGCTTCACTCAGACCGAGCTGAACCACCAGCTGACTGCCGTGGCCAAGGCCGCGGGCTTGAAGACCATCGCCACCAACGACTTCCACTACCTCTTGAAGGAAGACGCACGCGCCCAGGACATCATGCTGTGCATCGGCACCGGTGCCATGGTGAACGAGACCAAGCGCATGAAGTTCGAGAACGACCAGTTCTACATGAAGACTGAGGAGGAGATGCGCGAGGCGCTGGCCGACTTCCCCGAGGCCTGCGACAACACCGTGGAAGTGGCCGAGAAGTGCAACGTGGTGCTCGAGCGCGACTCCATCCTGCCGCGCTTCCCGCTGCCTGAGGGCGAGACCGAGGAATCCTGGTTCCGCAAGCGCGTGCAGGAGGGCCTGGTCAAGCGCTACGGCACGCCGGTGCCCGCCGATGCCCAGGAGCGCGCCGACTACGAGATGGGCATCATCATCCAACAGGGTTTCCCCGCCTACTTCCTCATCGTGCAGGAGTACATCGAGTGGGCCCGCTCCCAGGGCATTGGCGTGGGCCCGGGCCGTGGCTCGGCCGCTGGCGCCATCGTGGCCTATGCCATGGGCATTACCGATCTGGACCCGCTCACCAACGGCCTGCTGTTCGAGCGATTCCTCTCGCCCGAGCGTGTGGAGATGCCCGATATCGACGTCGACTTCGAGCAGGGCCGTCGCGAAGAGGTGATTCAGCACATCAAGGACGTCTACGGCGAGGACCACGTGTCCCAGGTGATCACCTTCGGCACCCTGCAGGCCAAGAACGCCGTGCGCGACACGGCCCGCGTGCTGTCGGGCACGCTGAAGATCGGCCAGGGGCTCGATTCCGATATGGCGCGCAAGGCCGCCTACGGCCTGGGCGACCGCATCTGCAAGATGATCGGCGACGAGCTGGGCATCACCATCGACAAGGCGCTTGAGACCAACCCCGACCTGAAGAAGGCCTACGAGGGCGAGGAGGACGTCAAGACCATCATCGACGCCGCCCGCTCCATCGAGGGCCATGTGCGCGGCGAGGGCGTGCACGCCTGCGCTACTATCATCTGCCGCGACCCCATGAGCGATCACGTGCCCATGAAGCGCGACACCAAGGGCGGCGGCATCATCACCCAGTACGACGGCCACTACACGCCCGACCTGGGCCTGCTGAAGATGGACTTCCTCGGCCTGCGCACCTTGGACGTGCTGTCCATCGCCTGCAAGAACATCCTGGAGCGCACGGGCACCACGATCATCCCCGAGGAGATCCCCACCGATGACGAGCTGGCCTTCAAGCTGATGCAGTCCGGCAATATGGACGGTCTGTTCCAGGTGGAGGGCAGCCTGTACGTGAGCCTGTTCAAGCGCCTGCCTCCCACGCGCTTCTCCGACGTCGTGGCCTCCATCGCGCTGAACCGTCCGGGCCCGCTTGAGTCCGGCATGGTGGAGGACTACATCCAGGTGGCCAGCGGCAAGACGCCCGCGCACTACTACGACGATCGCCTGCGGCCTATCCTGGAGGAGACCTTCGGCACCATGGTCTACCAAGAGCAGATCATGCAGGTGTCTATGGCCATGTCCGGTTTCTCCGCCGGCAAGGCCGACAAGCTGCGCAAGGCCATGGGCAAGAAGAAGATCGACGTCATGCGCCAGCTGCAGGCCGACTGGAACTCCGGCGCTGTGGAGAACGGCTATCCGCTGGAGATCGCCGAGAAGATCTGGGACGACGCCGAGAAGTTCGCTAAGTACGCTTTCAACAAGTCGCACTCGGCAGCCTACGCCATTCTCGTGATGCGCACGGCCTACCTGAAGGCGCACTATCCGAACGACTTCATGGCCGCTGTGCTCACCAGCTACATGGGCAACACCGATCGCCTCATCCGCTACATCGCCAGCTGCAACCACAACGGCACGCCGGTGCTGCCGCCGGATATCAACTCGTCGCGCGCCGAGTTCACGCCCGTGGACGAGGGCATCCGCTTCGGCTTGGTGGGCGTGCGCGGCGTGGGCCAGAGCGTAGCTGATGCCATCATCGCCGAGCGCGAGGCCAACGGGCCGTTCTCGTCGCTGCACGACTTCGTGAACCGCGTGGACGCGAAGGCCTACAACCGCAAGACCCTGGAAGCCCTCGTGAAGGGCGGCGCCTTCGACTCCACGGGCTACACGCGCAAGCAGATGATGCACTTCATCGAGGAGACTCCGCTGCTGGAAGGCGCGGCCAAGCGCCAGAAGGACCGCGACCGCGGTCAGGTGTCCATGTTCGACCTGTTCGCCGACGACGCCGATTCGGGCTTCCAGGAGGAAGTGCCCGAGCCCGACGGCGTGGAATGGGACAAGCGCACGAAGCTCAAGATCGAGAAGGAGATCATGGGCATCTACGTGTCCGAGCACCCGCTGCGTCCCTACGAGGGTCTGCTCGCCCGCATGACGAAGTGGCGCCTGGGCGATTTGGCCGAGCGCACCAAGGAGATCAACTCGGCGGTGTTCGTGGGCATGGTATCGAACGTGGTGGTGAAGCTGACCAAGCGCGGCACCAAGATGGCCACGTTCACGCTGGAGGACACCACGGGGCACGTGGAGTGTATCTGCTTCAAGTACGACGACAACGCCGAGGCCATCCAAGACGACGCCATCGTGAAGGTGAAGGGCAAGTTCGAGGTGAACGACCGCGGCAGCCAGGTGATGGCCTTCGAGTTGACTGCCATCGAGCTGCGCGAGGAAGATGCCCGCCCCGCTCACCTGGAGCTGCAGGTGCCCTCGCGCACCTTCGATCAGAACCGCTCGGCCCACCTGTCGCGTATTCTGCGCTCGTACCCGGGCCGCGACGGCGTGGTGCTTTTGGTGGAGCAGTCCGACGGCCGGAAGTTCCGCGCCGAGCTGCCGGTATCGGTGGACGCCCAGTCGGTGGTGCTGAAAGCCGAGATCCGCGACCTGTTCGGCCCCGAGGCCATGATCGCGTAACAGTGCCTGACGGCGCGGCAGCTGTGAGGTGGCTGTCGCGCCTGCACGCCCCCATTCGGGGCGAATTCGCTGCGGCCTCTTGCGGCCATCTGCCCTTTTGCCTTTCTCGTTTCGAAAAGTGAGGGAGAAGCGATAGATGCTGTGATATACTAGGCGTCATGTTTTCGATCCTGGTACATATTTCACCCGTTATGGCTGGTCAAAGCCTGATTATTAACGTCGGGGGGGGGTATCTCCCTGTAATTGCGCCGAGACGCTCGTCGCGACGGCTTTCCAGCGTGGCAAACTCTTAGGTTTCTTTTCGTTCTTACAACTGGATAGAGCGCTCTCGAGGCGTTGCGGTTTTACCGCAACGCCTCGCCGTGTTGCATTCCATGGTTTTTGCTCTGGCTGTGGATAGGTGGCCGCACTTTGCATCGAAGGCGCCAAGGGGCGACGCGAGCTCGTTATCTGAAAGGAGAAGGACCATGGGAATCTTTGACAACGTGACCTCTACGATCAATCGCAGCACTGCGGCGGCTGGGCGTGCAGCGGAGACAGTCAAGATCAAGGCGTGTATCAGCGAGGTGAACAAGCGACGGCAGCAGCTAGCGGCTCAGCTGGGCGCGTCGCTGTACGAGGAGACGCGCGACAACGGGCAGCTGCGCATCGGTCGAGAAGCGCTTTACGACGGTATCGCCGCCTGCGATGCGGAGCGTGCGGAACGCCAGAAGCAGTTGGCTGAAATCGAGGCACAGGCTGCTTTGCAGGCTGAAGCGGTGCGCACGTACGTGTGTCCCACCTGCGGCTCGACGGTAGGGGCGACGGATATGTTCTGCAGCGGTTGCGGTACATCGCGCGAAGTCATTCTCGCTCAGACGACCCCGGTTGTGGCGACCGTGCAAGCGACTGAGTTCTGCTCGTCGTGCGGAGCGCCCGTGAGGGAACGCGACGCGTTCTGCATGGCTTGCGGGGCGAAACGCGCGCCATTGGCCGACAAGGTTCCCGTGTCGACGGATGCCGAAGCCCCGGCGCCAACTGCTGAGAGTGAGAACGGCTCGGCCGGCGTATAGCCGCACCTGTGCTGGATTCGCGGCGAAACGAGAGACGGAAAGAAAGAAGGAGACGGATATGTTTTGTCCTCAATGCGGAAATCAACTTGATGATGGGGCTTCATTCTGCGGCAAATGCGGAGCGCAGCTTGGTGCGGCCGGCGCTGATCCCAAGCCGGTGGGCGCTCCTGCTCCTGTCGCAACTCCGGTGTCGCCGGCTGCGGTTGCCGCCGGTGCGGGAAGCGTTGCCGCCGGTGTTTTGAAAACCCATGGGAAGCTTATCGCCATCGGGGTGGTGGCGCTCGTGGTAGTCATCGCCGTTGTGGCCGGCGTGGTGTCGATGATGACCGGAGGCACCACGCTCGGCCAGACGACCGATACGATTCGCCGCGCCTTCGAGGCTCAGCAGCCCTATTTGGTCGAAGTGCCCTCGAGCGAGTATACCAACGATTCCCCCTACAGCGTGGAGTCCTTCGAGGTGACGGACATGAAGGTGCAGAACGACGATTGGCTGACGGCCCAGGTGAAAGCGGCGGTGGAAAACGACAGCTTCCGCGTGGATCTGGTTTACGGCTTGGACTACTATCCCTACCCCGACACGGCCTATCGCTCGCCCGATCAGACTGGTGAGTATGCGTTCTCCCTGATTTCAAGTTCAGTGACGCCGAAGAAGGGCATCGATAAAGACGAGGCCAACGGCGTGAGCGGTGAGGGGCTTGAGATCAACGAGGAGACGGGCACGTGCCAGACAACGGTGGATAAGACCTACCAGTTCTGGTTTGCCGATGCAGTGGTATCGAAGACCATCACCTATGCTGTGGGTGACAATGGCTGGTACATCGATGACGAGAACACGACGCGCAAGGTGACCTACAAGGACATGGACGGTGAGTACCGGGCCAAAACCGGCGACCTGACCAAGCTTGCCCAGTTCACCATCAGCGGCCTGAATGCCGAGACGGGCACGTTCACTATCACCTACAAGGTCAACGGTTGGACTGAGGAGGGCGGCTGGAGTAATCCCGACTCGTATAGCGAGGCTTCGGGCACTTTGACGGCAGCCATCGAGCCCTCCACGTCTGATTACAACGGACAGTCGGACGGCTACTCCTATTATTTCGAAGCGCAGGGCGACAGCGACCACGGCAGTCGTCAGGCGAGTTTGAGCGGTTATCTGGTCCAGACTGATGATGGATCGAAGGCCATCGAGATCGACTCCATGAGCATCGGACGGGATGAGACAAGCGGTTGGAATGGCGAAGTGTCATCTACCGTCTTCGATGGTACGGGAATCATCTACAAGCAATAGTTAGATCTCACCCGATAACATGCAGGAGGATAACCATGTTCTGCACACGCTGCGGAAAAGATATCAAAGAGGGAAACAGTTTCTGCGAGGGGTGCGGGGCGCCGGCCCCGTGCTCGGAGGCTGTCGAGAAGGCGACGGCTGGCACCGTGCCCCTTGCGCCGGTGCCCGTGGTTGATCCCACGGCCCCCATGCCTGCGGTGACTGCCGATGAGGGCGCTCGGGAGACGGCCGTTTCTGCGCCCCAAGATCGGGTCTCGACGGGTTCCACGGCGTTTTGCACGGGCTGCGGTGCGTCTCTCAAGGGCGATACGGCATTCTGCACCCGTTGCGGAAAGCCCGTTGGGGGAGCGCTGGCGGTACCGTCTCGGCAAGCAGTCGCTCCCGCGCCCATGGCGGGACACCCGAAGCAAGCGAGGCAATTTCGGCAGCCTGAGCAGGAGAAGTCGAACAAGGGGCTCATTATCGGCCTGATAGCTGCTGGAGTGGTTCTGCTGGCTGCTGCCGGCGTGGTACTGTTCCTGCTGCTGGGGCCGAGCGACGTGCCGAGCGAGCAAGTTGCAGCAGATGTTCCTGCAGCGGCGGACGCCAACCGGGATAAGTCGTCCGCTGGAGAAGGAGATGCCGAGGAGCCCCCTGCTCCCGAGGCTGATGATACCGAGTCCTCTGCACCGGAAAGCACCGGTGCAGAATCTGCGAGCAAGGAGGAGGCTGCTTCGGAGCCCGAGCCGGCCCCAGTCGAGGAGCCGGCGGCGTCAGAGTACATTCTGCCCGATAGCGACACTCACGCCTATACCACTTCGGAGCTCGGTGCACTATCGGATTGGGATCTTTTCGTGGCGCGCAATGAGATATTCGCTCGTCATGGCCGCGGCTTCCTCAACGAGGATCTGGCTCGGTATTTCAGCGAGAAAAGCTGGTACACCCAGCGCTACTCGCCTGAGGAGTTCGATGCGATGCCGTCGCCGCTCTCGGCGGTCGAGAAACAGAATACCGAAACGATGCTCGCTCTTGAGCAAAGTCGCGGATCGCAGTACTTGTAAAGATTTGGAGAGTGATCGCGGGCAGGGGAGGGTGCTCGTTGGTTACAAAAGCGTTGTAAGTGTTTTTGAAAGGAGAAGGAAGATGTTTTGCCCGAAATGCGGGACGGAAAACCCGGATGGAGCTCAGTTTTGCGCCTCGTGTGGAAATAGCGCAGGGGCGGCGATTATCGAGCGAGATGCTGCTCCGGCCGTATCGGCTCCGGGAACGACTCAGGTGGTCAACGTCCAGATGCAGGGTGTGGTTCAGAAGAACGGCCTCGGCACTGCGGGCTTCGTGCTTGCGCTGATCGGCGTGTTCACTTCTTGGGTACCCGCGCTGGGGTGGATCGTGTGGTTGCTGGGTGCCATCCTCTCCGTGGTCGGTATTTTCAGGGTGCCCCGAGGCTTGGCCATTGCGGGTACGGTCCTGTCCTTTATCGACCTGATCCTGCTTCTGGCCGTGGTCTCTGCTTGCTCTGCGGTAAGCGTTGGCGCCGCAAGCCTTATGGGCTAGCAGTTTCCAAGAATGACCGGGAGGAAAGGGGCGCCACGCCTCTTTCCTTCTTTGTTAGTTGAGGGATCCTGCGTGAGGGTGTTGTTCGATGGAGAGGATAGTGACGAGGGTGGAAGATCGAAACCGGCTGCGAATGACGGGCTTGCTGGCTTGGATGGCGGCTTTTGGCCTGATGGCAGTCTGTGCTGTAACGGGCTGCACGCGGGAAGCTGAGGAGCCGCCGATGATCCCCATTGAGGTGGAAGAGCCTCGCGACGTGCAGATTTTCGATCGACCGCAAGAGGAAGCCTCGCCTGCAGACGACAGCTCCCCCGACTTCTCCGGGGCTGGGGAGTCGGAGTCCTCGACGGAAGAGCCGAAAGCCGAGCCTGCGGCTCCCGATGCCGATGCGTTGCGCGCTCAACTTGCCTTAAGCGAAGATTACCGATCGAACTTCGTGCACGGCGAGAAGGGCTCCGAGCACCAGAAGTACATTGTGCTGCACGATACCGAGGGGGACTCCGATGCCAGTTCGGTTATCGATTGGTGGGATTCCAACGGGAACTACGTGGCCGCTCATTTTGTAGTGAACAAAGACGGCAGCATCGTGCAATGCGCACCGCTGGATGCCATCGTGCACCACGCGGGATATGGGGACACTGGTCATAACGCGCTGTACGGTGTGGAGGACGAGTCCCGCGATGACATGCGCGGTACGCAGCCCATAGGCGATTGGGCGGCCGATTACGGGATGAATTCCTATTCTGTCGGCATCGAGATGGTCCATGTGAGTGGCTCGGGAGATTATCCCGAGGCGCAGCTTGAGGCCCTCGACGGGCTCATCGCCTATATCGATGCCTACTATGGATTTGAGAGCCAAATCATCGATCACAAGGCCTGGCGCACGGGCAATTCCGACACGTCGCCGGAATTCGCCGGCTATCTGGCAAGCTACCAGGAGCGGCGCACGCACCGTTAGACTGCGGCAGCGTCCCGTTCCAAGGAGGAGAACATGGCGAACCCCTCTCATTCCGCTTTCGATTCGAGACGTCGACTCATCATCGCGCTGCTCGTCGTAACGATACTGGCGGCTGTTCTCATGGTGACCGCAGCGGTGCTTCTGTGGAAGAACGGTGGCGATGACGGCGTGGTTCTGAAAGATAACGTGGTCATTTACGAGGAGGGATCGTCGCCCTTCACCATTTTGGCCAGCGATGCCGACTCCGTGACCGTCTCGTCCCTCGACGGGTTGTCGGCCGATTCCGTCCTGGCCGCCGGTGTGACCGAGACTACGCCCTACGGGCTTTTGCGCAAGGCCGTTTCCTACGAGCCCGTGGAGGGCGGTTACCGCATCGTCACCGAGCAAGCGGCACTCACCGATGCCATCGCTGAGTGTGACGTGACTGTCACCATTGTGGTCGACGACGAGGGTAACTATGTGGTGCAGCAGAAAAGCGGTCGCCAGGAGATGCGGCTGATCGAGCAAGCGTTTGCCGATGAGGATGAAAATCTGCTGTTCAGCCAGCAAATGGGTCCTCTGGAGGTTAAGGGCAGCCAGAAGCTCGATATCTCGGTGCAAATTAATTGGGGGAAGATCACTTTTCGTCTTGTGGACACCGTCGGTTTGGAGGCAGCCCTGACGGATGCCTCTCTTGAAAAGGTACGGCTTTTCGAGAGAATCATGCGGCCGATAGTCTTCTCAATAGGCCCCGTTCCCGTTGTTATCGTCCCTTCCATTTCGGTTGAAGCGTCGTTTGATGGGTCTTTGACCGGTTTTGGCTTGAGCGTCGAGACTCAGTCGGGTTTGGAAGGTGAAGCGGCTGTATCATTGGATGAAGATGAGTCGGACGGGTGGGCTATGGAGATGTCTGCCAAGTTAGAAAAAAGCATCGGGTTCGAGTACTCGACAGATGAGGGCTTTTCGCCTGTGAACGAGGATCGCTCCGCGATGCCTCGCCTCCAATTCAACCCATTGGACGATAGCTTCGGCGCCAGCATTGGGGGAGAGGTGGACGCTTCTCTCAAGTTTCTGTTGTACGATTGTGCCGGCATTGAGGGATCGGCAGGGATTGCGGCAGAGATGGGCGCGAGCCTTCAGCGGCTTTCCCCGGATGAGGAGGCTGGTGGAGCTATCGAGCTGCCAGGGCTGTCGGGTAAGTATGGCGGCGATTATGATTTCAAGGTATACCTCCCCCTTAAGCTAAGCCTTGTAGCCGAGAACGATTCTGTGGCGAACCTGTTCGACGGCACTCATATGGAGGCGGGGCTTGAGATGACGCTGATCGATAGCGGAGATACGATAACGATCATCGACGATCACCGAAGCTTTCGCGGTGGAACTTTCGCGGCGGCTCCGCGCTACGCTACGTGCGAGGAGTTGTCTGAGGCCGTCGGCGGTATCTACCAGCAGATGTGGGAGGGCTATGGCGTTCCTTCTGCGCTCGTGGCCACGCGGACGGCTTCGCTCGAACTGTTTCCCCCTGAAGCGTTGGATATCATGATGGACGCAGCAGAGGTGGAAAGCATAGAGGCGTTAGGCGCGCTTTTGTCGGGGCTTTCCGTCGAGGATGGTGTTTCGTCCGAGGACGCGGCGGCACTCGAAGGGTTCACCCTTCTTTTCGACGCCTATCCCGGAGATGATTGCAGCGAAGAAGACCTGGCATCGTTGAATGAAGAACTGCACGAGTATGGTTTCAGCGGAACGGCTACGGCAATGAAGGAGATTGACGTCCAGATAACAGCGAAGCCCACGACGGCGGAGACGGCGGGGCAGGAACAGACTCAAACTATCGACAAGATAAGCGCGATGGAGGTGGACGGCGGATGGTATCTGTCGCCGGAGGCACAGCTGGCTGATGTCGTGGAAGGTGCCAGAGCGGTTGCCGCAACCGAGTTGAAGACGTTCACCACGGGGCGCCGCGATGGAGCGCCACGGTTGACGTTTGAGTATCCCGCTGAATGGAAGAGCAACTCGTCGGTATACGGCGCCGATGAGCCAAGTCCTCTGGGCTGTTGCAGTGAAATAGCGTGGGCGAGCGGAGGTCCGGTTGATGCTAGCGTGTGCCTCTACTACTTTGAGGACGAGCTGTTGCTGGCCGATGAGCAGGCTACGGTAGTCAAGATTCGCGATGCCTCGTTCGACCCTAGCGCCGTTGGATCCCAGGGCACAACAGATGGAGGTCCTTACATGGTGGCCGAGCTGGTTTTCAAGGATGAGGAGGGCGACATAGCGTCAACTCTCGTATTGCTCCCTTCTTCGTTTGTGGGCGAGCATCCGTTGAGCTATAAGCAGGGCGGATTCAACATGCCGTTCCGCTGCGCCGGGCAGACGGTGGACTTCAGCGCATCGGGTTCTGCGACGACGTTCGAAGATCGTCAGATGGTGTCGAGGATCCTGGGCAGTATGACGGTGGCGTCGTAGATGCTGTGGATCGGAGTGGGCAAAGGGTTTATGCTTGCTGTGGCGATCGGTCGAGGGCGGCATCTGATGGGTTATGCTGAAACCTAGTTGTTCCACCGAAAGGAAAGCGATGGCGAGCGAACAGATTTCCCGACCCTCATTGGAAGAGCGCGCGGCAGAGTGTGCCTACGAGCGCACGTTGTCGTGCACGGTGGCCTATGACGGGGCTCCGTTCGCGGGGTTCGCCAAGCAGCCGGGGCAGGCGACGGTGCAGGGCGAGCTGGAACACGCCTTAGAGCTGCTGTTCCGCCGGCCGGTGGACGTGGTGTGCGCGGGGCGCACCGATGCCGGGGTGCACGCTCGCGGCCAGGTAGTGTCCTTCGACGTAGACGCGGCTGAGCTGCGCGATCGCACCCTGTTCGCTCTGCGGCGCTCGCTGAACGCGCTCACGAACGACGGCATCGTGGTGCGTTCGGTGGACGAGCGGCCGCGGGGCTTCTCGGCGCGTTTCGACGCGGTGGAGCGCGAGTACCGCTACTTTCTCGCCACGGGCGAGGTGCCGCCGGTGTTCACCGACCGCACCGCCTGGTTCGTGGGGCCGTCCCTGGACGTGGCCGCTATGGAGGAGGGTGCCGCGCACCTCATTGGCGAGCACGACTTCAAGAGCTTCTGCATGGCCGCTTCGGCTGTGGGCAAGCCCACCTGCCGTCACGTGAGTGAGATTTCCCTGGCGTCCGAGACGATCATGGGCGAGCCGCACCAGGTGATCACCGTGCGGGGCAATGCCTTTTTGCACTCCATGGTACGCACTATCGTGGGCACGCTCGCCATGGTGGGCCGCGGCCAGCGCACCCCCGGCTGGGTGGCCGAGGTGCTGGCGGCCCGCGACCGCCAGGCCGCCGGCGAGAACGCCCCGGCCCGCGGTCTCGTGTTCTGGGAAGTGACGTACTAGCCCCGTGATATGATGGTGCCGCTGATAATTTGCGCGAATGCACAAAGAAGGGGATTGCCATGGAGAACACAGGGAAGTTGGCGCCGCTGGGCTTTGGGTTCATGCGGTTGCCGCTGACGGATGAGAACGATCCGATGGCCATCGACATCGAGCGATGCTGCGAGCTGGTGGACCGGTTCATGGGGGCCGGTTTCACGTACTTCGATTCCGCTCGCGGCTACCACAATGGGAAATCGGAATGGGCGCTGAGGAAGGCGCTGGTGGAACGCTATCCCCGTGACTCCTTCCAGATCGCCACGAAGCTGCCCGCGTGGCTCGCCCAGAACGCCGATCACGCTCGGGCCATGTTCGACAAGTCGCTGCGCGAGTGCGGGGTCGATTACTTCGACTACTACCTGCTGCACAACTTGGGCGAGTCGCTCACGCCTCCCTTCGAGGAGTACGGTCTGTGGGAGTTCTGCGCCCAGAAGAAGGCCGAGGGCAAGATCCGCAACTTCGGGTTCTCCATCCACGATAACGCCGAGGAGCTGGGACACGTGCTTGATGCGCATCCCGAGGTGGATTTCGTGCAGCTGCAGGTCAACTACGTGGACTGGGAGAGCCCCATCATCCAGTCGCGGAAGTGCTACGAGGTGTGTCGGGAACGCGGCCTGCCCGTGGTCATCATGGAGCCGGTAAAGGGCGGCACCCTCGTGAAGCTGCCCGATCCGGTGGCCGACATTCTGCGCACGGCCGAACCCGGCGCTCCGCTCGCCTCCTGGGCCCTGCGCTTCGCCGGCTCGCTGCCGGGCGTGATCGCGGTGCTCTCGGGCATGAACACGCCGGAGATGGTGGCCGAGAACGCGGCCATCATGCGCGACGGCGTGCCGCTTGCGGCGGGGGAGTACGAGGTGATCGAGGCGGCCCGCGAGGCGCTCGCGGCCCTGCCCGGCGTGCCCTGTACCGACTGCCGCTACTGCATGAAGGGCTGTCCGGAAGGGGTGCACATCAACACCATCATGCAGTCGCTCAACATCTACGACCAGATGGGCGACGCCTACCGCGCCCAGGAGAACTATAACTGGAACACCGGCGCCGGCAAGGCGAGTGCGTGCATCCAGTGCGGCGCCTGCGAGAGCGTGTGCCCCCAGCACATCGCCATCGTAAGCGAGCTTGAGCGCGCTGCCGAGCTGTTTGAGTAGCGGCTTGCGGGCGGCGATCTTGCCGACTGTCGCTTCTCTTGCCGGTGATTCTTCGCAGGGACAGCTTTCGGGGCCGCCCGCTGCCCATGGCTGACGGGCGCTCTGAAGGCTGGGTCCCTGCGAAGGGGAGCTCGCGGTTGACGGGCGGCCTGAAGGCCGTCCCTGCGGTGCGGGGGCCGGCGATCGGCGGGCGATGGCTCGCTCTGTGCTTCCAGCCAGGGTTCTCCGCTGCTCCTTTCCCCAGAAAAGTGGGGGATTTTCGACGGTTTCACGCTATAATCGCACAGTTTCGACGGGCGGCTGCACCGTACGCGATGCAGCCGCCCGTTCCTGGTATTGGGTAGAGGCGCTGGGGAGCGCCTTGGAAATGGGAAAGGAAACCTATGGCAGGGAATATGGAAAAGCGCGCCTCTTGGTCGGGCAAGTGGGCGTTCATTTTGGCTGCGGCCGCATCGGCGGTGGGCCTGGGGAACATGTGGCGCTTCCCCTATCTGGCGGCGAAGTACGGTGGCGGCACCTTCCTTCTGACCTATGTGGTGCTGGTGTTCACCTTCGGCGTGTCGCTGTTGCTGTTGGAGACGGCGCTGGGTCGCAAGACCGGTCAGTCTGCCATCGGCGCGTTCAAGAGCTTTGGCAAGAAGTACGCCTTCATCGGCATCCTCGCTTCGGCGGTGCCCTTCATCATCACGCCGTACTACTGCATCATCGGCGGCTGGGTGACGAAGTACGCGGCTGCCTATGTGGTAAACGGCCCTGCGGCTTTGGCCGACGGCGGTGATTTCTTCAGCGGATTTATCACTTCCAATGTGGAGAGCTATATCTGGATGCTCCTGTTCATGGCACTCGCGTTCATCATCGTGGGCCTGGGCGTGAAGGGCGGCATCGAGAAGGCCAACCTGGTTATGATGCCCGCGCTGATCATCATGGCCATCGGCATCGCCATCTACACGCTGACCATGCCCGGTGCCGTGGGGGGCGCGCTGTACTATCTGACTCCTGACTTCAGCAAGTTCTCGCCCGAGCTGGTCATTAGCGCCCTCGGTCAGATGTTCTACAGCTTGTCGCTGGCCATGGGCATCATGATTACCTACGGTTCCTACATGCGCAAGAAGGACAGCCTCACCTCCTCGGTGGTGCGCGTCGGCGGTTTCGATTTGGGCGTGTCGTTCTTGGCCGGCCTGCTGATCGTGTCCGCGGCTTTCGTGGCCATGGGCTCTGGCGACGCGGTGGCCGAGAAGGCCGGTCCCTCGCTCATGTTCATCACGCTGCCCACCGTGTTCGAGGACATGGGCGCTATGGCGACCATCATCGGCTTCCTCTTCTTCGTGCTGGTGCTGTTCGCCGCGTTGACCAGCGCTATCTCGCTGGTGGAGACCCTGGTGTCCATCGTGCAGGACGGTATGAAGTGCACCCGCGGCCGCGCGCTCGGCATCGTGATCGCCTTCGTGGTGGTGGCCGGCGCCATCATTAACGCGGGCTACAACGGGCTGTCGTTCATCGAGCCTCTGGGCGCCGGCACGTCCATGCTGGATTTTGCCGACTTCATCTCCAACTCGGTGCTCATGCCCATTGTGGCGCTTTTGACCTGCGTGTTCGTCGGTTGGATCGTGAAGCCCAAGACGGTTATCGACGAGGTGCGCATCTCGAGCAAGTTCACCGCGGCCGGTGCCTGGACGATTATGATCAAGTACATCGCCCCGGTGCTCGTGACCATCATCCTGGTGGCCTACGTGGCCGCGCAGTTCGGTTTCTTTGCGATGTAACGTCGCAGACCCGTTCGAATTCCATGGCGAAGGGCGTCCCCTGTGGGCGCTCTTCGCTGTTTTGCGGTAGGATAGTCACCTGTTGAAACACTCGTTAGATCGAAGGATTTTCATGGCTCTCTCAATCGGTATCGTGGGGCTGCCCAATGTGGGCAAGTCCACGCTGTTCACGGCGCTGACCAACAAGGGCGGCCTGGCTGCCAACTACCCGTTCGCTACCATCGAGCCCAACGTCGGCATCGTGCCGGTGCCCGACGAGCGCTTGGACGCGCTGGCCGAGATCGACCATCCGGCGAAGATCGTGCCTGCGACGGTGGAGTTCGTAGACATCGCCGGGCTCGTGGCCGGGGCGAGCCAGGGCGAGGGCCTGGGCAACCAGTTCCTCGCGAACATCCGGGAGACCGATGCCATCGCCGAGGTGGTGCGCTTCTTCGGCGACCCGGATGTGACCCATGTGGCCGGCAAGGTGGACCCGCTCTCCGATGTGGATACCATCAAGACCGAGCTCATCCTGGCCGACATCGCCACCCTGGAGAAGGCCATTCCCCGCCTGGAGAAGGAGGCCAAGCGCGATAAGGCCGGCGTGGCGAAGCTGGAGACGGCGCGCAAGGTGCTCGAGGGCCTGAACGAGGGCCATCGCGCCCGCACCCTGGGGCTTTCCGATGACGAGCAGGCGGCTATCTACGAGCTGCATTTGCTGACCATGAAGCCGATGCTGTATATCGCGAACGTGGACGAGGGCGCCGTGGATGTGGAGCTGCCCGAGATCGACGGCTGCACGCCCGTGCCCATTTCCGCAAAGGTTGAGGCCGACATCGCCGAGCTGTCCGAGATGGACCCGGCCGAGGCCAAGGAGTATATGGAGGCTCTGGGGCTTGCCGAGAGCGGCCTGGCCCGCCTCATCCGCGAGGCCTACGCGCTTTTGGGTCTGCAGAGCTACTTCACGAGCGGCGTGACCGAGACGCGCGCCTGGACCATCCCCGTGGGCGCGAAGGCCCCCCAGGCGGCCGGCGTCATCCACACCGACTTCGAGCGCGGCTTCATCAAGGCCGAGACGGCCAGCTTCGAGGACTATGTGGCCTTGGGCGGCGAGAAGGGCTGCCGCGATGCGGGCAAGCTGCGCCAGGAAGGCAAGGACTACGTCGTCCGCGACGGCGACGTCATGCACTTCAAGTTCAACGTGTAGCGTCGGCGAGAATTGTCATGCGCGAACTCCTCGGGGAATACCGTCGTCAGCGCCGCCTGGGGCTTGAGGGCAATATCTACCACAAGACGCAGGTTGAGCTGGCCTACAACTCCAATCACATCGAGGGTTCGCGCCTGACCGAGGAGCAAACGCGCCAGATCTTCGAGACGCGCACGGTGGATGGTCCTGCGCGCGTGCAAGATGTGCAGGATGCCACGAACCACTTCCGCCTTTTCGATGCCATGCTGAAAACGGCAGATGACCCGTTGACGGTGGAGTTACTGCTAGAGTTCCATCGCATGCTCGAGGGGGGAACCGACCAGGCGGCTTCCGATCCCATTTTCGCGCCGGGCGTGTTCAAAACGCTCCCCAACGAAGTTGGCGGCGTAATTACGGTCCTGCCCGAGGATGCTCCCGAGCGGCTTGCCGCGTTGATCGCGACCTATGAGGCGGGTCCTCGGCGGTTCGAGGACATCGCTGACTTCCACTATCGCTTCGAGCGCATTCACCCCTTCCAGGACGGCAACGGTCGCATCGGCCGCATGGTCATGTTCCGCGAATGCCTGCGCAGCGATGTGACGCCCTTTATCGTGGGCGATGCCATGAAGCAGTTCTACTATCGGGGGCTTGCCAACTATGAGGACGAGCCCGGCTGGTTGCTGGATACGTGCCGCAGCTTCCAAGACGATTTCGTCGCCCGTTTTCTGCCCTTGGTGCCGCATATCGGGGCTTAACTAGGTGGCGCTGTTCGTGTACCCGTAAACAGAAAGGGCACCTCATTGAGGTGCCCTTCGTCTTGCCAGCGGACGGCGCTACTCGAAGCGGCTGATGAAGTTCTCGACGGCCTCCATGGACTCGATGGGGTGGGTGACGCAGGACATGTGGGGCGCGCCAGCGATAAGGACCCACTCGCAGCCGGGGATGCAGTCGACGCCCTCCTTGATGACGAGCGGCGTGCCCTCGTCGTCGGTGCCCGACAGGGCCATGCACGGCACCTTGATGTCACGCACGCCCTCGCGTACGTCCCAATCGCGCATCTTACCCGTGACGACGAACTCGCTGGCGCCCTGCATGACGCCGTAGCATTCGCCCGTGCCCTCCACCTCGTCGATGAGGTACTGCGGGTAGTCGCGTTCGTACAGGCCGGTCACGTGGCGCTTGTAGTACTCGTCGTAGGCCGCCTTGGCCGCAGGCGTCTCGTAGTCGCCGGTGCGCTCGGCCTCGGCGATGGCCGCCTGCATTTCGGCCGGCATGTACTTGATCAGGCGATTTGCCTCTTCCAGCCAGGTGGCGATGCGCACCGGCGACGAGTTGATCACAAACGAGTTCACGCCTGCATCGTCCTTCATCATGCACAGCATGCCCAGCATGCCGCCCCAGGAGTTGCCGAACAGGTGGATGTCGTCAAGCCCCAGGGCCTCGCGCACGGCGTAGAACTCGTTCACCCACAGATCGTAATGGTAGAAGCTGTCATCTTGATGGGGGATGTTCGATTTGCCGCAGCCGATCTGGTCGTAGAACACGATCTGGCGCCCGTAGCGGTCGGCCATCTCGGCGTAGGGCAGCAAGTAGTTGTGGGTGGCACCGGGGCCGCCGTGCAACATGAGCAGCGTCTTCTTCCCGGGCTGGTTCTCGCCGACGATCTTGCAGTAAGTTTTGAACCCCTGGTAGTCGATGTAGGTCTCGCGAATTTCCGCCATGGTGCTCCCTTTCCTCGCGCGGGCTTTACCCGTCCATTGTACGCCCGAACCATTGCGCCCCCGCGGCGACTTCGCGTATTTTGCGCCCGAGGGGGGCGCGCTTCTTGTAGAATGGGGCCGCTAGAGAGGAACGCGCGAAACGGAAGGGGCGCACTATGGCGGATTTCAGCGAGCGGACGGCCGAGCGTCGGCCGAGTCGGGACGAGGCGCGCGAGGAACGGCGTCGCGAGGCGGTGCGACATACGGGGCTCATGCGGGCCGCATTCGCTGCGGAAACGGCCGAGACTCTCGAGGGCGCCCGCATCTACGAGGAAGGAGAGGGCCGCGCCCTGCCGCTGCCCGAGCCGATGGCTGAGGCGACGGAAACCCGGGTGGTGACGTCGTTCGCTCCCGAGGCGCTGTACCACCACGGTGCGGGGAAGTGCGTCGTGGTGGATCCGGCGGCCTTCACGCGCCCGGGCGGCGCCTACGAGGACGGTGCCTTCGGGCCCGAGCAGATCCTGTGCGCTGAGAGCAACCTGTATCCGGTGCTGCAGGGTATTGCCGATGAGTACCACCGCAAGAACAGGGACTACCGTCGTGGCTCGCTGTTTACCGATCGGGCGGCCTACTTGCCGGCGGTGCTGTTCTCCCGCGGGGGCGACGTGCGCCGCGCCGACGTGATTGCGCTGCCCGAGCCCGTGCGCGGTTATGCGCTGGAAAATCATCGCTCTGAGCGCGAGTGCGACAAGGCGCTGGCCGACCGCATCGAGACCATCCTGCGCATTGCGGCGGCGAACGGGGCGGAGACCCTGGTCGTGGGCGCTTTCGGCTGTGGTCGCAACGGCTACGAGCCGGCCCAGGTCATCGAGTTGTTCCGTGTCTGGATCGCCGAGCATCCCGGCTCCATCTCCCGCATCGTGTTCGCGGTGCCGCGCCTGCATGCCGACGCGTTCCGTGCCGTCTTCGGCGCCGCTGAGCCTGAGCGCCCCGTTGCGGCACCGGTCGCGGCCGAGGACGACAGTTGCGGCGAGGACGAGGATTGGCGCGACGTGGAGCTGCCCGAGGGCATCACGCTGCGTTAGGGAATGTGCTGTCCTGGTCGGGCCTTCGCAGGGGCGGGTTTCAGCCTGCCCCTGCGATGGGGGTCGTGCCGGGTGGCGACCGACGAGGGCAGCCCGAAGGTCGTCCCTGCGGCACCTTGCGAGAGGCGGTCGCGTGGTGATCGGTGTGAGGTGGATGTGTGAGAGTAAAGGCGTGTGGTGGACGTGACGAAGATCGACGGGCTTGAAGAAGGGGCGCAGCGGGATGTTTCCGACTTCGAGTCCCGCGTGGCCGAGGATGCCGAGGATGTGGGCCCGGGCCAGCACCTCTTCGGCGAGCCGCTGGAGATGTACCTGCTGCGGGAGCCGAAGTTGGCCGTGGCCTTCTCGGGCGGCTGCGATTCGTCGCTTCTGCTGGCGGCGGCGAAGTTGGCGGGCTGCGAGGTGCATGCTTACCTGGTGAAGACCGCCTTCCAGCCGGCCTTCGAGCTGGCCGACGCCCGGGCTGTCGCCGACGCCTTGGATGTTCCCCTCACGGTGGTGGAGGCCGACGTGCTCGCCGATGGGGCTATCTGCGCGAACCCGCCCGACCGCTGCTATCGCTGCAAGCGCTTCATCTTCCAGGAGGTGCGCGCCGCTGCGGCGGCCGACGGCTTCACGGTGATCGTGGACGGCACCAACGCCTCCGATGACCCTGCGCGTCGCCCCGGTTTCAAGGCCCTGGCCGAGGCGGGGGTGGTCTCTCCCCTGCGCCGCGCCGGCATGACCAAGGCCAACGTGCGCCATGTATTGGCCGGCTTGGAGGAGCGCTTCGGCCTGGCCCCCGGCGCCCTCATGGCCGCCAAGCCGAGCTTTCCGTGCCTGGCGGTGTACGTGTCCGAGGGGGAGCCCATTACCGAGGCTTCCTTGGCCGAGGCAGCTCGGGCCCGGGGGCTGTAGGGCGCCTGGGACTCCTTCCCTCTGCGAAGGCTGTAGCTTGGGGCGGCGGCTTTGTGCCTAGGAGTCTCGGTCGGCGAAGGGGTCGGAAAATGCGCCGGATCTCGAGTTATGAGCGTCTCGGGGGTTCGCTCGTCCCCCATTCGATAGGCTTACCGCTTTCTGCAATACCCTGATCGGGCGTTTTGTCGACTGTCTTCCAAACTGCCGTGCGGTGTGGTGAAGTGAGACGCTCATAACTCTAGATTTGACACAAGAACTGCCCTGCTCAATTGCTAAATCTTCGCACTCGCTGGGGCGGCGCGCTTCGCGGCCCCGCTTTTTGCTATCATAGGGCGGTTGACTTACGGAAATCGAGAAGGAGCGCTCAGCCATGACGCAGCATCTTTCCGAGGCTGATGTGCGGGGCATTGCCGAGTACACCCGCATCGGTCTTACGGCGGAGGAGGTCGTCGCCATGACGGCCGACCTGAACGCCATCATCGACAGCCTCGCGCCCATCACCGAGTTCGACTTGGATGGCGTGGAGCCCACGTTCCATCCTATCGGCGATCTGTCGAACGTCATGCGCGACGACGCGGTGCGTGGCAGCTTCACCCAGGCCGTGGCCTTGGAGAACGCCCCGAAGCAGGAGAGCGGCAGCTTCCTCATCCCGTCCATTCTGGGCGAGGGGGGTGACCGCTAATGGTAACGCCGTTCGGAAGCATGTCCATCGGCGAGCTCCAGGCGGGGCTCACCGCCAAGGAGTTCTCCGCCGCCGAGGTGGCCCGCGGTACCTTCGAGCGCATCGAGGCCGCCGACGGGGTAGTGCACTCCTTCCTGGAGACCACCGAGGCGCTGGCCCTGGATGCCGCTGCCCGCATCGACGGGGCCATCGCCGAGGGGCGCCTGGCCGAGATGGGGCCTCTGGCCGGCGTGCCTGTGGGCTACAAGGACAACCTGAACCTGACGGGCACCCATACCACCTGCGCCTCGAACATGCTGCGCGACTACGTGTCGCCCTACACCGCCACTTGCGTGGAGCGCACCCTGCGGGCCGGGGCGCTGCCCATCGGCAAGCTGAACATGGACGAGTTCGCCTTCGGCGGCTCCACTGAGACCTCCGCCTTCGGGCCCACGCGCAACCCGTGGGATACCGAGCGCGTGCCCGGCGGCTCCTCGGGCGGCAGCGCCGCGGCCGTGGCGGCGGGCCTCGTACCCGTGTCCCTCGGCTCCGATACCGGCGGCTCCATCCGCCAGCCCGGCTCCTTCTGCGGCCTGGTGGCCGTGAAGCCCACCTACGGCGTGGTCTCGCGCTACGGCGTGGTGGCCTTCGGCAGCTCGCTGGACCAGGTGGGCCCCTTCGCCCGCTCGGTGGAAGACGCGGCTCTTGTTCTGAACGCCATCGCCGGTCGCGACGCGTTGGACTGCACGAGCCAGCCGAGCGACGTGGACTTCACGGCGAACCTCGCCGAGGGGGTGCGCGGAATGAAGGTCGGTGTCGTGCCCGCGTTCTTGGAGGCCGCCGGCTTGGCCCCCGAGGTGAGGGCCAAGACCCAGGAGGCCGCCCTCGCCCTGGAGAAGATGGGCGCCGAGCTCGTGGAGGTGGAGCTGCCCCATGCCCAGGCGGCCATGAGTGCCTACTACGTGCTGGGTCCCTGCGAGGCCTTCAGCAACCTGGCCCGCTTCGACTCGGTGCGCTACGGCTACTGCGATCCGGGCCACAAAGACCTGGGCAGCCAGTACGAGGCCAGCCGCGCCCGCGGCTTCGGACCCGAGGCGCGCCGCCGCATCATGCTCGGCAGCTACCTTTTGTCGGCTGGCGTGTACGACACGTACTACTACCCGGCTCAGCAGGTGCGCACCCTCATCACCCGCGACTTTGCCGTCGCCTACGAGTCGGTGGACTGCATCCTCGCGCCGGTGGCCCCGCGCACGGCCTTCAAGCTCGGCGAGATCGGTGATCCCACCGAGATGTATTTGGGCGACATGTTCACCATCTCCATCAACATCGCCGGCAACGGCGGCATGTCCGTGCCCGTGGGCCTGGGCGCCGACACGGGCCTGCCCGTGGGCGTGCAGCTCATCGCGCCGCCCTTCAAGGACGCGAACATGTTTCGCGCCGCAGCGGCCCTGGAGACCGTCTACGGCCCGGCGCCCGTGGCCCCCGACTACGCCGACGGAAAGGTGGGTGCGTAAATGAAAACGCTGGAAGAGGTATTTGAGACCTGGGAGGCCGTCATCGGCCTGGAAATTCACGCCGAGCTGACCACCCTGGAGACGAAGATGTTCTGCGGCTGCAAGCTGGAGTTCGGCGCGGCCCCCAACACCCACACCTGCCCGGTGTGCCTGGGGCTGCCCGGGGCGCTTCCCGTGCCCAACCGCGCCGCCATCGAGTCCATCGTGCTGGCGGGTTTGGCCACCAACTGCGACATCGAGAAGCACTCGATGTTCTACCGCAAGAACTACATGTACCCTGATATGGCGAAGAACTTCCAAACCACCCAGGGCCCCATCGCCTTCTGCATGCGCGGTCACTTGGATCTGGATGTGGACGGCCGCGGGGCTGCCGAGCGCTACCGCCTGGACGCCCTTGCGCCCGGTGAGCGCGACGGCAACATCACGCGCACCGAGGACGGGTACGTGGCCCATGTGGGCATCACCCGCATCCACATGGAGGAGGACGCCGGCAAGATGGTGCACCTCGGCGGCGGGGAGGGCCGCATCGCCGGGGCCACGCACTCGCTGGTAGACTACAACCGCGCCGGCACGCCCTTGATCGAGTTGGTGACCGAGCCCGACCTGCGCACGCCCGAGGAGGCGCGCCTGTTCATGCAGAAGCTGCGCCAGATTTACCTGGCCATCGGTATCTCCGACTGCTCCATGGAGGAGGGCAGCCTCCGCTGCGACGGCAACGTGTCCCTGCGCCGTCGCGGCACCACTGCTTTCGGCACCAAGACCGAGCTGAAGAACATGAACTCCTTCAAGAACCTCCACGACGGCTTGGCCTATGAGATCTGCCGTCAGGCCGAGGTGCTGGAAGAGGGGGGCGTCATCTACCAGGAGACGCGTCACTGGGACCCGTCCGCCAAGCGCACCATCGTCATGCGCGTGAAGGAGACCGCCGACGACTACCGCCTGTTCCCCGAGCCCGACTTGGCGCCCTATGATCTCACCGACGAGTTCATCGAAGGGGTGCGGGCCAAGCTGCCCGAGCTGCCCGACCAGAAGGCGGCCCGCTATGCCGCTGACTTCGGGCTCACCTCCTACGATGCTCGCCACCTGGTGGAACACCGCGCTACCGCAGACTTCTTTGACGAGTGCATGGCGCTGGCTGCCGCCGAGGCCGACGGCGGCGCGTTCGCCAAGCCGCTTGCGAACCTCATCATCAACGATGTGACGGCGTGGCTGAACGCCCACGAGGGCGAGGCGCTGGCCGCAACACCGCTCTCGGCCGCCCGCGCGGTGGCTCTCGTGAAGCTGACGGTCGCCGATGTCATCTCCTCCAAGCAGGCCAAGGAGGTGTTCGCCGCCATCATGGACGAGGACGCCGACCCTGAGGCCATTGTGGAGGCCCGCGGTATGAAGCAGGTGTCCGATACCGACGCCATCGAAGCGGTGGTGGACGAGGTGATCGCCGCCAACCCCGACGAAGTGGCCCGTTACCGCGACGGCAACGACAAGCTCATCGGCTTTTTCGTGGGCCAGTGCATGAAGGCCATGCGCGGCCAGGGCAACCCCAAGATCATCAACGAGCTTCTGGCGAAGAAGCTGGGGTAGGGAAGCGAAGTCGTCAGTTTTGCCTTGCGTCGCGAAGGGCCGTCCTGAAAGGGGCGGCTCTTCGTTTAGAAGGGGGCCTCTCTTTTCAAATTGGTACTATTTTCCTCTTGAAATCGTTATCTCAAAACTCTATAATGAAACAAATGTTCTTACAGTTTCACGAGAGGTGAAACTGAGGCTGGGGAGCCCCTAACCCGAAAACGGGGACAGCTGCCGAGGAGAAAGGGGCTGTCATGACCAGCCGCATTACCATATCCAACAACTTCATGTTCGGGCGCGTGCTCTGCCGCGAGGATATTTGCCGGGGCTTCTTGGAGCGCGTGCTCGGTACCGAAGTGGGTTCCATCTCCTATCTCAACCGGGAGCAGGTGCTCCAGCCCGCCGTGGCATCCCGCGGGGTGCGGCTCGATGTGTACGCTGAGACGGCCTTGGGCGTCATCGATGTGGAGATGCAGGCCAATCCCCATGCCGATTTGGGGCGTCGTTTGCGCTACTATCAGGCGAGCATCGATTCCGGGCTGCTCGACCAGGGTTCATCGTGGAGGGATTTGCGCGACAGCTACATCATCTTTGCCTGCGATTTCGACTGGCCCGGCGCAGGCCTTCCCGTGTACACCTTCGACCGTCTCTGCCGGGAGAATCCGGCCCTTGCGGCCCAAACCGGCTCCACGTGGGTGGTGCTGAACGCACGGGCCGCCGCTGCCGCGCCCAATGAGGGGCTACGTAATCTGCTAGAATATATTCAAAGGGGCTCGGTGGCGCCAGATGACAAGCTCGTGAGCGCCATGGATGCCGCAGTTTCCACGGCCAATGAGGATAGAGAGTGGGTGGCCTCCGTGATGACCGTAAGAGATTTGCTGGAAGAGGCCCGCGCTGATGCCATCGCCGAAGGCTTGGCAGAAGGCCGTGCCGAGGGCATTGCCGAGGGCCGTGAGGAAGGCCTGGCGGAGGGCCGCGCCGAGGGTCGCGCCGAGGGCCGCGCTGAGGGCCGCGCTGAGGGTCGCGCCGAGGGCCGCGCTGAGGGCGTTGCCAGGATGGCTGCTCTTGCGGCCAAGCTGGCAGAAGATGGCCGCGCTGAAGACGCCCTTTCCGTTATGGCTGACCCCGTGGCGGTTGAGAATCTTCTTAGAGAATACGGATTGTAGGGTTCTATCTGCAAGAAAATCCACGTCCCGCGGGGAGCGCGGCCTTGCGGGGAGGGGTCGGGTTAGGCTGCTCGTTAGCGGCGATGTGCCTGTCGTCGACAGGCCGAAGGCGATGCAGTCAGCGCCATAGCTTGCGCCTTCTGTCGTAAAGATGCGGCCAGCTGCAAACGCGTCGACCTCAATGTGCGGCTCGGGAGTTGGCGATCGACCTGGCAAAAGCTGAGCGCCGCGTCCGCGACCGGCAACGATCGGTTGCCGGTTTCGGTGTTTGGCTGTGACGGGTTCGTGACAGGGGTGGCGCTCGGGCGCCCCTGCGCGGAGACAATGGTAGAATCCCAACCAAAAGTTGTAGGGTCAACATTTACGAAGGGATTTCCCATGGGCATCTTCAAGGACGAGAACGGGCGCAGCTACGGTGACTGGACGCGTCGCGGCCAGGGGCGCACGAGCGAGCACGCCAACGAGATCGTAACGACCGGCGACGAGAAGAAGTGGTACGAGCAGACCTTCTGGATCATCTTCTTCCTCGTGATCTTCTGGCCTGTGGGGCTCGTGCTGATGTGGCGCGGCTCCTGCACCTGGCATACGGCGGTGAAGGTGATCGTGACCATTGTGCTTCTTGGTGTCGTGGTGCTGTCCTACCAGATGTCCCAGGCGGTCTTGGCCGCGCAAGGGACGCTCAGCTAAGGGGCGCCGCTGGATCGCCGACGGCTCCGACGTCCCTATACCGCCGCGTTTCACCAGGTGAAAGCCTGCCATCGACCTTCGCGATGGCGGGCTTTCCCTATTCTGTATGCGTCTTGCCCTTGCTCCGCGCCGTGGCTTCGGGCATCATACTGACCCACGCGAAACAAAGGGCGAGGCCGTTGCGGCGCCCTTCAGGAAACGGGAACAAGGAGCAGTGATGGCGAAGAAGAACATCCCTTACGATCAGAAGTACTACGATCCCGAGATCGAGTGCATGCCGCGGCCCGAGCTGGAGGCCATGCAGCTGGAACGTTTGCAGGAGATGGTGGCCTACGCCTACGAGAACACCGTCTGGTACAAGCGCTCCTTCGACGAGGCCGGCGTCGCGCCTGCCGACATCAAGACCCTGAAGGACCTGGAGAAGTTCCCCTTCGTGGATAAGAAGACCGAGCGCGAGACCCAGCACGTGGGCTCGTTCTTCGGCGAGATGTGCTCGGTGCCCGAGGAGGAGGTCATCTTCATGGCCACCTCGTCCGGCTCCACGGGCGTGCCCACGGTGAGCCCCTTTACCCAGGAGGACTTCGACCTGTGGCAGGACACCGAGGCGCGCCTGTTCTGGCAGGCCGGCATGCGCCCCACCGACCGCTACGTACACGGCCTGAACTTCGCCCTCTACGTGGGCGGCCCCGACGTCATCGGCGCCCAGCGTTTGGGGGCTCTGGCCATCTGGGTGGGCGCGGTGCCCTCCGACCGCCTCATCTTCGTGCTGCAGCAGTACCAGCCCACGGTGATCTGGACGAGCCCGTCCTACGCCTGGACGCTGGGCGAGAAGATCAAGGAGAAGGGGCTCGACCCGCGCCGTGACTTCTCCATCCACACCATTATCGTGGCCGGCGAGCCGGGCGGCTCCATCAAGAGCACCCGCGAGGCCATCGAGAACCTGTGGGACGCGAAGGTGGTGGACTTCTTCGGGCTGTCCGACATCTACGGCGCCTGTGCGGCGGCCTGCGAGGCCCACGACGGCCTGCATATCGTGGAGGACCAGATCCTCGTGGAGACCGTGGACCCGGCCACCGGCGAGGTGCTGGCCCCCGGCGAGGTGGGCGAGCTGGTGTACACCACGCTCATGAAGAAGGCCCGTCCCATGATCCGCTTCCGCACCGGAGACATCGGATACGTGTCCAACGAGCAGTGCACCTGCGGGCGCACTCTGGCCCGCATCCACATCACCGGCCGCAAGGACGAGATGTTCATCGTGGGCGCTGTGAACGTGTTCCCCTCCGATGTGGAGTACGTGGTGCGCGCCGAGGCGGGGCTGACGGGCGAGTACCTCATCCGCGTCTACGATGAGAACTTCTCCACCCGCTACGAGGTGAGCGTGGAGCGCGCCCAAGGATCCGACGAGCCCTTCGACGCCGTGGCCGCCCGCGTGAGCGCGGCGCTGAAGGCCCATACCGGCGTGAAGCCGGCCAAGGTGCTCGTCTACGACGCCGGCAAGCTGGGCACCTCCTCCGAGCACAAGGCCAGCCGCTTCATCGACGAGCGCAAGGGCGCCTAGGGCCCGAAGTTCCTCGTTACACTTGATGGCCGCGCGCCGCCCTCCGGCCGTGCGCGGCCCGCTATAATGCGGATAACCGATAGAAGGGAACCCCATGACCGCTTACGACTTCTCCATCTCCGGGCAGCACTACCTGTTCGACGTGCAGTCCTTCGCCCACACCATCCTGGCCGCCGGCGGCGACAGCTATTCCTACGCCCTGCGCGACCGCACCACCCAAGGGGTCATCGACGACGTGGCCTTGGGTACCTCCGAACTGGGCGTGGTCATGCTGACCTCGGCCACCGAGGCGGCGCTTACCGAGGCCTTCACCGAGGCGGGGCTCACCTTCCACGAGCTGGCCGCCTCGGCGCCGCTGGTGGCCCTGCCGTCGAGCCATCCGCTCGTGAACGCCAAAAAGCTCAGCTTGGAGCAGTTGGCCGACTACCCCTATGTGTATTTCGACCAGGGCGAGGGCGCTCCCGTCGCCTTCTTTGAGGAAGCCCTGTCCGATGTGCCCCGAGCCAAGAAGGTGGCCTGCACCGACCGCGCGTCGCTCACCGAGCTCATCATGGCCATCAACGGCTACACGGTGACGAGCGGCATTCTGGTGGGCATCACCGATGGCAGCGCGCTCACGACCATTCCGCTGGAAACCGATGTGGTGCTGCATCTGGGCTATGTGTCCGCCGACAATCGCGACCTGTCGGTCATGGGGGAGCGCTTCGTCACCCACCTCGCCCGCAGCCTGGACTACTATGCGAATAAATAGTCGCGAGGGATAACGAGAGAGATGCAAGGGCGGCCGTTACGGTCGCCCTTCGGTATTGAGAGAGGGATGCCCATGCTGGAAGTCATTTGGCACGCGCGGGGCGGGCAGGGGGCCTTTACGGCGGCCCGGTGCCTGGGCGCCGCGGCGGCCCTGTCGGCTGGGGCGTGCGCCCTGGCCTTTCCGACCTTCGGCCCGGAACGAAGGGGCGCCCCTATGCGTGCGTTCACGAAGATCGCCGGGGCACCCATCGGCGATCGCAGCGTCGTGGCCCGGGCGGGCATCGTGGTGTACCTGGACGAGACGCTGCTGGATGACAGCTGGGACGCCGAGCTGGCCGACGGCGGCCTCATGCTGCTGAACACGCGCCGCGCGGTTGACGACCCGCGCGTGGTGGCCATCGACGCCGACGGCATCTCGGCGGCCGTGCTGGGGCGCCCCATTCCCAACACGGTGTTTTTGGGCGCCATTCCGGCGGTGTGCGGCGCGGTTAGCTTGGAGGACGTGCACGAGGGCATTCGCGCCACCATGCCCGTGCGGCTGCACGAGAAGAACATGCGCATCGTGGATGCCGCCTTCGAGGCGCTGGCATCCCGGCCCGATTTGCCCCACCTGGGCGGCCTCGGTCAGCGCGGGGGTGATTCGGGCACGGGCCTGTTCGATCTGGCGGCCGCGGTGCTGCTGGAAGGCGAAGGGAGGGATGCGTGATGGAGCGCAAGTTTACGCCCTATCTGCGGGAGGGCCTGGGAGCGCGGCCCGAGGAGTTCGCCCGCTCCACTTGCTTTACGGCAGGGCACCTGACTTCGGTGAACGCTGGCTGGCGCAGCCTGCGGCCTGTGATCGATGCGGCGCAGTGCACGCTGTGCCTCAACTGCTATATGTACTGCCCCGACGGCACTATCTTCAAGGTGCGCGACGGCGAGGGCGTCTGCACGGCGCTGGCCATCGACTACGATTTCTGCAAGGGCTGCGGCGTGTGCGCGAAGGTGTGCCCCGTGCCCTGCATTGCCATGGTGGACGAGCAGGCCGCTGCCAACGAGGGGGCGTCCGAGAACGGGACGACGATTGACGAGACGGGCGGTGCCGCCGACGGGTGCGCCGGGGAAGGAGCCGTGGCATGAAGAAGTTCCTCTCGGGCAACGAGGCCTTCGCCGAGGGTGTGCGCTTGGCGCGGCCCCAGGTGATATCGGCCTATCCCATCACGCCCCAGACCACGGTGGTGGAGGCTTTGGCCTCCATGGTGGAGGAGGGCAGCCTTAACTGCGAGTACTTGCATGTGGAAAGCGAGCACACGGCGCTGTCGGCGGCCATCGGCGCGGCGGCGACGGGTGCGCGCACGTTCACGGCCACCTCGTCCCAGGGCCTGCTGTACATGGCCGAGTGCCTCACCTACGCCTCGGGCGGCCGGTTTCCCATCGTGATGATGAACGCGAACCGCGCTTTGGCCCTGCCGTGGAACATCTACGGCGACCAGCGCGACTCGCTGTCGCTTCTGGACCACGGATGGATCCAGGTGTACGCCGAGAACAACCAGGAGGCGCTCGACCTGGCGCTCATGGCCTACGCCGTGGCCGAGGACGAGCGCGTGAGCCTGCCGGTGATGGTGAATGTGGACGGTTTCGCCCTCACCCACACCTACGAGTCGGTGGAGGTGCCTGAAGCCCAGGCTGCCGACGCCTTCCTGCCGCCTTACCGCACGGCCAACCGCTTCGATTTCGAGCAGCCCGTGAACATCGGGTATTCGGCCGGCCCCGAGTTCAACCGCTACTACCAGTACTGGCACCACCGCGACATGCTGTCTGCCGAGGCGGTCGTGGAAGAGGTGGAGGCGCGCTTTGCCGAGGTGTTCGGCCGCGTCTACCCCGGCATGGTGGACGCCTATCGTTGCGAGGACGCCGACTTCGTGCTGGTCACCCTGGGCTCGGTGGCCGGGCTGGCCCGCGATGTGGCCGACGAGCTGCGCGCGGCGGGCAAACGGGCCGGCGTGCTGCGCATCCGCTACCTGCGGCCCTTGCCGGCGCGGCTCATCGCCGAGGCCGTGGGCGGCGCGGCGGCCATCGGCGTGCTGGAGCAGGACATCTCCTTCGGCGATACCGGCACGGTGTTCACCAATGTGCTGTCGGCCCTGGGGCGCCTTGGCATGGCGCGGCCGGCGGTGAACTTCATCGGAGGTCTCGGCGGCGACGACATCTCCCGCGACCAGATGCGCGCCTGCTTCGCCGACCTGGAGCGCCTGGCGGCCGGTCAGAGCGCGGCCGGCCGGGTCGTGTTCCTGGGTATCGACGATGAGGAAGGGGGCCCGCGATGACCGTGAACGCGCGCAACATCACCGACGAGGAGTTCTTCTACGGCCACAAGGCCTGCCCCGGCTGCGGCGGCGCGCTCGTGGTGCGCCAGGTGCTGAAGGTGCTGGGGCCCCAAGCGGTGGCGGCCCTGCCGGCCGGCTGCATGAGCGCCACGGGCTTCAACTTTCCGCAGCTGGCTTTCGGCAACAACGCCATGATCACGCCCTTCGGCGGCACGGCGGCGGTGCTCTCGGGCATCCAGGCGGGGCTGCGCGCTCAGGGGATCGCCGCCGACGAGCGCACCGTGGTGGGCTTTGCCGGCGACGGCGGCACGGCCGATATCGGCCTGCAGGCGCTCTCGGGCGCCATCGACCGCAACGACGACGTGCTCTACATCTGCTACGACAACGAGGCCTACATGAACACGGGCATCCAGAAGTCGAGCCTAACGCCCTTCGGCGCCTCCACGACGACCACGCCCGCGGGTGCGCGCGAGCACGGCTGCCTCACGAGCAAGAAGAGCCTGTTCGATATCGTGGCGGCCCATGGCATCCCCTACGCCGCCACGGCTTCGGTGGGCTATCTGAGCGACTTTTTGAAGAAGGTGGAACGGGCCCGCGATGTGCGCGGATGCCGCTTCATCCACGTGATGGCGCCCTGTCCGGTGGGCTGGGGCTTTCCCTCGGAGGACATGGTGGACGTGGCCAAGGAGATCGTTGACACGGGTTTGTGGTACCTTGCCGAATACGAGGGCCCGGCCCTGTCGGGTGTGCCCGGGGGCGCCTTCCGCCTGAACCGCAATCCCAAGGCGTTCAAGCCCATCGAGCCCTACCTGCGCCGCCAGGGCCGCTTTTCCGCTGATGACGGGGCCGATCTGGCCGCCATCGAGGCCGCCCGTGATGCGCGCTGGGCCTACATGCGCGAGCGGTGGGCGTAGGCGAGCGGCGCTTTTCCGAAAAACGCGACCTCTATCGGTAGTTGCGCTATAATGATCGAGCTGCCGATGCGGCACCGATATGCGCCCATGGCTCAACGGATAGAGCAACGGACTTCTAATCCGTAGGTTGTAGGTTCGATTCCTACTGGGCGCACCAGAAACAAGAAGGCCGGGGTCGTTGACCTCGGCCTTTTGAATGCTCTGGAGCGGGCGACGGGAATCGAACCCGCCTCATCAGCTTGGAAGGCTGAGGTTCTACCAATGAACTACGCCCGCACGATGCAGCTTGCATAGTATAGCGCAATCCGGCCGGCCTGCAACGAGAAAACAGAAGTGGGCCTCCATTCCGCCGTTGCGGCGATGCTCCGCTTTTGCGCGGGTGCCAAGACCCTGGTATGCGGCCGTTAGGGGCGGACGGGGCCGTCCAGGTGCGCCTGCGCCTCTTGCGGAAGCTCGTCGAAGGAGACTTCCTCCCACCCGACCACGCCACGGATGGGCTCTACCTCCAGTTTCAGATACGCCCCCTCTCTCAGCTGGCGCTCGGTACCGAACGAGACCTCCCGCCCGTTGCCCTGCTCATCGTAGGCCGGCAAGCGGTAGAGAAGGCTCATGCCCCCGGTCAGGTCGATGACCCCGCCCCGCGATTCCAGCTCTTCGGTTCGCGCGTTGTCCACTTGCGTGTAGTACGCGGCGTTTATGTTGCCGGAGAGTACCCACCAACCGGCGATTGCCACGGCTACCGCCACCGCTGCTATGGAAAAGCCCACCACCATCGCTACTCTTGTGCGCATGTTCGCATCTCCCTTCTCTGGGCCGTCCATGGTTTTTTTGACGCACCGTGGATGCTATTCCTCTTACCCGAAGAACTCCATCGAAGCGTCTTACAGGCAGCTTACGTTTCCGTAAGCGCTGCGCGGGTGGGGAAGAGGGCACCGCCAACATTGCCGCCTCGTAGCCGTTCGGGGCTCAGCGATAGCTTCGGGGTGAGCAGGCCCCCGTGGGCCTCGGTGACGTCGCGCTCGTAGGCGATGACCTCCATGCCGGCGCAACGCTCGTCGGTTGCAAAACCATAGGCGGTCGCTTGGAAAAAGCTCGAGGCCATAACGAAGCGCTGGCGCATGCCGCCCGAGAACGTCTTGATTTTAGGCGCCCCTCGCTTGCGAGCCCCGCAGCTTCGAGGAGCTCCAGGCTGCGCCGCCAGGGGTAAAAGGGAACGCAAACGCCGAGAAGGGCCGCGGGAAGCGGCCCTTCATCGGGGGAGGGAGGCGGGAAAGGGAGCAGCTTACAGCTTGCGGGCCGCCAGGTTGCCCGAGGCGATGGCCTGGGCGATGTTGAAGGGCGCATCGCAGTCGCCCACGGTGTACACCTCGAAGCCCGTCAGCGCATCGGCCAGCTCCTTGTTGGGCAGCATGTCGTAGCACTCGATGACCGTGTCGCAGGGCAGGGTCTTGGTGGCGCCCATGGCGTTGGTCACCGTCAGACCCTCCTCGGTGAGGCCCTCCACCTTCGAGGAGTTCCACACCTTCACGCCCTGGGCGTACAGCTGCGGGGTAACGAAGGTGCGCACCCAGGTGGACTGTTCCTTGTCGATGTCGCTCTTCAGGCCCTCGTGCACCATCTGCACCTTCTTGCCGTGGGCCAGCAGGAACAGGGCGCAGTCGGTGGCCTGGGCGTTGGCGCCGCAGATGACCACGGTCTCGCCTACCTCATCGCCGGCGGCCTCGTCCACGCTGATCACCTTCACGGTGTCGTTGCCCTGAAGCTTGCTGTCGCGCTTGCCGCCGACGGCCACGATGACAGCGTCGGGCTTCTCGGAATTCACCAGGTCGGCGGTCACCTCGGTGCCGGTCACCACGGTCACGCCCTTCACCTCCTGCTGGCGCGTGAGATAGTCCACCAGGTCGGTGAGGCGCTCATGGCCGCCCTTGAAGGCGCTCGCTTCGCGCAGCATGCCGCCGAGCGACGAGTCCTTCTCATAGAGCGTCACCTCGTGGCCGCGCTCGGCGGCGATGCGGGCCGCCTCCATGCCGGCGGGGCCGCCGCCCACGACCATGACCTTCTTCTTGGTCTCGGCGGGCACGGGCTCGTAGCCCTCGGGCATGGCCTCGGTGTAGGCGCGCTGGGTCGCGGCGTTCACGCGGCACAGCTCAACGCCCTTGCCGGTGTAGTCATAGGTGGGATCGCCGCCCTTGTTGTGGCAGTGCATGCAGCGGGTGCAGGGCGCCACCTCGTCGCGGCGGCCCTCCTGCAGCTTGTTGGGCAGCTCGGGGTCCACGGTCAGCGGGCGCGTGGTCATGATGTAGTCGATCTCGCCATTGGCCACCGCGTTCGTGATGAGGTCGGGGGCCGTGCGGGGGTCGAGGTAGCCCGCGGCGCTCACCGTGCCCTTGAGGGCCTTCTTGAAGGCGGCCGCTGCCGGCAGCAGCATGGCGCAGCCAGAATAGCGGCCGTCCAGGGTGCCGCCGAAGTGCTGCGAGAAGTCAACCTGAGTGCCGAAGCCCGTGACACCGTTGCAGTGGTAGCCGGCGTGCATGAGGTCGGGGGCGAACTGGGCGATGTGCATGCCGGGCACGGACTGGCGCAGGTAGAAGCTGTCGGCGCCCGCCGCCTCGAACATCTTCGCGTTCTCGATGGACTCCTCCAAGGTGATGAAGTTGTCGTTGTCGCCCAAATGCTCGTCGTTCTCCTCGCAGGCGTCCATGAGCACCTGGATGGCCATGTCCTTACCGCAGGCCTCCTTGATTTTCTGGATGACTTCGCAGGTGAAGCGGGTGCGGTTCTCCAGGGTGTCGGCGCCGTACTGGTCGGTGCGCGTGTTGATGCGGGCGGTCAGCATGTTCTTCATCAGCTGGGTGGCCGACGAATGCAGCTCGATCATATCGAAGCCGGCGGCCTTCAGCTGCACGGCGATCTGCACCATGGTGTCCTGCAGCCACGCGATGTCCTCCAGGGTCATGGTGGGGATATCGGCGGTGCCGGCGGCCAGCTGGAAGCCGATGTAGGCGTCGTGCTTGTGCACGCGCTCAACCACCGGTGCCATGAGCGTCGGAATCTTGGAGATGTCCTCCACCAGCCAGCCGGTCGCCGTGCGCTCTTGGGCCTTCAGGGAGATGAACTTGCTGATGGCGCTTTCAACGAACACGAGGGACGCGCCGCCCTTGGCGAAGTTCTCGTAGTAGGTGAGGTAGTTCTCGTTGAGCTGGTCGCCCTCGGGCTTCCAGGTGTCGGAGCCGGCCGGGCTCTTCACGATGCGGTTGCGCAGGGTGAGCGAGCCGATGGTGAGCGGCTCGAACAGGGGCGCGTAGTCGGTGGTGAAGGTGGTGTAGGACTCGTCCTGAGGGTTCAGTTCGGGGGTAAGCTCGCCGCCCGTCACTTCTTCGGCACCGGTGGATGCCATATCGCCTTTCTCCTGCGGGGCGCAGCCTGCCAGGCCTGCGGCGGAAAGCAGCGCCGTGCCCACGGCGGCCGCGGCCGCTCCTCCCACAAATCCCCTTCGGGTGATGCCTCGCGTGCTCTCGGTCATAGGACCCTCCTCCTCTGATATCTGATGTTCTTGTGCAGCCGCTTAGGGGCGGTTACCATTACAGAGTAGGGAGAGATGGCGCAGGTGCACCGCATCAATGATGTGCCTGCGTGCCAGAAATGGGAAAATCACCCAAATGATGTGAGCCTCGCACAATGATGTGAGAGGACAGCCGGGGAGGGGTCGGCCTATGCCGTTGCAGGAATCGATGCGGAAGAGAAGCGCGGTGCTCGTGGCGCTGGCGGGCTATTCGGTGCTGCCGGCCCTGGGCATCGCCTGTTTTCGGATACCTCCGTGGGCGATGTTTCGCAGCGAGTACGGTTATTTAGACGGGAATGTCGAACTGATCTCCCACTTCATCCAGGCTCTGACGCTCGTGCTGTTCCTCGTGGTCGAACGACGTTTGCGCTACACCGAATCCACTCTGGTGCGAGCTGCTGGTGTGAGCGTGCTGGCCACGCTGCTGGGTACGGTGCTGTTCTGCTTGGCGCCGCTCGATATCGTGTACGCCTACATCGGGGCGGCCATTACCGGCGCGGTCAGCACGATACCGTTGCTGGTATGGGGCTACTATCTCTGCTCGGTAAATCCGTGCAAGTCGGCCTTTCAGCTGACACTGGCCTTTGTGTTCTACGGACTTGCCACAGCGATGCTGTCGGGGCTGCCTGCTTCGTGGGCCGTGGTGCCCATGATGCTGTGCCCGGTGCTGTGCTTCGTCTGCCTGTGGCTGAGCATAAGCCGCGATGATGCGACGGTGACTGCCGAGGCCCCCTTTGCCCGGGGTGATCTGCGCCGGCTGCCCTGGGGCGTGCTGGCGGTGCTGTTCGTGTGCGCCCTTTCCAATACCCTGGCTAAAGTTCTCGTGCCCACGGGCGACTTCGCCTCGTCCACTGTGGCGCGGCTGTACTGGCCGGTCATCTTCACGGTAGTCTTCATCGTGTTCTGCCTGTGGATCTTCGGGCTGCGGCGCAGCGACCCCTACCGCCTGTGGCCCATCTTCGCCATCCTCATCTTCAGCGGGCTTCTTTGCTATACGGCGCTTTCGATCCCGCAGCCGGCCTTCGCGAACACGTTCTTCCGTGCCACCCAGGACTGCGTGATGCTGTTCTGCTGGGTGATTGCCGCCGCGACAGCTTACCGTAAGCATGTGCCGGCCATTCCGCTGTTCGGCCTGATGACGCTCGTGTTCGTGAAGTCGCCGCTGTTAGTGTCATCGCTGGTTCCCTGGGTGCCAGTGGGTGCGCCGGGCGCGAGCGCGGTGGTGGTTACGGCGGTGACGGCCCTTACGCTGGTTGTGCTCACGGTGGTCATCTCGAACTTGGATGCGCTCAGCCGGCTGAAAGCGGGGGCGCCGTCGGCGCGGATGAGCGGCGAGGCGGACGGCGGGGCGGTAGCGGCGATGACGGGGGTGGCTATGCCGCTGCCGGCGACGGCCGCGGCTGGCGGTGCGCCGTCTCTTTCCGCCCCGGAGGAGGCGGTGGGGAAGATGCAGGCGGCCTTCGATCTGACCCAGCGCGAGGTGGAGACGGCCCTCTATCTGCTGAACGGCTACACCATGCCCCAGATCGCGGATACCCTGTGCGTTTCCATCGACACCGTGCGGTCCCACTGCAAGAACTTGTATCGTAAGACGGGCATTCACAAGAAACAGGAACTGGTGCGGCTGGTAGAGCAGCTGCGCGTTCAGGAGTAGGGAGGCTTCCGTGGAGATTACCGTTGCAAGGCCCGAGCAGGTGGACGCCATGATGGCCATCACCGATCAGGCGAAGGCGAACATGGCCGCCATGGGCATCGACCAGTGGCAGGCCGGCTATCCCAACCGTGCGGTGTGGGAGGCCGATGTGGCCGCCGGCGCGGCCTATGTGGTTCTCGACGAGGGTCACGTGGCGGGCATGTTCTGCTATGGCACCGAGCCCGAGGCGGCCTACGACACCCTTGATGGCCCATGGCTGACGGAAGGTCCCTACGCCACCATCCACCGCTGTGCCGTGGATGCCGACCTGCGCGGCCGCGGCATCATCGGCGAGCTGTTCGCCTTCGCCTGCGATAAGGCCGCCGCCGACGGCATGGTCTCGGTGCGCATCGACACCCATGCAGACAATGCTCCCATGCGGCGCGCCGTCGAGAAGGGCGGCTTTACCTTCTGCGGCGGCATCACTCTCACCGAGGGTCCCGAGGCCGGCGCTCCGCGCATCGCCTTCGAGAAAGTGCTGGGCTAGGCCAGCGGCGGTCTTCGCGGCGCTCGGGGAACTCGTCTTTTAGGGTGGCGCTTACAACGTCGCCTCTGCGACGGCGGCGCCGCTTTCCAGATCCCGCAAGGTGAAGCGGCCGTTGTCGTAGACGGCGAAGCTGGCGGTGCCGTCCTTGGGGATGGAGGGGGAGCCGGGATTCACGTACAGCACGCCGTCGCGCTGCTCGAGGGTCTTTCTATGGGTGTGGCCCGACAGGAAGGCTGCGCGCGGCCCTAGGGCCGGATGGTCGTTGGGGGAGAACACGTGGCCGTGGGTGCAGAACAGCTCGCGGGAGCCGTCCGCGATGAGGGCGGCGGTGTCGCGGCAGGGAAAGCCGAGCACCATCTGGTCTACCTCGGCATCGCAGTTGCCGCGCACGGCGGTGATGGGCCAGGGCGCCTCGTTCAGCAGGGCGGCCACCGCGGCCGGGTCGTAGCCGTCGGGCAGGGCGTTGCGGGGGCCGTGGTAGAGAAGATCGCCCAGCAGCACGAGGCGGTCGGGGCCCTCGGCCGCGGCGCGATCGAGCAGCATCCGGCAAGCGGCGGCGCTGCCGTGCAGATCCGAGGCGATAACCAGTTTCATGGGGCGGGGCTCCTCTCAGTCGGTTTTCCCGATTGTACCATGGCCCTCGCCGCGCGCCTCGGCCAGCAACAGGTCCACCATGCGGCCGTAGCTGCGGGTGCCGTCGGTCTGCTGGTTGGCTTTCAGGTAGGCGTTGTTGGCGGCGTTCGACGCCTCGGCCACGGGTCCTTCGAACCGCTTCAGGTACGCCGCTCGCTCGCGGCGGTCGGCGCGCACGGCCTCGGACAGACCGTCGTTTACGGCCACGGCCCGCTCGCGATCGGCGCGGATGAGGGCCGAGAGCGCGTAGTCGTAGGCGAGCGAGTAGCCGCTGTAGCGGGTGAGGGAGTCTTCGGCATCCTTGCAGGCCAGATACCCGATGAAGTTCGCCTCGTCCTCGCGCATGAAACCGCACTGGTGGGCCAGCTCGTGGCCCATGGTGGCGGGAATGGTGAAGAAGGGACCGTCGACGTTGATATTCGATTCCACCGTGAAGGGGAAGTACATGCCGGCGATGTCCGCATAGCTCATCAGCTCCGAAAACAACACTGGCTTGGGCGGCGAGTAGAGGGGCCGCGCGAGCGCCGGGTAGGTGACGGCCAGGGCCTCCATGGCGCCCACGGCCTCATGGGCGTAGGTCTCGAAGCCACCTCGGGCCGCGGCGTAGGCATCGGGGCTGCCGTCGATGGCGGCCCGCGCGTCGTTCATCTCGTCGGCCAGCTGCGTGCAGAGCGCTGCCAGCTCATCGGTGCTCGATTCGGCCAGGGTGAAGCCGGCGTCCTCGGCGAAAGTGTGGCGGTAATAGTTCAGCCCGCACATGAGGGTGAAGATGCAGTACCCCGTCGAGAGCACGGCCAGCATGGTGGCGAGCGCGCGCCACAGCACGAACCGCCGCGCGCCCTTGGCTCGTGCGAGGGCAACGAGGTAGAAGGCGAGCCAGCCGAAGCAGAACGCCAGAAACGCCACCACGATCCACTGGGCCACCGAAAACGGCGCGAGCGCGGGCAGGAAGCCCCATACCGAGGACAGCCATGGATAGATGCCCCGCGAGAACCACGTCTCGGTCAAATCAGGATGAGCCGAAGCGGCCCAAGTAAGCCCCAACGCCACCACGCCCGGCACCAGAAGCCACCATCGCCTCAGCCGGTATGTCTCCGTCTTTCCCATACCTCGCATTATGCCGAAGCCGAGCGCAATGATCCAAAAGAAAACCAATACAGTAATAATTTTGTTTTGTTCCACTCTATTTGTAGAACAGGTTCGCCCAAGGAAGTCAGCGAGGGTCTGACAGGTGCCGGGAATTCGCCTGAAACGGCTGAGCGCACTTCGGTACGCGAGGGTAAGTTTTGAGCGCGAAAGCCAAATGCCCGTCGGAACCGCAGCATCGGCGCATTTCGTCGTTGCGTCAGCGACAACGAAACAAAGAAAGTGGTCGGGACGACAGGATTCGAACCTGCGACATCCTGCTCCCAAAGCAGGCGCGCTACCAGACTGCGCCACGTCCCGACAGTCGGTGAGTTGCCAATTATACCAGAGCGAGCGGAGCGGAGGACGGATTTCTCGACTAAGGTGCCATGCGTGCTTCCTATGGCCGTTCGGCAAGTATTACAGACCTTTCAACTTATAGTTAGTTGACGAATCGGTGTCGTTCTTCTTGCGGTCTGGCAAACAAACGGGGGATCTCGGGGTCGGGTGGCGATCGGAATGCGAAGGTGGTGCCAGTCAAACACAACAGACCTGCGGCACGGCTTGAGGCGAGGTACTCGAGGCGCGCAAGATCATGTGTGGCTGGCACCAGTTTCTATCCGTTTCCACGATAGGAGAGCTTTATGCAAGGAGTAAACGTCAAGAGCGAGATCGGTAACCTCAAGAAGGTCATCCTCCATCGCCCGGGCAATGAGCTGCTCAACCTCACCCCGAACACGCTGGAAGAGCTGCTGTTCGACGACATCCCGTTTTTGGAGGTCGCCCAGGCCGAGCACGACGCCTTCGCCGACATCCTGCGCAACGAGGGCGTGGAGGTCGTCTACCTCGAGGACCTCATGGCCGAGGCGCTCGACACCGACCCGGCGCTGCGCGAGCAGTTCCTGGACCAGTGGATCTACGAGGCGGGCATCCGCACCGGCCTGTACACCGACATCATCAAGGACTACATCAACTCCGAGTACGCCGGCACCAAGGACATGGTCATGAAGACCATGGCGGGCATCAACCTGCAGGAGCTGCCGCAGCAGCACACCAACCTGCTCGTGGACATGGTGTCCGACCGCACCAAGCTCGTGTGCG
>NZ_AUGK01000012.1 GCF_000422625.1 Adlercreutzia mucosicola DSM 19490 | reverse complement strand
CATCAACTGCCTGGTCATGCCGTCCGCCGAGCTCTCCCGCGGCCGCGGCGGCCCGCGCTGCATGTCCATGCCGGCCTGGCGCGAGGCCCTGTAGGCCCCACGCGCACCGGCGTCCCGTGCCGATGCCCCGGCACCGGCGCACTCTGCGCGGCATGATCGCCGCGCCCTGTTGAATCGTTAGTCGGGCGGCTGCCCCAAGCGGCCGCCCTCCCTTGAAAGGAATTACCATGCCTGTGAATCTTTCCGGCCAGTCCTACCTGCGCCTGCTCGACTTCTCCACCGATCAGATCGAGTACCTGCTGAAGCTCTCGAAGAACTTCAAGGACCTCAAGCGCACGGGCACCCCGCACCGCTACCTGGAGGGCAAGAACATCGTGCTTCTGTTCCAGAAGACCTCCACGCGCACCCGCTGCGCCTTCGAGGTGGGCGCCATGGACCTCGGCATGGGCGTGACCTACCTGGATCCCGGCTCCTCCCAGATGGGCAAGAAGGAGTCCATCGAGGACACCGCCCGCGTGCTCGGCCGCTTCTACGACGGCATCGAGTTCCGCGGCTTCGCCCAGTCCGATGTGGAAGAGCTCGCCGCCAAGGCCGGCGTGCCGGTGTGGAACGGCCTGACCGATATGTGGCACCCCACCCAGATGCTCGCCGACGCGCTGACCGTGCAGGAGAACTTCAACTACGACATCAAGGGCCTGAAGTTCGTGTTCTTCGGCGACCTGAAGAACAACATGGGCCGCTCGCTCATGGTGATGTGCGCCAAGCTGGGCATGAACTTCGTCGGCTGCGGCCCGAAGGACTGCTGGATGGACGAGGACCTCATCAAGACCTGTGAGGGCATCGCCGCCGAGAACGGCTGCACCGTGAAGTGCACCGAGGACGTGAAGGAAGCGGCCACCGACGCCGATGTCATCTACACCGACGTGTGGGTGTCCATGGGCGAGCCCGACGAGGTGTGGGCCCAGCGCATCGAGCAGCTGCAGCCTTACCGCGTGACCACCGAGATCATGGCTATGGCCAAGCCGACCGCTATCTTCCTGCACTGCCTGCCGGCCTTCCACGACACCAACACCACCACCGGCGAGGACATCGCCAAGCGCTTCGGCGTGACCGAGATGGAAGTTGAGGACGCCGTGTTCGAGTCGAAGCAGTCCAAGGTCTTCGACGAGGCCGAGAACCGCATGCACACCATCAAGGCCGTCATGTACGCCACCCTGCAGTAAACGCAGCGGACGCGCACATCTATGATACCCGGGGGCCGTGCGGAATCGGGAGGGATAACCGCGCGGCCCCTTGGGCGTTCTACCCATTTAGATTAAGGAGGGATAACTATGGCTGCTGAGAAAGGCAAGAAGAAGAGGGCGACCCTGTCGTCGTTCACCATCTTGCTCATTATCCTGGTGGTTCTGGCTGTTATCACGGTAATTATGTCCATGAGCGGCGTGGAGGGCATTCAGGGCGCCACCCTGTCCGGCGTGCTGACCGCGCCCGTGGCCGGCTTCAGCGACGCTTTGCCCGTCTGCCTGTTCGTCATGATCCTCGGCGGCTTTCTGGGCATCATCACCGAGACCGGCGCCCTGGACGCGGGCATCGCCGCTCTGGTGCACAAGCTGAAGGGCAACGAGCTGGTGCTCATCCCCATTCTGATGTTCATCTTCTCCATCGGCGGCACCACCTACGGCATGTGCGAGGAGACGGTGCCCTTCTACCTGCTTCTGGCCGCCACCATGGTGGCCGCGGGCTTCGACAGCCTGACCGGCGCGGCCGTGGTGCTGCTCGGCGCGGGCTGCGGCGTGCTGGGCTCCACGGTGAACCCGTTCGCCGTGGGCGTGGCCGTGGACGCCATGCGCGGCATCGGCTATGACCCCAACCAGGCCATCATCATCGTGCTCGGCTGCATTCTGTGGCTGACCACGCTCGCCATCTCCATCGTGTTCGTGATGCGCTACGCCAAGAAGGTGAAGGAGGACAAGGGCTCTACCTTCCTGTCGCTGCAGGAGCAGCAGGACATGATGAACGAGTGGGGCATGAAGGAGTCCGAGGTCGAGGGCGCCGAGGGAGACGCTGTGGCCAACGCGAAGATGACGGGCCGCCAGAAGGCGTCGCTCGTGGTGTTCGCACTGACCTTCGTCATTATGATCGTGTCCTTCATTCCCTGGACCGACCTGGGCGTTGACTTCTTCAACCTGGGCGCCACCTCCGAAGAGGTGACCACCACCGTGACCGGCGAGGAGCTGACCACTACCTTCGACGATGCCAACGACGGCGCTACCGTGACCACCCTGGCCACCCCCGTTGAGGCCACCTCCGTGGAGGAAGTGCAGACGTCCCCGGCCTGGTCGTCCTTCCTGACCGGCGTGCCTTTGGGCGGCTGGTACTTCGACGAGGCCTCCACCTGGTTCCTGCTGATGGCCCTCATCATCGGCGTCATCGGCGGCGTGTCCGAGAGCCGCTTCGTGAAGGCCTTCATCAACGGCGCCGCCGACATGATGTCGGTCGTGCTGATCATCGCCCTGGCCCGCTCGATCACCGTGCTCATGGGCCAGACCGGCCTGGACATGTGGATCCTCAACAACGCGGCTGCGGCGCTGACGGGCATGTCGGCGATCATCTTCGCGCCGCTGTCCTTCCTGCTCTACGTGCTGCTGTCCTTCCTCATCCCGTCCTCCTCCGGCATGGCCACCGTGTCCATCCCGATCATGGGCGGTCTGGCGCAGCATCTGAACTTCTCGGTTGAGACGATGATCATGATCTACTCCGCCGGCAACGGCCTCGTGAACCTGTTCACGCCCACCTCCGGCGCCATCATGGGCGGTTTGGCCCTCGCCAAGATCGAGTACACCACCTGGCTCAAGTTCGGCGCGAAGCTGTTCGTGGTCCTGGGCGTGGTGTGCCTCGTGATCCTGACCGCGGCCATGATGATCCTGTCGTAGCGTTTGCGGCCCTGCTTGCACGGGCAGCGCAGCCTCTGAGCGACCGCGCTTCGAGCGCTGGGCGCCGCTAGCAGAAGTACCCGGGCATTGCGCTCGGGTACTTCTGTGTTTCCCTGCGGTTCCGTGCTATTATGGCAGCTTATAGGCGCGAGCGGGTACGGCACAGCCCGGGCGCGCGAAGGAAGCTGGCTATACCGAAAAGGAAGTTGGATCAATGGAAATTCGCGAATCTCTCGAAGCGATCATCGACGCCGCCATCGAGGCGGCCCGTGCCGACGGCTCCCTGGAGCTGACGGAAGCCCCCGAAGCCGCCCTGGAGCGACCCCGCGACGAGGCCAACGGCGACTGGGCGAGCACCGTCGCTTTGCGCTGCGCCAAGCTCGCCCACAAGAACCCCCGCGAGGTGGCGCAGATCATCGCGGACCATATTCCCGCCAACGACATGATCGCCGCCGTGGAGATCGCGGGTCCCGGCTTCATCAACATCCGCCTGTCGGATGCGGTGCTTCAGGACGTGGTGCGCGAGGTGCGCGATAAGGCCGAGGACTTCGGTCGCGGCACTGTGCCCGAGGGCGAGCGTTACGTGAACCTGGAATACGTGTCGGCCAACCCCACGGGCCCCTTCCACGTGGGCCACGGCCGTTGGGCCTCGCTCGGCGACGCCATGGCGCGCGTCATGCGCCACGGCGGCTACGACGTGTACGAGGAGTACTACATTAACGACCACGGCAACCAGATGGACGTGTTCGGCAACTCCGTGAGCGTGCGCTACCAGCAGTTGCTCGGCCGCGATGTGGAGATGCCCGAGGCTTGCTACGGCGGCGCCTATGTGAAGGATATCGCCCAGGAGATCATCGACCGCGACGGCGACAAGTGGCTCGCCGTGTCCGACGAGGAGCGCCTGGAGGCCTTCCGCGAGATGGCCTACGAGCAGACCCTGGCCAACCAGAAGGCCGTGCTCGCCGGCTTCGGCACCACCTTCGACAAATGGTTCTCCGAGCGCTCCCTGTACGTGGAGGACGAGAACGGCCAAAGCCCCGTGTCCCGCTCGCTGGACGCCATGCGCGAGAAGGGCTACCTCTACGAGAAGGACGGCGCCCTGTGGTTCCGCTCCACCGATCTGGGCGACGACAAGGACCGCGTGCTCATCAAGGGCGACGGCGAGGCCACCTACTTCATGAGCGACGTGGCCTACCACTACGACAAGATGATGCGCGGCTTCGACCATCTCATCGATTTGTGGGGCGCCGATCACCACGGCTATATCAAGCGCTGCGAGTGCATGCTGGAGGCCTGGGGCTGGCCCGGGGCGCTGGAGGTGCAGCTCGGCCAGCTGGTGAACTTGTTCCGCGACGGCAAGGCCGTGCGCATGTCCAAGCGTACCGGCGAGATGGTCACCTTCGAGGAGCTCATCGACGAGGTGGGCGTGGACGCCACCCGCTACCTCATGCTGTCCCGCTCGGCCGACCAGCCCATCGACTTCGATATCGAGGTGGCCAAGAAGAAGGACGCCTCCAACCCGGTGTACTACGTGCAGTACGCCCACGCCCGCATCTGCTCCATCCTGCGCAAGGCGGCCGATGAGGCCGACGTGGCAGCCGTGGAGGCCGGACAGCTGACCATGGCCGAGCTGGCCGCGAAGGTGGCCCCCGAGGGCTGCGACCTCTCGTCGCTCACCCATCCCTCCGAGCTGGCCCTCATGCGCAAGATGGCCGACTTCGGCAACCTCATTGCCCTGGCTGCACGCGATCGCGCGCCGTTCCGCCTGACCCATTACGCCCAGGATCTGGCGGCCCTGTTCCATCAGTTCTACACCAACTGCCACGTGCTCACTGAGGACACGGCCGTGCAGACCGCGCGCTTGGCCCTGTGCGACGCCACCCGCATCGTGTTGGCCCTCACGCTCACGCTGCTGGGCGTTTCCGCTCCCCAGAAGATGTAGGTTTGGCGAGCGCGGGAGAGTTGCGTTAGAATAGCCAACGCATTCGGGGCTGTAGCTCAATGGTGGAGCAGGGGACTCATAATCCCTTGGTTCTCGGTTCGAGTCCGGGCGGCCCTACCAGCCTATGAGAAGGCCCCCGTCAGCGATGGCGGGGGCCTTTTTGATGCCCGAGGGAGCCGCTCGCGGGCGAGCTTCAGCCCGCCCGCAGGTGAGGGCCCCGCCCAGCGGGAGCGCGTGGCGCTTGCGCTTCTAGGGGTTGCAGCGCTTGCAGGGGTCGTAGCCCTGGTTGAGGATGTTCTCGCGGGTGTCCTTCACATCGGAGCGGTTCGCGTCCTTCATCTGCTTGACCGACGCGCAGCCGGGCACGTGGAACTTCTTCGAGTTGGTATTCAGCACGTAATCGGCCAGGCCCTTGTCCTCGGCGGGGTCGCTCTCGCCTGTCTCGGCCAGTGATCCGTCCGCGGGGGCGCCTGACACGTCGGGCAGGGGCGTGGCGTTGTCGGCGTGCATGTTGTCGCCGGTGGCGTAGTCGATCACCACGCCGGGCTGCACGTTGTAGACGAACACATTGAAGCTAACTCCGTCGCCGCCGTCTTCCACCGATTCAGCCATCATATGCACCCCTCGGGCCAGCATCTCGTCTCCGTCGAACACGGGCGTCACGCGCATGAGCACATGGTTGCCCGTGGCGCGCACGTAGTCGGCCACGGCATTCTCGAAGGGCAGCATGCCTTCCACGTTCATGTACCGGGTGCCGGTGATGAGGTTGCTCGTGTTGGCGTTCTCGCCGGTCAGCTGGAAGCCGAGCAGGTGACAGCGGTTGTAGAGGTACTTGCCGTCCACGAAATCGTACTTGGCTATCTGCCAGCCGGTGGGTTTCACCTCGCCGATGGAGCCGCGCTCCTCGGTGGGCATGGTCTCGGTGCCTACCACGGCGAAGGTGGTGGTGCAGCGCCCCTTCTCGTCCAGCTCGCCGTAGTGCTCGGTACCCGGGTTCGCGGCCCGCTCCTCGGCGGTGAAGGCCGGCTCGCCGTCGTTGACGTATACGTAGGGGTTGCCCTCGTAGGCCGGCAGGTCGCGGAAGGCGGGGGTGCTAGATGCGCCGGGACCCTCAGTGGAGGGTGGCTCGACGGCTGTCTCGGGGAGGGCGGCGGCATCGGTTGCGCTCGACTCCGGCTCCTCGGAGGCCGTGTGCTCGACCGCTGGCGATTCGGGGTCTGCCGTTGTCGAGGTTGTGGTCTCGGCGCTCGTGCCGCAACCGGCAACAGTGCAGGTCAGGACGATGGCTGCAAGTAGAGCCGCGAAGCGGGGGAGGAAAAGCGGCAAGGATTTCACGACTGGACTCCTTAGGTACAAAAAACGAGTTGAGACCCACCTTATCGCGAGCATTGCAGTTTGGGTACGAGAAAATGGACAAAATCGCCTCGAGTGAGCTCTTTATTGGGAAATAAGTGGTCTTTGAACGTGAAAAATCATCCTTTTCAGCTTGGAAAGAGGCATATTGGGCATAATGGGGCCCAAAAAAACAGGGATCGGGTTCACTCGAGGCGATTTTGTCCAAAAAGAGAGCAACTGCTCCATTAGGGGCCGCTTAAGCGGCTCCGAGCCCGGCCCGCTTGATCAAGGTTCCAGTGGCTTTCGGGTGCGTCGATTCGCCTGCCTGCTTGGCTGCCCGGAACGACTGTCGATGGGAGAGTCTATGGACGATATCTTTGCCCGCACCCGCCTGCTGCTCGGCGACGAGGGCCTGGCGCGTCTGGCCGCGTCCCGCGTGGCCGTGTTCGGTGTGGGCGGTGTGGGCGGCTATGCCGTGGAGGCCCTGGCCCGCAGCGGGGTGGGGGCTCTCGATCTGGTGGACAGTGACACGGTGGACCCGACGAACCTCAACCGCCAGATCATCGCCACCTTGCCCGCAGTGGGCCGCTCCAAGGTGGCTGTGGCCGCCGAGCGCGTGGCGTCTATCAACCCGGCTTGCACGGTGCGGCCCCACCGCTGCTTCTTCCTGCCCGAGACGGCCAGTCAGTTCGACTTCGCCGCCTACGATTACGTGATAGACGCCGTGGACACGGTGAGCGCCAAGATCGCCCTCGTGGAGACGGCCCGGGCGGCCGGTGTGCCCATCGTGTCGTCCATGGGGGCCGGCAACAAGTTGGATCCCACGGCCTTCCGCTTGGCCGATATCTACGAGACCTCGGTGGACCCGCTGGCCCGGGTCATGCGCCGCGAGTTGCGCCGCCGCGGCGTGGAGGCCCTCACGGTGGTGTACTCCACCGAGCCGCCCCGTGCCCCGCTGTCCGCTCCGGAATCCATCGAAGAAGGCAGCCGCCCCGCGCCCGGATCGGTGGCTTTTGTGCCCGCTGTGGCTGGCCTCATCCTCGGCGGGGAGGTGGTGCGAAATCTGGCGGGAACGGTTGGGAAAAATTAGGTCTTGCACAAACAGGAGGAGATGCCTATAATTCAACCTTGCGCGAAATGGTGGGTGTGGCCTAGTTGGCTAAGGCGCCAGATTGTGGCTCTGGAGATCGTGGGTTCGAGTCCCATCATCCACCCCAGCGCGCTTGAAAAATTGGGACTTGCGCAATACTTTGCGATGGTCTAAAATATTCAAGCGCTTTGCGCAAGCAGCACGTGCTCCGTTAGCTTAGTTGGTAGAGCAGGGGACTCTTAATCCCAAGGTCGAAGGTTCGAGTCCTTCACGGAGCACCATTTGAAACATCGAACTCCCGCACGGGAGTTCTTTTATTATCGGCCCCTTTCCCCCAGGTGAAGGGGTCGAGCAGACGGGCCGGTTGTCGCGTAGCGGCTGCGGCTCGCCGGAAATGTCCCTCTCTCAAGGAAGCCTATGGAATCGAAAACACTCTGCGAAACCTCTGACAAGCGCTTCGCGCTGCTCATCGACGCCGACAATGTGTCGGCCCGCTACATCAAGCCCATCCTAAACGAGTTGTCGAAGTACGGCACCGTCACCATCAAGCGCATCTACGGCGACTGGACGCTCACCCTCCATTCTAAGTGGAAGGACGCCCTGCTGGAGAACTCCATCACCCCCATCCAGCAGTTCGGCTACACCCAGGGCAAGAACGCCACCGACTCGGCCATGATCATCGACGCCATGGACCTCTTGTACACCGACAACGTGGACGGCTTCTGCCTCGTGTCGAGCGACTCCGACTTCACGCGCCTGGCAAGCCGCCTGCGCGAGAGCGGGCGCACTGTCATCGGCATGGGGGAGAAGAAGACCCCGGTGCCCTTCCGCCGCGCTTGCGACGTATTCACCACCCTGGAGCTTCTGGTGCAGAACAAGCGCGATCGCAATGGCGGCGGCAACGAGGTGCCCAAGGATGCCGTGGAGCAGGCCGTGGTGGACATCATTACCGACAATCAGAACAACGGGAAGGCCACCGGGCTGGGCGAGATCGGTAGCCGCTTGCAGAAACGCTACCCCGACTTCGACGTGCGCAGCTACGGTACGAACCTGCTGTCGAAGCTGCTGGAGGAATTCACGCGGGTGCGCATCACCAAGGACCACAGCTCGGTGACCGTGGAGCTGGCCGATGCACCCGAGGAGAAGGCCGACCGCGGCGAGCGGGCGGCGGAACGCGCGGGCGAGCGCGGGGCCGAGGGGGCCGGCGCGGCGGCTGAGGAGGACGTGCCGCCGAAGGGGTCGCGCCGGTCGCGTAGCCATCGCGGCACGCGGCGCGTGGCCGCGAAGCAGCCTTCGCTGATTGAGGGTGCCGCGCCCGTGGCGGCGTTGCCCCAAGGTGGGGAAGAGATGGCCGAGGCGGCGGCGAAGCCGGTGCCGGCGGGGGAGTCTCGGGTCGCGATCGAGGCCTCCGTTGCGCCGCAAGAGCAGGCGCCCGAGGTTGCCGCGAAGGCTGCGGAAGAGTCCGTGCCCGATGTGAAACCCGATGTGAAACCCGGTCGCCGTGCCCGCGCCGAGCGCAAGGCCAAGCAAGAGCGGCGTGAGGAGACCACAGCGGCCGCCGAGGCCGCCGAGGCTGTCGCGGTCGAGGAGGTCTCGCGCTCTGAGACCGATGCCGCCGCGCCGGCCCCCAAGTCGCGCCGCGGCCGCAGGACGACGAAGAAGGCCGCGGCCGCCGAGGCTGTTTCCGTTGTTGAGCCGGTCCCCGGGGTCGAGGCCGCTGCGGAGAATTCCACGCCCGAATCCGAGGTTGCTGTGGCCTCCAAGCCGCGCCGCGGCCGCAAGTCGGCCAAGAAGGCCGCCACCGAGCCCGCCGCCGAGGCTGTCTCTGCGAGCGAGAGCGCTCCGGAAACCGCTCCCGCGAGCGGAGCCGCCGCTGCGGCCTCCAAGCCGCGCCGCGGCCGCAAGTCGGCCAAGAAGGCCGCGCCTGATGCCTCGACGCCGGCAGGCTATATCTTGCAGCTGGTGAGCGACGCGGGCGCCGACGGCATCATGCTGTCTACCATCACCGATCGTGTGCGGGGTGAGTTCAAGGACTTCAAGGTGCGCGATCTGGGCTATCCGCAGATGCGCCAATACATGGCCTCCACGGGCGACTATGCTCTCGAGCAGAGCGGTCGCAACTTCCGCGTGCGGCTGGCCAAGTAGGGAGGCGCACCGCCGCTGAGAGCGGGCTGAAAGCCCGCCCCGAATCCCATTCCCGCGGGCATTCCTCTCATGGGCTCGCTGTGCCCCCCAACGTCCCTGAGCGATTCTCGGGGGCGTTGTTTTTCTGGATGAGGGGCGCCCGATCACAAACGTTGCCGCCTGTGGGATAAAATATCACATTTGAACAAAACGAAACGAACGAGAGGAATCCCATCCATGGAAGCCCTGACCCTCAGCTTGCTGCTGCTGGCGGCCGTGCTCGTGTCTTCCCTGCTTGACCAGATCATTCCCCGCGTCTCGCTGCCCCTCATCCAGATCGCGCTGGGCCTGGTCATCGCCATCGTCGCCGGCGGTGATGTGGAGGTGACCCTCGACCCCGAGCTGTTCTTGGTGCTGTTCATCGCCCCGTTGCTCTACGACGAGGCCAAGCACGCCGACAAGGTGGCCCTGTGGCGCGAGCGCAAGCCCGTGCTGTCGCTGGCCATCGGGCTGGTGGTCGCCACGGCGCTGGTCATCGGCTTCGCGGTGAACGCTATCGTGCCCTCCATTCCCCTGGCTGCCGCCTTCGCCTTAGGGGCGGCCCTGGGGCCCACCGACGCCGTGGCCGTCTCGTCGCTCTCCAAGTCGGTGGACATCCCCCCGCGCCAGGCCAGCATGCTGAAGGGCGAGCTGCTGCTGAACGACGCCTCGGGCATCGTGTCCTTCCAGTTCGCCATCAGCGCCGTCATCACCGGTACCTTCTCGCTGATGGGGGCTAGCTCCGACTTCCTCGTGGAGTTCGTCGGCGGCCTTCTGTTCGGCGTGGTTCTGGGCCTTTTGGGCAACTGGGTCGTGAAGACGGCCCGTTCCATCGGCGTGGAGAACACCAACTTCCACGTGCTGTTCGAGGTGCTCATCCCCTTTCTCATCTATCTGGTGTCCCAGGCCTTCCACGTGAGCGGCGTTATCGCCGTGGTGGTGGCCGGCCTCATCAACGTCACGTCGCCCAAGGGGGTCATCGGGCCCACGGTATCGCGCATGAATATCGTGTCGGGCAGCGTGTGGCACGTGCTGACCTATGCCCTGAACGGCATCGTGTTCGTGATGTTGGGCACCCAGCTGCCCAACGCCATGCACGACACCTGGGATAGCACGCGCATCGACAACGGCATCCTCATCCTGCTGGTGCTGGGTATCACGGCGCTGCTTCTGGGCACCCGCTTTCTGTGGGTGGTCGTCATGGACTACGTGCACGTGCGCCGGGTCGAGAAGCGCCGCTTCGTGAAGAAGGACGTGCGCAGCGCCCTTATCACCACGTTTGCGGGCGCCAAGGGCACCATCACCCTGTCCATCATGTTCTCCATCCCGCTGCAGATCGTCTATCCCGACCTGGCCTACCGCGTACCCTTTCCCCAGCGCGACCTGCTGATCTTCTTAGCCTGCGGCGTTATCGTGTGCACATTGCTGCTGGCTACCTACGTGGTGCCGCTTCTGGCGCCCAAGCGCGACGAGGGCGAGGACGAGCTGCGCCGTATCAATCAGGATGCGGCCACCACGATGGACATCATGCGTCAGGTCATCGAGATGCTCACGGCCCAGCAGACCAAGGAGAACCGCGCTGAAACCCAAGCGGTCATTCGCTCCTACAACGACCGCCTTGCGCGGATCAAGGCCAACAACGGCATTGAGGACGAGCTCAACGTGGCTTTGCGCTTGAAGGCGCTCGAATGGGAGTACGATCGGGCCATGGAGCTGATGGAGCGCGGCGTGGTATCCGGTGTGGTGGCCTATCGCTATATGGGGCGTCTTGAGCAGATGATGGACCTTCTCGAGCACGGGCGCGGGCGGGGGCGGCTGCGGCGCTGGAACGACCGCTTCCGGGCTTTGTGGCATCGGGGCCTGCGAGCGGTGTTGCGGGAGCTGCCGGGCAATACGGCTCTGGGCGAGCGCGCCGAGGATATGCGGTGGCTGCAGACGGCCACGCGCACTTATGCCATCGAGCATCTGGAGGAGGCTGTGGCCTCAAGCCAGGTGCCCACCGAGGATGCCGCCACGCTGCTCGTGGAGTACCAGCGCTCGGTGGCGGCCCTCCACAGCGCCCGTCCGTCGGTGACCTCGGTGATCGAGGTGGACGATTTGGCTGTCGCTATCAAGCGGAAGGCCTACGCTTACGAATTGGAGCAGATTCAGGACGCCTACGAGGACGAGCGCCTCTCCCGCGCCCATGCCCAGCGCATGCGCGAGAGCGTCCAGCTCATGCAGATGGATCTGGACGACACGGTGTAGGGGAGGATCTGGAAGGGCGGCTTCTAGTCCGCCCACGGCTTCTCTCTCACGCAAAAAGCCCGCGAGACACCTCGCGGGCTTTCGTCGTGCAAGGGGCGGTGCGGCGGACTTTCGCGTCTTTGCGGCTAGTACACCATGCCCATGGCCTCGCGCACCTCATCGAGGGTGGCATTCGCCATCTCGTTGGCGCGGCGGTTGCCCTCGTGCAGGATCTCGCGCACCAGCTCCGGCTTGCCCTCCAGCTCGCGGCGGCGCTCGCGGATGGGGGCCAGATAGCTGTTCACCGCCTCGGTCACATAGCGCTTCAGCGCCCCTGCGCCGTCATTGCCGATCTCGGCGGCGATATCCTCCTCGGTGCGGCCCGTGGTGAGCGCAGCGGTGGTGAGCAGGGCCGACACGCCGGGGCGGTTCTCCTTGTCGAAGGTGATCATGCGCTCGGAGTCGGTCTGGCTCTTCTTGATGAGCTTGGCCGTCTCCTCCTCGGTGGCCGACAGGGCGATGGCATTGCCGTAGCTCTTCGACATCTTGCGGCCGTCGAGGCCGGGAATCTCCACGGCCGCGGTCAGAAGGCCGTGGGGCTCGGGGAATATGCGGCCGTAGCGCTCGTTGAAGCGGCGGGCGATGAGGCGCGTCTGCTCGATGTGGGGCAGCTGGTCTTTGCCCACGGGCACGATGTTGCCCTTGCAGAACAGGATGTCGCAGGCCTGGTGCACCGGGTAGCTGAGCAGAAGCCCCGTGAGCGCGTGGCCCGAGGCCTCCTGCTCGGCCTTCACCGTGGGGTTGCGCATCAGCTCGGCCTCGGTTACCAGCGACAGGAAGGGGAGCATGAGCTGGTTGAGGGCCGGAACGGCCGAATGGGTGAAGATGACGGTCTTCTCCGGATCGACCCCGCAGGCCAAATAGTCGATGACCATGTTGTGCACGTTGTCGGCGATGTTGGCCGTGGTATCGCGGTCGGTGATGACCTGGTAGTCGGCGATGATGATGTTCGTGCGAATGCCCATGTTCTGGTGGGCCACGCGCTCCTTGATAGTGCCGAAGTAGTGGCCCATATGCAGGCGCCCGGTGGGCCGGTCGCCCGACAGCATGGTGTACTTCTCGGGATGCAGGGGCAGATCGGCGTTGATTTCGTCGCTGATCTTCTTGGAAGCGAGGAAGGTCTCGCTGGTCATATCGCTCGCCATCGGTGCTTTCTTCTCCTTTGCGATGGAATTGTGAATATCTAGGGGTAGTATACAAGATTACCCCTTGCGCGACGCTCGGAACCTGTGTATTATGTTTACCCGTCGCAAGTCACTCAGTGAGTTGCACACGATCCGGTCGCTTGGCTCAGCGGGAGAGCATCGCCTTCACACGGCGGGGGTCACAGGTTCAAATCCTGTAGCGACCACCATAACTCACAGGCCCCTCTACGGAGGGGCCTTTTTGTGTCCGCGCGCCGAGGGAGGGGCTGCCGCCATGACCGATCCGAAGCCCTGGGCCTTCGAACTGGAGGCCTACATCCGCGAAGGCGAGCCTGGCCAAGCCAAGAAGAGCAGGGATTGGTCGTGCGCGATCGGCCTTCAAGCGGTGGATGGGCTGACACCCTCGAAGTATCTGCTCGCCACGGCGCGAGAGCACATCGAGGGTGGTTTGACCATCGAGCAAGTGCAGAAGCGTATCGCGGCCTATTATGATCGGCGCAACGAGCGCACCCATGGGGAGCTGGAGAACGAGGAGGCGGACGTCGTCTCGTCCCGCATTGCCATGATATTAGGAGAAGGGTCGTTCACCTTCTCGCCTGCAGAATGGAAGTCGATCCACGGGCGTCTGTTCAAGGGTCTGGTAAAAGGTGCAGGAGCCTACCGCAAGGGTAATATGACGAAGAAGGAGTGGGTGCTGAAGGGCGATACGGTGCGCTATGCTTCCTGGCATACCATTCCCGAAACCGTCGAATACGACTTCGACCAGGAGAGGCGCTTCTCCTATCGGGGGCTTACGAAACGGGAGGTGACCCATCATGTGGCTTCCTTTGTGTCGGGTATTTGGCAGATTCATCCTTTCTGCGAGGGAAACACCCGTGCGACCGCCGTCTTCATCATCAAGTATTTGAACTCTATGGGAATCGAGGTGGGCAACGAGCCTTTCGCCGCCAACTCGTGGTATTTCCGCAACGCTCTTGTGAGAGCCAATTACACGAACATCGACAAGGGCGTATACGAGACGAGCCGGTACCTCGAGCAGTTTTTCGAGAACGCGCTTTTGGGTGAGTGCCACGAGCTGCGGAATCGGTATCTGCATATCGACTGGGCGGATTCCGAGCGGTTGGTTGACGAGCCTGAAGATGCTACCCCCCAAGTCGCCCCCCAAGTCGCCCCCCAAGTCGCCCCCCAAGTCGGACAGCTTCTTGCGATTCTGGGGGAAGAGGAAGTATCCTTGCGAGAAATAACCGACCGATTGGGCCTTTCCGACCGGAAGAACATTATGCAGAACTACGTGAACCCGGCGCTTGAGGCTGGCCTGGTTGAGCGCACTGTTCCCGACAAGCCGAACAGCCGGCTTCAGAAATACCGAAAGAAGCACCTATGATCCTGCAAACTGAACATCTTTCCAAATCCTCCGGCGGGCGCACGTTGTTCCACGACGTGACGTTCCGGTTGGAGGAATACGATCGGCTGGCGCTTGTGGGCCCCAACGGGGCGGGGAAGACCACGCTTCTGAACATCATCTCCGGTGAGGACGACCCGGATGAGGGCCGCGTGCTGTTCGCCAAGGGGGCTCGGGTGGGCTACCTGGAGCAGGAGGCCATCGAGATGGGGGACTTGCCCGTCTCCGAGGAGGTCATCTCGTCCCAGACCGAGGTGCTTGCAGCCGAGCAGCGTTTGCACAAGCTGGAGGCCGAGCTGGGGCCTGCTCCCACCGAGGCGCAGCTGGCGGCCGTGGGGCGGGCGCGGGACGCCTACGAGATGCTCGGCGGCTACTCCCTGGAATCGAAGGTGCGCAGCGTGCTGTTCGGCCTCGGGTTCACCGAGGGGGACATGGCCCGCTCCACCACCGAGTTCTCCGGCGGCTGGCAGATGCGTATCGCGCTCGCGAAGCTGCTCATCCGCAACCCAGAGGTGCTGCTGCTCGACGAGCCCACCAACCATCTGGACTTGGAGTCGGTGAAGTGGCTCGAGGGCTTTCTGCGCGGCTATGCGGGCACCGTCATCGTGGTGTCCCACGACCGCGCCTTCATGGACAATATGGTGGACCGCGTGGCCGAGATCGATAACGGCCAGGTGAACCTGTACAAGGGCAACTACTCGAAGTACCTCGTCATGCGCGAGGAGCGCCTGGAGCGCTTGCGGGCCGAGCGCGCCAAGCAGCTAGAGGAGATCGCACACCTCCAGGCCTTCGTCGACCGCTTCCGCTACAAGGCCACCAAGGCCAAGCAGGCCCAGGAGCGGGAACGCCGCATCGAGAAGATCAAGGAGACGCTGCCGATCATTCCCGAGGAGAAGAAGACCGTGCACTTCAACTTCGTGCAGCCGCCGCGCACCGGCGACGAGGTGGTGCGGGCCCGGAACCTCGTGAAGCGCTACGGCAAGCATACGGTCTACGACGGGGTGGACTTCACGATGTACCGCGGCGACAAGGTTGCGCTCGTGGGGCCCAACGGCGCGGGCAAGTCCACGCTTTTGAAGATGATCGCGGGGGTGGAGAAGCCCGACGGGGGCACCATCGACTACGGCGTGAATGTGGATCTGACCTACTACGCCCAGCACCAGCTGGAGGAGTTGCACGCGGGCAACACCGTCTTCGAGGAACTGGACCACGCCGCGCCCGGCTGGTCCATCTCCCAGGTGCGCAGCCTGCTCGGCGCCTTCCTGTTCACGGGGGATGCCGTGGAGAAGAAGGTGGGCGTGCTCTCGGGCGGCGAGAAGGGCCGGCTCGCCCTGGCGAAGATGCTCGTGGCGCCCAAGCCCCTGCTGTGCCTGGACGAGCCCACGAACCACCTGGATATCTCGTCGGCTGACATCCTGGAGCAGGCCCTGCGCCACTTCGAGGGCACCATCCTGTTCATCACTCACGACCGGCACCTCATCCGCGGGGTGGCCAACCGCATCGTGGAGGTGAAGGATGGTCGCATCACTAACTACGACGGCGACTACGACTACTACCTGTACAAGTCGGGGCAGCTGGAAGGCGACGCGAGCGCCGACCGCACGCTGGTGGACGAGGCCCTCTCTGACGGGGGTATCCACGGAAAGGGGAGCGCCGCCGCCCCCGAGAAGCGCGCGCCCGGCGGCGCTGCGCCCACGAAGATCACTGTGAACCGGCGCCGCGACCGCGACGGGGGCAACGCGGCTGCTCCTAGCGCCGCGTCGGCCCGCGGCGGGGCTGCGTCGGCCGCGGCGGCGGCCGGTACGGCGGGCGGGGGCGAGGTGCAGCTCACAGCGCCGAAGGGCAGCGCGCCCAAGACCAAGGAGCAGAAGCGCCGCGAGGCCGAGGCTCGCAACCGCGCCTATGCCGCCCTGAAGAACCACCGCAAGCGCATCGCGGCGCTCGACGAGCAGATGGAGCGCGACAATGCCCGCATGGAGGAGCTCTTGGCCCTCATGGCCGACCCGGCCTTCTACGTGAACGAGGACGCCTCATCCGACGCCATCGCCGAGCACGCGAAGCTGAAGCAGCGTCTGGCCGCCGCCGAGGAGGAGTGGTTCACGCTCACCGAGGAGCTGGAAGCGGAAATGGCGCGTCAGCAGGAGCAAGCGTGATTTGCAGCTCCTCGAGGTCGGGCTACGGGGTAATGCTCAGTCGCTCAGACAGTCCTCGCTCGGCGAAACGGTCCACTGGACTGTTTCGTTCGCTGCGGAACTCGCTTGGTGAGCACCACCCCGTATCCCTCTACACGTTGACTAGGTTGAGGTAGAGAGATGCTGAACATCGTATTGGTTGAACCGGAGATTCCCCAGAATGCGGGGAACATTGCGCGAACGTGCGCGTGCACGGGGAGCCGGCTGCACCTCATCGAGCCCATGGGGTTTCGGCCGACGGAGAAGAACCTGAAGCGGGCCGGGTGCAACTACTGGAACGACGTGGACATCGTGCGATGGCCCTATCTCGGGGCGTTTCTGGAGGCCCACGGGGAAGACGAGCTGCACCTGTTCACCGGCGCCGCGTCGCGCACCTATGCGGAGGTGCCCTATGGGCCTGATGCGTTTCTGCTGTTCGGCCGCGAGAGCCGTGGGCTTGATACGGCCCTCATCGAGCGGTTCGCCGATGAGTGCGTGCGCATTCCCATGCGTGAGGGCCTCGATTCGCTGAACGTCTCCAACGCCGTAGCCGTCGCAACGTACGAAGCCTTGCGCCAGCAGGGCTTCCCCGACCTTTCTTAAGGTTTCCTCTCATCGGCGGTTTCTGTGGGTTCGCGTCTGTCGCGCGGGCAGTAGGCGGCGCTTGGGATACACTGTGACGCTATGATTAGCATACCTTACATCATCTGCTCGGTGCTGAGCTTCATTCCCGCCCTCGTGCTGCACGAGGTGGCCCACGGCTTTGCTGCCTGGAAGCTGGGCGATCCCACGGCGAAGAGCCGCGGACGGTTGTCGCTGAACCCGCTCAAGCACATCGATCCCTTCGGCACGGTTCTGCTGCCCGCCATGCTCATGTTCATGAACATGCCCGTGTTCGGCTACGCCAAGCCCGTGCCCTACAACCCGCGCTACTTCAAAGACCCCCGCCGCGACGACGTGATCGTGGGCCTCGCTGGTCCGGCGGCCAATCTGGCCATGGCGGTGCTGGCGGCCGGTGTGGCCTGGGCGCTGTACCAGCCGGCTCTGAACGGCCTGGTGGACAACGAGCTGTTCGCCTACTTCTATCTGATGTTCCTGCCCACCTTCGCGCTGGTGAATCTGTTCCTCATGTTCTTCAACCTGCTGCCCATCCCGCCGCTGGACGGCTCGTCCATCTTCGCCATCCTGCTGCCGGCGAAGTACCTGCCGAAGTACTATCAGATCCAGCAGTACGCCTTCCCGGTGTTCATGATCGTGATCGTGCTGTTCCCGTACTTGTTCCACTTCAACCCGTTCTCGTGGTATCTGGGGGCGACGGCGGGCAATCTCGCCAACCTGTTGTTCCCCTTCGCCATCTACTAGGCGCTGCCCATGTCCTACAAGGTTCGCATCGATAGCTTCGAGGGTCCCTTCGACCTGCTGTTGTACCTGGTCAGTCGTCAGAAGGTGGATATTGGCGCCATCTCCATCACCGAGATTGCCGACCAGTACCTCGCCGAGGTGTCGCGCATGGACACCCTCGATCTGGACGTGGCGAGCGACTTTCTGCTCGTGGCCTCCACGCTGCTCGAGATCAAAGCCGAGAGCCTTATCCCGCGCGAGCGCACCGAGCTCGACGACGAGTTCGCCGAGCTGGCACCCTCCGAGGCCCGCGACATCCTGGTCGAGCGGCTTATGGAGTACAAGAAGTACAAGAACGCCGCGGCGGTGCTGCACAACCGCTTCATCGCCGAGGGGCGCATGCACACGCGCCCCTTCGGTCCCGACGCGACGTTTCTCGGGCTCATGCCCGATTTTCTGGCCGGCGTCTCGGTGGACGCCCTGGCCTACCAGGCCGCCGCCGCGCTCGCTCGGCGCGAGGTGTTCCTGCTGGAAAGCGAGCACATTGCCGCCAAGCCCATCCCCGTGGAGGTGCACGTGCGCGCCATCCACCAGCGCATTCGCAACCGCAAGCACCTGCGGTTCTCGGAGTTGGTGGGGCCCGAGACGCCCAAGGACGTGATCGTGGTCACGTTTCTAGCCATCTTGGAGCTGTACAAGCGCGTGATGGTGCGCCTGGCCCAGGACGAGGCCTTCGGGGATATCGCCATCGACTACATCGAAGGCTCTGGCGAGCTGAATCTGGAAGGCGACGACGCGCTGACCTCGGTGGGCGAGGCTTAAGGGCGCCTTGCGGGACCCCGCGCGAAAACGAAGGGAAGAAGGATGTTCGAGGGATTGCAGGAAAGCCAGCTGGTAGGGGCCATCGAGGCCATGCTGTTCGTGACCGACGAGCCGGTGGGCACCATCACCCTGGCCGAGATGCTGGAATGCGAGCCCGGCCGCGTGGAGGAGGCCTGCGTGGCCCTGCGCGAGAAGCTGGAGCGCGACGGCGCCGGCATCCAGCTGCGCGAGGTGGCCGGTGGCTGGCGCCTGTTCACCCATCCAGCCTACCACGAGCTCATCGAGAAGTACGTGCTGTCCTGGGACACCCGCAAGCTGTCGGCGGCGGCCATGGAGACGCTGGCCATCGTGGCCTACACCCAGCCCGTGACCCGCGCCGGGGTGGCGGCGGTGCGCGGGGTGAATTCCGACAGCCCTATCAACTCGCTCGTGGAGAAGGGGCTTGTGCGCGAGATAGGCACCGCCGATACGCCGGGCAACCCCACCCTGTACGGCACTACCCGCGGCTTTTTGGAGAAGTTCGGCCTGCGAAGCCCCGCCGACCTGCCCGATCTGGCCGACTTCGCTCCCGATGAGGAAACGCGCCGCTTGATCACCGAGCGCCTGAGCGCCACGCGCGAGGACGCGACGGTATCCGATGAGCAGGCCCGCGGCATGGCCCGCGCCCTGTTGGGCGAGGATGCGGCCGAGGGCGACGGCGAGGCGCTGCTCTTCGACGAGGAGGCTTATCTCGGCTTGGATGCGGCCGCCGCGAGCCTGACCGAGGCCCTGGCCGCCGAGCGCGCCGCCGGCGAGGTGACGGCGGGGGAGGGCGCGAGCGAGGATGCGGCCGAGCAGGTGGTCGAGGCCGGTGCTGCCGCGGATGCCGCACCGCATGTCGATGTCGCCCCGCGCCCCCGGGGGGACGCCGATCCCGCCGCCAAGGCGATGTTCGCCGCAGCCATCGCCTCCACCCTGGGCGTGGTGGACAAGATCGACTTCGACTCCCTCACCTTCGAAACCGATGACGAATAGGGCCGGTACTGCTCGGCGGCGCTTTTGCGCAACAAACTCCGATAGGAAGACAGGGGGCCTCGTGAAGAGTCATCTTAGGCTAACCGCCACCAGGGAATATGTGCCCTCGTTGCTTCGGGATCGGTTGCTTCGCGGTCGAACGGCGCGCGCAGATGTCTTCCTATCGGAGTTTGTTGCGCAAAAGGGAGCGCTACCGTGCCCGAAGGCGGTGTGCCTCCATGGCTGAAATGCGCCTCCAGAAGTTCCTCGCGCGGGCCGGGGTCGCCTCGCGGCGCCATGCGGAGGAGATCATCGCTGCCGGCCGGGTGACCGTGAACGGCGCCGTGGTGGCGGAGATGGGCGCGAAAGTGGACGCCGACGCCGCTGTCGTGGCCGTGGACGGCAATGTGGTGCGCCTGCCCGAGGAAACCGTCACCTTCATGCTGCACAAGCCGGCCGGCTACGTGACCACCATGAGCGATCCGGCGGGCCGGCCCACCGCCGCTGCGCTCATGGCCGACGAGATCGCGGCCCATCCGGCCCTGTTCCCGGTGGGGCGCCTGGACGCCGACACCACGGGGCTGCTGCTGTTCACCACCGATGGCGCCCTGGGCCACGGGCTTTTGCACCCACGTCGCCATGTGACCAAGACCTATCTGGCCCTTGTGGAAGGGGTGCCTGCCGAGGATGCGGTCGAGCGCCTGCGTCGCGGCGTGCGGCTCGACGACGGCATGACCCAGCCGGCCGGCGTGCGCGTGTTGGCCGGCGACGAGGCCGCCCGCGCCGCCCAGCTCATCGGCCAGGGCGAGGGGGCCAGCGGCCATGGCGCGCGCCATGGCGGCAAGCGTGCCCGCAGCGTTTTGGAGGGCGGCGGTGCCTATGTGGAGGTGCAGCTGCGCGAGGGCCGCAAGCGCCAGGTGCGCCGCATGCTGCAGGCCGTGGGCCATCCCGTGATCGCCCTGCACCGCGAGGCTTTCGGCCCCTTGAGCCTGGGAGGCCTGCCCCGGGGCACGGCCCGTGCCCTCACGGAGGAGGAAGTGGCGGCTCTCACGGCCCTCGCGTCCTAGGGGGCTCGGGCGCGCCGTCCCTCCATCGACATTTCGGCCGCCGTTATCGACAATTCTGATGGGAATCGTCAATTTTGTGCGCCGCCCGCGGTCGTCGCGCGCCTATAATACGCGCCAGTGAAGGATACCGCTGCACCGGGAACAGAGTCTCGGGCGGCAGGATCGCAAAGGAGGCGCTCGTGAGCGTTACGGTTTCTACATTCCTATCCATGAAGCAAAAGGGCGAGAAGATCTCGATGATCACCGCCTACGACTACACCACGGCGCGGCTCGTGGACGAGGCTGGCATCGACTCCATCCTCGTCGGCGACTCCCTCGGCAACGTGATGCTGGGCTTGGGCGACACCGTGTCGGTCACCATGGAGGACATGATCCATCACGGCGCGGCCGTGGCCCGGGGCACGAAGCGGGCCCTCGTGGTCATCGACATGCCCTTCATGTCCTATCAGGCGAGCGTCTACGACGCGGTGGTGAACGCCGGCCGCCTCATGAAGGAGGGGCGCGCCAACGCTGTGAAGCTGGAGGGCGGCGTGGAGGTGGCCGACCGCATCCGCGCCATCGTGGCCGCCCAGATTCCCGTATGCGCCCACATCGGGCTCACACCCCAGGGTATCAATGCGCTCGGCGGCTTCAAGGTGCAGGGCAAGACCGCCGATTCCGCCCGCAAGCTGCTCGAAGACGCCCATGCCGTGGAAGAGGCCGGCGCCTTCGCCGTGGTGCTGGAGGCCATTCCCGCCGAGCTGGCCGCGCGCGTGTCGGCCGAGCTGACCATCCCCACCATCGGCATCGGGGCCGGGGCCGGCTGCGACGGCCAGGTGCTCGTGAACCAGGACATGCTGGGCACCTTCACCGACTTCACGCCGAAGTTCGTGCGCCGCTTCGCCGAGGTAGGCGAGGTCATGAGGGGCGCCTACGCCGAGTACGACCGCTGCGTGAAGGACGGCACGTTCCCTGCCCCCGAGCACTGCTACGCCGCGCCCGACGGCGTGCTCGAGAACCTGTAGGAGGCCACCATGGAGATCATCGAAACCGTTGGGTCCATGAAGGCCCGAATCGCCGCTTGGAAGGCCGCGGGGCTCACCGTGGGGCTCGTTCCCACCATGGGGTCGCTCCACGCCGGCCACGAGAGCCTGATGGATGCGGCCCGCGCTGCCTGCGACCGCGTGGTGGTGTCGGTGTTCGTGAACCCGCTGCAGTTCGGGCCCGACGAGGACTTCGACGCCTATCCCCGCGACATCGATCGCGACGGCGCCATCTGCGATGCCCATGGGGTGGACGCGGTGTTCCATCCCACGGCCGAGGAGATGTATCTGCCGGCCCACAACACCTACGTGGTCATGGAGACGCTGACCCACGCCCTGTGCGGCGCCTCGCGTCCGGGGCACTTCCGCGGCGTGTGCACCGTGGTGACGAAGCTGTTCAACATCGTCCAGCCCGACCGGGCCTTCTTCGGTCAGAAGGACGCCCAGCAGCTGGCCATCATCAAGCGCATGGTGGCCGACCTGAACATGAACGTGGCCGTGGTGGGTTGTCCCATCGTGCGCGAAGAGGACGGTCTGGCCAAAAGCTCGCGCAACGCCTACCTGTCGCCCGAGGAGCGCCAGGCGGCCCTCGTGCTGTCCCGGGCCATCCGCGCCGGCGAGGCGGCCGTGGCCGCCGGCGAGCGCGACAGGGCGGCCCTGCGCGCCCTTATGGCGGCCATTGTGGAAGCCGAACCGCTTGCCCGCATCGACTACATCGAGGTGGTGGACGGCGCCACCATGCAGCCGACCGACCGCATCAGTGCCTCGGCCCTGATCGCCATGGCCGTCTACATCGGCTCCACGCGCCTCATCGACAATTTCCTGTACGAGGAAGGGGAGTAACCCGTGCTGCTGAATGTGCTGAAGGGCAAGATCCACCGCGCCACCGTCGTGCAGGCCGAGTTGGACTACGTGGGTTCCATCACCATCGATACGGCGCTCGCCGAGGCGGCCGGTATCCTGGAGTACGAGCGCGTGCAGGTGGTGGACATCGACAACGGCAACCGCTTCGAGACCTATGTGATCGCCGGCGAGCCCGGCAGCGGCATGATCTGTGTGAACGGCGCCGCGGCCCACTGCGTTGAACTGGGCCATAAGGTGATCATCATGGCCTACGCGAGCATGACCCCCGAGGAGTTCGCCGAGCCCGCCAACGCCCCGCGCGTGGTATTCGTGGACGACGACAACCATATTGCCCGGGTGACCCGCTATGAGAAGCACGGTCGCTTGGAAGATATGGAGTAGGCCATGGACGAGATCAAGCGCGTCGCCATCGTAGGGTTCGGGTCGCTCGGGGCGATGTATGCCGGGTGCTTCGGGCGCGCCATGGGGGCCGACGGCGTGTTCGTCGTGGCCGATGCGCCCCGCACGGCGGCGTATCGCGCCGAACCCACTATCTTCAACGGCGAGCCCATCGCCGCCACCTATCTGACCTATGTCGAGGCCGCCGCCCAGGCCGCCGAGACCCCCTTCGACGTGGTGCTCTACGCGGTGAAGTACGGCGCCCTGGCCGAGGCCATGGAGCAGTCGGCGCCGCTCGTGGGGCCTGACACCGCCATCATCTCGGTGCTCAACGGGGTGACGAGCGAGGAGGTGCTCGCCGAGCGCTTCGGGTGGGATCGGGTGCTTCTGTGCGTGGCCCAGCAGATGGACTCCCGCAAGGTGGGCCCGGTGGTCACCGCCGGCTGCGTGGGGGTGCTCGCCCTGGGCGTGCGCGACGGTGCCAGCGCTGCCCAGCAGGCGAACCTCGCGCGGGTGACCGCCTGGCTTTCCGCCATTGACCAGCCATTCATCTGCCCTAAGGATATCCGCCACCAGCTGTGGGGCAAGCTCATCTGCAACGTGGGGGTGAACCAGGCCTGCGCGGTGTACGACTGCTGCTTTGACGGCATCCACGCCCCCGGCGAGGCCCGCGAGGCCATGATCGGGGCCATGGGGGAGGTGGCCGCGGTGGGCCGGGCCGAGGGCGTGGACCTCACCGATGCGGACGTGGCCTATTGGCTCGACATCATCGACCACTTAAACCCAGCGGGCATGCCCTCCCTGCGCCAGGATGTGCTGGCCCGCCGACCCACTGAGGTGGAGCTGTTCAGCGGCACCATCAACCGCCTCGGCGCCGCCCACGGCATTCCCACGCCGGTGAACGAGCGCTTCTACGCTGCCATCAAGGCGCTGGAAGCGAGCTGGTAGAGAAGCGCCCGCATCTTCTCAACGGGGCCGCTCCGCCGAGGGACGGCCCCGTTGCCTTCCTCTCTCACCTGGCCGTCCTTTGAGCCCGCGGCCGTTCAGTGTTACACTGTCGTTGGGAAAACGTCATCAGCCGGACAAGAGGATGCCCGTGAACCGAGGAAAGTACATCGCCATCGTGGCCGTAACGGTGCTGCTGATCACGGGGGCCGCCTGTGTGTATCTGGCGCAGCTGTCGGCCACGGTGAGCAACAACCTCATGACCTCGGTGGACGAGATTTCCCGCCATGACGTGGAGACCATCGAGGGTGCCTTGGATGACGCCTACGGGCGGTTGGACGCGGTGGTCAAGCGCATGGGGGTCTACGAGGTGCGCGACGTGCACGAGGCCCAGGAGCAGCTGAATTTGGAAGCCGCCTCGTCTAATTTGTTCAACGCCTTGTACCTCATCGACGACCAGGGCGTTCTCTACAGCAGCTCCTATCTCGTGCTGGATGCCGACGAGCACAGCTACGATGAGCTGCTCAGGGGAGAGCGCGGCCATTTCGCCACGCTGTACGACGACGAGATGGGGCGCTTGGAAACCACCAAGGAGTCGCTCATCTTCGGCGTCGATCTGGACAACCTGCGCATCGGCGAGCACACCTTCGTGGGGCTGCTCGGCCGTAGCGACCTGTCGGCCATTTCCAACCAGCTCGTCATCGAGAGCTTCGGCGACCAGGGTGTCTCCAGCGTGGTGGACGCCGAGGGGTACTACATCGTCAGCGCCAGCCCCGCCACCGACCTGGCCGGCCGCGACAACTTCTACGCCATGCTGGAATCCGGCTCCATCGAGGGCGGCGTCACCATCGAGGACGTGCGCCGCAACATCGCCGAGGGGGCCAGCTTCGTCATCAACTGCACGACCGGGGAAGGGGAGCGGCTCGTCATGTCCTTCGCGCCGGTGGAGGGCACTGCCTGGTCGTTCATCATGGCCGTGCCCACCGAGGTGTTCGCCGAGCGCTTCGCCCCGTTCATGGCCCTTACGGTGGGCATGATCACGGCCACCCTCGTGGTGGTGGGCATCATGATGGCCCTCATCCTGCGCTTCGTGCGCCAATCGGCGCGCGCCCGGGCCGAAGTGGCCGCCCGCACCGAGTTCCTCTCCAACATGAGCCACGAGATCCGCACGCCCTTAAACGGCATCATCGGCCTGAACCACCTGATGGAACGCCATATCGACGACAGGGAGGCCATGGCCGGCTACGTGAGCCGGCTCGGCAAGGCGGCCCAGTACCTGCTCTCGCTCGTGAACGACATCTTGGACGTGTCGAAGCTGCAGGCGGGGAAGGTGACGCTCGTCCACGAGCCCTTCGACGCGATCGGGATGATCGAGAACGTGTGCGCCATGCAGCGCGAGCCCGTTGAGGTGCGCGGCATTCGCTTCGAGCGGAATTGCGACGGGGTGAGCCGCCCGTATCTGGTGGGCGACGAGGTGCGCATCAGCCAGGTGCTCATGAACATCCTGTCCAACGCCGTGAAGTTCACCCCCGAGGGCGGCACCATCACGCTGATGGCGAGCGAGTTCGTGGCCGCGTCGGGGCGCGAGGCCCAGCTGACCATTGCCGTTGCCGATACCGGCTGCGGCATGACGCCGGAATTCCAGCGGCAGATCTTCGACGTGTTCACCCAGGAGCGCAACAGCAACAGCGAGTCCCAGAAGGGCACCGGGCTCGGCATGTCCATCAGCTATCTGCTGGTGCAGCAGATGGGCGGCACCCTGACGGTGGAAAGCACGCTGGGCGAGGGATCCTGCTTCACGGTGAAGCTGCCCCTACCCCTGGATCTGGCCCGCTGCGACGACACAGCGGCTGAGGGGGCTGCGGGGCAGGCGGCTGGGGAGCCTTCTGCGGAAGAGGCGGCCCGCGCGGAGGCGGCGGGCGCGGCGCTCGCGGTTGGGGAAGCTGCCGCTGGGGGAGCGGATGCCGATTCTGCGAACGTGAGAGCTGTCGCGGCCGAGGGTGCGGATGCAACGACAGGCGAGCTGGCGGCCGCCGAGGCGTCTGAGCCGGTCTCGAGCGCACCGGTGGAGATCCTCGTGGCCGAGGACAACGAGCTGAACGCCGACATCATCGCGAGCATCCTCACCGAGGAGGGCTTCGCAGTCACGGTGGCCTGCAACGGCGCCGAGGCCGTGGCCGCCTTCGAGGCGTCGGCGGCGGGACACTTCGCCGCCATCTTCATGGATGCCCAGATGCCGGTTATGGACGGCTACGCGGCGGCCCGGGCCATCCGCGATCTGCCCCGCGACGATGCGGGCACGGTGCTCATCTTCGCCTGTACCGCCTCCACGTTCGAGGAGGACCGCCGCCGGGCCTTAGATGCGGGTATGGACGATTTCCTGCCCAAGCCCCTGAACGTGGGGCTCATGCTGCAGAAGTTGGAGGCCGTGCGAAAGGGGCTGTCATGAGCGAGACGGGCCGCCGAGTCCATTGGACGGATCGTTTCCTGACCCGGCGCGGTTTCGTGGCCGCAACGGCGCTGGGGGCCTGCGCCGCGGCGGGGCTGCATGCTTGCGCGCCATCGAGGGAAGAGCCCGTGCACCTCGTGGTGAAGGTGCCGCGCACCGGTCACAGTGTGGTGTTCGACGAGAGCATCACCCAGGTTGAGACCGTCATCGAGGCCATGGCCGCCGACTTCGAGGCACACTACGAGGGTCGTCCCGTGAAGGTGGAGGTCATCGTATTCGAGCAGAACCAGTACGACGAGGCCGTGACCGACTCCTTCGATACCGACAAGGCACCCGACGTGCTCTACGGCGATTACTTCAACACGTCCACCTATGTTCATACCGGGCGCGTGGTGCCGCTGGACGACATCATCGCGCCCGACCTGCGCGCCGATGTGTCCGATTACCTGTGGGACGCCAGCACCGTGGAAGGCCGCGTGTACCTGATGCCCTACCTGGCGCGGCAGAATGTGCTCGGCTACAGCAAGGAGCTGTTTCGCCGGGCGGGTCTTGACCGCTTCATCGCCGAGGGGCGCATCACCGCTTGGTCGCTGGATGAGTGGACCCATATCCTGGATACCCTGGCCGCCGAGCTGCCCCCGGGCACCTTCCCGCTGATGATGTACGCCGCCTCGTCCCAGGGCGACACCCATATCATGACGCTGCTGCGCTCGGCGGGCTCGTCCTTCTACGACGAGACGGGGCATTTCGCCCTCTCGCGGCCCGAGGGCGTGGCGGCTCTGCGCTGGATTCAGGAGGGGGTGGGCCGCGGGTGGTTCCCGCCCCACGCCGAGAACCTGGAGATCGAGGACTGCTCCAGCCTGTTTCGCGCCGGCCAGCTGGCCATCTACATGGTGAACAACGCCTCCATTACCCGCTATGGCGACACGGTGGGGCTCGTGAACTTCCCCGGGCCCGACGAGGACGGCTGCGCCACCACCTTCGTCTCGGGTTTCCAGGTGTTCGACAACGGCGATGAGGCGTCCGTGCAGGTGGCGAAGGACTTCATCTCCTTCGTCTACGGCAGCGATCGCTGGCTCGACTTCGCCGCCGGGGCCCTGCCGGCATCGAACCGCGTGGCCGAGCGCTACGGCGACGCCATTCCCGCCTACGACCTGTTCGTCGGCAACATCGGCAATGTGGTGGACTTCACCGGCGACACCCCCGACACCCTGGCCGTGCGCGAGGCCTTCCACCTCTGCATCCGCGATTTGCTCATGGGCAAGGTAACGCCCGAAGAGTGCGCCGCCGCCCTCGATGAGCGCTGCAACGCCGCCATCGACGAGGGCTGGGCCCAAAGCCGGTTGCACGAGTAGGGGAGCGGGGCGCGGCCCGGGCCTCAAATCCGATTGTGCGCACGAGGATCGCGGAGGAGGTGGGGCAGGTCCCAGCCATCGCCGATTGGTTGTCCGCAGCGAGCGTCTCGGCCGGGTTCTTGTGGTACTATCTCTGAGAGAGAAATTCGCGCGTCACCCTGCGTGAACGTGCTGTCACTAAGGAGCATCGTGCCTACCCCCGAATTAATGCTGCGGGGGGGGGGTGCTCGTTTCTGAGCATCCCTCGCTGCATGAGTTAGCACAAAGTGTCGGTCGGCACTTTTTCTTATGCCTGTTCTCTTTCTTCGCGGTCCACTTCAAGGGTCTCGCTTCCTGTCTCGTTCCTGTGCAGGTAAAGACCTCTACCTGCCCCTTCATGAAGCTTTGCCATCTCAGCGCGATCATTTTCCCCATGCACCTTGTTGCGCAACGATTTTTCGGAATGCGCCGTCAAAATTACCTTGGGAAAGGAATGCACCTGGCTAGGGGGATCGCATGACGGCACGGGATGGTAAGCGCAAGGACGGGTCGCTTTCGCGGGAACACTTCATGCTGCGCGAGCTGCGCATGGTCGCCAGTCTTCGCTTCGACGGCGTTCCCGGCGACGAGATCGTCCGTCGCGCCGTGGCCGACAACATCTTCCAGTACCCTACGACGCGCGAAGCTGGTCGCGTTGCCCGCACGATGATGCTGCGCCTGGAGTCACTTAACGACGAAGGTCTGGTGGGCTTGGCTGCTCGAGGCCCGAAGGAGCGCTCAGCGCAGATCAACCTGTATGCCATGATGCGCGTCTATCCGCTTATGGCCGCTTTTATGAATGAGGAGATAGCCCCGCGTTTTCGTACGCTGGACTACGCGATCACCCGCGCCGATATCAACGGGTTCCTCACCCGCTACCAGGTCGATCATGCCGAGGCCGCTTCGTGGAGCGAGAGCACGGTGCGACGTATCGGCGGCGTGCTGGCAGAGGCGCTCTACGAAGCGGGGTACGTGCCCGCGCCGCGCAGCGAAGAGCTGCTGCCCTTCGCTATGGATCCCTGCCTGAGAGATGCCATATACCGCAATGGCGATCAGCGCTGGCTGCCCGCCTTCAACGTGATGGAGGTGCTGTAGCCATGACCTCTTCGTCCCTCTTGCAGCAGGCTCGCGAAGACCTCGCCCGGCGCGAGGCCGTTCTGCGCGAGCGGCTTGCCGACCCCGATTTCCTCGCGAATCGCGGCCTTGGCAACGAGGTGGGCATCTACCTGTTCTGCTACGACCCGGCCCTGGAGCTCGAGGTGCGCGACCTTGCCGCGCGTCTCGTTCACGAGAGCGAGGCCGGCACGCTGCCCTGCCGCCTGGTGGAGCGCAACCTCTACGATCTTTTGCTCGGCATCTGCGACGAGCGCCGCATCGCCGATGCCATCCCGCGCATGGAGGCCAAGCGCGGCACTACGGCCCTGCTCGACCAGCTGCGCAAGACCGCCTCTACCGACGCCTTCGCCCAGGCCCTCGACTACGGCCCCCATGAACCGGGCGACGTGCTGCTTATCACGGGAGTGGGCGAGGTGTACCCGCTTTTGCGCACCCATGCCCTGCTCGACAACATCCAGCATCTGTTCTCCGACATTCCGCTGGTAGTGGCCTATCCCGGCTGCTACGACGGCTCGGCCATGCGCCTGTTCGCGGGCGCGGAAGGCCGGGGTTTGGAGGACGGCAACTATTACCGCGCCTTCAGCTTGGTCTGATCGCGGCGAATCTATGGGGAACTCTGAGGAAGGAAGCAAGCCCGTGCAGATCAAGAACTTGTTCGCCAAGGATATCAATCGGTCCATCAACGGCGTCATCAAAGTGGCCCAGGACGATACGGCCTCCATCGAGCAGGAGCTCTCGGAGTACGTCGTCACCAACGAGCTGCAGCGCCATTTCGCCGATTTCTTCGAGGCCTACGACCGGGCCATCGACGTGCCCACGGACAAGGTGGGCGTGTGGGTCTCCGGTTTCTTCGGCAGCGGCAAGTCGCACTTCCTGAAGATGCTCAGCTACCTTTTGGCCAACCGCGAGGTGGGCGGTGTTGCCGCCGTCGACTACTTCGACGGCAAGGTGGCCGACCCCATGGTCTACTCCCGCATGCGCCGCGCCGCCGCCGTGCCCACGGAGTCCATCCTGTTCAACATCGACTCCAAGGGCGGCCACTGGAAGGGCGGCTCCGAGGCGAAGACGGCCCTTTTGCTCGCCTTCGCCCGTGTGTTCTACGAGCACCTCGGCTTCTACGGCGAGGACCTGAAGCTCGCCCGCATGGAGCAGTTCGTGGAAAGCCAGGGGAAGACCGATGAGTTCCGCGCCGCCTTCGCTCGCGTGAACGGCGGCGACTGGCTGGCCGACCGCGCCAACTACGAGTTCTTCGAGGACGACATCGTCGAGGTGATGCAGGAGGTGCTCGGTATGAGCCGCGAGGCGGCCCAGCACTGGTTCGACGGATCGGAGCGGGCGGTCATTTCCCCCGATGAGCTCACCGAGCAGATCGTCGCCTATGCCGACCGGCGCGCCGGGGAGTGCGGTGGGGCGTTCCGCCTGCTGTTCATGGTGGACGAGGTGGGCCAGTTCATCGGCAGCGACGTGAACCTCATGCTGAACCTGCAGACCCTCGTGGAGGATCTGGGCGCCAAGGGGTCGGGCCGGGTGTGGGTCATGGTCACGAGCCAGGAGGCCATCGACGAGATCACTAAAGTGGCCGGCAACGACTTCTCGAAGATCCAGGGTCGCTTCAGCACACGGCTGTCGCTGTCGTCCTCCAGCGTGGATGAGGTCATCAAGCGCCGCGTGCTGGAGAAGACCGACGCCGCCCGGGCGCTGCTGGCCGCCGAGTACGACGAGCAGGCCGCCGTGCTGAAGAACCTGTTCACCTTCGAGGAGAGCCAGTCCGACCTGCGCGGCTACGTGGGGCCGGTCGACTTCGTGGAAACCTACCCCTTCGCCGACTACCAGTTCAAGATCATGCCGAGCGTGCTCGCGGAAATTCGCAGGCACGGCAATTCCGGCAAGCATCTTTCCGGCGGCGAGCGATCCATGCTCTCGGGCTTCCAGGAGGCGGCCCAGAAGGTGCAGGACGCGCCGAACACGGCGCTTGTGCCCCTGTGGCGCTTCTACGACACCATCGCCACCTTCCTCGAGCACGGCATCCGCCAGGTGATCGAGCGGGCCGCCCGCGCCGCCGAGGGCGCTGCGGGGCTCGTGCCCGCCGATGTGGAGGTGCTGAAGACCCTCTACCTCATTCGCTACATCAGGGACATCAAGCCCACCGTGGGCAACATCGCCATCCTCATGGTGGACGACATGGCCGCGGACAAAATCGTGCTGCGCGATACGGTGAAGGGCTCGCTCGACCGCCTGGTGCGCGAGAACTACGTGGCTCGCAACGGCGACGCCTACCACTTCCTCACCGACGAGGAGCAGGATGTGGCGCGCGAGATCAGGGATACGCGGGTGGACGTGGCGGCCATTACCGAGGAGATCAAGAAGATCGTCTTCGACGGGCTGTACACCTCGCATAAGTACCGCAAGGGCGCCAACGACTTCCCCTTCGACCGCTTCGTGGACGATACCATCTACGGTGCGCCCCAAGGCGGCATGAAGCTGAATATCGTTACGGTGGGGCAGCCCGAGCTGTCCCAGGCCGATGACGGCACCCTGGCGCTGAAATCCGCCGACCAGGCGCTCGTGGTGCTGCCCGAGGCCGACGACCGCTATTTCGAGGCGCTGCTGAACGCGGCCCGCATCAAGAAGTACGTGAACACCCAGAACGTGCCCGCGCTGCCGGCCAGCAAGCAGGACATCATCAAGGGGAAGCAGGCCGAGGCCAACCGCAACCGCAAAGAGGCCAACCAGTATCTGGAAGAGGCCATCGGCGAGGCGCGCGTGGCCGTGAACGGGCGCATGGTGGAGCGCCGGGCGCTCGGCGGCCGCACGGTGAAGGCGACGCTTGATGGCGCTCTGGACGAGCTGGTGAACTCGGTGTTCACGAAGGCCGGCTACATTACGGCGCCGGCCGACGGCGCCGCCGATGTCGTCGCCGTGCTGGCCGGCACGGCCCAGGGGACCCTGGCCGGCACCGACGGCGCCAACGAGCGTGCCGTGGAAGAGGTCGAGACGTACCTTGAGAACCAGAACCGCCTCCATGTGGACACCACCATGGGCGAGCTGCAGCGCAAGTTCGGCGGCCGTCCCTTCGGCTGGCGCGAGGTAGACGTGGCCGCCGTGGTGGCGCGGCTGCTTTTTGAAGGGCGGGTCCAGGCGCGCCTTGCCGGCAAGGTGCTGAACCCCCAGGATCCGGCCGAGCGCAAGCGCATTGTCGATAATCTTGGGAACAAGGGCGCCGATAGCCTGGAGATCAAGAAGCGCCAGCTGCCCTCCGCCGCGCTGACGGGCAGCGCCCGGGCGCTTTTGCGCGAGCTGCCCGGTGCCTCTGCCGCTCCCGAGGACATCGACGGTCTCACTCGTGCGGTGCGCGAGTATCTGGAGGGCCGGCAGAACCGTACCCGCGAGCTGCTCACCAACGAGTACGAGCGGCGGGACTATCCCGGTCGCGCCGTCGTGGAGCAGGGGCTGCACCTGGTCAGCGAGATTCTCAAGAGCCAGGCCGACGAGGTGGCTTTCCTAAAGGCGTTCGCCGACGCCGAGGACGAGCTGCTCGACTGGTCGGAGGATGCCGAGCGGGTGCTGGGCTTCTTCCCGAACCAGCAGCGCCTGTTCGACGACGCCGCCAAGATGTGCGAGGCCATGGCGGGCGAGAGCGCCTATCTCTTGGGCTCCGCTGAGGCCCGCCAGGCTCTGGAGGACATGGCGGCCATTCTGCGCGATCCCGCGCCCTACGGCCGTATGAGCGAGCTGTCGGCCTTGGGCGATGCCGTGCGCCGGGCCCATGAGGATGTGCTGCGCGTGGGTCGGTCCGATCTTCTGGACACCATGGAAGTGGTCTTGGGCGAGATTCGCGACTATGCCGGGGACGCGGGCGTCGATATGCCCTCCGGACTCATGGATGACATCGATCGCGAGCTGGCCGCGCGGAAGAGCCAGGCTGTTGCCGCCACCACCCGCGCCCAGCTGGATGCCCTTGCCGCCCAGCTGGATCGTTGGCGCAGCGAGAAGCTCAATTCCATTGACGGCGTCATAGCGAAAGCCCACGAGGCCGCCGCCCGCGAGCAGGCCATGCGCACTCGCCGGGAGGAGGGCGTGACGATCAGGAAGCCCGCTCCGGGAGCGGTGCCGGCGCCGTGCCATCCCGAGCAGGGGGCTGGAGCCGAGGAGTCCGCCGCGCCGCGCCGCCCCCACGCCAAGACCATCGAGCGCCGCGATCTGTGCCGCGCCGTGCGCCTTTCATCCGAGGCGGACATCGACGCCTATGTGGCCGACATCCGCAAGAAGCTCATCGCCGCCCTGGCCGACCACGATTCGGTCAGCGTGCGCTAGGGAAAGGGGCTGTCGTGAACGATACCGCCATCAAGAACTTCTGCATGTGGGCCCGGCGCGAGCTGATGGCCCAGGTTGCCCTGCAGGCCGCTCGCTTCGGCATTCGCGAGAACGGCTACGATCTGGCATCGGCCGATGTCGTTTCCGGACGCCCCCTTTCGGTGGTGGAGCGCCGCCAGCGGGCCGATCTCATTCGCCGTCTAGGGCCCGCTGACGGAGCGGGCTACGGCGAGGCCTACCAGGCCCTTGTCGATGCGGCCGCCTACACCTGGTTCAATCGCCTGATCGCCATTCGCTTCATGGAGCTGAACGACCGTTTGCCCAGCCATGTGCGCATGCTGTCGGCCGAGGACGGCTCCTTCGCCCCGCAGGTGCTGCGCGAGGCGCTGGACGTGCCCATCGAGGGCCTCGATGCCGCCCAAGTTTCCGCCCTGGTGGCGGCTTCCGATGACGAGAAGCTGTTCCGCTACCTGTTCCTGGCCCAGTGCCGCGAGCTTGCTACCTGTCTGCCCGACGTGTTCGAGCCCGTGGGCGCCGCCATGGAGCTGTTGCTGCCCGAGGGGCTCTTGCGCCGCGGCAGCGTGGTTCAGCGCCTAGTGGACGATATTCCCGAAGAGGATTGGCGCGAGGGCGTGGAAATCGTCGGCTGGATGTACCAGTACTACGTCAGCGAGCGCAAGGACGAGGTGTTCGCCAGCTTCAAGAAGGGGAAGAAGGCCGATGCGGGCGCCATAGCGCCGGCCACCCAGCTGTTCACGCCCCATTGGATCGTGCGCTATCTGACCGAGAACTCCCTCGGACGTTTGTGGATGCAGGCTCACCCCGATTCCCGCCTGACCGAGCAGATGCCCTACTACATTCCCGACGATCTGGGCGCAGAAGGGGCTTTGGATGCTGTACGGGAAGAAGGGGCCGCCCCGAGCGCCGCCCCGACTGGGCCCGTAGGGGACGGCTTCGGCCGTCCCTCCCATCCCGCTTCAACTCCCGAGGCTATCAAGGTCATCGATCCCGCTTGCGGCTCCGGCCACATTCTCGTGTATGCTTTCAAGTTGCTGGCTGCCATATATGAGGAGGCGGGCCACGTGCGCCGCGACATCCCGCGCCTCATCCTGCAGAACAACCTCACCGGGTGCGAGATTGACCCCCGTGCGGCCCAGATGGCCTCGTTCGCCCTGGCCATGACCGCCTGCGAATGGGATTCCCGCTTCCTGCGCCGCGCCGACAAGGTGAGTGCCCGTATCGTGTGCTTGAAGCCGGCCGAGCTCGCCGAGGAGGAGCTGGAGGAGATGCCCTACCTGGCCGAGCGCACGGCGCTGCTGGATGCCATGGCCCACATGGGGGAGTGCGGCAGCCTGTTTGTGCCCGAGCCCGAGGATCTTGCCGCTCTGGAGCAAGCCGACGACGAGTTGGACGCCCGCGAGGCCGGCGGCGTTCTTCTGGCCTACCATCCCCATGCCGCCGTTACCCAGATGCTCGCCAACTGCGAGCCTTTGGCGGAAACCTACGACGCCGTGATCGCCAACCCGCCCTACATGGGCTCGTCCAACATGGACAAATGGCTCGCCAACTGGGTAAAGAAGCGCTACCCCGACAGCAAGCGCGACCTCTGCACCTGCTTCATCGAACGCGGCTTCACCCTTGCGAAGCCCGAGGGCTATTCGGCCATGGTCACCATGGAGTCCTGGATGTTCTTGGGTAGTTACGAGAAATTACGCGAACGTATGTTGTCAGAGAAGTCAATAGCATCTCTCGTATACATGAATCACATGGTGATGCGCATTGCCTTCAACACGAGCGCCACGGTGTTTAAGAATGCGAAATCCGTGATACCTGGCAGCTATACTCGTGTAGAGTATGCAGACTTAAACAAACAAGGTGTTCCGATCGAGTTTCCAATGTCCCATCATGGACTGTACCGCCGCTCCTCCGACTCCTTCAAATCCATCCCCGGCACCCCCATAGCCTACTGGGCCAGCGATGCAATGTTGGAGGCATTTTGCGGGCCTTCCCTAGCAGGTGTGTGCGAGTCAGGAGGGAGAACTAAAACGCATGGCAACGATGCTTTTATTAGAAAATGGTGGGAGGTATCTTTTGGCTCTATTGGATTAAGGTGGCTGCCGTACGCCAACGGAGGGGGTTTTTCTCGATGGTCGGGTTTAGATTACGAACTTGTCGATTGGTCAGACGGTGCTAAAGAGTTTTATTCTGCTCACGGCGGAATGCCTAAAGATGGTTTTAATGAGACGGAAGCAATTTGCTGGGGTCTTATTACTTCCGACAGGACGAGCTTCCGATTGAAAAGGAGCGGCTATGGGTTTAGCTCGGGTTCTCCGACGGTCAGGGTGGCAAGGGGCATTGAGCAGGATGGCATCTTGGCGCTACTAAATTCATCTGTAGCCGAGGTTATGCTTAGACAAATAAACCCTACATTGAACACAACGGTTTCCGACGTGCTGGCAATTCCTTTTTTTGAGGACCTCTCTCTTTTGCGAACAAAGACAGTTCCAAGAAAATGCATCGAGTTGGTTGAATCGAACTGGGATAGTTTTGAGCTGTCACGGGCTTTCGGAAAACATCCGATGGTTTAGGAAGGCGATAATGGTGAAAGTATTGTCCAAAAGGATCAGTATTTGGTTGGCCAAATTATGGCGGCAACATCCAGGCGTTGTTTTCTCTCTTGTTGTGGCGCTAATTCCGTTTTGCGTGACAGTGCTCTACAACATACACATAGTTGACCATCGAACAATTAGTCCGGAGGCGGTTTTGGCTTATTTGGGGGGAGCGCTTGGCATAGGTTTCTCTTTCTTTCAGTATCTCGCGCAAAAGGAGAAAAACTCTCGGGAGTCCCGCAACAGAAGACGTCCATTTTTGAGTTTAGAAATTTCTAAAGCGGACGACTGCTTCGATTTAAATCTAAAAAACCTGGGTGCTAGTGCTTATACGGATGTCTTTCTGTTTGACGAAAGCGTGGCTGGGATTCTAATGCCAGGGGAAAATCTTTCGGTTGCAGTCGGAGCGAACGGCGATGGCGCTCTTCGCCCCTCATCACTATCGGGGTGGGATGTCGATGTTGATGACGAAGGGTATCCCAGAGAAGTTGTCTTCTATCTACATGATTCTATTGACATGCAATGGATCGCCTCTTTCTTGCGCTCGAAGAGTGGGTCAAAAACTGTCTATTTTGGCAATATCGAAGAGGGCGAGTGTTAGTTGTGGGACTGAGAGACCGCCAATTAAGGGCTGTAGAGGAAACAAAGCAGCGATTTTGCGCAGACATGGATGGTTGATGGTGCGCATGAAGATGGACGAACTAACAGAAAGCAAGGCTTGCTGCTTCCTAGTCCCGACAAGCGGAGCGCTGGCCGGTAGGATCAGCGTTATTGCGTTGGCCCCGATGTTCGTTGTTCGAGAAAGCCTAGCCACTCGAAGGGTCGTTTATTGCGCGTCCTTCGCCAGCGCCGCTATAATGAGGGCCGGCGGATGCCCGTGTTTGGAGTTGTGGGCAGCGCCGTTTGTTTTCGGGCTGATCGCAAGTCAATTAGCGCTTGCGATCAGCTTTCGTTTCGGGGCGCGAACCCCGTGCTGCGGACACGGCCTTGACCATCGCCGTCGCCAACCCCACCGCCGAGGCGGCAAGCTTCAGCAACTGAATAACCAAGTCCATGGGCGAATCACCTCCTTCCGTGGAAGAAGGCGCTGCCAGCACACGGGGCTCGACGACGCTGACCTTGCTCCATTATATCAACAATACGCAAACATTTGTACTTAAATACAAGGATAACCGTACCTTTTCTCAGGAAAGGAGGGTCGCTTAGTGGCTATGCTCATCGCCGATAAGTACGAGGCCCGGAAGCTTGAAGATCATGGTGAGAAACCCCTTCCACATGAGGTTTAAATACTTGGGTAAAACGAGAGTGAACATGAGTAGGTAAGGAGAGACAATGATTCAGCTTGAGGAACAGCATGCAGTTCAGGACACAGAGCAGTGCGTAAACAAGACATTGCTCACGTATGTCGATTACCCATTTAATGGTCAGAGGTGTTTTTCCTATCCGCAGTATGTTTATGAAAAAGGTGTTTTCACTCCTATCGGAAAAGCAGCGTTTCCAGACGAGGGCTGTCTGCCCATGGTGGTGGATTCTTCTTATAGTCTTGATGATCTGGAATCCATGTATGGCAGGCTCGTCATAATGAATCTGTCGACGAGCGAGATTCAGGAGAACCGCTATTATCCGATTAACGAGTCTTCTCGCTACAACGGAATCATTAATCCGTCGCGCCCGCATTCTATGATAGAGTTCACCAAATTAAGCCAGCACGGCTTGTCCTCCGTGCTCATGCAGGTGGTGGACATCCAGGAGCGCGTATCGTTTGAGCGCCCGTTCGATGACCCCGTGCATTTGGGGCTTGGACAGGCGCTGCCGCAGACGAATTACATCTTGGTATCTCAGGTCGATAATGGGCGTAAGCTCTACTATGGGCCCTTTGAATACTCCATCCATCAGGGCGATCGCATCTCGTTGGAAGCGGCTTCCGATACTGATTTCGAGCGTCGTATTTCGGGAGTGGACGAAGCGAACCTGGAGTTCTCCATCGACCTTTGCGATCAGAACGAGGATACCAAGGCGGTGTTCGTGTCGGCTGAGGAGTTTCGTCAGCAGATGGAACATCCCGTCGTTGCCTACGACTGGATTAGCGATAGTGAGCTTATCGACGCGCTCGGACGCATTGCTCTCAACAGCGATGTTGATATTTCAAAATCCCAGATGAAGCGGCTCAAAACTGCCATCTCTCGCTACAAAGAGGAGATGGCGAAGATCGGCTTCTCGGAGGAACGCCGTGATCGCATGGTCGCATTGGTCGAAGGGTATGCGGATTGGCAGAGTCTCCCGGAGCGCATGAAGTCGCAATCGGTTGAGAACATCCCAACGGATCAACTGGCTGCTTATGTGCTCTCCGATGACCATTTCCGTGATTTCTATGAGAAGGTTATCGAAAACGATCAGGTGAAGGAGAAGGTGGCGCGTGCCGAATCAGAGTTGATGCGTCAGCTGCAGAATCTCAAGTTGGGGATCGAGCAGGCTGCGCAGGAAAAAAGCAAGCTTGAAACCAAGGTTCGCTTGCTTGAAGAGCGGCATGATGAGGTTGTGGAGGGGTATCAGCGCGAGGCGCAAGAGCAGATTGAGCGGCGTAACCAGGAGATAGAGGAGAAACGTGCAGAAGCCGAGCGTTTGGAGGCGGAGCTTGATCGCCTCAAGCGCGAGCGTATCGTTGCTGAGGAGCAGATCGACAGCATCATCGAGAGCATGGGCAGTGGGTTCAAGGGAAGTGAGAAGATTCTCGAGAACATCGTGATTCGGCGAATCATCGAGTCGGTCGCGCCTGGGGTTGGTGCTGCTCAGACGATCAGCTGCGAGCCGACGCCCGAGCAGCGAGTTGCAGTCTCTAGCCAATTGGCCGCTCCTGTGATTCGAGATGACGAGAGCTCTATGGGCGATGAGGAGGTAGTTGGCTTCTTGGAAAGCGGTATCTGCGAGGGTGCAGGCCGCGATTACGACCGTAACGAGGTGATCAATCTACTGACTTGCCTCATGCAGGGCTATGTGGTGACACTGGCTGGCATGCCGGGTACGGGAAAGACGAGTCTTGCAAATATTCTCGCCGATGTGCTGGGCGTATCAGCTGAAGGGGCGAACCGCTTCTGTGAGGTGTCGGTTGAGAAAGGATGGACTTCCTATAAGGACTTTATCGGCTACTACAACCCCTTTACGAAAACCCTTGAGCGCGCCAATGCGGCTGTATTCGATGCCTTTTCGGGCTTGGATTCCGAGGCTCGCAGTGCGGTGGTGTCTCCTGCGCCGTATCTGTTCCTCCTCGATGAGGCAAATCTCAGTTCTATCGAGCATTACTGGTCACCCTTTCTGCGCACTTGCGACACATTCCGGCGGCAGCCATCGCGGCTGTCGCTCGGCGGTCCCGATGATCTGATCGTGCCGCCGTGGGTGCGCTTTATCGCAACGGTTAATTTTGATCATACGACCGAAGAACTCTCACCTCGGTTCCTCGACCGTAGCTGGGTCATCACTCTTGATCCGCAGCCGATCGACTTCATGGAGAACGATGTGACCGAGCCTCTTTTGGACTATGCGGCGGAGAAGCCGTTCTCGTACGAAAAGCTCATGCAGGTGTTCGGAGTCCGTCAGGACGATGTCATTTCTTCGAAGCTGCGCGCAAAGACTAAAGAGGTATTTGATGTTTTCGCCAAGCACGGAAGCCCTCTGAGCCGACGAAGTCAGTCGATGATCCGCGATTACCTGGGGACGACCTCTCGCCTTATGAATATGTCCACGGCAGAGGCAGCTTATGCGCCTGTTGATTTCGCAGTTGCGCAGAAGCTGCTCCCGTCGCTCAACGGACCAGCGGAGCGTCTTGAGAGTCTTTTGAACGACTTGGCGGGAGTTGGAGGTTTGGGCAGAACAACTAGTCGAATTGAGCACATGTTGAAGGCGGGGCAAGACAGTGGCTACTACCAGTACTTCGCCTAAGGCATCTACCGACTTTGCCCTGAGGCTACGGCTTTGGGAGCGTGGTGCCGCCGCTGCCAATGGCAGTGTATATCCGCTGTTCGCTGGAAGAGTGGGAACAGGAGAAATAGACTATGCAGACGATGCGTGCGTTCGGGAGAGCGGTCGATATGCGGTCGATTTTCTCTCAAAACACGATCTCGGCCGCATTGGCGTAAAGCTCACCTTGGATGGGCAGAGCTTTCTAGAGCCTACGGTAAGCGCTGTGGGCGATTTCGTCGACTACGGAAACGAACGATACCATCGTTATGTCTGTTCGCTTGGCGAAGACGACCAGCGGCTGTTCCGAATGGCCTTGGGATTCGTGTCTATTGGGGTGACGCTCCGCACAGCATCCGGCGAAACTTTTCTTTTTTGGACGAGAGACATACCCTGTCTTTGTGAGCGCGAGAACCAGGAGCGCTCGATAAAGGGAATGATTGACATACTGCTGGGATCTGAGGAAACCGAGCCTATGCGCTGGATGCTTCACCCCCAGTTGATGGCAGAGGAGAGAAGGTCGTTTCTCGACGGGCAAATTGTGGACTCGTCGCGGTCCGTCCGCTCTTTTGTCAGCCTGGCTGATGCGGTCGTGTCATGCTACGAGCGCGAACTCTCTATATTTCGTGCGATGCCCCATTGCCGCACGGAAAGACGACAGGAGATCATAGATGGCCGTCGGGCACGCCAGGTGGGCACGAATGAGTTGCTTTGGCTGGCGAAAAACGCCCATGTTCTTCATGGGACTTCTGCGGGGTCGGGCATGGTGTTATCTGGTCGTTCTGTTATGCCGAGAAAGCTTCAAACGGCTACGATGAGAAAGTGTCTCGACAATCCAGAGAACCGAAGTGTTCTTGCTTTTTTGCGTGAAGTTGTTTCGCGCGTGAGCGAGGTGGAGGAAAAGGCTCGGGAGGCGGTGCGAAAGCTGGAGGACACCGCGCGCAGGCTCGAGGGCGCTTCGCTATCTGGGGGCCTTCTCCTTCCCTTGGCGGTGGTTCGGGCCTGTATAACAGCTGAGATGCCCCAAATCGAACGCCTTAAGGCACTTCGTCAGCGAGGGTCAAGGCTCTTGCGTTCCTACTGCCAGGCATTGCCGAATGTTGCCGAGGTGTCATACCGCATGCCGCGAAGAACGAAGGTGTTTCAAGAGGTTCGACAATATGTGCGTGTGTATCGCCTTATGGAGCGATGGTCACGATTCGGTTATTTCGATATGACGCGCGATGGACTCATCTTGTCCATTCGGCGCATGGATAAGCTGTACGAGTACTACACACTCTACGAGTTGCTTTCAGCCCTCCATGCCGAGGGTTATGCGCCTGACCCCCTGCAAGACGACTCCCTTGCCTCTATTACGTACAGCTTGGATGATCCGTATTTCACCAATGAGCTGGCGGTGGCAAATCGTTACATGCTTCGTTGCGGCGACATGGCGGCTACGTTGTATTACCAGCCAGTGCTTTACGGGGATGAACGAGAAGAGGGGGGAATTGCTCTGCATCGGACGACACCTCGCTATGTCTTTGGCAGAGGAGATCTCGACTCGTATTGGACACCGGATTTTCTTTTGGTTATGACGGATTCTGATCATGTTGTGGCGACGGTGATTTTCGATGCGAAGTTCAGGACTATGCAAAGCGTTGAGCGCTGTTACGAGAAGGGAAGCGCTTTCACCGAATGCCTGAGCAAATATAAAAACGCTGTTGACTCCGCTGACGGTCGAGGGGTGGATGCACTTTGGTTGTTGTGCGGACGTGAAGAGCGACCTGTGATAAAGCCATTTCAGACCTCCTCTTGGGCCCGCCGGCATAGAAACGCTTTGCCGGACGGGTTGGCAAGCGTGTCTCCGAGGGGAAATGGCATTTCGGATTTGCTTGAATTGCTGCAGGTAACGAAGCGCTCTGTGGCTAGCGCACCTCATGGCGCGGAAGAGGAGAGTGCAATCCCCGGTAAGATGGATGCGGGGAGGGCTGATAAGAGCGCAAAGGCCCAATCATCAGATAAGAATTCTTTGCCTGAGATAAAGGATTCTGCTCGTTTCGAGCCCGATGAGATCCCGACCAAAACAAGAGGCTTGCGGATAGGAGAGGCGTCTGAATGTATTCCTGTCGTATCTGCGGAGCCGCCCGTTTCCGAGCAGAGGCCTCAGAAAGAAGAGATAGCTCCCGACATTTTAAAAGCTATTCGTGAGGTTTGCGAGATCACGGTTGATAAAAAGAGGTTTGTCACATCCAAAGCAAGCGCGGCTCTACTGGGCTTCAGCCATCCTCTGCTGCGAGCGATTGCTCCAGAAGGCCGCGAGAGGAGACTCTACACATCTAAGCCTGTCGATATTGATGGGCGCGAAGTGTTCGTGTACAAGCAATGGCGCCCTATGAACATAATCAAGCTTCGTTCGTTGCAGACCAGCTTAAAAAAGATGGCCGCGCAAGTGTCGTCCGACTCGGGAGGGCTTGATAAATGAGGATATGCGACTACATCATAGGCTCTGGAGAAGCTTGTGCGTGCAAGTGGGGGCATCTCTGCCCCTCGTCTTGCGCGCCCTTTGTCGGCGCTGCTATAATGACGGCCAGCGGATGCCCGTGTTCGAAGTTGCGGGCAGCGCCGTTTATGTTTCTGCTGACCGCAAGCGAGCTAGCGCTTGCGGTCAGGCTTCGTTTCGGGGCGCGAACCCCGTGCTGCGGACACGGCCTTGACCATCGCCGTCGCCAACCCCACCGCCGAGGCGGCAAGCTTCAGCAACTGAATAACCAAGTCCATGGGCGAATCACCTCCTTCCGTGAAAGAAGGCGCTGCCAGCACACGGGGCTTAGTCCGCTGACCTTGATCCATTATATCAATAATACACAAACATTTGTACTTAAATACAAGGATAATCGTACCTTTTCTCAGGAAAGGAGGGCCGCTTAGTGGCTACGCTCATTGCCGATAAGTACGAGGCTTGGAAGGCCGAGGCGAACGCTCGCTTCGACCAGCTGAAGGCCAACGAGGAAGAGCTGAACCGCATCTTCGCGGAGATATACGGCATGGTGGGGGAGGTGCCTATCGAGGTGGAGGACAAGTACGTGTCGGTAGCGCGCATCTTCGACACCGCCGAGGAGATTCCCGAATCGTTCAAGGGCAACAAGTACGTGCGCACGCGCCGCGACGAGATCGTCTCGCTCATCAGCTACGCCGTGGGCTGCATGCTGGGGCGCTACTCGCTGGACAAAGACGGCCTCATTCTGGCCAACCAGGGCGACACGCTGAGCGACTATCTCGCCCAGGTGCCCGAGCCCACCTTCATGCCCGATGAGGACAACGTGCTGCCCATCACCGACGACGAGTACTTCGACGACGATATCGTGGGCAACTTCGTCAACTGGGTGCGCGCCGCCTACGGTGAGGAAACGCTGGAGGAGAACCTGCGCTACGTGGCCGAGGCCCTCGGCGGCAAGGGAAGCCCGCGCCAGGTGATCCGCGACTACTTCGTGAAGGAGTTCTTCGCCGACCATTGCAAGACCTACAAGAAGCGTCCCATCTACTGGCTGTTCGATTCCGGCAAGAAAAACGGCTTCAGGGCGCTCGTGTACATGCACCGCTATCGCCCCGACCTTCTGGCGCGCCTGCGCACCGACTACGTTCATGAGCAGCAGGAGCGCTACCGCACCCTTATCGCGCACGGGGAAGAGGCCGAAGCCGAGGCCGTGGGAGCCGAGAAGACGCGCATCGCGAAATCGCTCAAGAAGCTGCGCGACCAGCTGGACGAAACCACTGCCTTCGAGGAGCGCGTGCACCACCTGGCCGACCAGATGATAGAGATAGACCTCGATGACGGCGTGAAGGTGAACTACGCCACCTTCCAAGACGTACTGGCGAAGATCAAATAGGAGAAAAGGAAGAAACCATGCCTTTCGATGCGAACACCTTCTTTGCCCAGACTCTCGACCTTACGTTTGAGGGGGACGAGCAGACTTTCAGCTCGGCCGGCAATTTTCTGTCCGAGGCCCAGAGACTCCTTGACGCGGGCGAGCCTTATCCTGAGGAATATGCCTTCCTCGAGGATTTCGCCAACTTGGATAGCCTGCCTTTCACGGAGGTATCACAGAGGGTTGAAGTGGCGGGTTTGCCTTTGGATGGGTTGAGCGACGTCATCCTGTTTCTCAAGGTGCTGGCTTACTACGGGAATGTATCGTTCAAGGGCGCGCTTTATTCGCCCCAGTCCTTTGATATGGTGGATTCATACGTTATCTACTTTCTGAGTATTGGCGAGAACGAGCATGGGAAGGTGCTCGATATCCAGCAGTACGGACGGCCGATAGGGGAGGGCCCGCTTGATATCCAGGACGAAATTGAGCGCTGGTTCAGTGGGAAAAACCCGCGGCGCCGGGAGATAGAGGAGGAGAACGCTGCCCGTCGAGACGGGGATGACGATGAAGCTGAAAGCTCCTCGGATAACGTGGCGACCCTTGATTTTCCGGCGCTCATGTTGACGCTGCTTTCGGGCAACTGGGTGTTCTTTAACGGGGGAGAGATTGTTTGGAACGGAGAGCATCACGAGATAGTGGGCATTCAGATTAACGCCGACCAGATTGATGAGCTCATGTCGTTCTGGAATCGCTACACCACCGATTTCGACGATGTCAATGAGGTCGTGGAGTATTTTCTCGCCTTCATGAGGGAATTGGAGGAAGACGAGGCTCTGGTTGTCCCGCGCGATCGCATTGCGCCGGGTATTTGCCGGGCTTTACCCGATGGCCCCCTCACGGGCATCACGTTCGCGAATTTGGCCGCATGCGGAGCCGCTTTCCAGGTTGTCTCAGTGAAGGGCGACACCTACAGCGTTGTTTTCGATACCCGTCTTGCCTTAGGCGTACCGCAGTTCTTCAATTTTGTGGCTCGCCTTCTGTGGGATTGGCGCCAGATATTGAAGTCGGTGCAAGGCGAGCCGTTCAAAATCATATTCGGCGCAGCGCGCAACTTTGATGTCGATCAGTATCTTGGCGGGGTGGACGAGCCTGTGCACGGCGCTCAGGAGAACCCCATGATACTGGAGGTGACTGCCTGTCCGGAGATTGTGTTGTCCGAAGCCGAGGCGGGTGCGACCGAGCTATCGTGCGAGGAGGCGGCCGCATGCGGGGAAACGCCGTGCGAGGAGACGCTGCGCGGGGAAACGCCGCGTGAGGAGGTGGCCGCGCGTGAGGAGTTGCGGTGCGAGGAGGCGCCACGTGGGGAGGCCGGCGTGCATGAGGAGCTTCCGCGCGGGGATGCCGAACGGGAAGAGGCGGAGCGCGCCTTTCAGCTTCAAGTTCTCTCAGACCGAGAAGGCCTGCTTGTAGGTGACCAGAAGCTCGTCTTCGACGCCATCAGCTTGGTCGGGGGTGGCGTGAGTGTTGATGAGCTCAGCCCAATTGTCGAGATTGAGGGCGGTGCGAAGGCCCTTCGCAAGGTTATCCTGCCCGAACTTCTCGAAGCGGGGCTGGTGCGGGCGTACAAGGAAAGCGCGCCGGGGGCCGATGACAATGTGCGAGACAAGCGATTCTATACATGGAGCCAGGTGCGATTCTCCCTCATGAAGAAGGCGGACAGGAAGGCATTCGGCGAATGTGCAAAGCGCCATTTGCTCGAAGTGGCCGACGATCCCATCATGAGTGAGGTGAGTGCCGAAGTAATGCGTCTTGAGAGTGAGTTGAGTCGATGCTCGTTGGAAAAGCAGCGATTGAAAGGCGAGCTCAAAGAAGCGAAGAGAGCGTATGAGGAAATCCGGCATCGTAACAAGGCCCTTATCAAGATCTTGAAGAGAAACGCGCGGTCGGTTGTCGGCTAGCGCCGAGAAGCTACGTGTAGATAGGAGGGATAATGCCTCATTCTCATACTGACAATCTGGTAATTGCCGCGCATGGCGAGGTGATGCTCAACATATTGCGTGCGTTTGCTCGCGATCTGAAATCAAATGTGGTGATAGGGGAGTTCGATGAGGACTTCGAGCCGATCGAAAATGCGGAGGAGCTCTTCCGTGTGATGCAGCCGTTTTTCGGTGATTACTACTGGCTCGCCTCTTCGTACACTCCTGGTTTGGGTCTCGTCGATGGATTGCGGGAGAAAGCAGAGGTGGCGCTGTATAAGCGCGGATCGCTCTATGTACTGCGAATGAACTATTACATGGTGCGGAAAAGCAATTTGAGTGAAATAAGTCGATTTGCTTCGTCGTTTTCTCCGGGAAAATATGGCATCGGATTTCTTAGTATTGAAGAGCGCGATGTCTGGAACAAGAAGGTGATGGTGTTAAAGGCTCGCGGAACCGACGAGACGCGTTGGGAAGTGATGCGCGATGAGAAGACGAGCCTCAAGCACTTTTGGCCAGAGTTGGAGAGCTGCCGAGAGGCGTGGACGCTGGGGGAGGCAGATGATTTGGCGACGATCGCCTGCAACATGGCGATGCTCACCTCGGGTTCCAGCGCCATCAGTTTCGAGGACGATGGCAATTTCATTGAAGCGCATTTCGAGGTGGTGGGAAGGTGCAGAACCGCGCATGATGGAGGGTTGAGCGCCAAAACCTTCGCGCGGCACATCTCTGCGCGCAACGTCAAAAAACAAGTGGAACATTGTCTGTCCCTGCTTCCTCAGTTGCCGACGTATCTCTGTGTGAATTCTGATGACTTCGCGCATGGAATGCCGAGCGATGCTCTTGTAGCTGGCGATAAGGTCGAGCTGCGCGTGCATTATTTTAGCAGTTTAGGGGAAAGATGCATGTTTCTCGATGCTCACTCGGAGGAAGGGCGTATTGGGGGCGTACGATTCATGACCGATAATTCTGCCAGTTACTGGAGTGCGTATCCTAACGATTCGGTTCAAATTTTTGCGCTGCTTCTCCCGTACCTCTCGGTTTCCATCGAGAGTGTCGTGCCGATAACGCACTGGCGCGGACGGGATAGCGCCTATCCTCCCAAACTCGTTCTGAAGGTGGAGTTGCGTCCCGTAAGCTTGGAAGACCTGGTCAAGGGGATAGAGCAGCGTATAGACACTGTCATCAACGGCAATCGAGACAAGGGGGGAGTGTCGTGGTAGAGCGCATCTATGTTACCGATCCGAAGCTCAGAGAACGCGAAGAGAAAGCCATTGCCGACCTCCGTGCTCTGGCTCCTGATGGCAGTACGGCGGGAATCGATAACAAGGACAAGGCTTTGGGTAAGAGGCTGTCGAAGCTGTACAAGGCCCTCGGGTACGAGAAACGCGGCGACATGATCGAGGCTTGGGGATTCACTACGGGCGGAGTTGGCGGCCGTCCTCGCAGCGTAGATCCTGCGGCGCTTGTAGATGAGCTAGCGGCATTGTTCGCAGAAAGAGAACCTGCAGATTCGCTGGAAGCTATCGCCGCCGAATTCCCCGAGTTCGGTTCGAAGATGAGAACAGTAGAGCGTTATGCCGCGGAAGTGTTCGGTCGCGGATTGGCCGACGAACTGCGTGCTCGGGGCGTTCTGAGGTGCCGGGCGGGTTTGGACGCAAGTGGAGACGCCGAGATCATAGCCATGGTTGAGCGCTTCAGAGTGCTCTATGCCGACGCGAATGACAAGCCGAAGACCATCAAAGAGCTGTTTGATGCTCATGTCGAGTACAAGCATCTAGCCAGAATGTTTTCTGACATGTCAGAGCGTTTGTTCGGGGAGAAGCCGAAGCGTTATTTGCAATCGATCGGGGTTCTTGAGGCCAATGTTTCCGCTGCCGTTGATCCCGACGAGCTTAAGGCGGTTCTCGAAGATGTGAGCCAGCGAATTGTCGGCATGGATTCGAGCAAGGCCCCGGCTACGACTTCGGCGCTGATTGCCTTGTTCCCCGAGCATGAGGCCGTGCTTTCATCGGCAAAGGCGTGCGGTGCTGTCACGAAGAAATCGCTGCAGAGAAGGGGGATCTTGCGCAAAAGCGATAGACAGAAAAAAGCCGAGCGCAACAAGCTTCTCGATCGCACGGCGCGCAATGCCTCTGTCGAGGAGTTGAGCCGGCTCTGGCGGAGTCTATCGCTGCCCGATGTCATCGGTGAGGCATCAGTCGATTCCGGCTTGCTGCCTGGGGGCATCTCGTCTGTTGAGGTCTCGAAGGGCATTGAGGTGAAGAAGGATGTTTATTCTCATGTGAGCAGTCTGTGCTATGACGAGGGGGCTAATAACGTAGGGCCCGTGCCCGAGGGCGAGCTTCGTGTGCGGGTTAGGCGTATGAATTGGGATACGAGGTATCCCTATTGTGAAAAGATGGGAGATACGGGTAAAACCGTGCCCCAAGGCTCCCGCTTCTATGGCAGGGATGCAACGGTGGTGGCCGTAAGCGAATTCGAGGGTCATGCGCTTGTGCAAGCGGAGGTGCGCGAGGTGCGTCCGTTGCGACCAGAAACGCTTCTTTACGGGCTTTTGAAAGCGGGTGCGCTTACCGCTAATGACTTCACCCTGTCAGACGACTGGCGGCGGCGCTATGCGGACGTGCTGTCGTAAGGCTTTTGATGGATTTGTGCGGTGTGGTGCGATACTGCAAGATCACAAGGAGAACCAGTGGCCGAAATTGATGTGAGGGAGCGCTTTCTGGCGCGATTTGACGAGCCGCTTTCCGGGGCGGCTCGGCGGCGCATTGTGATTTGGCACGATGCGGACGGGGAATTCGAGGAGGCGTTCGACGCTCTGGCGGCCGATGCCGAGGCGGGGCGGTTGGATGGGGGAGCGCGGCCCCTGCGGTTCTTGAAGATCCAGGATGGCGCGCTGTTCTCGGCCAAGCGCACGCTCGCGCGCGAGGATACCGAGAGCGATTTCGCCCTGTACCGCTGCCGGGCCGGCAGCGATCTGGCGGGCGACCTGCTCGCCGACGTGGAGTTGTACGCCGAGCATTTTCAGGCCGACGGGCTGTCGCTGCTCGTGCAGGCGGTGGGAGCCGCCGACACTTCCGAGGTACGCGGGGTCCTTGCCGAGCTGCGCCCCTTTTTCGCGGCCAAAGATCGCACGGCGGCCTTCGTAGCCGTGATGCCGCGGGCCCAAAGCGCGACCGATGTGCGCGCGGGCGTGCTGGCCGCGGCATTGGGGAAGATCCCTCCGACTGCCCAGGCCATCGTGCGCGCCTATGCTCTGGCCGTCTTGGCCGAAGATGAGGGGTGCCTGGAGCGCGCGCTCGATCGCCTTGGGCGCTACGGGGCCGCCGAGGCGATGCGCCGCTGCGTGGAGAGGGTCACGGGGTTCGGTGGAGACATTGGCGATGGGCGAGCCCTGATGGAGCACCTGCTGTTGTCGGCCTTCGCGGCCACGGTTTCCGCGGATCTGCTCGCAGGGCTGGAAGATCGCTATTCGGCGTCCCATGGCCAGTTTTGTCTGGGCATCGTGCACGATTGGGCCGATGCCCCCGAGGAGGAGCGGGCGGTTCTGACCGAGGCCGCCGAGCGCGTGCAGGACGACCTTAACCTGGAGATGCGCTTCGCCCGCGCCTCAGCATCGGTCCTCGTCGCCTCCGACGTGTTCCCCGCGGCCGGGCGCGCCATCGTGCGCGAACTGGCGGCATCGCTTGCCCAAGGGGCCGATCGGCGCGCCGAGGTGCGCGAGGTTGCCGGCGTGCGACGCGGAATGTCCGACTATGGCGAATTGGCCGGCTATTTCGATATGATGGAGGCGGCATGCGCCATGCAGGATTTCCTGCGCGGCCATGGCGAGGGCTACCATGAGGTCACCGCAGCTGCCGTATGGAAGGCCTACACCGCCGATTGGTGGCAGATGGATCGCGCCTACCGCCGTTTCTGCGAGGCGCACCGCCGTTGCGCTCGTCATGGCGTGCCCGATCTCTCCGAGGTGGCAGACTCCCTGTCCGATTGGGCGGAGCGGCAGTACGCCAATGGGTTCCTCGTTCCCGCCAACGAGTGCTGGGCGACCGTGGCCGAGGCCGACTGGGCCCGCGAGGGCTGTGTGGCGGGCGTGCCGAACCAGCGGCGCTTTTACGACGAGGTGGTGGAAAACGAGCTGGCCGGTGCCAAGCGCGTCGTGGTTATCGTGAGCGACGCCTTGCGCTACGAGGTGGCGCGCGAGCTGGCCGATACCCTTGAGCGCGGCCAGCGGGTGTCATGCGCGGTCGATGCCGTGCAGGGCCCCTTCCCCTCCATCACGAGCTTCGGCATGGCGGCGCTGCTGCCCCACCGATCCCTGTCGGTGAACGCGGCTCGGGGTCTGGCGGTGTTGACCGACGGCGCGCCCGCGGCGACGACCGAGCAGCGCCGGGCGGTGCTCCGGGCGCGGCGTCCGGCCTCGGGGGCCTTCCGGGCCGCGGACGTGCTGGCCATGAAGTCCGCCGAACAGCGCGAGCTCGCCCGCGATGCAGAGGTGATCTACCTCTACCACAACACGGTGGACGCCACCGGCGAGGACGCCTCGACCGAGCACGATGTGTTCGGCGCGTGCCAACGGGCCATCGACGACATCTGCGGGTTGGTGCGCATCGCCACCAACCAGTTCAAGGCTACGCGCATCGTGGTGACGGCCGACCACGGGTTTTTGTACACGCGCGAGGCAGCGCCGGCCGCCGACAAGTATTCCCAGGCTTCTTTGGGGGACGAGGCCATCGCGGTGGGCGAGCGCTACGTTATCGCCCCATCGGGTGCGGCGGATGACCTGCTTCTGAGGGTGTCTTTAGACCCAGTGGGGGCAGAAGGGCTCGTGGGGCTTGCGCCGCGCGGTTTCGTGCGCATCAATCGCCCGGGAGGCGTGAGCCGCTATGCCCATGGGGGCGTCAGCCTGCAGGAGCTCTGCGTGCCGGTACTTCGCGTTCGCTACGGCGGCTCCCGTTCCAAGAGCATCGACAACGCCGTGGCCGCCGAAGTGAGGTTGCTGGACACTAACCGGCGCATCACGTCGATGCTCTTCGGCGTGCGGCTGTACCAGCCCGAGCCGGTGAGCGGAAAAGTCGCTCCCGCCACCTACGAGCTGATGCTTGCGGACGGCTCGGGCAATCCCGTGAGCGATACGCGCCGCGCGGTGACCGACCGGGCCGACGCCGATGAACAGGCCCGCATCGTGGAGGTGCGCTTTGCCCTGCGCGAGGGCCGCTCCTACGGCCCCGGCGAGCCCTTCTACCTGGTGGCGCGCAACCAGGATACGGGCGAGGTGGCCTGGAAAGAGGAGTACCAGGTGGATATCGCCTTCGCCCCGATGGACGATTTCGGATTCTAGGAGGATACGGTGAGAGAAAACGAGGAGAACTTCTTTGCCCCGTCGTCGGTTGATCCGGCAGTTGAGTCCTGGGACGACGACGCGGTATTCGCCGACCCCATCGCCACGGCACCGGACGCAACCGCAAGCGACGGGGCCCCGGTCGCGTCCTGCGATGAGACGATCGATGGCAGCCCATATGAGACCGATGACGCCATCAACGAGGCCATGGACGAGGCATCCGCTGCCGCTGCGGCCGATGGCCTCTTCGGAACCGACGAGGTGGATCGGCTGGCCGTGGAGCATTTCCCCGGCAAGATCGTGCGCAAAGACCTGACGGCCCTCATGAAGCGGGGCGCCAACGTGCCCACCTTCGTGCTGGAATATCTGCTCGGCATGTACTGTTCCACTGACGATCCCGTGGCGGTGGAGGCGGGACTGGAGCGCATTCGGGGCATTCTTTTGAACAACTACGTGCGCCCCGATGAGTCCGAGGTCATCAAGTCCAAGATACGCGAGCTGGGCTCCTACACCGTCATCGACAAAGTGTCTGCGCGCCTGGACGAACGCAACGACAATTATGTTGCCTCCTTCACCAACCTGCGCATCGAGCCCTTCGTCATGCCTGCGGAGTATGTGCGTCAGTTCACGAAAATCCTCCAAGGCGGCATTTGGTGCATCATGCGCATTCAGTACACCCATCCGGTAGACGACGGCTTCGCCGACATCTTCGACGAGCCGACGCCCAAAAAGAAAGAGAAGAGCCGCGGGTCGCAGGATTCGCCCTTCAGCGTCATCAGCCTGAACCCCATCCAAATGCCCAATCTCGATCTGAATTCGATGATAGACCAACGGCGCCACTTCACTACCGAGCAATGGCAGGGGCTGCTGCTGCGTTCGGCGGGCTATGAGCCTACGGCCCTTACCGAGAAAGAGCGCATGCACTTTCTCGAGCGCATGGTGCCCCTGATCGAGCGCAACTACAACCTCTGCGAGCTGGGGCCGCGCGGCACGGGCAAATCACATATCTACAAGGAGATTTCCCCCTATGCCATTCTGCTGTCCGGCGGCCAGACCACTACGGCGAACCTGTTCGGGCGCATGAACGCCCGCGGCGAGAGCCGGCTGGGGCTTGTAGGGCTCTGGGACTGCGTCACCTTCGACGAGGTGGCGGGTATGAACTTCAAGGACGCCAATGCCGTCCAGATCATGAAGGATTACATGGCCTCGGGCAGCTACGCCCGCGGGCGCGATACGCTCAACGCCGATGCCTCCATCGTCATGGAGGGCAACATCAACGATTCGGTGCAGAACGTGCTGAAGACCACGCATCTGTTCGATCCCTTTCCCCCGGAGTTCAACGACGACAGCGCCTTTTTCGATCGGATCCACTACTACCTGCCCGGCTGGGAGATTCCCAAGATGCGCTCGAACCTGCTGACGGAACATTACGGGCTGATCACCGACTGCCTAAGCGAGTTCTGCAAGGAGATGCGCCGCAAGGACTTCACGCATCTCATTGACCGCTACTTCCGGTTGAACTCCGACTTCAACAAGCGCGATGAGATAGCCGTGCGCAAGACCTTCAGCGGGCTGGCGAAGCTGCTGTTTCCCGACGGCGAGATGGCCAAAGACGACGTGCGCTGGATACTCGAGTACGCCATTGAGGGGCGGCGGCGCGTGAAGGAACAGCTGAAGATCATGGCCGGCGTGGAATTCATCGACGTGGCCCTGGGCTACTACGATGCGGACGATCCCACCGACGTGCGCGTGGTGCCGGTTCCCGAGCAGTCCGACGGCTCGCTCGTTCCCGACGCGCCCCTTCTGCCGGGCCATGTGTTCGCCATCGGCCATTCGGCGGTCACGGGAGAGTGCGCCGTCTACAAATTGGAGAACCGGGCGGTGGCCGGCGAGTTCAAACTGCAGACCGAGGGGTTGGGCCGCTCCAGGGCGGTGCAGGAGGCCTTCAAGGCGGCGTTCAACTACTTCGAAAACAATGCGCCTCGCGTGGCGCCGGGCATGCATATCGGTGTCAAGGACTATCTGCTGTTCTTCAACGATCTGCAAGGGAAGGGGCCTTCCGACGAGGTATCCCTGGCCGAGTTCGTCGGGCTGTGCTCGGCGGCGGCGAACCGACCTGTGGCGCCGGCACTTGTGATTCCGGGCGTGCTGCGCATGTCGGGCACCATGGGCGAGCTGCGCGATCTGGAGGACATTCTGCGCGTGGCCCGCAACGCCGGAGCGCGGCGCATCCTTCTGCCCATGAGCGCCATACGCGACCTGCAGGACATTTCCTCGGAGCTGATCGGCGCCGTGAGCCCCGATTTCTATCCAGATGGGGATGCGGTGTCCGCAGCCAAGAAGGCCTTGGAGCTTTAAGGAGACATTATGGCTGAGAACGAGCATATGGAGCGTGCGGTGGAGCCGGAGACGCTGGTGGAGGCCCTGGTCGAGCGTGATGCGGCGGCCCGGGAGGCCCGCGCGAGGCAAGACCTTCGGCAGCAGAGGGCCCGCGAGCTGATGACGGTGCTCGATGCGGTGAAGTCGCGGGCCCAGAATGAGCGGGAGCGGCGCGCTCGGCGGGCCGCTCGGGCTGTTGAATGCATGTGCCAAGATGTCGAGCAGGATGCCCTGGGGCGGCTCGCGCGCGACCCTCGAACGCCCCAGACCATCAACTATCGTCAGCGTTACCGGGCGTTTTTGCACATGGAAGATCGCGGCCAGCTATTCGCGCGCCTTGAGCAGACGCTTGATTTGGCCGATCGCATCCTCGGCCTTGTCCCGAAGCTTGATGTGGACGCGGCCTTCCGGGAGACCGCTCGGGCCATTGCTGCCTGCATCGAGCTGCGGGTGGGGAAGGCGCCCGTGCCGTCCTTGGAGGAAGAGCGGCCAGCTGCTTCGGAAGAGGGAGCCTTGGGCGGTATTTCGGAAGGTGGTGAAGATAGGGCGGCATTCCCGTCGGGTTGCGCCGCCGGAAGCGCGGGAGAGGGGTGCGGCTTGGATCGTCTGCTCGATCGGGCCTTCGCCGCCGCGTCCATCGCCGAGGACGGGGCGGCCGGGCTGCTCGCATCTGAGAGCGAGTTCGAAGATGCGAAGCGCGCCCTTGAGGAGGAGCTTGACGGAGTTGCCGCCGATGAGGAGATGCGCGGCGCTCAGCAGGCGGTGGGCGCTGTCATCGACGTGTCCGGGTTTCCTGCCTTCAACGGCTCCGCAACGCTGGAAGTCAAATACTCGCCGGATGAGTTATCCGCGCTCTCTTCGCTGGTGCGCGTCTCCTTCGAGACGTTCAAGCGCGTGGTGCAGGACCACGGCCTGTTTGCCGCCTTTGCCGCTGACGGTGCCTTCGGGAGCTGTTCCTACGACCCATGGTGGTCCACGGGCTGGCTCGACGACCAGCGTGTCGATCTGCTCTCCGTCCTGGGTAGAGACGAGGATGCCGGGCGGGATATTCCGGTGACCTTCGAGGAGGACAAGGGCGGTGACGCTCCGGCCCGCGCCATCGAGCGCATGAAAGAGTTCAACGCGAAGCCCTTCTACGGCATGCTCGACGACAATTTCGCCTTCCATACCGAGGCCTTCTGGTACGGCTTCCGCAAGCTCATGGAATACATCAACGATCTTTGCAAGGTGGATACGGGCGACTTCTGCGAGTACCTGGAGGACTTGAACGCGTTCATTGCCGGCGAGGCTGAGCAGCTGGGCCTGCGCATGAGCGATAAACAACTCGCCGAATGGTGTGAAGCTCTTCAAGATGCGTCTTAGGGATGGTGCGGAGTTTTTTCAAGGGGGCGTCTATGGCAACGATCGACGTTGACGCGTTGCGCGGATATTTGTGCGACTACTACGGCACGGCCATGATGGGCGGCCTGTGGCCTGCCGCGGCCGACTTGGGCGAGGTTGATGCGCTGGATGGCTACGAGCTGTGCGAGCTTGCCGAGGCGCTGGGTGTTGACTTGCGGCAGTTCGTTGTAGGGGATCGGGAGGGCTCGTAGGCGCCGTCTCGCGTCGTTCGCGGGGATTTGGCGAATCGCGGGGTGGGGCTTGCGTGCCCTCATAATGCCTTCGACTTGAACTGTACGGAAAAATTACGTACAATATAGAAGTTCCATTGGCGTTAGAAAACGGAGGCAAGCTATGGCGACGGCGACGAAGGCTAGCCGATTCGATATGAGGCTAACGAGCGAACAGCGCAGCGAGATTGAGCGGGCGGCCGCCATCCAGGGTAAGACACTGACCCAATGGGCGCTCGATCACCTGCTTGAGGCGGCTCGCCACGACGTCGAGCGCGAGACTACGACGCGCCTTGCGTCGGAGGCCTTCGATCAGTTTGCCGCTGCCCTCGACCAGCCGATGCCCGCTGCGGCCCAGGCACTTATGGAGCACAAGGCGGTTTGGGAGTAATGGGCGCGTTCGAAGCGCCCCGCAAGTTGACTGCCGATGACGATCTGGGTAATTTCTGCTGTGGCGTGGCCGTCGTGGACGAGTGGGCGCGCAACAGGGCCCACGGTGCCGAAAGAAACGGAACGGCGGTGGTGTACGTCGTGGGCTGCGACGGTGCAGTGGCGGGACTGTACTCCCTGTGCACCCATTCTGTTGTGCGCGATGACGTGGGCGGCGGATGGCTCCGGCGCAATACCCCCGAGGCCATTCCGGCGATCCTGCTGGGCATGCTCGGGGTCGACAAACGCTTCCAAGGCGAACGCCTAGGGGTCTCGCTGCTCGGCGATGCGCTGCGTCGCTCCCTGATGGTGGCCGACCAAGTTGGAGCGAAGGCGCTGCTGGTGGATCCGGTTGATGAGCAGGCGCGGGCCTTCTACGGGAAATATGGCTTCAAGGACATTCCGGGTATGGGTCGCATGTTCGTGCCTTTGAAGAGGTAGGCGCCGTCGAGACGTGTCGTACGTGCTGCTGCCGTGCGGAAAATGCGGCGCTGGCGGGTGCGCGAACTCGGGGGGTGGCGCGTTCGTATACAATAGGAAATGATTCGTACCTGATCGATTGAGGACACAAGTATTTCCATGACTAAATCTTCCGAATTGAACGAAGCCGCACCTGAAGCGGCGTGCGCGGCCGGTGCCCCTGCGGCTGCCGCGGCCCCCTTCGCCTCGGTGGCCGTTATCGGCCTCGGGCTCATCGGGGCCTCGCTGGCGGCCACGTTGGCGGCCAAGATGCCGGGCGTGCGCGTCTTCGGCGTGGACACCGACGCGGCCACTTGCGCCACGGCGGTGGAGCGCGGCTGGTGCGCCGAGGCGGCCGGCCCTAATGACGCGGCCTTCCGCGCCTTCATCGAGGGCGACTGCGAGCTGGTGGTCATCGCCACCCCCGTGGCGGCCGTGGACGACTACCTGGGCCGCCTGCGCGACTGGGGCTATACGGGGCTCGTCACCGACACCATCTCCACCAAGGGCCACATCCTGGCTGCCGCCGAAGAGCTCCTGCCCGCGCCTGCACGGTACGTGCCGGGACATCCCATGGCCGGCTCCGAGCAGAACGGCATCGCCGGGGCCCGGGCCGATCTGTTCGAGGGCGCGAACTGGATCCTCTGCCCCGACGAGCGCACGGCCCCCGAGGACTTCCAGCGCATGCACGAGCTCATCACGGGTCTCGATGCCCGCGTGGTGTCCCTGCGCCGCGAGGAGCACGATTCCGCCATCGCCATCGTGAGCCACGTGCCCCACATGGTGGCCTCGTCCCTCATGCAGCTGGCCAGCGCCCACGCCGACGATTCCCGATCGCTCATGCGCCTGGCCGCCGGCGGCTTCAAGGATTCCACGCGCATCGCCGCCGGGTCTCCGAAGCTGTGGTGCGGCATCGCCTTTGACAACGCGGCGGCCCTGCGCGACGGCCTGGCCGAGATGGCCGCCATCATCGGCTCGTTCGCCCAGGCCCTGGAAGAGGGCGACCGAGAGACCTTCACGCGGCTTCTGGCCGAGGCCGCCGAGGCCCGCCGCGCCCTGCCGGCCGCCTGGGTGCCCTCCACCGAGAAGCTCCTGGAGGTGCGCATCCCCATGGTGAACCGCACCGGCGTGGTGGCCGAGGTGTGCACCATCGCCTCGTCGGTGGGCTGCAATATACAATCCATCGACATCGACCACATCAGCGAGGGCAACGCCGTGCTCTCCCTCATCCTGACCGATGAGGGCGATATCGGCCAGCTGTCGCTGCAGCTGATCAATGCCGGTTTCTCCGTATCGTTCAGTCCCCTTATGCCGAAGGAGTACGCCCATGTCGACTGAGAACCTGCCTCCCTACACCACCATCGAGCCCTTGGGCGGCCCGCTTACGGGCGCCTGCCATGTGCCCGGTGACAAGTCCATCTCGCATCGGGCCGTGCTCTTCGCCGCCATGGCAGAAGGCACCTCGCACCTGACCGGCGTGTTGGATTCGGAAGACGTGCGCGCTTCCATCCGCGCCGTGGAGGCTCTGGGAGCTGTGGTGGCGCTCGACCGGCAGGCCGACGGGAAGCTGGCCGGCACGGTGACCGGCTGGGGCGCGGAAGGGCCGCAGCAGCCCGATGCCCCCATCGACTGCGGCAACTCCGGCACCACCGCCCGTCTGCTCATGGGCATCGTGGCGCCGTGGGACATCGCCGTTACCATCACCGGCGACGCCAGCCTGCAGAAGCGCCCCATGCGCCGCATTGTGGCCCCGCTCGCGAAGATGGGCGCTACCTTCGAGCCGGAATCCCCCGAGCACCTGCCCATCACGGTGCACGGCACCCGCCGTCTGCGGGCCATCGAGTACGCGAGCCCCATGGCCTCGGCCCAGCTGAAGACCGCCGTGCTTCTGGCCGGCACCTTCGCCGAGGGAGCCACCACGGTGACCGAGCCCGCGCCCTCGCGCAACCACACCGAGCTCATGCTGCCCGAGTTCAACGTGCCCACCACCGCCGGCACTCGCGTGGCCGGCGTGGAGGGCCCCGCCGAGATGCTCGCCTCCGACGTGGTGGTGCCCGGCGACCCCTCCTCGGCCGCCTTCATCGCCGCCGCGGCCCTGCTCACGCCCGGCAGCTCCGTCGCCATCGAGAACGTGTCGCTGAACCCGGCCCGCATCGGATTTGTGCGCACCCTGGAGCGCATGGGCGCCGACATCGAAGAGACCTACGGCGGCGCCGAGGGCAAGGAGCCCCGCGGCACTCTGCGCGTGCGATTCACCCCGACCCTGCGCGGCTGCGAGGTGCCCTCCCAGCACATCGCCTCGGTCATCGACGAGATTCCCGTGCTGGCCCTGGTGGCGGCCCATGCCCGGGGCATCACGGTGTTCCACGAGGTGGGCGAGTTGCGCGTGAAGGAATCCGACCGCTTGGCCGCCATCATCGAGGGCCTGGCCCAGCTGGGCGTGGACGCCTGGGAGGAGGGGGATGACCTGCTCATCGAGGGCAACCCCGACCTCACCGTGCCCGAGGGCCTCGTGTTCAACTCCCATGGCGACCACCGCCTGGCCATGACCTGGGCGCTTGTGGGCGCCTGCGGGTCGGTGCCCGTGGATGTGACCGATTTCACCTGCGTGGCCGTAAGCTACCCCGATTTCCTCGCCGACCTGAAGGAGCTGGTGCGTTAATGATCGTCGCCATCGATGGGCCCTCCGGGGCCGGCAAGTCCACCGTGGCCAAGGCCGTGGCCAAAGAGCTCGGCTTCTCCTGCCTGGATACGGGCGCGATGTACCGCGCCATCGCCTGGCAGGCGCTGCAGAACGGCGTCTCCCTCGACGACGAGGCGGCCCTGGGCGAGATCGCCCGCACCTACGAGATCGCCTTCGGCCACGTGGAGGGCGACCCCGTGCCCAAGCGCGTGTTCATCGGGGATGCGGAAGTGACCGACGCCATCCGCACGGCCGAGATCGACCGCGCCGTGAGCCCCACCTCGGCCGCCCCCTCCGTGCGCGCCGCCCTGCTCGACCAGCAGCGCCGCATCGGCAACGCCGGCGACTATGTGGTGGAGGGCCGCGACATCGGCACTGTGGTGTTCCCCGATGCGGCCGTGAAGGTGTTCCTCACCGCATCGGACGAGGAGCGGGCCCATCGCCGCGTGCGCCAGAACGTGGATCGCGGCATCGGCTCCATCGACTACGAGGAGGTGCTGGCCGACCTGCGCCGCCGTGATGCGGCCGACTCCTCCCGGGCCACCGCGCCTCTGCGCCCTGCCGAAGATGCCGTGCAGATCGACTCCACGAGCCACTACATCGAGGAAGTCATCGACCAGATCTGCGCCCTGGCACGGGAGGCCCGCTAGCGGCTCTGCCTGGTCGGGGCCACGGGGCATTCCGATTCGCTCTGCAGTCCTCGCTTTGGAGAACAGGACATGTAGTCCTGTTCTCGTCGCTGCGGAACTCGCTCGGTCGGAACGCTCCGTGTCCCCTCTACGCTTGTACTTTGCTGAGAAACGGAATGGAACCCTATGAGTCTCTTTCTGAAATACTCCGACATGTGGGACATGGACCTCGGTGGTCGCGACCGCGAGCGTGGGGAGATTCCCCATTGGTTCGGCAACCTGGCCTGGATCGTCATCGGGGGTCTGTGCAAGCTGCTGTTCCGCTACCGCGTGGACAACCGCCAAAAGCTGCGGGCGTTCCAAGGGGCCTCCGGAGCGCTCGTCATCTGCAACCACACGTCGTTCTTTGATGTGGTGTTCATGTACCTGGCCGCGCGGCCGAAGCAGTGGGTGCGCCTCATGGGCCGCGATACGCTGTTCGGCAACGCCGGCGGTCTGCTCGGCCAGATTCTCTCGCGGGTGGGCGCCTTCCCCGTGAAGCGCGATACGGCTGACATGGCTTCCATCAAGCGGGCCGTGCGCATGCTGAAGAACGACGAGCTCGTGGGCATTCTGCCCGAGGGCACCCGTCGCGGCAAGACCGATCGGGTGGCCTCCATCCACGCTGGGGTCTCAGTTATCGCCCGCATGGCGAAGGTGCCCATCTTGCCCATGACCGTGCGCGGCGTGGAGAAGATCAAGAACAAGGGCGAGCGCGTGCGCTTCCCGAAGGTGACCGTGGACTACGGCGACCCCATCCTGGTGTCGGACTTCGACTTCCTGCCCAAGGAGGAGCGCGTGGAGGCCTGCACCTGGTACGCCATGCGCGAGAGCTTCGCCCTGTTCTACCGCGTGCCTGCCGAAGACGTGGACATGGTGGCCCTGTTCCCTGAGACCCGCGACTACGCCCCGGTATTCGCCGAGCATCCCATCCCGCACCACACGAGCGACGAGCTGGCCTGCGCCGCCCGCGCTGCCCGCGCCGAGAAAGAGGCCAAGGCTGCTGCCAAGGCCGTGGGGTCCGCCGCTAAGGCCGAGGGTGTCGAGAAAGAGTAGATTTCTGGCTTGGAATCGACGGTTTCGGGGGAATTTCCTCTGGTTTTCTGTCGAAAAAGCAACATTTACCGTGCTGATGGCTTGAAAAGAACGGTTTGGTGGACAGAGAATACCCCAAACCGTCGATTCCAAGCCAATTTTGCCCAAGAAGGTCGGGCGGGGGCGGAAGCTCGCATCCGAGAAGGAGTAGCCATGGAAGTGATTCGCGCGAAACGGGCTGGGGCCTGCTACGGCGTGCAACGGGCCCTGGACATGGCCGCCGAGGTGATCGAGGCGGGCGGCCGCGCCTACACCCTGGGGCCGCTCATCCACAACCCCCAGGTGGTGGACGAGTTGGCGGCCCGGGGCGCTGCGGCCGTGGCGTCGGTGGAGGACATTCCCGCCGCGGCCAGAACCGACGCCGCAGCCGCTGACGAGGCACCGGCCGTGGTCATTCGCTCCCATGGGGTGACGCCCGAGGTACTGGGAGCCGTGGTGGAGCGCGGCTTTTCCGTGGTGGACGCCACCTGCCCCCATGTGTCCCGCGCCCAGGCCGCCGCGGCCGAGCTGGCCCGGGAGGGCTGCCGCGTGGTGGTGCTCGGCGAGGCGGGGCACCCCGAGGTGGAGGGGCTCACCGCCTGGGCCCGCCAGGCCGGCGGCAAGGTGGATGTGGTGGCCGGCCCCGGCGAGATTCCCGCGGGGCTCTACGATCCGGTGGGCGTGGTGGCCCAGACCACCCAGCGCAAGGAGAACCTGGAAGCGGTGGTGGCCGCCCTGCGCGAGCAGGGGCTCGATCCCATCGTGAAGAACACCATCTGCTCGGCCACGCGCCAGCGCCAGGAGGCCGCCGCCGATCTGGCCTCGGCGGTGGACGCCATGGTGGTCATCGGCGGCCGCAACTCGTCGAATACCACGCGCCTGGCCGAGGTCTGCGCCCTTACCTGCCCGCGCACCTTCCATATCGAGTCGGTCGACGAGTTGGAAGCGACGGCCTTCGCCGGCTGCCGCCGCATCGGCGTCACGGCCGGCGCCTCCACGCCCGAGAACCAGATCGCCTCCGTGGAGGCCTTCTTGAAGACTCTGTAGGCAGCCAATGGCCACCTATCCCGGCAAGGACATCGAGCGGGCAGCGCAGGCTGCTTGCGGCTCTGCCTCCGACGCAGGTGCCGGCGCCCCCGGTCCCAGCGCGTCCTGCGCCGGTTGCGGCGCTGCCGCCTTGACACCTGCCCAGGCGGCGGCCGCAGCCTGGGACGGTCCCGTGGCGCCCATCGCCGCCGTGGAGCCGGAGAGCCCCGCCGACGACGCGGGCTTTACGGCCGGCTGCTACCTCACGACCGTGGACGGCCATCCCCTGCGCGACATCATCGATTGGCGGTGGCTCGCGGCCGAGGATGCCATAGCGGTCGGCTACATCGACCAAGATGGCGAAGCGGGCGAAGTGGAACTGGAGCGCGAGGCGGGGGAGCGCTGGGGCTTCGAGTTCGACGGCGTGCTCTTCGATAAGGTGAAGCTCTGCCGCAACGCCTGCGTGTTCTGCTTCATGCGCCAGCTGCCCGAGGGCGTGCGCCCCTCGCTCGTGCTGCGCGACGACGACTTCCGCCTGAGCTTTTTGTCGGGCACCTTCGTCACGCTCACGAACCTGAGGCCCGAAGACGAGGCCCGCATCATCGAGCAGCACATCAGCCCCTTGCGGGTGAGCCTGCACGCGAGCAACCCCGAGCTGCGCCGCTCCATGATCGGCCGGCACGCCCAGCACGGGCTCGACGCCCTCGATCGCCTGCTCGCCGCCGGCATTAAGGCCCACGCGCAGATCGTGCTCATGCCGGGGGTGAACGACGGCGATGCCCTGCGCGAAACTTTGGAATGGGCCTGGGCGCGGCCGAACATCCAGAACGTGGGCATCGTGCCTTTGGGCTTCACGAAGCACCAGACGGCCCTGCACGAGAGCTTCACGGGTCCCGAGGCGGCCCTGAACGTCATCCGCACCATCGAGCCCTTCCAGGCCCGCGCCCGCACCGAGCGGGGCGGCCCGTGGGTATTCGCCGCCGACGAGTTCTACGTGAACGCCTTCGGTGCGGAAACCCCCGCCCATATTCCCCCGGCCAGCGATTACGGCGACTACGAGATGTTCGAGGACGGCATCGGCATCGTCCGCTCCTACGTGGACGAGTTCGCCGCCGCCTGCGAAAGCGGCCTGGCGGCCCGCGCCGCTGCCGTGCTGGACGGGAGCGGCGTGCGGGCCCGCTATATCGTCGGCGAGGCCATGCAGCCCTTCCTGGACGCCATGATCGCGGACAGCCCGCTGTCCGGCCGCCTCGTTCCCCTCACGGTAGAGAACGACTACTTCGGCGGCAACGTGAACGTCACCGGCCTTCTGTGCGGCTGCGACATCGCCGCCGCTATCAAGGCCGAGATAGGGAAAGAGCCCGCCCCCAGCGAGGAGGAGGACAACTTGCCCGAGGTTGAGCAGGGGACAGGTTCGGGGTGCTCCGACCGAGCGAGTTCCGCAGCGTCTGAAACAGCCCAGTGGGCTGTTTCACCAAGCGAGGACTGTCTGAGCGAATCGGGGTACCCCGAACCTGTCCCCGGACAAGTCCCTGCAGGCGAGCTGTTCCTCATCCCCAAGGTCATTTTGAACGACGACGGCGTCACGCTTGATGACATGACCGTGCAGGATATCGAAAACGCGGCGGGGGCGGCCGTTTGCGTGGTATCCTGTAATCCGCTCGACTACCTGCCGGAGATCATCGCCCTGGCTGACGGTCGTTTGTAGGAGCCAGTCGTCCGGCGCAGCCCCGCGCCCGGCCCAACCATAGATAAGAGGAACATCATGGCACTTCCCATCGTCGCCATCGTCGGCCGCCCCAACGTGGGCAAGTCGACGCTGGTCAACCGCATCGCCCAAACCGGCGAGGCCATCGTTCACGAGATGCGCGGCGTCACCCGCGACCGCAGCTACCACAAGGCCGACTGGAACGGCGTGGAGTTCATGCTCATCGACACCGGCGGCATCGAGATGGGCGGCGACGACGCCTTCCAAGGCTCCATCCGCTCCCAGGCCTTCGAGGGCGCCCGCGAGGCCGATGTCATCATCTTCCTCGTGGACGGCAAGACCGGCATCAACACCGACGACGAGGAGGTGGCCCGCATCCTGCAGAAGGCCAAAAAGCCCGTGTTTCTGGCCGTGAACAAGATGGACAACCCCGCCCGCATGGACGAGGTGTGGGAGTTCTACGCGCTCGGCCTGGGCGACCCGTGGCCCGTGAGCGCCCAGCACGGCAACGGCACGGGCGACTTGCTCGACGAGGTGGTGGCCGAGCTGCGCAAATGCGACCTCACCCCTGAGGAAGAGGTGGAGGCCATCAATGTGGCCATCATCGGTCGGCCGAACGCGGGGAAGAGCTCGCTGACCAACAAGCTCACCAACAACGACCGCTCCATCGTGAGCGACGTGGCTGGCACCACCCGCGACGCCATCGACACGCTGGTGGAACACGACGGCCAGATGTACCGTATCGTGGACACGGCGGGCCTGCGCCGCAAGAGCCAGATTGACGAGGACGTGGAGTACTACGGCTTCGTGCGGGCCATGCGCGCCATCGACCGGGCCGACGTGGCCCTGCTCGTCATCGACGGCACCCTGGGACTTACCAATGAGGACCAGCGCGTGGCGGGCTATGCCGCCGAGCGCGGCTGCGCCATGGTGATCGTGCTGAACAAGTGGGACATCGTGGAGGGCCCCGAGGCCAAGGAGAAGATCCGCGAGCGCATCGAGGACCGCATGACCTTTGTCGGCTACGCGCCCGTGGTGGCCATCTCGGCGCTCACGGGCAAGCGCGTCGACCGCATCTGGGACGCCATCGACACCGTGTACGCGAACTTCAGCCGCACCATTCCCACCAACCAGCTGAACAGCTGGCTCGCCGGCATCCGCGAGACGGGCCACACCGTGTCGAAGGGCAAGGCCGTGCTGCGCATGAAGTACCTCACCCAGACCGGTATCTGCCCGCCGTATTTCACCTTCTTCGTGAACCGCCCCGACGTGGTGGACGACAACTACGAGCGCTACCTGGAGAACCGCATGCGCGAGGCCTTCGACCTCACCGGCACCCCCATCCGCTTCAAGTTCAAGAAGAAGGACTAGGTCGTGGACACCGTCATCACCTACTTGACCCTGTCGTTTATCGTCTCGTTCCTGCTGGGGTCTATCCCCTGGGGCGTCATCGTCTCGAAGCTGGCCTTCCACAAGGACATCCGGGAGGAGGGAAGCGGCAACATCGGCACCACCAACGCCTTTCGCTCCATGGGGAAGACAGGCGGTGCGGTTGTGTTCCTGCTGGACTTCGGCAAGGGCGTGCTGTCGGGTTGGTTGGCGGCTTGGGTGTTCGCCCCGGCTATTGCCGGCGTGGCGGTCGATGGCACCGCGGCTGAGGGTCAGGCTCTGCTTGCCGTCTTCGGCCCAACGGGCGTGAACCCCGTCTCGCTGTGCCTGGCCCTGGCCTTCGCCGGCTGCACGCTCGGGCACATCTTCAGCCCGTGGCTCAAGTTCAAGGGCGGCAAGGGCATTGCCGTGGCCGCCGCCTGCCTGCTGTTCGTCTACGGTCCCGTGGGCTTCTTCATCGAGATCGCAGTGTTCGCCGGCGGCATTCTCATCACCCGCTGCGTGTCGGTGGGCTCCATCGCCGCGGCGGTGGTCTGCCCGCTTTTGGGCCTCTACTTCTACTGGGGCCATTGGGTGTCGTGGGCCATCATCGCCGCTACGGCGCTCGTGGTCATCTGGGCCCATCGCGCCAATATCCAGCGCTTGCGCGCCGGCACCGAGAACAAGATCGGCAGCAAGAAGAAGGAGCGTCCATGCGCGTAGCCGTTATCGGAGCGGGTAGTTGGGGAACGGCGCTGGCGCTCGTTTTGGCCGAGGCCGGGCACGAGGTGATGCTCTGGGCCCGCACGGCCGAGGTGGCCCGGGCCATCAACGCCGAGCATCGCAACCCGCGCTATCTGTCCGACTACCGCCTACCCTCGGCCATCTGCGCTACAGCCGACTACGCCGAGGCCGCAGACGGTGCCGAGGCCATGGTCATCGTGACCCCGTCGGCGGCCCTGCGCTCTGTGGCCCGCGATCTGGCTGCGCTGATCGCGCCCGATACGCCCATCGTCATCTGCTCGAAGGGCGTGGAGGAGCAGACGGGGCTGTTGCCCATCGACACCTTCGCCGCCGAGTTGGGAAACGCTGACCGGCTGGCGGTGCTGTCGGGCCCCACCCATGCCGAGGAGGTCATCTGCCGCAAGCCCTCGGCCGCTGTCGTGGCCTCGTCTTCGGAGGCCACGGCGCTGTTCTTCCGCGACTTGTTCGCCACCCGTTTCTTCCGCACCTACACCTCCGACGATCCCGTGGGCGTGGAGCTGTGCGCCGCCTTCAAGAACGTCATCGCCATTGCCGTGGGCATCAGCTACGGCATGGGTTTTGGCGACAACACGGCGGCCCTGCTCATTACCCGCGGCCTGGCCGAAATGAGCCGCATGGTGGTGGCCGCCGGCGGCGAGGCCCTCACCTGCATGGGTTTGGGGGGTGCTGGCGACATGGTGGTCACCTGCATGTCCCAGCACTCGCGCAACCGCCGCTTTGGCGAGCAGTACGTGGCCCGGGGCCTTACCCTGGACGACTTCACGGCCCAGACCCACATGGTGGTGGAAGGGGCCATCGCCTGCAAGACCCTGCGCACCTTAGAGGAGCGCTACGGGGTGGAGCTGCCCCTGACCGATACGGTGCGCAGCGTGGTGTGGGAGGGCGTGAATCCCCGCGAGGCCGCCGCCGTCCTCATCGACCGGCCCCTCAAGTCTGAGTTCTACTAGGTCGTTCGGGCCGTCCGGCTCTGGGTTCGGGGTAGGGGCGCCGTGCTCGGGCAGTCCTCGCTTGGGAGAACAGGACATTTAGTCCTGTTCTCGTCGCTGCGGAATCTGCGCGCGGACCCCCACCCCGAACCCAGAGCCTGCTTTGCCAACGCTGAATTGTTCACCTGCATTATCAGGTTTCGCCTGGTAAACGATGCGCATACGGAGGCGCAACCGACGGGCCTTCTCGCTGTCGTGGGAGCGAGAAGGCCTTATTGTTGTCATCAGCCGAGCGGGGAAGGCGCGAAAGCGAGCCCGATCCGCGCGGACCTTGACAACATTTCCAGAGCTTCCGTCGCACCGTCTCCTGCGTGAACCCTCCTCTCTCCTCTCTCTCAAAACCCTCGCGGCGGAAACCAAGTCCATGCGCACGTTTCCCCTTCTCCTCCGTGCGTACTGAGATGGCGGCCCTCCGGTTCCCCTGCCGGAGGGTCGTTTTTTATAGGGGAAAATAACCCATCACCAGGGGAGCGTCGGTTTGCCCTTGCAGTTTTCCCTCCGATACCGTACCGTTATCAGATGGTCAGATAAGGAGGAGACTGTGGTGCAAGGCGAAGCGAAGCACGGCGAGAAGAGAGCCTATGGGCGCTGGGTCATCGTCGTCCTCGTGATCTTTGCGGCCATGGGGACGTCCATCTACGGGGTGGCGCGGCAGACCTACGACGATATGTCCGACGCCGCCATCCGCAACCTCAACGAGAATCTGAATCTCATCGAGAACACCGTCGAGGCCATCATGCGCAGCGAGGCGGAGTTCCAAGAGCTCATCGCCGAAGAGATCGCCGCGGCGCCCGATCCCGAGGCCTATATTCTCAATTTGCGCAACAACGACACTACGGCCAAGCTGTCGGTGGTACTGGAAGGGCAAAGCGAGGGCATCTCCAACGACGGTGCGCCCTTCAGCCCCGCCGATCTGGACTTCACCGCCGGGGGCACGGTCATGGGGCTGCCCATTTCGCAGTCCTACGTGAACTACATGGGCACCTGGGCCTACACCATCGCGTGTCCCATCGAGCGCGACGGCCGCGCTATCGGCACGCTGTACGCCGAGTACGTCTACGATGCCATCGATCAATCGATGCCCGAGGGCTTTTACGACAAGCAGGCCGTGCTGTACCTCATGGATGCCGCGAGCGAGCGCTTCGTGCTGAAGCCCGAGGGCATGGGCGAGCGCAATGCGGGGCATTTGAACCTGGAGGACTTCTATCGTGCCAACAACGTGGTGGACGAGCAGACGCTGGCCATGGTGAGCCAGGGCATCGCCGATAAGGCCTCGGTGATGTTCGCCCACCAGGTAAAGGGGCGCGAATCGCTGTGCTATCTGTGGTCCATCAACGGGGGCACCACCTATCTGGTGGGATACGTGCCCATGGCCGCTATCCAGCAGGAGGCCCAGGCGGTCAATGTTGCCATCGCGCTCGTCATCGCCATCGCGGCGGCGGCCTTCGTCCTGTGCGTGGCCATCTACGCCTACAACCGCCGCAAGCAGCTGCAGATCCAGCGGGCGCGGGAGGCCGAGCGCGCCCGGCACAACGAGCAGCTGGCCCAGGCGCTGCGGGCGGCCGAGGTGGCCAACGAGTCGAAGTCGGCCTTCCTGGCCAACATGTCCCACGACATCCGCACGCCCATGAACGCCGTGCTCGGCTTCACGGCCATCATCGCGAAAGAGGCCGACGATCCGGCCAAGGTGCGCGACTGCGCCGGCAAGATCATGGCCTCGGGGCGCCACCTGCTCGATCTTATCAACGACGTGCTGGATATCTCGAAGATCGAGAGCGGTAAGGCCACCATGACGCTGGAGGAGTTCGACCTGGGCGATTCGCTCGTGGCCGTCGAGTCCATCATCGCCCCCATGGCCCGCCAGAAGCACCAGGTCTTCCGCACCGAGATCACGGGGGTGAACCACGAGCACGTGATCGGAGACGAGACCCATCTGAACCAGATCCTCATCAACCTCTTGTCCAACGCCGTGAAGTACACGCCGGAGGGCGGCCATATCCGGCTGCGCTTCATTGGCTTGCCGCAGCATTCGAGCCAGTTCGAGCGCATTCGCATCGAGGTGGAGGACGACGGCTACGGCATGACTCCCGAGTTTCTGGCCACCATCTTCGACTCGTTCACGCGGGCCGAGAACAGCACCACCAACAAGGTGCAGGGCACGGGTTTGGGTATGTCCATCACCAAGAGCCTCGTGGAGCTTATGGGCGGTACCATCGAAGCCGAGAGCACCGAGGGGGTCGGCTCGCTGTTCCGAGTCGATCTGGAGTTGCGCATTCCCGATGAGCAGGCCCAGGGCTTCTTCTGGCGACAGCAGGGCATTCAGTCCATGCTCGTAGTGGATCCCACGGCGGCCGGCCGCGAGATCGCCCAGGCCCAGATGGAGGGCACGGGCGTGCGCGTGGATGTTACGGCAGGGGTGCGGGAAGCCTTCGCTCTCGCCGAGACCGCGGCGGGGACGGGCGGCTACCAGGTGCTGCTGCTCTGCTGCGATCGACTGGACGAGGGCGCTGCGGCCACGGCCGAGGCCCTGCGGGCGGCGGCAGCCCCCGGCGCGGAGGTGCCGCTTCCGGTGGTATTCGTGGTGGACCACCACTTCGATATCGAGGAAGACGTGACGCTGCCGGCGCGCACAGGCGTGCTGGCGCGGCCCTTTTTCCTGTCCACTTTGAAGCGCAAGATCGAGGAAGTCGCCGGGGTCGGGGAGGCGGCCGAGGCCGCGGCCTACGATGCGGTACTGCAGGGCAAGCGCTTCCTGGCCGCCGAGGATAACTTCCTGAACGCCGGCATCCTAACCGAGCTGCTGGAGCTGGAAGGCGCCACGGTGGAGATCGTGGAGAACGGACAGCTCGCCGTAGAGCGTTTCGAGGCCTGCGAGCCCGGGGAGTTCGACGCCATCCTCATGGATGTGCAGATGCCGGTGATGAACGGCCATGCCGCGACCCGCGCCATCCGCGCCCTTGAGCGCCCCGATGCCCTTACCATCCCCATCATCGCCATGACCGCCGATGCCTTTGTAGAGGACGAGAAGGCGGCCCTTGCCGCCGGCATGAACGCCCATGTGGCGAAACCCCTGGAGATCGCCGACCTGAAGCGGGCCGTCGATCGCCTTGTCGAGAAAGGACGCCCATGAGCGCGCGTTTCCCCGTTCGCCTCCGTCGCACGGCTGCTCTGGCCGCCGTGGCCCTGCTGTGCGCGGCCCTGACGGCCTGCGCCTCCGGCGAGGGGGCTCGGAACTTGGCTGTGCAGGACAGCGACGCGGCCGCGGCCGTGGTCAATTTCTTCAGCCCCATGGAGAAGGCCAGCCCCGATGCCGACAACACGGCCCGCACTGCCAGCGATCTGACCATGGCTATGGCCGAGGAGCAGCTGGGCTTGACCATGGCCTACCGCACCTACACGGCCGAGGACTACCAGGATAAGACCTACGACGAGGTCTGCTTGGAACGGGTGCGCAGCGCCAAGGACGATCTGTACCTGCTGAATGCCGACGTCATCGTGGCCTTAGGGGCAGAGGGCAAGCTGGCCGACCTGTCGGAGCTCGCCTGCGCCCAGAACCTGCGCGAGGAGGTGCGTGCCGCCAACACCGTGGACGGCAAGTTGGTGGCCATTCCTCAGGAGGTGGTGGCCTACGGCCTGTTCGTGAACAAGGACATCTTCAAGGAGTGCGGCCTCGCCGTGCCGAGCACCCCCGAGGAATTCCTTGAGGCATGCCGCGTGCTGAAGGAGAAGGGCTACGACACTCCGGTGGGCGCCAACCGCTGGTGGCTGGAGACCTTCGTGTTCGCCCAGGCCTACGCCGATTTGTACAACGGGGGCGACATCGAGGCTGAGGTGGCGGCCCTGAACGCCGGCGAGGCGCGCTACAGCGACTACATGCGCCCGGGCTTCGAGTTCTTGAAGGCGTTGATAGATCGCGGCTATATCGATGCGGAGGACGCGCTTAAGAGCGAGGCCTTCGAAGGGGCCGGCGAGGGCGACGACTTCATGGCGGGGAAGTGCCCCATGGTCGTGGCCTACTGGGGCGCGGCGAACACCGACACTGCCTACGGTAATCCCTCCTTCACCATGGAGGTGGTCGGCTTTCCGAGCGAGCGCGGGCCGATGCCCGTGCTGTCCATGACCGGTTACGGGGTGAGCGCGGAGGCCGAGCATCGCGATGACGCGCTGGCGGTGATGGATGTGATCTTGTCCGATGAGGCGCTGCAGCTGTACGCCGAGACCAACCGCGTCATCTCGCCGTCGAAGAACGTGGCCGTAGATTGCGTGGAGCCGCTGCGGCCCCTGAACGATCTGGTGCAGGCCGACACCTACGTGCTGGCCTCCAACGCCGGCATGGACGTGGAGCAGTGGGGCAGCGTGTGCCTCATCGTGCGCGACCTTTTGGCCGGCGCATCGGTGGACGAGTGCATGGCGAAGCTGGACGCGCTGCAGGATGAGGCGACGGGGAAGTAGGGCGCTACCGCGTGTTTTGCTGCTCCAAGTTCAGCAGGGCGCTCTCCACGGGGCCGGCGGCCTTGCCCGTGGCGCTGACGATACGGTGAGCGGGGATGAGGATGGCCAGCGGGCTCTTCCTCACGGCGGCGCCCACGGCGCGGTAGGCGTCTGCCGCGCCGATGGTCGCGGCGATCTCGCGGGTGGTGCGCGTCTGACCGTAGGGGATGTTCGCCAGGGCCTTCCATACCTCGTGCTGGAAATCGGTGCCCGCTGGGGAGATGGCCACGGTGAAGGCGGTGCGCTTGCCGGCGAGGTACTCCATGACCTGGTTGGCCGCCTCGGTGGTGGTCGCGGTGGCACGGCCCGTGCCGGGCAGTGCGGCCTCGCCGAGAACGACAGCGGTGACGGCCTGCCCGTCGGCGCCGATGGTCACCGGGCCGAAGGCGGTAGGATAGGTGAAGAAGGTGCGCTCATCGCGGGCCAAGGGTGCTCCTCGCTCTTGGGATGCAGGTTTGCCGCTGGAGGCCATTATACGCTGCCGCGCGGGGCCCCGTGCGCTAAAATAGCGTCACTGGAACTTCGCGAGATGAGGATGCGCATCATGTACCAACCAGTGAAAATCGCCCCGTCCATCTTGTCGGCCGACTTCATGCACTTGGCCGACGACATCGCCATGATCGAGCAGGCCGGCGCGGCCTTCGTCCATATCGACGTCATGGACGGCCACTTCGTTCCCAACCTGACCATGGGGGTGCCGCTGCTGAAGCAGCTCAAGGCCGCCACCTCGCTCGTCTGCGACGTGCATCTCATGATCGACAACCCCCTGACCGAGATCCCCTGGTTCATCGAGGCCGGGGCCGATCTGGTGAACGTGCACGCCGAAGTGCTCACCGAAGAGGAGCTCGTGCGCGCCGTGGCCATGATCCACGAGGCCGGATGCAAGGCCGCCGTGGCCCTTAAGCCCAAGACCCCGGTGTCTGCCTTGGCGCCGGTCGTCGCCGACTTGGATATGGCGCTCGTCATGTCCGTGGAGCCGGGCTTCTCGGGACAGAGCTATATCGCCGGCAGCGACCGGAAGGTGGCCGAGGCGGCCGCGCTCGCGCGGGCGGCGGGCAACGAGGCCATGCTCATCCAGGTGGACGGCGGCATCGGCGAGGTTACCGCCCCGCTCGTGGCCGCCGCCGGGGCCGATGTGCTCGTCTGCGGCAACGCCGTGTTCAAGGCCGCCGACCCGGCTGCCGCCCTGCAAACGGTGCAGGCGGCGGCCGATGTTGCGCGCCTGACCGCCCTGGCCGGCGGCGCGGAGGCGTAGGGCCATGGACAACGCCACCGAGTTCCCCGTCTATCTGGATTACGCCGCCACGGCCCCTCTCTGCGAGGAGGCGGCCCGGGCCATGGAACCCTTCGGGGTGCCCGGCCCCGCCAACCTGGCCGTGAACGCCAACGCCAACGGGCTCTACGGCCTGGGCCGGGCGGCCTTCGACGAGCTGGAGGGAGCCCGACGCCGCGTAGCCCGCGCCCTGGGCGCGCGGCGGCCCGACGAGATCGTGTTCACCTCCGGGGCCACCGAGGCCGACGACGCGGCCGTGATCGGCCTGGCGGCCGCAGCCCGGGAGCGCCGCCGCCTGGCAGGCCAGGGCGGTCGCCCCGTCCACGTGATCACCACCGCCATCGAGCACGACGCTGTGCTGGCGCCCTGTCGGCGCCTGGAGGCCGAGGGGGTTTCAGTCACTTACCTGCGCCCCGACCGCCAGGGCTTCATCGAGGCCCGCGTCCTGGAAGAGGCTCTCACTCCCGACACCGTGCTCGTGTCGGTGCAGGCCGCCAACTCCGAGGTGGGCTCCATCCAGCCCGTCGCCGAGCTGGCGGCTCTGGCCCACGGGGCCGGGGCGCTCTTCCACACCGATGCCGTGCAGGCAGTGGGAAAGATGCCCGTGAACCTGGAGGCGCTGGGGGTCGACGCCGCTTCGGTATCGGCCCACAAGGTGGGCGGCCCGAAGGGGGTCGGCGCCCTGTACCTGCGCTCCCGCACCCCCTTTGCCCCCTTCCTGCTCGGGGGCGGTCAGGAGGGCGGCCGGCGCAGCGGCACCCAGAACGTCGCCGGGGTCGTGGGCTTCGCCGCGGCCTTGGAGGCGGCCGTGGCTCGCGAGGAGGACGAGTCCGAGCGCTTGCGCCGCCTGCGCGATCGGCTGTACGCGGCCCTGGCCACGGCGTCGGGCGTGCAGGCTACCGTGGAGGTGGACGCCGGCAGCCGCGACTTCCTGCCCAACATCGTGCACCTGCTTGCCGATGACTGGGAGAGCGAGACTATGGTGCTGCGCTTCGATCAGCTCGGCTTCTGCGTGGCCGGGGGCAGCGCCTGCTCGTCCCATTCCCTCGAGCCGAGCCATGTGCTCAAGGCCATGGGCATCGGCGGCGACATCGCTTTCAACGCCCTGCGCGTGTCCATGGGCCGCTACACCACCGAGACGGATGTCGACGGGTTCCTGGCGGCCTTGGGATCCGTGCTGAACTGGTAGGAGGTTACTATGGAGTTGGTGAACACTCATTGTCACTGCGTCTATTCCGGCCACGGGGCGGGCTCGGTTGCGGAATATGCCGATGCCGCAGCTGCTGCCGGCCTGACCACGCTGGCCTTCACCGAGCACTTTCCGCTGTCGGCGGCCTTCGATCCCGACGAGTACCTGTCGATGGCGGCGGCGAACTTGCCGCGCTACCTGGAAGAGATCGAGGCGGCCCGCGCCGCCCACCCCTCCATCGAGTTCGTCACGGGCACTGAGATGGATTACCTGGGAGATTTGGAGGACCGCGCCATCGACGAGGCGGCCCTGGCCCCCTTCGCCTTCAGGCTGGGCAGCGTGCACTTCATCGATGGCTGGGCCTTCGACGATCCGGCCCAGCGCGCCCGTTGGGAAGAGCCCGGCGCCCCCGATGCCATCTGGAGGCGCTACGGCGAGCTGTGGTGCGAGGCGGCCGCGAACCGAGCGAACCCCTACGATGCCATGAGCCACCCGGACTTGGCGAAGAAGTTCGGCTACTACCCGACCTTCGACCTGGCGCCCTTCTACGAGGCCATGGCCGAGGCGGCCCGGGCCGGCGAGCGCATGGTGGAGGTGAACACGTCGGGGGCCTACTACGCCTGCGCCGAGATGTTCCCGGCCCCGGCCCTGCTGGCGGCGTTTCGCCGGGCGGGGGTGCCCTGTACCGTGGGATGCGATTCCCACGACCCGGCCAACGTGGCCCGCGACATCCGCCGGGCCTACGACCTCATGTACGAGGCGGGCTATAGAAGCGTTACCGTTCCGACAGCCACAGGGGACCGTCGAAGCATTACCATCGAGTAGGTGCCTGCGGCCCGCTGCACGGCCGTGCCCGTGCCGGGCCAGAGGGTCCGGGGCACCGAAATGAAGACCACAGGCCGGCCGAGGCGGCCGGCGAACGTAATCGAAGGAAGCTGATCGCTATGGGTCTGTTCAACAAGCAAGAGCGCGCCGGCGCTCCGACGAAGCGGGACGCGCTGTCGCGGCGCGGTTCGGCCGAGCTGGCGACGAAGACGTTTTCGGTGACCATCGGTGCTCTGGAGACGGCGCTGCTCAAGGAGTTTCCCGCCGCCGACGCCGAGCCCTGGGACCGCACGGGGCTTTTGGTGGGCGAGCGCGCGCTGCCGGTGACCAAGGTGGCCGTGGCCCTGGATGCCACGGTGGAGGCCATCGCCGAGGCTCACGCCATCGGCGCCAACCTGCTGGTGACGCATCATCCCGCCTATCTGGACGCGCCCGGCACCTTCGCTCCCGAGGCCTCTGCGGCGGCATGCCCCGGCGCCGAGGTGTGGGCCGCCATCCGCCATCAGGTGGCGCTCATGGACTTCCACACGGCCCTGGACGTGAGCCCGCGGGCCGCCCGCGTGCTGCCCGGCATGCTGGGGCTGAAGTTCACGGGGAAGTTCGCCGAGCCGCTGGCCACGTCGCGCCGCAAGGGCTACGGCCAGCTGTGCGAGGTGCCCGCCAACGGCGAGGCCCCCGAGACCTTGAGCCGCCTGGCGGCCCGGGCGACGGCCGTGTTCGGCCGCGCCCCGCGGGTGTGGGGCGACCCTGAGGCCCCGGTGCGCCGCGCGGTCACCTGCACCGGGTCGGCCGGTGATACCGGCAAAGCGGCTCTGGCGGCCGGCGCCGACGTCATCATCTGCGGCGAGATGAAGTACCACAGCGCGCTGGAGCTGTCCCAGGCAGGACTTGCCGTCATCGAGCTGGGCCACGATGTGAGCGAGCTGCCGCTGGCGGCGGTTCTCGCCGAGGCCCTCATGGGCGCCGGGGTTCCCGATGAGCGCATCGTCATGATCGACCAGTCCGAGAACTGGTGGTATCCCGAGGCCGTGCGCGTGTAGGTGTCTCTGCCTTTTGCGCGCATCTTAGAAAGCCGCCAGCGCCTCTTGCAGGCAATCCCGCCAACGCCCCCGCTTCCGGGGGCGTTTTCCTGTGCGCCCCTTTCCCCGCGGCAAAAAAGTTTTTTTCCGACCCGCTGTTTCAGCGGCGGTGTTTTCGCCTATCATGGGGACGAGGAAATCTCAGAGCAAAAGGAGAGGTGCCCATGGACGCAACGCGCGAAGATATCGAGAGCCTGTTCGAGATGCAGGGCATCGACCTGGAGATCAAGCGCCTTGCCAAGGAACTCGACGAGCTGCCCCAGCGCGGCATCATCATGGCGGCCCGCGAGAAGAAGGCCGCCATCGCCGCTCAGCAGGAGAAGGTGGTCGAGGTGAAGCGCGCCACCACGCGCAAGCTGACCCGCATCGACGATGAGGACGCCTCGCTGGCCAAGAAGGAAGCCGGGGTGCAGGCGGCCATCGATGCGGCCCACGGCGACTTCCGCAACGTGGAGGCCCGCACCAAGGAGCTGGCCGGCATCGTGCGCCGCCGCGGCACCATCGCCGAGGACCGTGCCGTGGTCGCCGCCGAGCTGGACAAGGTGGCCGCCATCGAGGCCCAGATCAGCCAGGCCCTCGACGAGATCGCCGCGAAAGAGCAGCAGGCCATCGACTCCTTCCAGAAGCAGGGGGGCGATCTGAAGCTGGCCATCGCCAAGCTGGAGGCCCAGCGCGGCCAGGTGGAAGCCCGGGTGGATGCCGATCTGGCCCGTGCCTACGACCGCATCGTCGAGCGCGCCGGCGGCGTGGCCATCGGCGTTCTGGACGGCAGCCGCTGCGGCGTGTGCCGCGCGCCCATCGACGGTGGCCGCCTTATCGACCTGCGCAGCCAGGCACCGCTCGGCACCTGCCCCGCATGCAAGCGCCTTCTGGTAATCGCGTAAATTCTTCTTGTAAGGTACAGGGGTCCTGTGCTATAGTAGGCAGGCTTTTGTCATAGACAGTGGTAATTGGTATTAATGGAGTGATAAGAAATGTCCAAGGTTTGCGAAGTTTGCGGTAAGCACCCCGTCGCTGGTCGTAGCATCAGCCACTCTCATCGTGTGAGCAACCGTATGTTCCGTCCCAACATCCAGAAGGTCACCATCCGCGACGCGAAGGGCCATGTCCGCCGCGCCAACGTGTGCACCTCCTGCATGAAGGCCGGGAAGGTGGAAAGGGCCTAGCTCCTTTCCTTTGGTGCTGAAGCTCAAAAGCCCGCGTTGCGGGCTTTTCTGCGTTTCGCGGCAGGACGCGAGGTTTGTGGAATATGACCGACGGTCAACCGCGGGTAACCTTGCCGCCACCTTCCTTGCGCTATACTTTCCCCTATACGTACGCTATAACTCAGAGGAAAGGACGCCTCCCATGAGTTCTACGATTTCCGGCAATCTGCACGTTGCCAACGACGTGCTGGCCGACTTGGTCGGCAATGCGGCCATGGAGTGCTACGGCGTGGTGGGCGTGTGCGCCCCCAACGCCGCCGACGGCATCGCGAAGATCCTGCCCGCCAGCCGCCTGCGCCGCGGCGTGGTGGTGAACAGCCTCGACGAGGGGGTCCATGTGGACCTCTACATCATCGTGGAGTACGGCACCAACATCGCCACGGTCTCGCGCAACCTGATCGACCAGGTCAGCTTCGCGCTGAAGGAGTACGCACGGGTGCCGCTGGCCGGCGTGGACGTGCACGTCATGGATGTCAAGGTGCGCCGCTAGGCTCCCGTGAGTCGGGCGCCGGCGGATTCTCCCCGCGCCCTTGAAGGAGAAACAATCCCTCATGTCTACTACCTATTCTTCCAACAACATCTTGAACGCCGTGGCTGCCGCCGCCAAGTCCCTCGACGAGCGCAAAGAGGAGGTCAACCGCCTCAACGTGTTCCCCGTGCCCGACGGCGACACCGGCACCAATATGTCGCTTACCATCCAGAGTGTGGTGGGCAACGTGGCCGGTCTGCCCATCGGGGCCACGGCCGCCGAGGTGCGCAAGGCCGTCACCACCGGTGCGCTCATGGGCGCCCGCGGCAATTCCGGCGTCATCACCTCCCAGATCCTGCGCGGTCTGTGCGAGGGCAGCCAGCCCTTCGACACCTTCGACACCGAATCGGTGACCGCCGCCTTCGCCAAGGCCGTGGAGGTGGCCTTCCAGGCCGTGCGCAAGCCGGTGGAGGGCACTATCCTCACGGTGCTGCGCGACGCGGCCGCCGCGGCGAAGAACGCCGCCGAGGCCGGGCTGGACACGCCCGAGGCCCTGGACGCCATCGTGGCTGAGGCCTACGCCTCGGTGCAGCGCACCCCCGACCTTCTGCCGGTGCTGAAGGAGCACGGCGTGGTGGATGCCGGCGGCTTCGGCCTCGCCATCATCTTCGACGCCTTCACCGCTGCCCTGCTGGGGCGGGCGGGCACCATGGTCGATGAGCTGTCCTTCGCCCGCGGGGCGCACCCGAAGGTGGAGATCGAGCAGGTGAACGACTGGGAGGGCTCCCAGTTCCGCTACTGCAACGAGTTCCTCGTGGATTCCGACAGCCTCGACCGCGAGGAGGCGCTGAACTTCCTGTCCACCATGGGCGACTGCGAGCTGTGCGTGGGCGAGGTGCCGAAGTTCAAGGTGCACGTGCACTCCGACCACCCCGACAAGGTGCTGGCCTACTTCCTCGATCACGGCCAGGTGTCCGAGGTGTTCATCCACAACATGCAGATCCAGTCCGCCGAGCGCACCGAGAAGCTGGCCGCCGAGGAAGCGGCCGAGCGCAAGCCCCTGGGCTTTGTGGCCGTGGCCGCGGGCGAGGGCAACGCCGCCATCCTGAAGAGCCTCGGGGTGGATGTGGTCGTCTCCGGCGGCCAGACCATGAACCCCTCCACGAAGGATTTGCTGGATGCCGTCGGCTCGGTGAACGCCGATGCCGTCATCATCCTGCCGAACAACTCGAACATCATCATGGCCGCCAATTCCGCCGCCGAGCTGTCCGAGACTCCGTGCGCCGTGGTGCCCACCAAATCGGTGCCCCAGGCGTTTTCGGCCCTGTTCTGCATCGATGAGGACGCGTCTCTTCAGACCAACGTGGAGGAGATGACCGAGGCGGCCCGCGCGGTGAAGACCGGCGAGGTCACCTGGGCCACCCGCGATTCCAAGGACGCCGCGGGCAACCCCATTGCCGAAGGCGACGTCATCGGCATCGCCGACGGCTCCATCGAGGCGGTGGATGCCACCATCGAGGGCGCAGTGCTCACGCTGCTGGAAAAGATGGAGGCCGATGAGGCCGATACCTGCACCATCCTGGCCGGCGAGGGCTATTCCGATGATGACTTGGAGGCCCTGGTCGCGTCGGTGGAGGAGGCCTTCGAGGACCTGGAGGTGGACGCCCAGCGCGGCGAGCAGCCGCTCTACCCGATCATTTTCTCGGTCGAGTAGTGGCCATCGATCGCGAAAAGGCAACTTTGGCATTGGACGGACCCGTTTCACGGGTCCGTTTGGTTAGTCCCGCCCGCGCGCGGGCCCTCGAGAAGCTCGGCGTGCGCACGGTGCGCGATTTGGTGACCCACTTCCCGCGCTCCTACATCGACCTGTCGCAGGTGGAGACCTGCGCCACGGCCCGTATCGGCGAGATGTGCACCATCCGCGGCACGGTGCACGAGATCAAGCTGAAGAAGCCCCGCTACAACCTGAAGCTCGTGGAGATCGCTCTGGTGGACGAGACGGGCATCCTCATGGTGACGGCCTTTCGCCAGCCCTGGCTCATGGATCAGATCAAGGCGGGGGACGGCGTGGCAGTGTCGGGCAAGGTGACCTTCGACTACGGCTACAAGCGCATGACCAACCCCTTCATCGAGGTGATCGGGGAAGGGGAGGGGCCGGCCCTGGCCGGCTCGGTGGTGCCGGTGCACCCGGCCACCGAGAAGCTGACGGCCGCTTGGGTGCGCCGCATCGTGGCCAACGGCTTGGAAGAGGTGGAGGGCGCCTTCGACCCGCTGCCCTTGGGGCTGCGCCTGCGCTACCGCCTGATGAGCCGCAGCGCCGCCCTGCGCGCCATCCACTTTCCCACTACCATGGCCGAGGCGGCCGAGGCACGGCGCCGGCTCGTCTACGAGGAGCTGCTGTACCTGGAGCTGTTCCTCATGCAGGAGGGGGCCGAGCGTGCCGCCGGCGCGGCCCCGTGCGAGCACGTGACCGATGGCGAGCGCGTGGGCGCCTTCGCCGGGGCGCTGCCCTTCGCGCTCACCGGCGAGCAGGAGCGGGCCCGCGATGACATCTTGGAGGCCATGGCGGCCCCCGCGGTGATGAACCACATGCTGCTCGGGGATGTGGGCACGGGCAAGACCGTCGTGGCCGGCTTCGCCCTGGCCGCTGCCGCCGACAGCGGTTGCCAGGCCCTGCTTTTGGCCCCCACCGAGGTGTTGGCCCGTCAGCACGCCGAGGGCCTGGGGTCCCTCTTGGAGGCCGCCGGGGTGCGCAGCGCCCTGCTGACCGGATCTACGGCCGCTGCCGAGCGCGCCCAGATCACCGAGGCCTTCGCCGCCGGGGATATCGACGTGCTCATCGGCACCCATGCCCTGCTCTCCGACGACGTGCGCCCGGCGCGGCTGTCGCTAGCCATCATAGACGAGCAGCAGCGCTTCGGCGTGGACCAGCGCGCCAAGCTGCTGGCCAAAGGCGAGGCCCCCGACGCGCTCTACCTCACGGCCACGCCCATTCCCCGCACCCTGGCCCTGGCCCTGTACGGGAACCTCACGCTGTCCTACATCAAGCACCGCCCCCACGACGCCGTGCCGCGCACCACGCGCGTGCTGCCCAAGGAGCGCCAGGGCGAGGCCTTCGACGGCGCGCGGGCGGCCCTGGCCCGCGGCGAGCAGGTGTACGTGGTCTGCCCGCTCGTGGGCAAGGGCGCCGAGGAGCGCGACGCCAAGGCCGCGGGCAGGGCCGGCGCGGCCGACGCGGCGGGGGAGGAGTACCATCCCGCCGTGGCCATCGAGGACGCGGACGACTTCGACGACGACGTGACCGCCGCCACCAAGGAAGCGGAGATATTGCGCTCCACCACCTTCGCCGATTACACCGTGGAGCTGTTGCACGGCGGCATGGGCACCGAGGCCAAGCGCGCCGTGATGGAACGCTTCAGCACGGGCGAGGCCCAGGTGCTCGTGGCCACCACGGTCATCGAGGTGGGCGTGGACGTGCCCAACGCCACGGTGATGATCGTGCAGGACGCCGACCGCTTCGGCCTGGCCCAGCTGCACCAGCTGCGGGGCCGCGTGGGCCGCGGCACGAAGGCAGCCGAGGTGTATTTGGTGTCGGCGTCGCACCGCGAGGAGTCCCTGGCGCGCCTGGCGGCCATGGAGACCACCGACGACGGCTTCGAGCTGGCTGCCTTCGACCTGTCGCTGCGCCGCGAGGGCGACATCCTCGGCAACCGCCAGCACGGGGCGAGCGGATTGAAATTGGTGAACATCATGCGGGACGGGGCGGTCATCGAGGCCGCCCACGGCGACGCCCAGGCGCTGCTGGACGTGGACCCGCTTCTGCAAGAGCCCGATCATCGGGCCATGGCCCGCGAAGTGCGCCTCGCCTTCGCCGGCGAGGGAATCGTAGGAGGTTAGCCATGCGCATCATTGCGGGAGAATACCGCGGGCGCCGTTTGGACGCCCCCAAGGGCCAGGGCACTCGGCCCACGACCGATCGGGTGCGCGAGTCGCTCATGAGCGCCCTGCACTCGGCCCGCGGCGGCTTTGCGGGAGCCGTGGTGCTGGACGCTTTCGCCGGGTCGGGGGCGCTGGCGCTGGAGGCGCTCTCGCGCGGGGCGGACCGCGCGGTGCTCTGCGAGCGCGACCGCGAGGCCGTCGGTGCCATCGAGCGCAACCTGCGCACATTGGGGCTTTCCTCCGATCGGGCGCGCCTTATGCGCACCGATGTGGTGAAGCGGCCCCCGGCGGCCGGGGGCGCCCCCTTCGATCTGGTGTTCCTCGATCCGCCCTACGCCCTGGGGGCGACCGAGGTCTTCGATCTCATCGGGCGCCTCGATAGGGCCGGTTCTCTGGCCGCCGACGTGATCATCAGTTACGAGCACGACGGTGCCGACAACGACGCTGTGGACGCCCGGGCCGCGGCCGACGGGTGGGCCCTCGCATCGCGGCGCGCCTTCGGCGACACGGTGATCGACCTGTTGGCGCGGGCGGCCGAGCCCGAGGCGTCCGCCGCCGAGGGAGGGGCGCAGGAGTGCTTCCCGGTCATCATGGAGCGTTTGTGCATGGGGTAACCGTCGTATTACATAGCTTCTCCATCATGGTAGAATAGTAAAGCTCATCATGGATGCATTGCGTGCTGAGGCTTGCGGAGTCAATCAGCGCAGCGCGATAGTCAGGAAGGAACATCAATGGACGAAACCGGAGTGTTGGGGCTGCTCGAAGAGCTCTCGATCCTGCTCGAGGACTCGAAGCCCGTCTTCGGCAAGAGCAACCTGCGCCAGGTGGATATCGCCGCTGCCTTCGACATCATGGACGAGATTCGCGACCTGTTCCCCGCTGAGTTCTCCCAGGCCCGCCAGATCGTGCGCGAGCGCCAGAGCCTTCTGGACGACGCCGAGGTGGAGGCCAACCGCATGATCGAGGATGCCCGCAGCCAGGCCATCACCATCGCCAGCGAGCAGGAGATCGTGCGCATCTCCCAGCAGCAGGCCGATACCATCCTGGCCGACGCCCGCGAGCTGGAGCGCCAGACTCGCGCCGGCGCGGAAGACTACGCCGACGAGGTGTTCGGCCACATCGAGCAGAGCCTCGACACGCTGCTGAACAACACGCGCCGCTGCCGCGACCGCCTGAACGCCACGTCCATCAACGTGCGCTAGGCCCGCGCAACAACCAACCTGTCGGCGCGCCCCATTAAGAGGCGCGCCTTTTTATTTGAGAGGAAGATTGCCATGGTCAAGAACGACCCGAACCTGATCCACGTTCCCGAAGAGCTCTTCGAGACCGCCGAGAGCCGTCGCTTCGAGGGAGAGACCGTCTTGGGCGAGCTGGCGGCCGGCCCCGACACCTACCGCTTCGCCGCACCCGTGGCCTGGTCGGTGGACATCACGAATACCGGCGACGCCCTGTTGGTGATGGGCACGGCCCGGGCCCGTGCCGCCTGCGGCTGCGCCCGCTGCCTGGAGGAGGTGACCTACGACCTGGAGGGCGACATCGAGGGCTACTTCATCATCGGCGGCGCCGATGCGGTCACCCCCGATGATCTGGAGGGCGACGAGTTCTCCCGCCTGCCCGACAACCACGTCATCGACATGGTGCCCCTTATCGTGAGCGCCCTGCTGCTGGAGCTGCCCCTGGTGCCTCTGTGCGACGACGCGTGCCAGGGCCTGTGCCCCCAATGCGGCGCGAACCTGAACGAGGGCCCCTGCGCCTGCGCGTCGGACGGCGGCGCGGCGGCGGGCGGCCCCTTTGCGGCGTTGAAGGACTTCGACTTCGGGGTCTAGGGCGCGCCTGTTCTGCGATCGGTGATTTCATTTCCCTTTCACTTGGCAATGTCGCGCCGCACCGGCCCAAGGTGGGCTATGATGGACGCTGCGCCCTCCGCGGCGCCTTAGCGAGCTCCAACGGAAAGAGAGGCCCATGGAACAGTTCTTCGAGCGCACCTTCAAGCTGAAGGAGCACGGGACCACCGTGAAAACGGAGGTCATGGCCGGTACCATCACGTTTCTGGCCATGGTGTACATCCTGGCGGTGAACCCGTCCATCCTGTCCGCCTCGGGTATGGAGCCGGGCGCCGTGTTCACGGCCACGGCCATCTCCGCGGCCTTTGGCACCTTGTTCATGGCCTTCTACGCGAACTACCCCATCGCGCTGGCCAGCGGCATGGGCCTCAACGCCTACTTCGCCTACTCGGTCTGCGTGCCCATGGCCCAGCAGGGCATCCAGGATCCCTGGACCATCGCCCTTGCGGCGGTGCTCGTGGAGGGCGTCATCTTCATCCTGCTCACGCTGTGCAAGTTCCGCGAGGCCCTCGTGAACGACGTGCCGCAGAACCTGAAGCTGGGCATCGCCGCGGGCATCGGCCTGTTCATCGCCCTGGTGGGCCTGGCGAATGCCGGGGTCGTGGTGGACAACCCCTCCACGCTCATCGATCTCGGGTCGTTTGCAACGCCCCAGGTGGCGCTGTCGGTCATCGGCCTTGTCGCCGTGGCCGTGATGTACCACTACAACGTGCCCGGCTATATTTTGTGGGGCATCCTGGGCACCTGGCTGCTCGGCATCGGCGCCGAGCTTCTCGGCTGGTACCAGGTCGATCCGGAGGCCGGCGTCTACTCGCTCATTCCCAGCCTGGCCGCGGGCATCAACCTGCAGGCGCCCTATCTGTTCGCCTTCAACTTCGACTTCGCCCTGAACCACCTGGTGGACTTCGCGGTCATCGTGTTCGCCTTCCTATTCGTCGATCTGTTCGACACCGCCGGCACGCTCATCGGCGTGGCCAGCAAGGGCGGCCTGCTGGACAAGCAGGGCCGCCTGCCTCGGGCCAAGGAGGCGCTCATGGCCGACGCCGTGGGCACCGTGGTGGGCGCCTGCGTGGGCACCTCCACCACGACGAGCTACGTGGAGAGCAGCGCGGGTGTGGCCGCGGGCGGCCGCACGGGACTGACGGCCCTGACCACGGGCCTGCTGTTCGTGATGGCGCTGGTGTTCTCGCCCATCTTCTTGGCCATCCCCAGCTTCGCCACCATGCCGGCGCTCGTGTGGGTGGGCCTGCTCATGATGTCCTCGGTGACCAAGATGGACTTCTCCGAGGATGCCGCCGGCGCCGTGGGCGGTTTTCTGGCCATCATCATGATGCCGTTTACCTACTCCATCGCCAACGGCATCATGTTCGGCATCCTGGCCTTCGTGATCGTGCGCATCTGCCAGGGCCGCGCCAAGGACATTCATTGGGTCATGTGGATCGCCGCCGCCCTGTTCCTTTTGCGCATCGCGACCTTGGTGATGTAGCGCTTCGCAGAGAGGAAGGGGAGGAAGGGGCGGCGTGCCCTGCGCGCAGATTCCGCAGACCGGGAAAGGAGGGGTACTGTTCTTGCCTCTCTTTTTGCCAAAGCGCGGACTTGTTTGAGCACGGGGCTCTCCGCCCCTTCCCCCCCCGGAGGGAGATGAAGAGGGAATCTGGAAAACCCGTGCCGTTGGCGAAATCGGGATATATTCCCTCTTGCGACGGGGGTACGGGTTTGATAACATACCAGATCGTGCGTTTACAGAAGAAGTTGTGAGCGGCACCCGTCGTTCCAGCTATAGAAGGAGTAATCGAGATGGCAGTACCTAAGCGCAAAATGGGCCGTGCCCGCACCCATGCCCGTCGCAGCACCAACGACAAGATCTCCATGCCCGCCCGTTCCGTGTGCCCGCAGTGTGGCGAAGTGAAGCTTCCCCACCGCGTGTGCGGTAACTGCGGTTACTATCGCGACCGTGAGGTCATCGAGACGGAGTAGTCCCCAGGTGTTGACGGTCACGGAAGGTTCAGGTGCCTTCCGTGATGTCGGCAAAGCCTCCTCGCATTCCAAGCTGGTAGAGCCTGGTTTGCCAGGGGGCTTTTTGGCTATAGGCCGTCGCGCCTCCGATCGTGCCCACGCTGCGCGCAGGTAGGGTCGGGGACGCATCGTCCGCTTTTCGCAAGGAGTATATTCGTGGCTGAATCAGTAACTATCGCCGTCGACGTCATGGGGGGCGATCTCGGTCCCGCCGTAGTGCTGGGCGGCGTCTCCCAGGCGCTTCAGGCCGATCCCGACCTGCACGTGATGCTCGTGGGCGCCGCCGAGGCCGTGGAGCCCTTCGCGGCGTCCCATGATCGGGCCCGGGCCCAGGCGACCACCGAGGTCATCGAGATGGCCGAGCACCCGGCCAACGCCGTGCGCACCAAGAAGGACTCGTCCATCGTGGTGGGCTGCCGCCTGGTGAAGGAGGGCACGGCCCAGGGATTCTTCTCCGCGGGCTCCACGGGGGCCTGCCTGGCCGCCGCCACCCTGGTCGTGGGCCGCGTGAAGGGCGTGAAGCGCCCGGCCCTGGGTCAGGTGCTGCCAGCCTACGCGCGCCCCTGCCTGCTCATCGATGTGGGGGCCAACGCCGACTGCAAGCCCGAGTACCTGGTGCAATTCGCCCAGATGGGTGCCGTGTACATGGAATCCATCATGGGGGTGGAAAACCCGCGGGTGGGTCTTTTGAACATCGGCTCGGAGGATACCAAGGGCGACGAGTTCGCCCAGAGGGCCCACGGTCTTCTGGCTGATTCGGTGCCCCAGTTCGCGGGCAACTGCGAGGGCGGCAACCTTATGGCCGGCGACTTCGACGTGGTGGTTTGCGACGGATTTACGGGCAATGTCTGCCTGAAGACCATCGAGGGCACCGCGAAAACGCTGTTCAAGTACGTGAAGGACGCGCTTATGGGCTCGCTGGCCTCGAAGCTGGGGGCGCTGCTCGTGAAGGGCGACCTGTCCGCCCTGAAGGCGAAGCTGTCGCCGGAGACCTACGGCGGCACGCCGCTGCTCGGCGTGAAGGGCGCCGTCATCGTGGGCCACGGCTCGTCCAATGAGGTGGCCATCGCCAACGGCATCGCCGTGGCCGCTACCACCGTGCGCGCGAACGTGGCCGGCGTGATCGCCGAGACCGTGGCCCGCACGGCCGCTGCCAAGGGCGCCAGCGGGGAAGGGGAAGCCGCGGCTTCGGATGCCCGATGAGCATGACGCCCGAGCAGGAGACGAAGCTGGCCCGCGCCCAAGAGATCGTGGGGCACACCTTCGAGAACACCCAGTATCTGCTGTCGGCCATTACCCACCCCTCGGCCACCGAGGGGCGCGCGGTGAAGTTCTCCTACGAGCGCCTGGAATTTCTGGGCGACTCCATCTTGGGGGCGCTTGTGGCCTCCACGGCCTTCCATCGCTTTCCCGATTTGGACGAGGGGGGTCTCACCCGTATCAAGGTGGCCCTCGTGTCCGGGGCGAGCCTGTCGGAGGTGGCCGATAAACTGGGCTTCGCCGACGTGATCGTGTTCGGCTCCTCGGAGACCGGCACCGGACGGCGCGGCCTGCATTCTGCCTTGGAGAACGTGTACGAGGCCGTGGTGGCCGCCCTGTATCTGGACGGCGGTGTGGAAGCGGCCGGCGCATTTGTCGATCGCACGCTGATTCCGAAGATGTCGCTCGATTTGGCCCGCGAGCCCGAGAACCCGAAGAGCGCCCTGCAGGAGAAGCTGCAAGAGGGCGGCATCACGCCCACCTACAAGTTGGTGGAGACCCAGGGACCGCCCCACGACCGCACCTTCGTCGCCCAGGTGTACGCCGGCGACAAGGGGCTGGCCCAGGGCGTGGGCCGCACGAAGAAGGAGGCCGAGAGCCAGGCGGCGAAGTCCACCCTGGCGCGCCTGTCCGAGTTCTTCGGCATCGGCCTGACAGGCGAGCAGCAGGCCGAGCGCGCCGAGAAGGCCGCGGCCGAAAAGGCGGCCCGCGCCGAGGAGAAGGCGGCGAAGGTGGCCGCTCGCGCCGCCGAGAAGGCAGCCCGGGCCGAGGAAAAGGCCGCTCGGGCGGCCAAGAGGAAGCAGGACTAGGCGCCCATGTACCTGAAATCTCTCGTTCTGAAGGGCTTCAAATCCTTCGCCGACCGCAGTGTGATGTCCATGGAGCCGGGCATCACGGCCATCGTGGGCCCGAACGGCTCGGGCAAGTCGAACATCTCGGACGCGGTTTTGTGGGTGCTCGGCGAGCGCAATGCCAAGAACCTGCGCGGCCAGGCCATGGAGGACGTCATCTTCGCCGGCTCGTCGGCCCGCAAGGCCACGGGTCTGGCCGAGGTCGATCTGGTGCTGGACAACTCCGACGGCACGCTGCCGGTGGACTACGATGAGGTGGCCATCACCCGCCGCATGTACCGCAACGGCGAGAGCGAGTACCTCATCAACGGCACCGTGGCCCGGCGCATGGACGTGCTGGACATCCTGCACGACTCGGGCCTGGGCACCGGCACCCACTCCATCATCTCCCAGGGATCCCTGGATTCCATCTTGCAGAGCAAGCCGGAGGACCGGCGCGCCCTCATCGAGGAGGCCGCCGGCGTGCTGAAGCACAAGCAGCGCAAGGCCAAGAGCGAGCGCAAGCTGGCGAACATGGACCAGCACCTGCTGCGCGCCCGCGACGTGGTGGGAGAGGTGGCCCGCCAGCTGGGGCCCTTGGAGCGCAAGGCGAAGAAGGCCCGCACCTACCAGGAGCTGGCGGCCCGGCAATCCGAGCTGAGCCTCATGATCGCCGTGGACGATCTGCGGGTGCTGCAAGGGGAGTGGGACGCCTCCCAAAAGCGGGAGGCCCAGCTGGTGGCCGAGTTGGAAGAGCGCCGAGGGGCCATCGAGGCCGCCGAGGCTGCCGTGGAGGCCCTTCAGGAGCGCATCCGCCAGGAGACGCTGGACGCCGGTGACCTGTCGCGGCGCCATCGGGCCGCTGCCACCGCCGTTGAGCGCTTCGAGTCCGGCATGATGATGATGCGCGAGCGCCGCCGCGCGGCCCGGGCCCGGGCCGGCGAGCTGGAGCTGGCCCTGGAGGCCAACCGCGTGAAGGCCGCCGAGGCCACGGCCGAGCTGGAGCGGGCCCGGGCTTTGTTCGACGAGGCCGCCGCCGAGCGGGCCGCCGCCGAGAAGAAGGTGTCCGATCTGGATTGCATCTACCGCGATCTGGGCGTGAAGCGCGGCACCTTAGAGCGCGAGCTGTCGGCTTTGGGCAAGGACGCCCAGTCGCTGACGACCCAGATGGAGGTCGCGCGCCGCAAGCACGCCGAGAACACTGAGGCCCTCACCCACGGCCTGGCTCACGTGCAGGTGATCGAGAGCCACGCCGCCGAGCTGTCGCTGGAGCTGTCCCGCGCCCAGGCCGAGGCCGAGGAGGCCGCCGCGACGGCCGCCGAGGCCGCAGGGGCCCTGGCGGCCCTGGCCGCCGACGAGTCGGCGGCGCGCCAGGCCGTTGGCACGGCGCTGCAGTCCCGCGACGCCGCCCGCGCCGCCCTGGACGAGGCCCGCGACACCCATCGCGCCCTCACCGTGGAGATCGCCACGTTGGAAGAGGTGGAGCGCACGAGTGCTGCGGCCAACGGCGAGGCGCGGGCGTGGCTCGTGGAGCACGGCGACGAGGTGGTCGGCTTGGGCGAGCCCCTGTCTCACGTGATCTGCGCCCGCCCCGGCTTCGAGGCGCTGGTGGAGACCCTGCTCGGGGCCGATGTGGCCACCCTGCTCGTGGAGGACGCCACCGTGGTGCGCGCCGTGGCCGAGCAGCTGGCCGCGGCCGATGCGGCCGGTGAGGTGTCCTTCCTGCTGCGCGACGACAGCGCGGCGCGCGGGGGCGCCCGCGCCCTGGAATGGGAAGCGCCCCTGGGCGTGGAGGGCACCGCGCTCATCGGCGAGATCGAGTTTTCCGACGAGGCCCGCGACGCCGTCGCGGCCCTGGTGGGCGATGTGGTGGTGTGCCCCGCCCTGGACGATGCCCTCGCGGCCCACGGCACCGACGAGCTGGGCCTGCGCTTCGTGACCCCCGACGGCTCGGTGGTCTGGCCCTCGGGCAAGGTGTCCGTGGGCGCCACGGTCATCGATGAGGGCACCGGCGCCCTGGCGCGCCACCGGCGCCTGGAGGCCCTGCGCTCGCAATTGACGGCGGCCGAGGAAGCCGTGGCCAAGGCCGAGGAGGCCCATCGCCTGGCCGAGGAGGCCCTGCGCCACGCCCAAGCCACCAGTTTGGAGCTGTCCCAGTCGCTGGCCGCGCTGAAGGGCCGCTCGGAAGCAGCACGGGTCGCCGCCGATGCGGCGGCGGAGAAACTGGCTGCCAGCCGTCGCGAGCTGGAGAATATCGAGCGCCAGCGCGCCGAGGCCGAGGCCATCATCTCCGAGGCCCGTCCCAACGTGGAGTCCTTCGAGGCGCGCCTGGCCGAGCTGGACGAGCAGCTGGTCGAGACCAAGCGCAAGCAGGATGAGGCCCAGAGGCAGTTGCAGCCTATCCGCCGCGAGGCCCATCAGGTATCGGACAATCTGGCCGAGGCGAAGCTGGCCGCCGCCACCTTGGTAGAGCGCACCACCTACGCCGAGCGCGTGCGCGACGCCCGCGCCCGCGACTTGGAATCGCTGGCCGGCGCCAGCGCCGAGGCCGCCGAGCAGCTGCGGGTGAAGACCGTGTCGGCGGCGCGCATCGAGCCTCTGCTCGCCCTGTTCGAGGAGTTGGTGCGCTCGGCCCAGCGCTGGACCCAATCCCTCGAGGAGCAGGCCACGGCCGCCCAGAACTCCTCCACGGGCCTGCACGCCTCGGTGACCGAGGCCCGCGGCCGGGCCCACGAGGCCCACGCCCTGTTCGATGGGGTCAGTGAACGCCTCAGCGAGGCCCGCGTGCAGAAGGGGCGCCTGGAATTGCAAGTGGAGGCCGCGGTGAACCATATCGTACAGGACTGCAAGGCGCCGCTGGAGGCCGCTCTTACCGCACCGGTCCTGGAGGGTCGTGCTGAGGTAGAGGACGAGCTGTTCCGCATCAACCGCCGCATCGCCAATCTGGGCACCATCAATCCCGATGCCGCCGAGGAGTACGACGAGCTGAAGGTGCGCTACGACTACCTGGCCGGCCAGCTGGACGACCTGGATCAGGCGCGCAAGTCCCTCGCGAAGATCAACCGCGTCATCGACCAGCGCATGAAGGACGACTTCATCCGCACCTACGAGACCGTGGACGGCAACTTCCGGGAGATCTTCGCCACGCTGTTCCCGGGCGGTGAGGCCCATCTGTCGCTGGTGGATCCCGACGATCTGGAGAACACCGGCGTGGAGGTGAACGCCCAGCCCAAGGGCAAGCGCATCGCGAAGATGATGCTGCTGTCGGGCGGCGAGAAGTCGCTGACGGCCCTGGCGCTGCTGTTCGCCGTGTACCGCACCCGGTCCACCCCGTTCTACATCCTGGACGAGGTGGAGGCGGCCCTGGACGATTCGAACCTGCGCCGACTGGCCGCCTACATCAACAGCCTGCGCGAGGAGACCCAGCTCATCATGATCACGCACCAGCGCCGCACCATGGAGATGGCCGACGTGTTGTTCGGCGTGTCCATGCAGGGCGACGGCGTCACCAAGGTGATCAGCCAGAAGCTCGACCGCGCCTTGGAGTACGCGGAATAGCCTCCTCGGAATCCCGTAGGGGCGGCCTTCAGGCCGCCCGCACAACCCGGGGCGTCGTCGCTTCGCTCCTACGCCGCCTCCACGGTGACGGCGGTGCCGGAGGCCGTTACCATGAGCATGTTGCCCTGCCCCAGCACCTCGTAGTCCATGTCCACCCCGACGATGGCGTGGGCGCCCAGGGCGCCGGCCCGCTGCTGCAGTTCTTCCAGGGCTTGGGTGCGGGCCGCCATGAGCTCTTCCTCGTAGCCGGCCGACCGGCCGCCCACCAGGTTGCGGATGCCCGCGCCGAAGTCTTTCAAAAAGTTGATACCGGTGATGACCTCACCGAACACGATGCCGTAATAGCCCGTGATACGGTACCCGTCGATAGTTGGCGTCGTCGTGGTGATCATAAGGCTCCCTTCTGCGTTGTTGGTGAGAGAAAGTGTATCCTTTTTCACGATGGACTGTCGAAGGCTATAATGGGGCCGTTCGGGGAGGGGGGTCTCATGAAGTCCAGCGATATGATCGATCGCACGCGTTACGAGGCGCTGCATTGTCCTGTGCGCCAGTTCTGCCCGCTCGCGTTTCTCTGCGCCAAGCGGCTCCATGACGGGCGCCATCTGCTGCCCGCCATCGCCGAGGTGGGTTACCACGAGATGGTGTGGACCGATCTGACAGTTCGGCGGCGGGTCTACGTCGTACGCCGCGGCCTGCTGGTCAACAAGTGCTTCGTCAACAACGGGGTCGAGGTGCCCCAGGCGCTTTTCGCTCCGGGGTCGGTCGCCGGCATCCCCGACATCTACGTGCCCTACGTGGCCTCCGACTTCTATTTCTTCGTCGGACTGGTGCCCGGCCAGCTGTGCGATTTCGATGGGGAAGTGGTGAGGAGCCAGATCGACGCTTTGGGGGTGCCCGAGGCGCAGATGGTGCTCTCGCGCATCTCCCTGAACTGCACGACATCGATGTACGGCCAATCGCTCACCTTCGCCCATCCGCGGGCGCGCGAGAAGGTGGTCTCGGTGCTGCTGCGCCTGGAGAGCGCCTTCGCCCGTTGCGCCGACTTTACCGGAGAGGTGCCCATCGCCCACGACGATGTGGCCTTCCTCGCCGGGCTCGAGCGGGCCACGGCGAGCCGCGAGTTGAAGGCGCTGGCTAAAGAGGGCCTGATCGGATTGGGATACCGCCGCATCGACGTGCTGCCGGGCCTGCGGGCGGCCTATGGCGGTCTGATCGAGGCCAGCCTGCCCTTTTACGGTAACGATTGGAGCGCCGTTTCTGCCTAGGTTCGGGCAAACATTGTGCGGGACGACACAATTGCGGGTGCCATCTTTGTCGCCGCGCTCACGTTCTTCCCCTTTCGCCCCTGTCATACTTCCTTCCATCCGAGGGGCTCTTCAGAGGGCTCTTCGGCCATGACGAAGGGGTCGTCTGTCCACGGGACGGGCCTCAAACCAGAGAGAAGGGGGTACACCATGAGCGAGAGCGGCCTGAATATCAGCCGTCGAGGGTTCGTGGCGGGGGCCGGCGCTGCGGCCCTGACGGCGGGACTGGCCGGCTGCGCGTCCGGCACCGCGGAGAAGGAGGGCACCGATCTGGCGAGCACGTCGCCGGAGAAGATGGCCTACGACCCGAACGAGGGGGAGTGGATTCCCACCACCTGCAACATGTGCTTCAACAACTGCTCCATCAAGGCCCATGTGGTCGACGGCGTGGTGGTGGAACTGACGGGCAACTCCGACAGTTCCATCGGGCGCGGGCATATTTGCGGCAAGGGCGCTGCGGGCATCATGATGCTGTACGATCCCAACCGTATCACCAAGCCCATGAAGCGCACCAATCCCAAGAAGGGCTTCGACGAGGATCCGGGCTGGGAGGAGATCTCCTGGGACGAGGCCTACGAGCTTGTGGATACCAACGTGAAGGCGGCCATCGAGCGATCCGGCCCCCATGCGGTAACCGGCATGTCCATGGTGGCCAGCCAGATCGGCTCGCTCGTGCGCCACACCGCACTCGGCGTGATCTACGGCAATGCCGAGGGCAGCTGCTCGGACATCTGCGGTGCCGGCGTGCATCAGCTTGAATACCTCCTCACGGGCACGGGCAACGCCCGTCCCGACTACCTGAACTGCAACTACGTGGTGCAGTTCGGCACTAACGCCGGCACGGCCACGCGCCATGGCTTCAACATGACCGCGGAGATCTTCGCCGATCGTCGCCGCGAGGGCCTGCGCCATGTGGTGTTCGATCCGCATATGGGGGCGGCCGGCGAGAAGGCCGATTTGTGGGTGCCCATCCGCCCCGGCACCGACGCGGCGGCGGCCCTGGCCATCGCCAACGTGCTCGTGGAAGAGGGGCTCATCGACGTCGAGTTCCTGAAGACGCGCACCAATTCCCCCTCGCTGGTGGATGTGGCCACGGGTCGCATCCTGTTCGACGAGGCCACCGGCAAGTCGCTGTACATGGATGCCGACGGCACGCCGAAGACCTACGACGTGTGCGCCGATCCGCAGCTGGAAGGCGCCTTCGAGGTGAACGGCAAGCAGTGCAAGACCGGATTCACCCTGTACAAAGAGCATGTCGCGAAGTACACCCCCGAGTACCAAGAGGAAATCACCACGGTGCCGGCGGCCACCATCCGCCGTATTGCGAAGGAGCTGGGCGAGGCGGCCTGCATCGGCCAGACGACCACCGTCGATGGCGTCGAGCTGCCCTATCGCCCCGCTGCGGTGGACGGCTTCTCGGGCATCACGCGCCACAAGCACGCCTTCCATGCCTGCTGGGCCGTGTTCACGCTGAACAACCTTATCGGGTCCACCAACGCCGTGGGCGGCTTCTGCGGCTTCGATCCCATCTGCAACGGCTGGGCCGACGGCAACCCGAACATGGCCTGGAAGCCCGGCATCTGGGAGCCCGAGGGCCTCATCGACTGCGCCGGTCTGCTGCTGGCCTTCCCCAACTCCTACTATAAGAAGGTCTATGAGAGCGACTACACGCCCACGACCATGGGTATGCTGGAGATCCAGCCCATCTCGGAGGACAACCACTTCGAGCATGTGGCCCAGGCCCATCCCGACTTGTACCACACCCAGGCCGCCGAGGTTGCGTTCTGCTACGCTTGCAATCCCATCAAGTGGTGGGGCAACTACGACGAGCAGGCCGAGATCTTCAAGAACTACACCTACGTGGTGGGCATCGATATGTTCCTGAACGAGTCGTCCTACTTCTACGACGTCATCCTGCCCGAGTGCTGCTATCTGGAGCGCACCGAGCCTTTGCCCCACGCCTCGGGCAACCACCGCGTTATCGGCGGCTTGCACAACCCCTGGACCGTGCCGGTGTGGCAGAAGGTCGTAGAGCCGCGCGACGGCGCTCCTTCCAGCTGGGAGCTGTTCGGCGAGCTGGCCAACCGCGCCGGCAAGAACGCCGAGTTCATCTCCACGCTGAACATGATGTTCCGCGTGAAGGAGGAGTACTCGGTGCCGCTGGACCAGAAGTTGGACGTGGAGGCCTTCGCCGATTCGGTGCTGAAGTCGAACATCGACGAGGAGCACGATTTTGCCTGGCTGAAGGAGCATGGCGTGTACGACCATCCGCGCACGGTGGACGAGGTGTACATCTGGGCCAACGGCGAGCCGGGGCGCGTGCCCATGTACTTCGACTTCATGTTGGAGGCCAAGGGCAAGGTGGAGGCCAAGGCGGCCGAGCTGGACATTCCCTGGGAGACCGACGATTACCAGGCGCTGCCCGACTGGAAGCCCGGCTGCGGCCACGAGATCACCGATCCCGACTACGACATCCTGCCCGTGTACCACACCGATGCCATCAACACCGATTCGTGGCTCATGGAGAACCCCTATGTCAACGAGATCAACGAGGAGAACCCCTACGGCTACACCATCGAGATGAACGCCGCCACCGCTGCGACCAAGGGCCTGGCCACCGGCGATAAGGTGCGCCTGTCCACTCAGGAGGGCGTGTCGGTGGAAGGCGTGCTGGCCACGTCCGAGGGCGTGCACACCGAGTGCGTGTCGGTGATCGGCGGCCACTGGGGGTCGAAGTCGAAGTACATGCCCCATGCTCTGGACAAGGGCGTGCCGGTGGTGCACCTGGTGCCCGGTCAGACTCCCGAGCGCATGGATCACATCTGCTCGGCCTTCGACCAGTGCATCCGCGTCAAAATCGAGAAGATCGCTTAGGAGGGGATGAGCCATGACTTACGGAATGCTCATTGACTTGAAGAAGTGCATCGGCTGCCACGCCTGCTCGGTGGCCTGCAAGGAGGCCCACGGCACGCGCCCGGGCGTGCGCCGCAGCCGCGTGGACCGCGTATTCGAGGGGACCTACCCCGACGTGCGCAAGACCGCGGTGCCTATGCTGTGTATGCACTGCGAGACGGCCCCCTGCGTGGAGATCTGCCCCCAGGAGGCCACCTGGAAGCGCGACGACGGCATCGTCGTCATCGACAAGGAGAAGTGCATCGGTTGCGGCAGCTGCCAGACCGTGTGCCCCTACGACGCGCGCCACCTGGCGGCCTCCGAGGACGGCTACTTCGGCCCGGAGCTCAACGAGTACGAGGCCGTCATGTACGAGGCGATGCCCCCGGCCACCATGGACAAGTGCACCTTCTGCGCCGAGCGCGTCGACGCCGGAGACGGGCGGGCCCAGGCCTGCGTGGCCGCCTGCCCGGCCGGCGCCCGCGCCTTCGGCGACCTCGGGGAGCTCAAGGCCCAGGCTGAGGCGGCCGGCGGCTACCAGCTGAAGCCCGAGGAGGGCACGAACCCCTCGGTGTGGTACCTGCCGTTCAACGTGAACGAGTAGCGACATCCCCCGGCCCCGGCCCGCGCGGCCGGGGATCCCTCCCCCGAGCGGCGGCCCCTTGGCGGGCCGCCGCTGCGGTTTCGGGCGGTCGTCCATCTCTCGTGTAAAAAGCCCGTGCAGGTTTTCTTGCGCCCCGCGTGGGGGCGCTTCTTCGTTAGAATGGTTGGCGGCACAATGGGCGATCAAGGGCGGCTGCTTATGGACGACGCTACTACGATGCTCTCGCCAGCTTCGTGAAAGATGTGGGCCGACGGGACGGGGCGGCGCTTCTGCGGCTGGTGATCGAACTGGAGGATCGTGGGCTGGGCCGTCGTCTGGCCCAGCTGGATCATCGCCCGAGCTCGCGGTAGAGGGCGCCTCTCCTTCACGGGCGGCTTTCGCCTACGATGCTGCGCGGCGGCCCGGCAGCGGTATAATGGCCCTGTTTTCTGGGGAAGGGGAGGGCTATGAAAGTTTGCACCCAGGTGGAGCGGCAGCGGTCGGAGGCGCTGGCCTGCCCGAACCGGGGCCGGTGCCCGCTCACGTTTCTGTGCGGTGCGCGCCTCGATGACGACAAGTACCTGCTTCCCTCGTTCACCGATGTGGAGGTGGGCGAGATGGTGTGGACCGATCTGGCGGCCCGACCGCGGGTGCTGGTGGTGCGCAGCGGTCTGTTCGTGTCGAAGGTGTACGGCAACGACGATGTGATGATTCCGATGTCGCTGTACGGACAGGGCGTGGTCATCGGCATCCCCGATGTCTACGTGCCCTACGGGGCGTCGGATTTCTATTTCCTGACAGCGCTCGTGCCCACGCGCCTGTGCGCTTTGGACGCGGGCTTCGTGAAAGACCTTATGGCGCGCCTGACTATCGACGAGGCGCAGCAACTGAACGGCTGCCTCACGCTGAATTGCAACACCGGTATGTACGGACAGGCCCTGACCCTTGCCCATCGCCGGGCGCGCGAGAAGGTGGTGTCGGTGCTGTTGCGCCTGAGCAACCAGCTCTCGCGCCAGATCGGCTTCGAGGGCGTGCTGCCCGTGGCCCAGGAGGACATCGCGTTTCTGGCCGGCGTCGAGCGGCCTACGGTGAGCCGCGAGCTGAAGAAGCTCGTTCGCGAGGGGCTCATCGATTTGGGCTATCGCCACGTGCGTCTGCTGCCGCCCCTGCACGAGGCGTACGGCCATCTCATCGAGACCCGGCTGCGTCTTTACGACCTGAGGGACAGCGACGTGTCCTGGTAGGCGCTCGAGATGTTCGCGCGGTGGCCATGTGCCCAACGCGCGCTTGCTCACGCTGGATGCGATCAATGCCGAGACAGCGGCCACGGCAGTTCCCGGCAAGGGGGGCCGGTGCTGGCGTACTGCCGCAGCGGCGTGTGCTCGGCCGAGGCGGCCTTGCCGCTGCCGCCGGCGATCCCCGCAACCAAGAAAGGGTCCGCATTGCACGGACCCTTTCTTGGTTGCGGAGCGCTAAAAGGCGCAGGGCTAGAACTTCCAGCTGTTCATGTAGGCGATCTGCTCCTCGGTGAGCTCGTCGATCTCGATGCCGAGGGTCTCCAGCTTCACGCGGGCCACGCCGTCGTCGATGGCGGCCGGCACGTCGTACACCTTGTTCTGGAGCTCGTCGGCGTGCTGGTAGAGGTACTCGGCGGCCAGGGCCTGGTTGGCGAAGCTCATGTCCATGACCGAGGCGGGGTGCCCCTCGGCACAGGCGAGGTTCACCAGACGGCCCTGGGCCAGCACGATGATGGTGCGGCCGTCGGGCAGGGTGTACTCCTCCACGAGCGGTTTGAGCTCCTCCACCTTCACGGCGTGCTCACGCAGCCACTCCAGGTTGATCTCGGAGTCGAAGTGGCCGGAGTTGCACACGATGGCGCCGTCCTTCATGGTCTCGAAGGCCGGGGCGTCGATGACGTTGCAGTCGCCGGTGACGGTCACCCACACGTCGGCGAAGCGGGCGGCCTCGGCGGCCTTCATCACGCGGTAGCCCTCCATGTGGGCCTCGAGCGCTTTCAGCGGATCCACCTCGCAGACGATGACGTCCATGCCCATGCCGCGGGCCCGCTGGGCCAGGCCGCTGCCGCAGAAGCCGTAGCCGGACACCACCATGGTGCGGCCGCACAGAAGGCGATTCGTGGCGCGCACGATGCCGTCCAAGGTGGACTGGCCCGTGCCGTAGTGGTTGTCGAAGCAGTGCTTGGTGTTGGCGTCGTTGATGTTGAACACCGGGTAGGCCAGGGCGCCCTCGGCGGCCATGGCGGCCAGGCGCACCACGCCGGTGGTGGTCTCCTCGGTGCCGCCGATCACGCCGGCCAGCTTGTCGGTGAACTTGGTGTGCAGGGCGGTGTCCAGATCGGCGCCGTCGTCCATGATGATCTGCGGGTTGGTGGCCACTACCTCGGCGATGTGGCGCTGGTAGGTGTCGCCGTCCTCGCCGGCGATGGCGAACACCGACACGCCGTAGTCGCGCACGAGGGAGGCGGCGGTGTCGTCCTGGGTGGAAAGCGGGTTCGAGGCGCAGAGTGTGACCTTAGCGCCGGCGGCTACGAGCGCGCGCATGAGGTTGGCCGTCTCGGTGGTCACGTGCATGCAGGCGCCGATGCGCACGCCCTCCAAGGGGCGCTCTTCGGCGAAGCGCTCGCGGATGCGGGCGAGCACCGGCATGTCGCGGTCGGCCCACTCGATGCGGGCGCGACCCTCGTCGGCCAGGCTGATGTCCTTGATGTCGCAGGCTTTGCTCACAGGGAACTTCCTTTCTGAATGGTTCGGAGCTCTGCTCACAGGGTAGCATAGGGTGCCCCGCCGGCGCGCTGGCGCATCGGCAGCCCACGGGAATCTTACGCTTTCCTTACAGGTGTGGAGGCGGTGTGTCCCAAATGCGGAGAGGCGGGGCTCTTTGCGACTAAAAAGTACCAAAACGTCCTCTTAGTCCCAAAATGTCCCCACGGCGGAATTTCCAAGGCTATAATTCAGTCGTTTGCGTAGTCGCGCCCTGGCGGGTGCAAGACCGAGGAGTCATCGAGTTGTTCGATACCGTAGCATCGCAAGTGTCGGCCCTTTCCTTCGTCGACATCTTCAACTTCTGCGTGTTTCTGACCTTTACCGTCTGCTACACCTACCAGCTCTACTACGTCTTAGTCGTGCTGACCCGCAAGGCTCCCAAGAAGGTGGCGGCGAGGAACCACCGCTACGCCGTGATGGTGGCCGCCCGCAACGAGGAGGCGGTCATCGCCGATCTCATCCATTCCATCAAGGTGCAGAACTACCCGGCCGAGCTCATCGACGTATTCGTGATCGCTGACAACTGCACCGACGATACGGCGGCGGTGGCCCGCGAGGCCGGCGCCATCGTGTTCCCGCGCCGCAACGACAAGCAGGTGGGGAAGGGCTATGCCCTGGACTGGGGCCTGAAGGCCATCTGGGAGCAGTACGCCGATCGCGACTACGAGGCCTATTTCGTGTTCGATGCCGACAATGTGCTCGACGTGAACTATTTCCGCGAGATGAACGCTACCTTCGATGCCGGCGCCAAGGCCTCCACCTCGTACCGCAACTCCAAGAACTTCGGCAGCAACTGGATCTCCGCCGGCTACGGCGTGTGGTTCTTGCGCGAGGCCAAGTTTCTGAACCAGGCGCGCCTGACCCTGAACACCTCGTGCGCGGTGTCGGGCACGGGCTTCTTCATCGCGGCCGACATCCTGAAGAAGGCCGGCGGCTGGAAGTGGCACCTGCTGACCGAGGACATCGAGTTCTCGGCCTCTTCCATCATCGACGGCGTGCGCATCGCCTACTGCCCCACGGCCGTGCTCTACGACGAGCAGCCCATCACCTTCCGCGACTCGTGGAACCAGCGCTTCCGCTGGGCCAAGGGCTTCTACCAGGTGTTCGCCCACTATGCCGGCGGCCTGGTGAAGGGCGCGGTGACCAACCCTCGCGGCTATCGCTTCGCCTGCTACGACATGCTCATGACCATTGCTCCGGGTATGCTGTTGTCCATTATCTCCATCATCTTCAACACTATCATCATCGTGCTGGCCGCCACGGGCATCATGTCCACGGGCGTGGCCATCGCCTCCTCGCTCACCTCCATCGTGTTCTGCCTCTGCAACTACCTGATGTTCATGTTCGTGTTCGGCGTGCTCACCACCTTCGTCGAATGGGATTCCATCCGCACCACCACGGCCAAGAAGGTGCGCTATATGTTCACCTTCCCGCTGTTCATGCTCACCTACATCCCCATCGCGCTCATCGCCCTGGTGAAGAAGGCCGCCTGGAAGCCGATCCGCCATTCCATTTCCGTGGATGTGGCCGAGTTCTCCGAGGCCGAGGGCGTGCGCCTATCGAAGTAGGGGAGCCGAGCACCGTCGTCTGGCAACTTCAAGTTACTGGGAAGGCGCGCCGGCCTCGGCGCGCCTTCTTCTTTCTCTGCGATCACCTCCTCTAGGCGCGGGCGAAGGTAAGGGCGTGGATCGTTCGGGCGCCCTGGGCCTTCAGGGCCTCGGTGGCGGCGAACAGGGTGGAGCCGGTGGTGCACACGTCGTCGACGAGGATGACGGCGTCGGGTACCGTGGCGCCGGGAAGCACTCGCAGAGCCTCCCGCATGTTCTGGATGCGCTCTGCGCGGCCCAGCCGGCGCTGGTCGAGGCGGCGCGGCGTGGCCAGCAGGGGAGCGAAGTCCACATCCAAAAGCCACGACAGCTCCCGGGCCAAGTGCTCGGCGTGATCGAAGCCGCGCCGGCGTCGGGCCGCGGCCGTGGCGGGCACGAAGGCCACGGCGTCGTCGTCCAGCCACGGCGGCGGGGTCGCGCGGGCCATGAGCGATGCCATGGGCCGCGCCAGGGACCGCTCGCCCTGATCCTTGTACACCGTTACGATGCGCCGCACTTTCTCGGTGAGCACGAGGGGGCTTGTGGCCTGACGGTAGGGCGGCTCCTCGTAACCGAAGGCGGCCAGCAGCACCCGGTTGCACTCGGTGCACTGGACGCGCCCGAAGGGAGCGCCGCAGCGGGGGCAGGCCAGCAGGCTGTCGATGTAGGGGAGCGAGGCGATGCAGTCGGGGCACAGCGGCGTGCCCGGCCGATCGCAGACGGCACAGCGCGTGGGCCACAGGGTCTCGGCCACCACCTCGAAGGCGCGCTCCCGCCAGCGTCGCTCGCTCGGACGAGGGCACGCAGGAGAGCGGGGCCGTGCGCCGCTCGATGCGCCCGGCCGCGATTGTCGGCTGCGGGCAGGTGCGGGGGCGCTGTCCGCGAGGGCAGGGCCGTCGGCGATGCCGGTGGCGGGGTCGAAGAGGGGGAGTTGTTCGCTGCGGGTAGCCATGGGGCCATCATAGCGGGCCGCGGCCGCGGTTCTGTCGCGGGAATCGCCGCCGCAGAGCCGTTCGCGCAGCGTCTCTGCGGCGTCTCGCAACCGTGCCCCAGTCGTGCGATCTTCATGCCGCCAGCCGTTTGGGGGACGTTCGTCAACCAGAGGTTCTCTGGGCTTTTCTTGGAAGGGGGCCCGATCTGCTACACTTAGCGGTGCTTCTTTCGAGTCTGTAGTTGCGGAGGCGGCATGCCCGCTTCCAAGTCCAAGGCAGATGCGGTCGAAAGGATCCACGTAAGCGCGCGGGCCCGCCCGCCGTGAGCATGGCGTATCCTAGAGGTAAGTCGCACCGTCCGCACCCATTTCGCAGCCAGAGCCTGCGACGGACGAGAGGGCCGGTAGCGCAAGCAAAAGCCCCGGTGCGCGAGTGTGGGGTCAAAGACTAGGTCAGTCGGAAGAGGCATGCTCGAACGTATTGAGACGGAGGACGAAGTGAGAAGACGCATACTCGTCATGGCCGCCGCGGTGGCGCTCGCCTGCATGGCGCTCGCGCTGTGCGGGTGCAACGGCTCGAACAACTACCAGCCCCCGCTGAAGGAGGCCACGGTGGCGCCGCCCGTGATCGGCGAGGAGGGCACGCTGCGCGTGGGCGTGAACACTGAGAATCCTCCGCTGGCCGGCATGGGAAGCGGCAAGATCATCGGCATCGACGTGGATATCGCCTCGGCCATCGCCGATGAGCTGGGCCTGAAGGTGTCCATTGTGGATGTGGGCAGCGACCCGGCCTCGTTCATCGCCGAGGGCAAGGTGGACATCGTGCTGGGCATCGATGCCGCCAACGCCGAGAGCGACTACTGGGTCTCGTCGTCCTACCTGCCCACGGGCATCGCGCTGTTCGCCCTGAGCCCCGATGCCGGCGTGCCCGCGGCCGATTCGGGCGCCACCTTCGCCGCCCAGGTGTCCTCTAAGAGCGCATGGGCCGTGTCCAACGAGTTCGGCCAGGATTCCCTGACCTCCACGAACAGCCTGAGCGACGCCTTCGCCGCCCTTCAGGCCGGCACGGTGCAGTACGTGGCCGCCGATGCCATCATCGGTCTGTACGCGGCCCACGGCCAGGGTCTGGACGTGTCGGTGGTGGCTATGCTCATGAAACCGAGCGGCTACTGCATGGCCGCCTCCGCCGAGAACCTCGATCTGCAGCAGGCCGCCGGCGATGTGCTGACGAACCTGGTGAGCAACGGCACCATCGACGTTATCGAGCGCAAGTGGCTCGGCGCCAGCGTGGCCCTCGACGGCCTCACTGTCATCGGCGACGGCAGCGCCCCGGCCGGCGATACCGGCAGCGACCAGGCAACTGCCGACGACAACAGCGGCAGCGCCTCCGACGGGGATAACGGCGGCGATACTGGCACCGACGGCGACAACAGCGGCGACGGGGATTCCGGCAATGGCGATTCGGGGAACGATAGCTCCGACGGCCCCGACGAGGAAGGCGAGTAGAAGCCCTGCGCTTCCTCTCGCAGACATCACTGCAAACGGCCCGCAAGCGTGTACTTGCGGGCCGTTTCTATATTCCGTTGCCTATGGGTTTCGCGCCTAAGAGTGATAGGTTTGGGATCAGTGTCGGGCGGGGCAGTGCGCTACCATGGGAGAGGAGCGGGGCTGCGCGCGGTGCGCCGACGGGGCGGCCTTACCGGCGTCGATGAAAGGACGGACCTCATGAGAACCGCACTCTGTGACATTTTAGGCATCGAGCATCCCATCATCCAAGGGGGCATGGCCCACATCTCCGACGGCGCCTTCGCGGCCACGGTGAGCGAGGGCGGCGGCCTGGGCGTGATCCAGTCGGGCTTCGACGCGCCCGAGGTGGTGCGAGAGCAGATTCGCATCGCCCGCAGCATGACCGAGCGGCCCTTCGCCGTGAATCTCATCATGGAGTCGAAGTGCGTCGAGGGGGTGACCCGGGTGGTCATCGAGGAACGGGTGCCCGCAGTGACGGTGAGCGCCGGCAACCCGGCCCGCATCATCCCGCTGCTCGTGGAGGCCGGTATCATCACCATGTGCCTGGTGCCCCACGCTCGCGCGGCGAAGAAGATGCAGGATTTGGGGGCGGCGGTGATCATCGCCGAGGGCATGGAGGGCGGCGGACACATCGGCCGCCAGACCACGCTGCCCATGGTGCGCCAGATCGTAGAGGCCGTGGACATTCCCGTGGTGGCTGCCGGCGGCATCGCCGACGGCGCGGGCTTCGTGGCGGCTTTGGCCCTGGGGGCCGTGGGCGTGCAGATGGGCACGGCCTTCCTCGTGGCCGAGGAGTGCCCCGTGGACATCCACTACAAGCAGCTCATCATCGAGGCCGACGACACGTCCACCACGCTGACCGGCGAACCGGGCAAGAAGCAGGTGCGCTGCCTGCAGAACCCCTTCACCCGCGGCTACTGGGAGCTCTACGACAACGGCGCCACGAGCGAGGAATTGGACGCCTACTGCACCGGCTCCATCAGCCGTGCCCAGGCCGGCGACGTGGAGCGCGGCGCCTTCTCGGCGGGCATGATCTCGGGGCTCATCAAGGAAGTGAAGCCCGCGGCCGCCATCATCCGCGATGTGATGACCGAGGCCGATGAGGCCTATGCGCAGTTGAAGCGGCTGTACGGGTAGAAGGTTGGGGCGTGAACGACCTGAAGGTCGCTCGCGCGGAAGAACGGCGGAAGGGCGGGGCGACGTTGCTGCGAACGACCTGAAGCCCGTCCCTACGGAAGAGTCCCGACAACGAGGAGGGGCCCCGCACTGGCGGTGCTGGGCCCCTTGCATTCCCAATGGGAGGCGGCGCTTAGCTCAAGAAGTCGTCCAAGATCTCGGCCTCGGCCTCTTCCTCGGTCAGCCCCAACGTCATGAGCTTCACGATCTGGTCGCCGGCGATCTTGCCGATGGCGGCCTCGTGCACGAGCATGGCGTCCTCGCTGGCCGCCTCGATGCCGGGGATGGCCTTCACCTTGGCGTTGCCCATGATGATGGCGTCGCACTGCACGTGCCCGCGGCAGGCACACTCGCCGATGACGAGCGGGTTGAACACCTGCACGGAATCGTCCTGGGCCACCGAGCGGGAGATCACCTGCACGGAAGACCCCTCGCCCTTCAATTCCACCTTCATGTTGGAGATGGCGGTCTGGTTGCCGTGGGTGAGCAGCTTCTCGGTGAGCACGAGCTTCGCGTTCGCGCCCAGCTCGGCATTGGTGTCGCGCACAGTGCTCGTCACGCCGCGCAGCTGCACCATCTCCATCTCGCAGGAGGCGCCCTCCTCCATGTACACGTTGGTGGTGGGGTTCAAGATGCGCTCGCCTGTGCCCTCGCCCTCGCCGTAGTGCTTCTCGACGTAGCGGATGCGGGCGTTCTTGCCGATATAGAAGCTGTGGATGCCGTCGTGCTCGGAGGCATCGTGGGAGTCGTTGTGGATGCCGCAGCCGGCGATGATGGTGACGTCGCAGTCCTCGCCCACGTAGAAGGTGTTGTACACCACGTCCTTCAGGCCCGACTTCGTCACGATGACGGGGATGTACACCGTCTCGCCCTTGGTGCCCGGCGCGATGCGGATGTCGATGCCGGGGTTGTCGGTCTTGGTCTCGATGTCGATGTAGGCGGAAGAATGGCGCTCCACAAGCTCGCCGTCCTTGCGCACGTTGAAGGCGCCCTTCGGCATGCCGTGCATGTTGGCGATCTCGGCGAGCAGGTTCTCGTCGATGGGGGAAAGGTCTACGGCCATGTCAGTCTCCTTGGTTTTCGCTTCTGGCTCTTCGCCGGTCGGGGTCGCTGGGTACCTCGATTCGCTCGGGCAGTCCTCGCTTGGTGGAAATGTCCACTGGACATTTCCAGTCGCTGCGGAACTCGCTCGGTCGAGGCACCCGGCGACCCCTCTACGCGTTTACTCGGTTGATCGAAAGCGTTAGCAGGTGGTGGGGATCTCGGTCAGGTGCAGCTCGGTGGGAACCGACAGCGGGCAGCCGTGGTCGTCCAGGCTGCGGGCGGCGAATCCCAGCTGCGGCATGAGCTCGGCCGGGCTGCCCGTGGCGGCCACGCGACCGGCTTGCAGAAGCACGATCTCGTCGGCGAGCGAGATGATGCGCTCCTGGTGCGAGATGATCACGATGGAGCGGCCGTCGCGGGCCTCGTGGATGTCGCGGAAGGTCTCCGTGAGGCGATCGAAGCTCCACAGGTCGATGCCGGCCTCGGGCTCGTCGTAGATGGCCAGCTTCGGGTCGCGGGCCAGAATGGTGGCGATCTCGATGCGCTTCACCTCGCCGCCCGACAGCGACTTGTCTACCTCGCGGGTGAGATAGCTCGCCGAGCACAGGCCCACCTTCGAGAGGTACTCGTTGCAGGCGAGCATCGGCAGCTTCTTGCCGGCGGCGATGTCCAGAAGCTTCTTCACCTTCATGCCGCGAAAACGCGCCGGCTGCTGGAAGCCGTAGCCGATGCCCAGCTTGGCGCGGTCGGTGATGGACATCCCTGTGATGTCTTGGCCGTCGAAGAGGATGGCGCCGCTCGTGGGCTCCTCGATGCCCATGATGAGCTTGGCCAGGGTGGACTTGCCGCCGCCGTTGGGGCCGGTGATCACGGTGAAGCGGTCGTCGGGAATGGTCAGCGACAGATCGTCGATGATGCGCTTGGTGCCCCCGTCGTCGGCTGGCACCTCGAACACCAGGTTCTTCAGTTCAAGCATGGATCGCTCCGTCTCTCGTCTCGGGATCAGGCTGTCTTTTCTGTCGCCGATTATAGCGAAATTGTCCCCATCCGAGGAGAAATAATAACAACGCCATGAAGGATGCGGGGGATAGCGGGCAGTTTGGGTAGAATACGGGGCGGAAAACACCGAGAAAGGGAGCGTTTGTGACCAACGTGAAAGATATTGCGGCGCGCCACGGTTTCGCGTGGCAGCGCACCGAGACCCTGCCCGAGATCGAGGGCGTCGCCCACCTGCTCGCCCACGAGGCCTCGGGCGCGCGGCTCATGTACCTTCAGAACGACGACGCGAACAAGGCGTTCTCGATCACCTTCAAGACCCCGGCCGCCGACGACACGGGCGTGTTCCATATCCTGGAGCACTCGGTGCTGTGCGGGTCGGAGAAGTTTCCCGTGAAGGAGCCCTTCGTCAATCTGCTGAAGACCTCCATGCAGACCTTCCTGAACGCCATGACCTTCCCGGATAAGACCATGTACCCGGTGGCCTCCACCAACGAGCGCGATCTTTTGAACCTCATGGACGTGTACCTGGACGCGGTCTTTCGCCCGAACATCTACCGCCGCGAGGCCATCTTCCAACAGGAGGGCTGGCACTGGGAGCTGGAAGGGGAGGGGGACGAGCGGGAGCTCGTCTACAACGGCGTGGTGTACAACGAGATGAAGGGCGCTCTCTCCGAGCCCGACTCGGTGCTCTACGACACCCTGAGCGCCGCCCTATTCCCCGACACCACCTACCGTTTCGAGTCCGGCGGCACGCCGGCGGCCATCCCTACGCTGACCTACGAGGCCTTCCTGGACAGCCACCGCCGCCATTACCGCCCCGACAACAGCTACATCATCCTGTACGGCGACTTGGACTTAGGCCGCTTCCTTGCCTTCATCGACGAGGGCTACCTGGCGCCGCTGGCCGCCGAGGAGCGCGGGCCCTTGGCGGTGAACCCCTTGGGGCTGCAGGCGCCCGTGGTGGCCGCGCCCGCGAGCGTGACCATGGACACGGCCCCGGAGAACGCCTGCGCCGCCGTGGGCTCGGTCATCGGGCGGGCCGCCGACCGCGAGCGCGTCATCGCCGCGGACATCCTGCTGGACGCCATCGCCGGCTCCAACGAGGCGCCCCTGAAGCGGGCGCTGCTGGACGCGGGCATCGCCGACGACGTGGCCGCCTACGTGGCCGATTCCGTGGCCCAGCCCTTCGCTGTGGTGTCGCTGCGCGGGGCCCGGCCCGATGCCGCCGCGCGACTGGAGGAGATCGTGCGCGCCGAGGCCGCCCGCCTGGCCGCGGGCGGCCTGGACCGCGACCTGGTGCGCGCGGCCCTGTCCCACGCCGAGTTCGTCATGCGCGAGCGCAACTTCGGCTACGCCGACGGCGTGGTGCTGGCCATGACGGCGCTGAGCGGATGGCTGTACTCCGACGAGGACCCCATGGCCTACCTGCGCTTCAACGACGCCTTCGCGTCGTTGGCGGCCAAGGTGGACGAGGGCTATTTCGAAGGGCTGCTGCGCGAGCTGTTCTGCGAGAGTGCCCATTGGGCCCGGGTGGAAGTGGCGCCCGGCGACGAGGGCGCCGAGGAGCGCGCCTTCGAGGCGGCCCGGGCGCGGGCCGCGGCCCTGAGCCCCGATGAGGCGGCGGCCATCGACGAGGCCGTGGCCGCTCTGCGCGCGGCCCAGGAGGCCCCCGACGATCCGGCCGCCGTGGCCGCCCTGCCCCAGCTCACCCGCGCCGACATCGGGGAGGCTCCGGCCGAGGCGCCCTGGGAGGTGTCGGCCCACGGCGCGGCGACCTTGGTGCGTCACCGCATCGCCACCCACGGCATCGCCTATGCCTACCGCTACTTCGATCTGCAGAGCCTCGCCTTCGAGGAGCTGCCCTACGCCACGGTGCTGGCCTTCGTGCTGGGCAAACTGGACACGGCGCGCCACAGCGCCGCCGAGCTGGACACCTTGTCCCAGGCCCATCTCGGCAATATGGGGTTTTCCTGCGAGGTGCACGAGTCGGTGGGCGACGCCGAGTGCATCCGCCCGGTGCTGGTGGCCGGCTCCTCGGGCCTGGCCGCCAACGTGCCCTGGATGGCGACGCTCGTGGACGAGGTGCTCACCGAGACCGACTTCTCCGATACGGCCCGCATCCGCGACATCCTGGCCCAGTGGCGCATCGCCCTGGAGCAGTCCTTCGCGTCGAACGGCCACAGCTGCGCCATGGCGCGGGCCGCGTCGTACTACCTGCCCGCGGGCGTGGTGCGCGAGGCGCTGTCGGGCGTGGACTTCTACCGCTTCTTGAAAGATGTGCTAGAGCACTACGACGAGCGCGCCGAGGCTCTGGCCGCCAAGCTGGCCGCTCTGGCGAAGCGCCTGTTCGTCGATGGGAACTGCACGGTGTCCTTCGCCGGCACCGATGAGGAGCTGGCGGCCTTCTGGGAGGCGGGGGCCTCTCTGGGCGGCGATACGGCCCCGGCGGCCTTGGTGGTGCCGGCTCCGGTGAACCGCCGCGAGGCCTTCGTGGTGCCCACCGATGTGACCTACACGGCCTGCGGCTGGGACCGCCGCCGGGTGGGCGCGCCCTACACGGGGGCGTGGCTTTTAGCCGCGCGCATCCTCACTTTCGACTATCTGTGGGGCGAGGTGCGCGTGAAGGGTGGCGCCTACGGCACCGGCTTCCAGGCCACCCGCGCCGGCTCCTGCCGCTTCTACTCCTACCGCGACCCGCGCATCGACGAGACCCGGGCCCGCTTCATCGAGGCCGGCTCGTGGCTTGCGGGCGCCTTCGACCCCACCGAGGCCGAGATGGACGGCTACGTGGTGTCGGCGGCCGCGTCCATGGACGCCCCGGAGAAGGCCCGTGCCCTGTTGCGCCGCCAGGACGGCATGTTCTTCGCCGGCTACGACATCGCCGACCGCGCCCGGGTGCGCGGGGAGGTGGTGGCCGCCGAGGTCGATGCGGTGCGCGATCTGGGGCCGGCTGTGGACGCCATCGCCCGGGCCGATTGCATCTGCGTCTTCGGCAATCGCGAGATCATCGAGGCCTCCTCTGGTGGACTTACCGTGATCGACCTCCTCAACGAGTGAGGTATTCCGCTATAATTTGCCAGTCGATGAGAAAGGATGCCGTCCATGGCCGACAAATTGGGCTTCTCGCATATCACGGTCACCGCCGATGAGGACGAGGACATCGTCATTCAGGCGGGCGTCGTGGACGAGCCGTCCGCCAAGGAGCCGAGCGTGAGCGCCCCGGCCCCAGAAGCGGCGCCGGCAGCCGATGGGGGCGCCGAGGCCGCCGAGGTCGCGCCCGCCGCCGACATCGCGCCCGAGCCGCCCGCCCGCTCGCGCCCTGCGGCCCCCGACGACGGCTACCGCGAGACCACCCTGGAGGACATCGAGAGCGCGAAGATGTCCGGCACCCAGAAGGCGGTCATCCTCGTGGCAATGCTCGGCATCGCCGCCTTCGTCCTCTGGTACCTCCTCGCGGGCTAGGCCCGCGCCCCACCCATTCTTTTTGAACGCAGCCCCAAACGAAGAAGGAAAGAGCATGGTGAAGAACAACGCGAACGAGCCCGGCCGCCGTCCGAGCGAGGATGCCGACGGCAATGCCATGGGCCTGACCGAGGCCTTCCATCCTGTCGCCTCCGACGGGTTCACCACGGTGATGAAGCCCGCGGGGGAGGCCGGTTCTGTGGAGAGCGAGGAGGTGACCGCCGGTCCTGCGGGCACTTTCGAGGAAGTGGACCTGGGCGATGGCGAGCCTCTGGACGACGAGGGCCTGGCCGCCGGCGAGTCCTTCGGCAACGAGGAGGCCTTCGACGACTTCTACGCCGGCCGCCCCGCCCACGGCCGCGGCGAAGGCGAGCTGTCCGCCGCCACGCCGCTGCCCACCATCTCCCACGGTGCCACTACCAAGCCCGCCTCCAAGGCCAAGGGCGAGGGTCCGCGCCACGGTCGCCATGCCCACGTGGCCACCGACAATCAGGGCAAGCCCGCAGTGCCCGAGTACATGCGCAAGTCGCGCCGCATGCGCCGCATCCTCATCGCGGTGATCGCCGTTCTCGTGCTGCTCTTGGGGGGCCTGTCCTACTTCGGCGTGCAGCTGTACAAGGAGAACAGCTCCACGGCCGTGCAGCAGGCCCAGAACACCGAGCATGAGCCGGGGACCATCCAAAGCGACCAGGCAAACGACGCCTCTACCGAGACCGCCAAGACCACCACGGTGCCCAACCTGGTGGGCCTTCTGGGTCTCACCCAGCAGGAGGCCGTGGACAAGCTGCAGCACGGCGCCCAGGTGTCCAGTTCCCGCGAGGTGAACGAGGAGGGCAACCCCATCAAGACCGAGGCCCGCGTG
>NZ_AUGK01000011.1 GCF_000422625.1 Adlercreutzia mucosicola DSM 19490 | reverse complement strand
TCCGGCACGGTGGATTTGGAGGGTGTGGCCCACACCTGGTCGGCGGTGCTGTCCTACGACTACTCCATGGCCAATGCCTCCGGCAACCTGGCCGATACCGTGCGCACCATCTTCATTTATGTGAATGCCTAAAAAGCCCCTTGCGCGGAAGACGCGCTGACGCTATACTAGGCAAGCTGTTAATCAAGCGAGGGTTTTGCCCTCCACCTGGTTCGGCGCCTCCGGGTAGCTGATGGGTCTTCCGCAGAACATCTTTGCGAATGGAACCCGCCGCGCCCGTTGGAGCCGGCGGGTTTTTATGTGTGAGAACACGAAAGGGAGGTGAGCGCGATAGCTGCTCAAGAGCCGCGGCTCAACGACGAGATCACCACGCGCGAGTGCCGTCTGATCGATTTCGATGGGAACCAGATGGGCGTGTACCCCACGGCCCAGGCCCAGCGCATCGCCGACGACATGAATCTCGACCTGGTGGAGATCGCTCCGAATGCCGATCCGCCCGTCTGTCGCATCATGGACTACGGGAAGTTCAAGTACGACCAGGCCATCAAGGCCAAGCAGGCGCGTAAGAACCAGAACAAGATCGAGATCAAGGAGATGAAGTTCCGCCCGAAGATCGACGTGGGGGACTACACCACCAAGAAGAAGCACGTGCTGCGCTTCCTCGACGGCGGCAACAAGGTGAAGATCACGATCATGTTCCGCGGTCGCGAGATGGCTCATCCCGAGCAGGGTCTCTCCATTCTGGAGCGTTTGGCCGACGACCTGAAGGATGTGGCGGTCATCGAGAACCAGCCGAAGATGGAGGGCCGCAACATGCACATGCTCATCGCCCCTCTGCCTGCAACGGCCAAGAAGAAAAAGGAAGCTAAGACTGACGAAGGAAAGGACAACTAATGCCCAAGATGAAGACCCATCGCGGTACCGCCAAGCGCGTCCGCGTGACCGGTTCCGGCAAGCTCATGCGCGCCAAGGCTTTCAAGAGCCACATCCTCACGAAGAAGAGCCAGAAGCGCAAGCGTAACTTCCGCCACGAGACCGAGATTGCCCCGGCCGACACCAAGGTCGTCAAGCGCCAGCTTGGCCTTCGCTAGTTCTTCAGATTCCTTAGGAGTGATTAAGATATGCCTCGTGTAAAGCGTTCCGTTCATGCCCGCAAGAAGCGTCGTACCGTCCTCGCCCGTGCGAAGGGCTACTATGGCGCGAAGTCCCGTTCCTACCGTGCCGCGAAGGAGCAGGTGCAGCATTCGCTTCAGTACATGTACCGCGACCGTCGCAACAAGAAGCGCGAGATCCGTCGCCTGTGGATCACCCGCATCAACGCCGCGGCCCGCATCAACGGCCTGTCCTACTCGGTGTTCATGAACGGCCTGAAGAAGGCCGGTGTGGTGCTCGACCGCAAGGTGCTCGCCGACATGGCCGTCAACGACGCGCCCGCCTTCGCCGCTCTGGTGGAGATCGCCAAGAAGGCCGTCGCCTAAGCGCTGTTCCAACATAGCCTGCAACGAGAAGGGACCCGTAAGGGTCCCTTTTTTGTGGGCGGAGGGCGACGCGGCTTGGGCGGGCTGAGGGCCGTCCCTGTGGCGGTGATGGGGGCAGCGGCCGTTCTCATGCGATGTTGCGTCGATGGGCTTGAAAGTGGCGCTCAAGTGCGAAAAGTAAACGCCTTGGGGCGGTCTGGGCCGATCAGTTCTGAAGCGCTATGCTATGACCAGACATTTTGCCGTGGCGTGCGGAAAAGTTATGGCGCTCAAGTGCGAAAAGTGCGGCTTCGCGTATACTTTTCGCACTTGAGCGCCATTTTCACGGCAATTGTTTTTGCGGGAAAGCCCCCGAAGGCTAGGCGCTGCGGGCGACGAGTCGGTACTCGATGCGGGCGAAGGCGTCGTCCAGCTCGTCGAGGGGCTCGGAGGCCTCGCAGGCGCCGGTCAGGCCCGTCTCGCCCATGAGCGTGGCGTGCAGGTAGCTCTCGGCGGCCAGGCGCGGCGATTCCTCGTCCAGGGTGACGCGGTCGATGCCGGCGGCTTCCAGGGCCGCGTCCAGCTCGGTGCCGAAGGACCGCGCGATCAGCACGTCCGCATCCATCTTCTTGAGGATATCGATGCTCTCCTGGATGGTGACTCCCATGTTGGGCACGTTGCAACATCCGGCGATAATGCCGTGCTCCACCGCGTAGCAGGTGAAGCTCTCGCATCGGCTCGTCAGTGGGGCGACCAGCAGGCCGTCGCACGCAACAGCGATTTTCATGCACACATTCCCTTCCCCGTTTAACAACCATACGATACCCGAACCCGTCGCCGCTCGATGTGGAGTACGGCCAGTGGAGGGAAAAGGGCAGGCGAGGGACGAGCCCTTGAAGGCCGCAGAAGGGAAGCGGCGCGGCTGCGACAAGAAAGGCGGCCCGAAGGCCGCCTCGCCGAAAGCGGGAAGATGGCTTGCGCTAGCCCTTGCAGCCGCCGCGCTTGGCGGCGACGGCGGCGCGGTGGGCGCGGCCGGGACGCAGGTCGGGACCTTTGCGGCCGCCGCCTGCGTTGCCGGCGCCGTGGGCCTTCTTCGACCGGCCGGCGCCGCTTCTGGGCGCGCCCTTCGCTGCGGGGCGGTTGCCCGCGCCCGCGCGCGATCCGGCGCGACCGGCGGTGGGGGCGCCTCCGCTGTTCTTGGCGGCTTTCTTCTTGCGGGTGCTGCGCTGGCGCTCCTCGGTCGCGTCTTCCTCGGCGCGGGCCTTCTCCTTGGCGCGGTGCTTCTCTTTCTTGGCGTGCTCGCGGGCGGCTGCGGCCAGCTCGGGGTCGTGCTTGGCGTTGGCGCGGGTGGCCCGGGCCGCAGCGGCCTCGGCGGCTTCCTCTAGGTTGAAGCCCGGCACCTCGATCTCGGGGATGGGCCGCTTGATCAGCTTCTCGATGGCGGCCAGCTCGTCTTTGTTCTCGGGGGCCACGAAGGTGACGGCGAAGCCCTCGGCCCCGGCGCGGCCCGTCCGCCCGATGCGGTGCACGTAGTCCTCGGCCTGCACCGGCACGTCGTAGTTCACCACGTAGGACACCTCGTCCACGTCGATGCCGCGGGCGAGCACGTCGGTGGCCACGAGGATATCGGTGGTGCCGGCGGCGAAGTTGTCCAGGGCCCGCTTGCGCTGGTTCTGGGAGCGGTCGGAGTGGATGGCCTCAGCGTGGTAGCCGGCGCGCTTCAGCTTACGGCAGGCCGCGTCGGCGCGATGGCGCGTGCGGGCGAACACAATGACGCGCTTGGCGCCGCGCTCCTTCAGAAGGGCCGCCAGCAGGTCGGGCTTCAAGGTGTGGGGCACCCGGGCGATGTACTGGTCAACGGTGTCGGCGGTCTCGCCCTTGGCGGCGATCTGCACGATGGCCGGGTCGTTCAGCATGGCGTCCACCTGGGACAGCACGCTCTTGTCGATGGTGGCCGAGAACAGCAGGGTCTGGCGCGTGGCCGGCGTGGCCTCCACGATGCGGCGCACCGAGGGCAGAAAGCCCATGTCCAGCATGCGGTCGGCCTCGTCCAACACGAGGATCTGCACCTGGGAGAGGTCCACGGCCTTCTGGTTCATGAGGTCGATGAGGCGCCCCGGCGTGGCGATGAGCACGTCCACGCCGCGGGCCAAACGATCGATCTGGGGCTCGATCTTCACGCCGCCCACCACGTTGGCCACGCGCAGGCCGCGGCTCTTCGCGATGACGCCGCAGACCTCCTGGATCTGCATGGCCAGCTCGCGGGTGGGGGTGATCACGAGCATGGCCGGCGCCTTCTTGCGGTCGGCGCGCTGCAGGCGGTCGAGCGAGGGCAGCGAGAAGGCGGCGGTCTTGCCCGTGCCGGTCTTGGCGGCGGCGATCATGTCGCGGCCCTCTAGGGCGAGCGGGATGGATTGGGCCTGGACGGGCGTGGGCTCGGTGTAGCCGAGCTTGTCCACGGCGGCCAGTACGGAGTCGGACAGGCCGAGGTCGGCAAAGGTGGTCATGGGGTTCCTTTCAAGGGCTGGTATCGGCAGCGCGGCTCTTCCGCGCAGACGTTCGGGTGGATGCGGGAGGCTAGCGGGTGTGAGCGGGCTTGCGTCCCCAGTAGAAGTGCATGAAGTGGCGCGCCCGCAGCTTCCCGTCGCGCACCGGCTCCTTCGCTATGAGGCGGAAGGTGGCCCGGGCGATGTCCATGGCCGCCCGAGGCCGGCGCAAAAGCGACGCGTTGATGAGCATGGCCTCGGCCGAGGCCGGCTGCTCGCTGATGTGGCGCAGGGTGTCCAGAAGCTCGCGGGGCGTGGTGGCGGCCATGGCGGCGCCGGCGCCGGTGAGCATGCGCACGTTGGCCTTCTCCTGGCCGTAGGCGCGGCCCAGCAGGATCATCGGCGCCCGCGCGCACAGGCACTCGGTGACCGTGAGGCCGCCGGGCTTGCAGATGACCACGTCGGAGGCTTCCATCAGCTCGGCCATGGTGTCGACGTATCCGAGCACGGTCACGTTGTCCAGGCCGTAGTCGGCCACCTCGCGGCGCACGCGGCGCTCGTATTCCTCGTCGGCGCCGGCCACGATGACCAGCTGCATGGCGGGCAGCGTGTGCATGAAGGGCAGGATCTCGTCCAAGGCCTCGCGGAAGTGCACGTAGGGCCGCGGCAGCTTCGCGCCGGCCAGGGCGAGCACGACGAGCTTGTCGGCGGGCAGGCCCAGCCGCTCGCGGGCCGCGCTCTTCTCGTAGCTGCGGGAGAACGCCGGACTCGCGGGGATGCCCGTGATGAGGATGCGGTCCTCGGGCACGCGCCGCGGACGCAGGGTCTCGGCCATGGCCTCGTTGGCCACGCAGAACAGGTCGGTGTGCAGGTGGGGCCACAGCCCCTCGGCCTCGTAGTCGGTGGGCACGCACAGGATGGGGAAGGCCTGGCCCGTGAGCATACGGGCGCTCACGGCCACGTTGGCCGCCGTGATGTGGGTGGCCACGATGGCCGCGGGGCGCACCCGGCGCACGAATTCCACGAAGCGGGGGTACATCAGGTGGGCCCAGATGGTGCCCCCGCCCCACAAGAGGCGCCCTGTGAGCACGTAGCGCCAGGTGATGTCGTAGAAGGGCCGCGTCCAGCCCGTGAACATGGAGGCCGTGGCGTCGCCGTCGAAGACGATGCGCCCGAAATCCAGGATATCGAGCACCTCCACTCGCGCCCGGGCCACCAGGGCCGGATCGAGCCCCGCGGCCAGCGCCTTTGCGGCAGCATCGGGGCCGCCCTGGGCCGCCGCGTTCGCGGTCGCCGCGGACGCGGCGGCCGCGCCATCCGTAGGGGAGGGCTTCGGCCCGCCCGCTGCATCGGCGCCCTCCTCGGCGCGGGCCTCGGCGCGCAGGTCTTCCACGGCCTCAGCGATGGCGTAGGCGGCGCTGCGGTGCCCACTCCCCACGGAGGCGTGCACCACGAGAATGACGGGGTCGCCCGCATCGGAGGCACTGGTCAGGCGACGCTCGTCGTTGTCGAGGGCAGAGGATACGGCCAGCTCGGCGCCTTGCGAAACGGCAAGGGCGTCGGCGGCGGGAGCGGGATCGAGGGAGGCCGGCTCGGCGGTCTCGGGCAAGTCAGGTAATTTCATAGGGTCCATCATAGCGCATTTCCCGACCCGCGACCGCCGGGCGCGCTTTTCGACGCAGACTTGACGCATAAGCGGGGGATGGTGCACCGGGTCGCGGGCGGTCCGAAGGCCGCCCCTGCGGGGCCAACCTTGCGCAGGGTGGCGTTCGGTTGCAGGGGGAGGCTGCAGGTAACGGGGGATTCGCAAAGATTTTGGACTTGTGGCCCGCGGCGGCGTTTTACGGTACGATAATCTTTCCAATCAGAGAACCGCCGATCTTGAAGATGTGCCGCGCCCGTCGCTGAAGGGTTGCGGCCGGCCGATGAGGAGCCTGTGCCATGACCGATATTGCCACCGCATCGAACCCCGCCGCCACCGAGGCGCGCGTCGCCGCGGCCCGCCGCGGGGCGGGCGTGGCCGTGCTCGTGCCCTGCTACAACGAGGCCGTCACCATCGCCAAGGTGGTGCGCGACTTCCGCGAGGCCCTGCCCGAGGCGACGGTGTACGTCTACGACAACAACTCCACGGACGGCACCGCCGAGCTGGCCGCCGCGGCCGGCGCGGTGGTGCGCCGGGAGTCCCGGCAGGGCAAGGGCAACGTGGTGCGCTCGATGTTCCGCGACGTCGACGCCGAGGTCTACCTCATGGTGGACGGCGACGACACCTACCCGGCGTCGGCGGCGGGCGAGCTGGTGGCCCCCATCGCGGCCGACGAGGCCGACATGACCGTGGGCGATAGGCTCTCCAACGGCTCCTACGGCAAGGAGAACGACCGGCCCTTCCACGGCTTCGGCAACGACCTGGTGCGCTGGCTCATACGCCTCATCTACGGCTACTCCTTCGACGACGTGATGACCGGCTACCGCGCCTTCTCTCGGGCCTTCGTGAAGACCATGCCCGTCATGAGCGCCGGCTTCCAGGTGGAGACCGAGATCTCCATCTGGGCGGTGGACCGCCGCTGGCGCGTGGCCGACGTGCCGGTGGACTACCGCGACCGGCCCGAGGGCAGCGTGTCGAAGCTGTCCACTGTCGGCGACGGGATGCTCGTGCTGGCGGCCATCGCGAGCCTGTTCCGCGACTACCGCCCCATGGCCTTCTTCGGGTGGCTCTCGCTCGTGCTCGTGGCCCTGGGGCTTCTGGCCGGCCTGCCCGTGGTGGGCGACTGGCTGGAGACCGGCCTGGTGCCCCGGCTGCCCTCGGCGGTGCTCGCCATCGCGCTCGTGCTGTGCGGGGCGCTGTCGGCCACGGCCGGCCTCATCCTGGACACCGTGGCCAAGTCCCACCGCCGCCAGTGGGAGCTTTCCGTGTACCAGGTGATGGAGGACAACGGCCGCTAGGGCGCGCCGTCCCGCAAAAGAGCGTCGGCGCGACCGATCGAAAGAGAACGAGCGGGCCTGCGGGACCGCTTTTCTTTAGGGGAAAGGCGGGGGAGGGCGAACGGAGAGGGGAGGGGCGCGCTGCCCGCCACTCCGTGTCGACTTCGTCTCCCGCACAGGCAACAAAAAAGGCGAACCCGACGGCTCGCCTCGATCATTCGTGGTGCCCCCAACGGGAATCGAACCCGTGTCTCAGCCTTGAAAGGGCCGCGTCCTGACCTCTAGACTATGGGGACGTGCAAAATAGCTTATATAGTATGGCAGACCTTCGAAACCTTTGCAAGGGACCATTTGAGAATTTTTTATCAACTTGCCCACGCGCCTTGCGCAACGGAGGGACGGGGCAGAGAATGATATGTTGGCATCAAACGGATCGGCGGCCAAGCGACGGAAGGGCCTATGAAGTACCTGTTCCAACAGTTCATGAAGTTCGGCGTGGTGGGCGTCATCGCCTTTATCATCGACTACGGCCTCATGGTGGCCCTGACCGAGCTGGCGGGCATCGAGTACCTTATCAGCGCCACCATCTCGTTCATCGTGTCGGTGGTGTTCAACTACCTGGCCTCCATGCGATACGTATTCACGCACAAGGAGGGCCTGTCGCGCCGCCGCGAGTTCGTCATCTTCGTGGTGCTGTCCGCCATCGGCCTGGGCATCAACGACGGCCTCATGTGGGTGGGCACGTCGCTGTTCGGCATCAGCTACCTCATCACGAAGATCGGGGCCACGGTCATTGTGATGGTGTTCAATTTCGTAACGCGCAAGAAGTTCCTCGACGCCGGCCCGGCGGCTCCCGCCGCGTTTGCCGGCAGCGATGACGGGGCCGTCGTGCCGACGGACGCGCGCCCCTAGATCAAGAGAAAGAGCGAGACCATGGCCCTTGACCCATCCTGCGGGCACATCGCGCTCATCGCGAACCCGGCCGCCCAGAACGGGCGCGGGGCCTGGGCGGCCGTGGAGGCCGCCAGCCTGCTGCGCGCCCGCGTGGGCGACGAGGGCTTCCAGCTGCTGCTGACGGAGCGCCCGCGCCACGCCACGGCGCTGGCCGCCTCCCTGGATCCGTCGGTGGGCACCGTGGTGGCCCTCGGCGGCGACGGCCTCATCAGCGAGGTGGCCGCCGGCCTCATGGAGCGCCCCGTCGATGAGCGGCCGGCCCTCGGCGTGATCCCCGTGGGCTCGGGCAACGACTACGCCGCCAGCCTGGGTGTGCCCACCTCCATCGGTCGGGCCATCGACTGCGTGCTCGCCGGTCTCACCACCGTGGTCGACGTGGGCCGGGTGAACGGGCGCTATTTTGTAGAGACGCTTTCCTTCGGCCTGGACGCGGCCATCGCCCTGGATACGGTGGAGCGCCGCGTGCGCACGGGGCGCACGGGCACGCGCCTGTATTTGGAATCCGCCGTAGACCAGCTGTTCCGTCATCTGAGCATCTACGACTTCACCGCGCGCCTTACGGGTGGCGACGCTGCGGCTGCGCGCACGGTGAGCGCAGCGGCCTATCTGCTGGCCGTGCAGATCGGCCCCACCTACGGAGGCCACTTCCGCATCTGCCCGGGGGCCGAGCTGGACGACGGGCTGCTCGATCTCTGCTACGCCACGCCGCATCTCGGCCCGTGGAAGGCCCTGGCGGTGCTGCTGGCGGCCAAGGGCGGCCGCCATACGGGCAACCGCCACATCCACCTCGATCGGGCGAGCCGCCTCGTGCTGGACTTCGCCGAGGAGCCTCCCGGCCAGATAGACGGCGAGAAGATCGAGGGCACCCACTTCGAGATCGACTGCATCCCGCGCGCCCTCACGGTTATCGTGGGGAAGTAGGGGCCGCGCGGCCGCGTCGGCGGGCTTCTCGGCCCAGCGCCGGCCTCCCGCTGTGCCGTCCGTGGGGGATTTTGAGGTTTTGCGGCGCGCCGGCTCCATTTGCACTATAATAGCCTGCGCCCGAAAGCGGGCACCCTTAAGCGCCCTCGTAGCTCAGGGGATAGAGCACTTGCCTCCGGAGCAAGGTGCCGCAGGTTCGAATCCTGTCGAGGGCACCACAACCGACCAGGGCGGGCCGCAGGCTCGCCCTTTTTCATTGCCGCACCGCTCGCGGTGCTTCGCGTTCCGCTGCGGCCGCCGCCCGATCGCCCGCAGCCCGTCGCGAAGCGGCCGCCCGCGACAGCCCCCGCAGCCCGTCGCGCCCGTTTTGCCATCCGACCGAAGGAGTTCCCATGACCGAGACCGTTCGCATCGAGCGCATGAGCTACGGGCCGGCGGCCGTGGGCCGCCTGTCCGACGGCAAGACGGTGTTCGTGGAAGGCGCCGTGCCGGGCGATGTGGCAGAGGTGCAGCTGTGCGAGGAGAAGCCCCGCTTCGCCCGCGGCCGCGTGACGTCCGTTCTGGAGCCCTCGCCCGATCGCGTGGCGCCGCCCTGCGCGGCGGGCTGCGGGGGGTGCCCCTGGTCGCATCTGAGCTACGGGGCCCAGCGTGCCGCCAAGCGCGATGGCGTCGTGAGCGCCCTTGTGCGCACGGCCCATCTGCCGGCCGAGCGGGCCGAGGCGCTGGTGGCGCCCTGCGTGGGCTCGAAGCGCGAGTGGGGCTACCGCAACAAGCTGGAGCTGGCCTGCGGCACCGATAGCGCCGGCCGCCTCGTTTTGGGGATGCGCCCCGAGGGCGGCGGCGAGCTGGTCGCCCTGGACGCCTGCCCGCTCGCCAACCGCCTCATCGAAAAGGCCCCCAAGGCCCTTCGCGGGGCACTGCGCTTTCTAGCCGGCAACGAGGATCTGGGCATCTTCCGCGTGGGGGTGCGCGGCAGCCTGCGCACCAAGGACGTGGAGGTGGCCCTGTGGACGACGCCGGGCCCCTTCCCGCGGGCTGCGGCGGCCAAGACCCTGGGATCGGCCTGCAAGAACACCTCGCTCGTGCGCGTCATCGCCGAGCCGGGTCGCGCCCGCAAGGTGAAAAAGGTGGAGGCCATCGCCGGCAAGGGCTGCTGGGAAGAGGAGCTGGCCGGCGTCCGCTTCCTCACAAGCGCCCCGTCGTTCTTCCAGGTGAACACCGCCCAGGCCGAGCAGTTGGTGGCCCTCGTGCGGGAGGGCCTTGGGCTGGAGGAGGGCGCCTATGTGGCCGACCTCTACGCCGGGGGCGGCACCTTCTCGGTGCCCCTGGCCGCGGCCGGGGCCGACGTGGTGGCCGTGGAGTCGGCCGGCTCCTCGGTGCGCGACCTGCGCCGCAACGCCGAGCGGGCCGGGGTGGACATCGAGGTCATCGGGGGAGATGCGGCCCGCGAGCTGCCCGATCTGGGCGAGCTGGACGCGCTCGTGGTGGATCCTCCGCGGGCAGGTCTGGCCCCCGGCGTGGTTGACTCCATCGCCCGGGCGGCCCCGGCGCGGGTGGCCTACGTCAGCTGCGACCCCCAGACCTGGGCCCGGGACGTGGCGCTGTTCGAGGCGGCGGGCTACCGTCTGGCCGTCGCGACGCCCGTCGACCTCTTTCCTCAGACCTACCATGTGGAAGTGGTTAGCATTTTCACGCGCGAACGTTCCTAACCTGCTAGAATCAGTCACCGTATGCAAAGAAATGCTTCGCGCGAGCGTGCCGAGGGCCGTCCAGCGCGAGACCCCAGGGAAAAGGAGTGCCGACCATGGCTCTGTATACCCCCGAATACCAGCCCACCGGCAGCGAGATCGCCGTTATCAACACCTCCAAGGGCACCGTCCGCGTGCAGCTGGCCGGTGCCGATGCCCCCATTCACGTGGGCAACTTCGTGGAACTGGCCCAGAAGGGCTTCTACGACGGCCTGAAGTTCCACCGCTACGTGCCCGGCTTCGTGATCCAGGGCGGCTGCCCGAACACCCGCGAGGCCACGCCCGAGCAGGTGGCCGCGGGCCGCGCCGCCGGCTTCGCCCCCTTCGGCACCGGCAACCCGGGCTACTCCATCAAAGAGGAGTTCACCACCAACCCGCACAACTCCCACGAGGACGGTGCCCTGGCCATGGCCCGCTCCATGGATCCCAATTCCGCCGGCTCCCAGTTCTACCTGTGCCTGGGCCCCCAGCACAACCTGGATTCCGGCTACACGGTGTTCGGCCAGACCATCGAGGGCAAGGACGTCATCGGACAGCTGCGCGCCGGCGACGTCATCGAGTCGATCACCATCGAGAACGCCTAGCGCACCCCGTCGCCGCGCCGTGCGGGCGCGGCTCTCGCGCAGATGCGCCTCGCGTCTTGCCGCCCGTAGGACCAAGTGAAGGAAGTCTATGAACAACGAGTTATTCGATCGAGCAAACGAGCGCTACCGCCTGCGTGATTTCCGCGGGGCGCTGCTCACGTTCACGGAATGCTTGCAAGACGCCCAGTCTCCCTTGGCGCCGGGCGAGATGGGCCTTCTGTACCACCAGATCGGCAACTGCCTGGTGAAGCTGAAGAACCCCCGCGAGGCCATCCAGGCTTACAGCCAGGCCACGGCCGATCCCGCCTACGGGGCGCTCGGCACCGTGGAGTGCAACTTGGGCATGGCCTACGCCTCGCTGCGCGACTACGACAACGCCATCCGCTACTTCGAGCAGTCGGTGGGCGACGACAGCAACCCCACGCCCTACAAGTCCTACATGGGCATGGGCAACGCCCTCATGAAGCTGGGCAAGTCCGCCGAGGCCGGTGTGGCCTTCCGCGAGGCGGCCCTGGACGAGGCCAACCCCGATCCCACCAAGGCCCTGCTGAACTTGGGCGTGTGCTTCATGGCCCTGAACCGCCCGGCCGATGCCGTGGCCTCCTACGAGAGCGCCATGCAGTTCGACATGCTGTCCTCCACCCGCAACAAGCTGCAGGCCTCCCTCGGCCAGGCCTACGTGGCCTGCGGCCAGATGGAGAAGGCCGTGCACGCCTTCGAGGAGGCCATCGCCGACAAGACCTACTTCCTGTCCGATTCCGCCAGCGTGGACTACCAGCGCGCCGTGGGCGCGGTGGCCCAGGGCACGTCCGAGCAGAACCAGGCCACCCAGGTGCTGCAGCTGGCCGATATGTCCGGCCTCGATGTGGCCGCCGACGGCTCCAGCGTCTACGACATGGAGGTCTACGACGAAGGCGCCGCCGACCCGTTCTACTACGACGAGCCCTACGAGGCCGATCCCCAGAACTTCCCCGGCTATGTGGGCGCCTACGAGAACGTCGACAACGATCGCTTCTTCACCGCCACCGATGCCGAGTTGGAGCAGTGGAGCCGGGGCCTTGCCAAGCAGGACCGCAAGCGCCGCAACGTGGGTCTGAAGATCCTGCTGTTCTTCGTGGTCGTCGTTGTGTTGGCCGCGGCTGCGGGCGTGTTCGCCTACACCCAGGGCTACGGCTGGCCCACCCAGGAGTCGGTGGTGAAGGAGCTGTTCGCCGATCCGGCCGCCGCCAAGGACAAGGTGTTCATGCCCGACATCCAGGAGTCGAACATCACCTCCATGCTCGATCCGGTCGTCACCGATCCGAACGTCACCGTAGACGGCATGAACCGCTCCATGGCCGACTCCGTTGTGTACGCCACCGCGGCCACGGGCAACGGCGGCACCGTCACCTACAAGATCTCCATGCTGCGCGACGGCATCGGCTGGAAGGTCGCGAACATCGAGCTGTACTTCCCCAGCCAGAGCTAGGCTTTGGCCCCTACGGCATAACCGGCCCGCCTTCTGCGCGGGCCGTTTGCATGATCTGAACCCCATTTCGAAAGGACACCCATGGCTATTCAGAAGACCTACTCCATGATCAAGCCCGACGGCGTGCGCAACGGCCACATCGGCGAGATTATCAACCGCTTCGAGCGCGCCGGCCTTGTCGTCGAGCGCATGGAGCTCGGCATGGTCACCCCCGAGCAGGCCGCTGCCAACTACAAGGAGCACGAGGGCAAGCCCTTCTACGAGGGCCTCATCGCCTACATCACCTCCGGCCCCGTGGTGAAGATGGTCATCTCCGGCGAGGGCGCCGTGGCCAAGTGCCGCTCGCTCATGGGCGCCACCAACCCGGCCGAGGCGGCCCCGGGCACCATCCGCGGCGATTTCGGCCTCATCATGGACGAGAACGTGATCCACGGCTCCGACAGCCCTGAGTCTGCCGAGCGCGAGATTGCGATCTTCTTCAACTAAGACGACGCTGGGGATCGTTTTGCGGGCCTTGAGGCCCGACAGTGAAAAGGGGCCTGCGGGCCCCTTTTTCGCGGATGGGGTTTCAAATCGGGTCCCGGTTGGCGAATCGCCGCGTTTTGTGCAACAAACGCCAATAGGTAGACATCGGTGAGTTTTGCGGGGGCTTCATATTATCGAATATCGATAATATGACGGCGCATTCGGCAAAAAATGGGGCGCTGGAGGCCTTTCGCGGAGCGAGGAATGTCTATCTACTGGAGTTTGTTGCCAATATTCGACCTTTTCGGAGACAAGATCGTTTTCATCTGGTTTTTCGGCCGCCAATCGATGGGGGCTGGGCGCGGAGTTGCCCAACCGTTACCATAAAGGGCGACTAGAAGCCGCGAGCGACAAAGGAACCGACCGCCTATGTTGTACCGTGTCATCGACCGTGACGATTTGCCCTCGCTCGTCGCGGCCTTCATGGAGCGCTACGAAGTGATCGCCCCGGTCAAGCGCGGGGCGGGCTACGTGTTCTCGCCCGTCGGGTCCTTCGACGAGATCTGCATCGACTATCCCTCGACCATCGCCTCGCCGAAGAAGTACCTCCTGCCGCCCACCGAGACGCTCTTTGAGTTCGATGCCGTGGAAAACGCCGTGACCGATTACACCGAGGAAGTACGGCCCCGGGTGCTGTTCGGCGTACACGCCTGCGACATTAACGGTCTCATGAACCTGGGCAGCGTGTTCGCCGACCCGCGCTATCCCGATCCCTACTTCCAGGCCCATCGCGGCGCCACCCTCATCGTGGGCGTGGGCTGCATGCCCTCCGAGCACTGCTTCTGCAACCTGATGGATTCGGAAGAGGCGCGCCCGGGCTACGATCTGTTCCTCACGGCCATCGGCGAGCGCTACCTGGTGTCCATCGGCTCGGTCGTGGGCGCCAACATCTTGGAGGGGGCCTGCGATGTGCGGGAGGCCACCGACGGCGACCGTATCGCCTTCCGTGCTGCGACCCGAGCCCGCCAGGAGGCCTTCAACCCCGCCATCCCCGACATCCAGGAGATCCCCATGCTCATGGATGCCTTCCACGAGGACGCGTTCTGGGGCGAGCTGGGCGAGCGCTGCCTGTCGTGCAATGCCTGCGCCAGCGTGTGTCCCACCTGCTACTGCTTCGATATCCGCGACACGCTGGATCCCGGCGGAGTGAGCGGGCGGCGCGAACGGGTGTGGGACGCCTGCACCTCGCCGCAGTTCGCCATGGTGGCCGGCGGCCACAATTTCCGTCCCACGGCCACCGAGCGAGTGCGCCACCGCATGTACCACAAGCTGAACGGCTTTCTGGCCACCCACGACCGCAGCCTGTGCGTGGGCTGCGGGCGCTGCGCTGCGGCCTGCAAGGTGGACATCAGCCCCATCGAGGTGCTGCGGTTCTTCGAGAGAAAGGGGGCCGATGATGCCTGCTAGCGCCACGACCGTGTCCATCCATCCCTTCCGCGAATCGGGCCGCGCCCTCACCGGCGCGGAGATGATGCACGCCAACCCCTATCGCCCCTGGCCGGCCCGCATCACCTCCATCACCGAGCTCACGGCCACCGAGACGCTCTTCGAGTTCCGCTTCATCGACGATTGCATCCGCGAGGCCTTCCATCACGAGCCGGGCCAATTCGTGGAATTGTCGCTGTTCGGGGTGGGGGAGGCGCCCATCTCCATCTCGTCGTCGCCCACCAAAGAGGGCTTCATCGAGCTGTGCGTGCGCCGCGCCGGCCGCTTCACCGAGCGGCTCCACCAGATGCAGTGCGGCGAGATCGTGGGCATCCGCGGGCCCTTCGGCCGCGGCTTTCCGCTGGAAGCCATGCGCGGCCACGATGTGCTGCTGGTGGCCGGCGGCCTGGGCATCGCGCCTCTGCGCTCGCTCATCAACAACATCCACGACGAACGGTCCGACTTCGGGAAGGTGACCATCATCTACGGATCGCGCAACCCCTCCGAGGTGATGTTCCGCCATCAGTTCGAAATGTGGCGCCACCGCAAGGACTTCGATCTGTACCTCACGGTGGACCACGCCGACGACAGCTGGGACGGCGAGGTGGGCCTCGTCACGCGGCCCTTCGCCAATCTGCAGATCGACGCCGACAACACCTTCGGCGCCCTGTGCGGGCCGCCGGTGATGTACCGGTTCGTGGTGGAGGAGATGCGCAAGAAACATATCAGTTACGACCGCATCTACATGAGCTTCGAGCGCCACATGAAGTGCGGCGTGGGCAAGTGCGGCCACTGCCAGATCGGCCATCAGTACTGCTGTATCGATGGTCCGGTGTTCAACTACTGGGAGGCCAAGAACATTCAGGAGTCGATGTAGCATGAATAAGATTCGCCGACCGTCCGAGGGCACCGCGCCGCGCGTGGTGCTCATCGGCCTGGCCAGCTGCTTCGGCTGCCAGATCAACATCACCAACATCGAGGCGCACCTGCTGGAAGTGCTCGGCCAGATCGACATGGCCTACTGGCAGCTCACCTCGTCGGATCCCATGCCCGACGCCTTCGACGTGGCGGTGATCGAGGGGGCCGTGACCACGGAAGAGGCCGCCGCCACCGTGCGCGCCGCTCGCGAGCGCGCCCGCTGCGTCATCGCCATCGGGGCCTGCGCCGCCACCGGCGGCATCCCGGGCATGGCCGCCGACGACCTCGCCGCCCACAGCGCCCGCGTCTACGGGGACGCGGCGCCGAGGGCCTGCGGCGCCATGCGGGCGCCGGTGCCCGTGTCGGCAGTGGTGGATGTGGACTTCACGGTGCCGTGCTGCCCCATCGACCCCTTCCAGTTCGTGCGCGTGCTGGACGCGGCCCTCTACGGCAGCAACCGCCTGGAGGCCACCTCGGTGCTGTGCGGCGAGTGCAAGCGCAACGAGCGCGGCTGCTTCTTCCAGGACGGCACACTGTGTTTGGGGCTCGTGACCCGCAGCGGCTGCGGGGCGAAATGCCCGGCGCTGGGCCGTCCCTGCAACGGCTGCGCGGGCCTCTCTCCCGACGGGAACGTGCGCGCCGCCCGCTTCGTCGCGGCCCGCAGCGGCATGGAGGTGCGCCGCTTCGATGAGGCCCTGGCCATGTTCAACGCCGTGGCCCTGGCGGCCGCGGACGAGGAAGGGGGGAACCGATGAGCGCGACCCGCATTTCCGTGGACCACGTGGCCCGTGTGGAGGGCCACGGCGACATCCGCGTCGTCATCGAGGACGGAGCCGTGACCACCTGCGAGATGGCCGTGGTGGAGCCGGCTCGCCTGTTCGAGTCCATGGTGCTCGGGCGCTCCTTCGGGGAGGTGCCCTATATCGCCTCGCGGGTCTGCGGCATCTGCTCGGCGAGCCACGTCGTCACCGACCTGCGGGCCATCGAGCGCGTCTTCGGCGTTGGGGTGACCGACCGCACCGAAGCCCTGCGCGAGCTTCTGGTCTACGGCTCCTACCTGCAGAACCACGCCACGCACCTGTTCGTGTTCGCCGCCCCCGACTTCCTCGGCCACAAATCGGTGTTCCCCCTGGCCGACGCCAATCCCGAGCTGCTTGAGCGGGCCTTGGGGCTGAAGGCTCTGGGCAACGAGCTGTGCACGCTGGTGGGCGGCCGGTCCATCCATCCCATCACGGCCGTGGTGGGCGGCTTCACCCACGAGATCGATGCCGGTGAGTACCGCCGTCTCGCCGAGGCCATGGACGCCGCGCGCGACTTCGCCCTGGCCAGTGTGGATCTGTTCCGCGACTTCGACACCTTGGACATCCAGACCGAGGGAGACCTTCTGGCCATGGTGGCCCCGGGCGCCTATCCGGTGTGCACCTCCGATACCGCCCGCTTCGTGGAGGGGGGCTACGAGTTTTCCGCCCAGGCCGTGGAGGAAGAGATCGAGGAGTACGCTGTGGGCCATTCCGGCGCCTTCCTGGCCCGGGCCCGACGCACGGGGCGGCCCTATATGACCGCGGCCCTGGCCCGGGTGAACGCCAGCTGGGACGCGCTGTGCAAGGATGCGCGCTATGTCGCCGCCAAGGCGGGCCTGCGGCCGCCCGAGCGCAATCCCTTCGCCAACAACATCGCCCAGGCCGTGGAGCTGGTGGACGTGCTCGACCGCTGTGCCGCCCTGTGCCGCCGCCTGGCTGCCGACGAGTTTTCGGGGGCGAGCGCGCCAGTGCCCTTCACCGTGCGCGCCGGCCGCGGCGTGGGCTTCACCGAGGCCCCGCGCGGGGCGCTGTTCCACCTGCTGGAGTTGAACGGGGAAGGCCGCGTGACGCGCGCCTCCATCATGACGCCCACGGCCCAGAACATCGCGAATCTGGAAGCGGACATGCGCCAGCTGGCCGAGAAGATGGTGGCCGCCGGCTTCGACGGCGACATGATCCGTCTCGAGATCGAGAAGCTTGTCCGCGCCTACGATCCCTGCCTGTCCTGCAGCGTGCATTAGCGGTCGGGAAGCGGGCGGGCTGAGGGCCGCCCCTGCGGCAGCGTCCCGTGTCCCCCACCTATGGAGTTTCTACGCCTACGCTGGGGGTGTGCTAAAATCTAAGGCTGACTGTAACCTATACGTACTCGAAGGGTTTGCCTGTATGTCATTCCTTGATATGTTCTCCAGCCTGACGGGCCAGATGTCCGCGGACATGGCCATCGACCTGGGGACTGCCAATACCCTTGTTGCCATTACCGGCGAGGGCATCGTCATCAACGAGCCCTCGGTCGTCGCCATAGAGAAGTCCACCCACCGCGTGCTCGCCGTCGGTCATGAGGCCAAGAACATGATCAACCACACGCCGGACGCCTTCTCGGCCGAGCATCCCCTGAAGGACGGCGTCATCGCCGACTACGACGTGACCGAGGCTATGCTGTCGGCCTTCATCAACAAGGCCTCCGAGCGGAAGTACCCCTGGCAGCCCAAGCCCCGCATCGTCATCTGCATCCCCTGCGGCGCCACCTCGGTGGAGAAGCGCGCCGTGTTCGAGGCCGCCATCCAGGCCGGCGCCCGTCAGGCCTACCTCATCGAGGAGCCCATGGCAGCGGCCATGGGCGCCGATCTGCCCGTGACCGAGCCCACCGGCTCCATGGTGGTGGACATCGGCGGCGGCACTACGGAAGTGGCCGTCATCTCGCTCGGCGGCATCGTGACCTCCTCCAGCCTGCGCCTTGCGGGCAACCGCCTCGACGAGGCCATCGCCATGCACCTGCGCGACCTTTTGGGCATCAAGATCGGCGAGCGCACGGCCGAGGTCATCAAGATCAAGATCGGCTCCATCCTGCCCTTCGAGGACGGCCGCGAGCGCGACATGATCATCTCGGGCCAGGACGTCTACACCGAGCAGCCCAAGGAAGTGACCATCCAGTCCGAGGACGTGCGCGCGGCGCTGCAGGCCCCCATCGAGGAGATGGTGCTGCATATCAAGGACACCTTCAAGAAGACCAACCCCGACCTGGCCAGCGATATCATCCAGAACGGTATCCTGCTCACGGGCGGCGGCGGCCTTCTGTCGGGTCTTGACCGCTATCTCACCGACAAGCTGGAGATTCCCGTGTGGGTGTCCGAGACGGCGCTCACCAACGTGGTGTCCGGCTGCCTGAAGGTGCTTGAGACGCCCACAGCCCTCAAGCAGACCCTCATGCGCTCCAAATAAGGGCGATCGCAGACCCCATGGCTCTCAACTTCCAGAACAACAGCCCCGCGCCGGTCGGCCGGGTGTCCCTCATCATTGCCCTGGTGGTGGCCCTGGGCCTTGTGGGCATCTACGCTGCCGAGGGGCCCGACGGCCCGCTGCACAAGGTGCAGGCGGCCGTGGCCGGCATCGCGGCGCCCGTGCAGTCCCTCGGCACGCCGGTGGGCCAGGCCACCGAGGGCGCGGCCGAGGCGGTCGCCGACAACGGAGCTGCCGAAGAGACCCTGAGCGCCCTGAAGGAGCAGAACGCCCAGCTGACCCAGCTGGCGGTCCAGGGCGAGGAGTACCGCCTGGCCGCCCAGCGCCTCGAGGCCTTGCTGGGCATGCGCGACGTGTACGAGATCGAGGGCCCCGTGGGCCGTGTCATCGGGCGGTCCACTGACGCCTGGAACCAGGACATCACCTTGGACGTGGGCTCGAACCAGGGCGTGGAGTCGGGCCTGACGGTCATGGGCGCCGCGGGCGTCATCGGCCAGGTGATCTCGGTGTCTCCCAACAGCTGCCGCGTGCGCCTTCTGTCCGATCCCCAGTCCGGGGCGGCGGCCATCGTGCAGTCGAGCCGCGCCGAGGGCATTGTCCGCGGCTCCTTGGACGGCCTGCTCTACCTTGAGAACATCGGCGCCGACGTGAACATCCAGGTGGGCGATGTGGTGCTCACGAGCGGTCTGGGCGGCAGCTATACCCCGGGTCTGCTCATCGGCACCGTGGCCCGCGTGGAGGGCAGCGCCGGCAACGATTCCCGCCGCATCGTGGTGGCCCCCAACGGCCAGGTGTCTCTTCTGGAAGAGGCCACGGTGGTGTTCAGCGCCGCTTCCGACGCCGTGGACCGCAGCGTGCCCGTGGTGGTCGTGGAGGACGGCCAGGACGGGGACAGCGAAGGCGGCGAGGGCGGCGAGGACGGCGAGGGCGACAGCGCCCAGGGCAACGGCTCCTCTGGGGAAGGATCCGGCGCCGCTTCCGGTCGAGGCGACGGCGCCTCCGATGAGGGGGAGGGCAACTGATGGAGGTCACCCGCGAGACCGTCGCCGGCATCATCGGCGGCGCGGTGGCCGTCCTGCTCCAGATCGCCCTGGCCCCCTCCATCGCTCTGGCGGCGGCCGTGCCCAACTTCATCGTGGTGTTCTGCGTGGTGCGGGCCGTGGCCTGCCCCGATCACGCGGGGCTGCTTCTGCCCTTCATCTTGGGGCTTGTCTTCGACTTGGTGGGCGGCGGCCCGGTGGGGGCCATGGCCCTTGTGCTCGTGCTGGTAACATTTCTCGCCTCCCGGGCCTATCTGGTGCTCAACAACGATACCCTGTTCATGCCCGCGGCCATCCTGCTCGCCTCGACCATGCTGGTCGAGGTGCTCTACGGCATTATCGTGGTAGCCTGCGGTGCCGGGGTCTCCTTCGGCGAGGCCTTCCTGTACCGCGTGCTGCCCTGCATGCTGTACGACTGCGTTATCGGCCTGCTGTTCTATCCGATCGCGATTCGCGTTCTCGTCAGCCGTCCTCTGGGTCAGCCGGGAACGCCGCAACTGCGCTAAGAAGGGGGTAGCGATGATCGTCGCCCTTATCGCGGCCCTCGCGGCCGCCCTCATCGCCATCGTGGCCATTGCCGTGGTGTTCATGCTGCGCGCCCGCACCTCCACGCCCTCGGTGGGCAAGACGAAAAGCGTGCGACAGCTGGATACCGTCGGCGTGGGCACCTCGCCCTTCGAGTCCACGAGCGCCGCGAAGGCGGCCCGCGAGGGAGAGGTGACGGTCTCCACTTCGGAGAGCGCCGCGGCCCAGAAGCCCTCCGACGGGCTCGCCGGCCGCTTCGCCGCGCTGGGAGCCGCCGCCGCGGCCATCTTCGGCATCCTGACGGCGAAGCTGTGGACGATGCAGATCCTCGGCAATTCGGAATACGCCGACGCCGCCGAGCAGAACTTGTACACCACCGTGAACACGCCGGCGCCCCGCGGGTTCATCTACGACATGTTCGGCACCCCGCTTGTGGTGAACCGCATGAGCCAGACAGTGCTGGCCGACCCTGATGTGGCCGACAACCGCGATGTGGTGCGCCGTCTGGCCACGGTGCTGGGCCTGCCGGTGAACGTGGTGTCCCAGCGCATCAAAGATTCCTCGGCCGGTGCCCAGAGCCTGCGCGTGGTGGCCTCCGACGTGCGCCTGCGGGACGTGGCCTTCATCGCCGAGCACGCCGACGCCTTCCCGGGTATCAGCGTGGAGGAGCGGGCGAGCCGCAGCTATCCCTACGGCGCCCTGGCTGCCCATGTGCTCGGCTACACCGGCGCGCCTTCCGAGGACGACCTGAAGGCGTCAATCGAGGGGCGCCAGATCCTGTCCATCGACACCGTGGGCAAGGCCGGCGTGGAGGCCTCCTACGATGCCGTGCTCGCCGGCGAGCACGGTGAGAGCAAAGTGATGGTGGACGCCTCCGGCCGCCGCATCTCGGTGATGAGCGACGTGCAGGACGCCAAGGGGTCCGATGTCTACCTCACCATCGACGCCAAGGCCCAGTACGTGGCCGACGCCGCCCTGGCCAAACTCATCGCGCCCTCGGGCGTGATCGGCAAGGGCATCGGCAGCTCGGGGGCCGTGGTGGCCCTGGACGTGCGGGACGGCTCGGTGCTCGTCATGGCCAGCTATCCTACCTTCGACCCTACGAACTTCACCGGGGCCATCTCCACGGAGATCATGGACATCTACAACGACAAAAAGGAGAACAAGGCCTACCAGCCCCTGAACAACCGCGCGATCTCGGGCCAGTATCCGGCTGCCTCCACGTTCAAGGCCTTCACCTCTCTGGCCGGTCTGGAATACGGCCTGGCCAACGAGGGCAGCAGCTGGACTTGCACCGGCGAGTGGGACGGTTTCGGCAGCGGCGATGTGCAGAAGTGCTGGAACCACGACGGCCACGGCACCTTGGACCTGCACGGCGGCATCGTGAACTCCTGCGACGTGGTCTTCTACGAGATCGCCAAGGGCTTCTACGATCGCGGGCCGGCCGGCTCCGGCGAGCTGTCCGAGACGGCTTTGCAGCAGTACCTGGAGGAGTTCGGTTTCGGCGAGCGCACCGGGATCGATCTTGGCGGCGAGTCGGGCGGTCAGCTGCCCACGCCCGCCTGGAAACAGGAGACCTTCCGCAACCGACCGGCCGAGGCCACCTGGCGCGGCGGCGACTACACCAACATGATCATCGGCCAGGGCGACGTGCTCGTCACGCCGCTGCAGATCGCGGCGGCCTACGGCGGGGTGGCCACGGGCCAGATCATGAAGCCCCATGTGCTGCGCGAGGTGCGCAACGGCGAGGGCGAGACCGTGGTGTCCTTCCAGCCCGAGGTGGCGCGCACCCCCGAGGTGAACGCGGCCCATTTGAGCTACGTGCGCCAGTCGCTGCACGATATGGTGCTGCAGTCGCCCGGCGTGGCGGCCCTTTTCGCCGAGCAGGGCATCGACGCGGCGGGCAAGTCGGGTACCGGCGAGAAGGCCGGTCAGAACGACACGGCGTGGTTCGTGGCCTATGCGCCCTACGACGATCCGAAGTACGTGGTGGCCGCGGTCGTCGAACAGGGCGGCGGCGGTTCGACGACCGCGGCGCCGCTGGTGGCCGAGGTGATGGGCGCGCTCGTGAAGTCCCAGGAGGGCGCCTCCGACGTGCAGGTAGGCCGTATCGCCGGCTCCACGGGACAGTCCGTCGAGATCCCTGTTGAGTCCGAGAGCCGAACCGATTAGGAGCGAAGGTGGCCCAGCTTCCCCAGATACATTCCGTTCACGCATCCCAGCGCGGCGCCATGGGCGCGCCCGCCCCGCAGCGTCCCGAGCGGCCGGCCCTGCTCTCCCTGGTCAACTGGCCGTTTGTGTTGGTGGTGGCCCTCTTGGTGGGTTACGGCCTTCTGGTCTGCTGGTCGGCGGTCTACGGTGACGAGAAGTACAGCTTCAACCGCCAGCTGGCCGGCGTGGGGGTGGGCGTGGTGCTCATGGTGCTGCTGTGGCACTTCGACTACCGCCGTCTGGCCAACATGACCACGGCCCTGCTCGTTATCAACGTCGTGCTCATCCTATCGCCCCATCTGCCCGTGATCGGCGTGAACGCCAAGGGCGCCCAGTCGTGGATCAACATCGGCATGCAGGTGCAGCCCGGCGAGTTCGCCAAGGTGACCGTGGTGCTGTTCGCGGCCAGTCTGCTGGCCCGCTACCAGGGCATGCTGGACGACCGGCGCGAGTACTGCAAGGTGCTCGGCTTGGCGCTGGTGCCCTTCGCCTGCATCATGACCCAGCCCGACCTGGGCACGGGCCTGGTATATCTGGCCATCTGTGCCACTATCATGGTGATGGGCGGAGCGAAGGCGCGCTACCTGTTGATCACGCTGGCGGCGGGCATTCTGGCCATCGTCGCGGTGTTCGCCGTTGACGAGCTGCTGAAATACCAGCTGGAAGATGGAAGTTGGGAGTACCGCCTGCTGAAGAACTACCAGCGCAGCCGACTGCTCGTGTTCCTGAACCCTGAGGGCGACCTGTCCGGCGACGGCTACAACCTGGCCCAGGCCAAGATCGCCATCGGCTCGGGCGGCCTGTTCGGCAAGGGGCTCTTGAACGCCACCCAGTCCACCCACGGCTTTCTGCCCGAGGCTCCCACCGACTTCATCTTCTGCGTGCTGGCCGAGGAGATGGGCTTTGCCGGCGTGGTGGTGCTCATCGCCCTGTACGCCGCCCTCATCGTGTTGTGCCTGTCCATCGCCCGGGGCGCCGACGACCTGTTCGGCATGCTCATCGTGATGGGCGTGATCGGCATGTGGCTGTTCCAGATTCTGGAGAACATCGGCATGGACGTGGGGCTGATGCCCATCACGGGCATCCCGCTGCCGTTTATGAGCTACGGCTCGTCGTTCATGGTCGTGAACTTCGCCCTGCTCGGACTCATTGGCTCGGTGTGGTCCCACCACACGGTACAAGGAAGGAAGGCCGTATCATGAATCTTCCCATCGACATCCCCGCGCTGCTGAGCGCGGCCACCGATATCGACGCCGCCCGCACCACGCCGCTGGCCGTGTCGGTCTATCTGGATGAGACGGCGCCCGGCGACGTGGTGGGCCACGTGCGCAGCGCGTTTGCGAGCGCCGGGGCCCGTACGCGGGTGACCTTGGGCTATCTGGACGACGGGGCTCCTGCGCCCTACCAGGCCGACGACATGGCCGTGATCGTGGCCGGCAGCGCGCCCTTCATCGGCGAGGCTGCGGCCCATATCCGCGCGGTGGGCATCCCCGTCATGGTGGTGACCACCCAGCCCCACGGTGTTGCCGCTGCGGCCGCGGCGGCGGGCTGCGCCATTCCCGAGGGAGACCTGGTGGCGCCCCATATGACCGATCCTGCGCCCCTGGCCGATGCGGCCGCCACCCTGGCGCGCCGGGTGACGGCCGTCCGCGGCGCGGGCGCCGAGCCGGCCGCCGCGCCCGAGACGGCCGCCGAGCTGGCCCTGCTCGAGCATCCCGCGCCCGTGGAGGAGGATCCGGCCGCCGACGAGCCCATCGTTCTGGACGAGGAGGCCGCCGCGACGTTGGACCGCCGCATGGGGGAGTGGATCATCGCGGCCTGCCGCGACAAGAAGCTCGCCTTCGCCCTGGCCTTTCCCTTCGTGCGTCGGCCGCTGTCGCTGGATGCGGTGCGGGCCACGGCTATCCAGAACGCCGGTGTGGGCGTGGTGGTGTTCATCCCCGGGGCCGATATGCCCATCATGACCCTGAACCAGGCGAAGATGCTGCTGCAGATCGCCGCGGCCTACGGCCAGCCCCTGTCGGCCGAGCGCATCAAGGAGCTGGCCGCCGTGGTGGGGGGCGCCTTCCTGTTCCGCAACATCGCGCGTACCGCCGTGGGCGTGGTGCCGGTGCTCGGCTGGGCCATCAAGGGGGCCGTGGGATTTGCCGGCACCGAGGCCATGGGCCGGGCCGCCATCGAGTACTTCGAGGCCGGCGGCGACATCGTGGGCGTGGCCAACGTAGTGCAGAAGGCCCGCGACGAGGCCGTGGAGGCGGCAGGGAAGGCTGCCTCCACGCCGGCGGGCCGCAAGGTGGTCGATGCCGCCAAGGACGCGGGGCGCGCTACGTGGCGCGGCCTGCGCGGGAAGAACGGAAAGGGAGTCCATGCCAAGCACTAACCTCTGGCCGCAAGTGGAGCCGCTGCTTGCTCGCGTCGAGCGGCCGGCCCGCTATCTGAACCACGAGTGGGGCTGCGTCGTGAAGGATGACGCCCCCTTCCAATTCTGCATGATCTATCCGGACACCTACGAGCTGGGCCAGGCGAACCAGGCCGTGCGCATTTTGGTGAACGCGGTGAACGCCACCGAGGGCATGGGGGCCGAGCGGGCCTTCCTGCCGGCCGTGGACATGGCCGACCTCATGCGCGATGCGGGCGTGCCGCTGTTCTCCCTGGAGAGCTGCGCCCCGGTGGCCGAGTTCGATGCGGTGGGCATCACGCTGCCCCACGAGCTGGCGGCCACCAACATCCTGGAGACGCTTGATCTGGCCGGCATCCCGCTGCACAGCGACGAGCGGGCCGAGGGCGATCCCGTCGTGCTGGCCGGCGGTCCGTGCGCCTACAACCCCGAGCCCTATGCCCCCTTCTTCGACGTGATTCTGGTGGGCGAGGGGGAGGAGCAGTTGCCCGAGGCGCTGTCCCTCATCCGGCGTCTGCGGGGCGAGGGCGCCCCGCGGGCTGACATCTTGCGGGCCCTGGCCCGGGAGGTGGGCGGCGCCTACGTGCCGAGTCTGTACCGCTGGCGCGACGAGGCCGAGGCCCAGGCGGCCGGCAGCTGGGTGGAGCCCCTGTTCGACGACGTGCCGCCGGTGGTGGACAAGCGGGTGTTTACGGGCTTCGCCACCTCTGACGCCTACGAGCCCATGGTGGTGCCCTACACCGAGGTGGTGCACGACCGCCTGAACGTGGAGGTGCTGCGCGGGTGCGCCCGCGGCTGCCGCTTCTGCCAGGCCGGCATGATGTACCGCCCCGTGCGCGAGCGGTCGGCCGACAACATCGTGAGCGCCGTGGTGCGCGGGCTGGCCGACACCGGCTACGACGAGGTGAGCCTCACCTCGCTGTCCTCCACGGACCACTCCCAGATCGCCGAGATCCTCACCCGGGTGAACGGGGCCTGCGCCGGCACCGGTGTGCGCGTGAGCGTGCCCTCCCAGCGCCTCGACGCCTTCGGGGTGGAGATGGCCGAGCTGGTGGCGGGCCAGAAGAAGGGCGGCCTCACCTTCGCGCCCGAGGCCGGTACCCAGCGGCTGCGCGACGTCATCAATAAGAACGTGACCGAGGACGACCTGTTCAGCGCCATCGACGCGGCCTTTGCCGCCGGGTGGCGTCGCTGCAAGCTGTACTTCATGGTGGGCCTGCCCACCGAGACCGACGACGACATCAAGGGCATCGCGAGCTTGGCCCAGCGGGCCTACGACCGCGCCAAGGCCGCCGTGCCCCCCGAGCAGCGGGGCAGCGTGCGCATGAGCGTGTCGTGCGCCGTGTTCGTGCCCAAGGCCCAGACCCCCTTCCAATGGGACGGGCAGATATCCCCAGAGGAGACGCTGCGCCGCGTGGGACTTTTGAAGCGCTCGGTGAAGTACAAGGCCGTGGACGTGCACTACCACGACCCCGCGACTTCGTTCGTGGAGGCGGTCATGAGCCGCGGCGGCCGCGAGGTGGCCGCTTGGGTGGAGGAGGCGTGGCGCCGCGGCGCTCGCTTCGACGCCTGGACCGAGCATTTTAACGGCGAGGCGTGGACGGGCGCGGCCGAGGCGCTGGGCATCGATCCGGCGGCCGTGGCCCAGGCCGACTTCGCCACCGACTACGTGCTGCCCTGGAACCACATCACCGCCGCCGTATCGCCCCGTTTCCTGGCCCGCGAGCGCGCCCGAGCCGCCGAGGGCATCACCACGCCGGACTGCACCTTCGAGAACTGCTCCGCCTGCGGCGCCTGTCCCACGCTCGGCGCCGACATCCAGCTTATGGAAGAGCGCGCGGGAAAGACGGGCGCGGGGGCCGTGGAGCCGGCCGGGGCGAATCCCTACCGCACCGTGAGGGCCGCGGGCTCGGCGACGACCGAGGTGCGTTCCGCCTCGGAAGCGGCGGCCGGGGGCGTCGGGGCCCCGCGCGACCCCGAGCGCGGCCCGCGGGGCGAAGGCGAAGGATCTTCCGAAGAGGAGGCGATGGCGTAATGGCCGATCCCCGTTTGTTCCGCCTGCGCGTGACCTTCCGCGAGACGGGCCGTCTCGCCCTGCTGTCCCATCTGGAAGTGGCCCGGGCCCTAGAGCGGTCCGTGCGCCGCGCGGGGCTGCCCTACGCCGTGAGCCAGGGCTTCTCACCCCACATGCGCATCGCCTTCGGCGCGGCCCTGCCCGTAGGGGTAGGGGGCACATCCGAGTTCTTCGACCTGTTCCTAACCGACTACGTGGCTCCGGACAAGGCCCTGGCGGCCCTCCAGGAGGCGAGTCCCGCCGATCTGTACCCCACGGCGACCCGCTATATCGAGCCCAGGGACCCGGCGGCTTCTGTGGCCTGTCCCGTGAGCACCTATGAGGTGGAGCTCTCCGAGGCGCCGCGGGCGCTGGTGGTGCCCGAGACGGTGACCGTGGTGCGCAAGAAGAAGGAGAAGACCCTCGTGGTGGCCGACTACCTGGCGGGTTCGGTGACTCAGGAGGGCGCCCGCGTGACCTTCACCCTGGTGTCGAAGCCCACGGGCAGCCTGCGGGCCGACGCCTTCGTCCGCGAACTTGTGGCCGCCACCGTGGCGGAGGGGTATGCTGCCGAGGGACTGCGTCCCGTCAGCTTCCTGCGTGTGGCTCAGCGAGGGTAAGAGCGCTATGATGGCGCTGTGAGAGAGAAAGGAACTCCCATGGACGATTGCCTGTTCTGCAAGATCGTCGCCGGCGACATCCCGTCGGCCAAGGTGTACGAGGACGATATCTGCTACGCCTTCGACGACATCGAGCCCGAGGCGCCGGTGCACACTCTCATTGTGCCGAAGGTGCACTACGACAACTTGGCCGACGGGGTGCCGGCCGAGGTCATCGGCCATATGATGAGCGTCGTGCCCGAGGTCGCGCGCTTGAAAGGCGTCGGCGAGAGCGGCTACCGCACCGTGGTGAACACCGGTCCCGACTCCGCCGCCACCGTGGGGCACCTGCACGTGCACGTGCTCGGCGGTACCAAGATGGGCCGCTTCACCTTCGAGGGAAGCCTGCGCGAGGCCTAGAAGGGGAGCGGGCGCGCCGCGGGGCGGAAGCGGCCTTTGTGTGGCAGCGATAAGAAAAGCGGGGCGCCTGCAGGCGCCCCGCTTGCGGTTCGGGGCAGGTTGCGCGGCCTCGGCGCGGGCCGGTGCCGCAGTCCCGCCCGCAGCCCCGCAGCCTCAGGCCACGAAGGTTCCGCGATCGATGACCAGCTCGTCGTCCAGGTACAGCGTGGGGTTCACGATGATGCCGTCCAGGTGGCAGTCGGCCGTGGTGGCGCCCCCGAAGGAGGCGTTGGTGCCGAAGGCGATGTGCACGGTGCCGTAGATCTTCTCGTCCTCGAGGATGTTGCCCGTCAGCAGGGCGCACTCGTTGGTGCCGATGCCCAGCTCGGCGATGGTGCCGTTCTCGGGGCGCTCGAACAGCACGGCCAGGCGCTCGGCGTAGGGGCCGGTCTCATCGCCGCCCTCGATGGCCACAAGGCGGCCGTTCTCCAGGTGCACGGTCATCGGGGCGGCTTCGCTCAAGCGCCCGATGCCCACCATGCTGCCGTCGATGACCATGGTGCCGCTTCCCGCGTCCTCCACGGGCGCGATGTAGGCCTCGCCCGACGGGAAGTTCCCGCTGGCCCCCGGTGTGCGGAACACGCCCGGGCTCGGCACGCCGGGGCGCCCGTCCAGGTTCAAGGCCAGGGTGTGGCCGTCCTTCTCGATGCGGGCCGTTCGGGCCGCGTCCAGGCGGGCGGTCATCGCGGCGGTGAGCGCTTCCACGCGCTCGTAGTCGGCGCAGCAGGCCCCGGCCTGGAGCATGGCGAGGGTGATGCCCGGCATGGTGACTACGCGGGTGCCCCCCGCGGCGGCGTTGATGCGGGCCCGGGTGTGGGTGAGCGACTTGGCCGTGGCGCACAGGGCCACATCGGCCGACGCCATGGCCGCGGCCACGGCCGAGGGCGGCTCCTCCCCGGCCACACGGCCCTCGGGCATCACCAGCAGGGCCGTGGTGGCGCCCAGCTCGCAGCCGGCGGCGTAGAACAGCTCGCCCACCTCGCGGGTCGCATCATCGGTGACCACGGTCAGGCTCTCCTTCGCGGTCAGGCTGGCGTTGCGGGTCAGGATGGCCCGGGCCCGCTCCCTCAGTTCCTCGCTCGCCCCGAGCACGCCGGTCCTAGGCATGTTCGTTCTCCGCGGGGAGGTTGCCCATGGTCTGCAGATGGGCCATGGATCCGTAGCGGGCATGGAAGCGCTTAAGCTCGGCCGGATCGTAGAAGGCGCAGCTGCCCGCGCCGAAGGCCTTGGCCACCTCGATCATGAAGCTGCCGGTCTCGTCCAGGTCGGTCAGGTGCGTGGCCCCCGTGGCGCAGCCGGGCACCGGCACCTCGGTGGTGACCGCCACGCCCACCACGGGCGCGGCGGTGGCGGTGGCGGGCTGCAAGATGGAGTTCAGGTGGTACAGCCCGTTGCCGTAGGGCGTGATGTCGTTCATGGACAGGGGGTAGGTGCGCGCGCGGCGGCCCGAGGCCATCTCGGCCAGGGTCACCAAGTCGTCGCTCACGGGCAGGATGCAGCCCTCTTTCACCGTGGGTGAGATCATGAAGCCGCGCTCGTTCATGATGCGGTTGCCCTTGGTGGTGTCCACCGACAGCACGGCGTCCAGGGGCCATGCGCCCGTCTCGGCGGCGCCGTCGCCTACCTCCTCGCGGTTCACCTCGGCCATGGACACCGGCGAGCCCATGAAGGGCACCGGCTCGTGGGGCGCGGTGGGGGCATGGGGGCAGATGTGGGTGGACACGAACACGTCGCCGGGGAGCATATCCCCGCGAACGCGCATGGACAAGAGCTTCGCCGCGCAGGCCAGGGCCACGAGCGCCCCATCGCCGTCGGACACGAACCCGATGCGCTCCGGGCGCGCGCCCAGGCCGCCCAGGCGGCCCAGAAGGCCGATGGTGGGGGCATCGCCGCCGACGGCGCGACCGTTCGTGCCGGGGATGCGGATGCGGATCATATCGGTGGAGCCCTTGGCGCCGGCGAGCGGGTAGGTCTCGGCGTCGCAGTCCGGATCGATGGAGCGCAGATAGGCCAGGGCCGCCTCGCCGCTGGCGGCGGGGGAGTCCAGCAGGTCGTACAGCTCGATCAGTTGCTTGAGAATCATGGGAAACCCTTTCTGTTATGACCGTGTACGTCATTTTAACGCTGCGCGGCCGAGAAGGTAACGTCGGGTCAGCGCTTTTCGACTACAATCTCACTCAAGTATGTAACGACCGAAGGGGACGTGCCATTATGAGACGCTTTATCGGAGTCGACGAAATCGAGGATATGGCCCTGGGCGCCACGGTGCTGGGCGCCGGCGGCGGGGGAGACCCGTATGTGGGCAAGCTCATGGCCATCGAGGCCATTCGCAAGTACGGCGACGTGGAACTGATCACGCCGGACGAGGTGCCCGACGATGCTGTCGTGGTGGTGTCCCAGATGATGGGCGCCCCCACCATCATGGTGGAGAAGATCTGCAGCGGCCTGGAGCCCATGGCCACTTACGACGAGATGGTGAAGGAGCTGGGCGTGGAGCCCTACGCCATCTACGCCGTGGAGGCCGGCGGCGTGAACTCCACCATCCCGTTCATTCTCGGCGCCACCCGCCGCATCCCCGTGGTGGACTGCGATCTGATGGGCCGTGCCTTCCCCGAGCTGCAGATGACCACGCTGGGCATCAACGGCGTGAAGGGCCAGCCGGCGGTGCTCGCCGACGAGAAGGGCAACACCGTCACCGTGCGCGCCATCGACGATCGCTGGCTCGAGCGCATCGCCCGCCAGGCCACCTCGGTCATGGGCGGTTACACCATCCTGGCCTCCTACATGTGCACCGGCCGCCAGCTGAAGGACTTCGCCATTCCCGGCACGCCCACGCTGTGCGAGAAGATCGGCCGCACCCTGCGCGAGGCCCGTGAGATGCACGCCGACCCCATCGCCGCCGTGCTCGAGGTCACCCGCGGGCACCGTCTGTTCAAGGGCAAGGTGGTCGATGTTGAGCGCAACACCGACGGCATGTTCGTGCGCGGGCGGGCCGTGGTGGCCGGCCTGGACGACGACAAGGGCCGCGAGCTGGTCATAGAGTTCCAGAACGAGAACATCATCGCCCGGGCCGACGGCCGGGCCCTGTGCACCTCGCCGGACCTCATCATGTCGCTGGATATGGAATCCGGCACGCCGGTGACCACCGAGGGCCTGAAGTACGGCGCCCGCATCGTGGTGGTGGGCATGCCCTGCGACGATCAGTGGCGCACCCCCGAGGGCCTGGCGGTCGTGGGGCCGCGCGCCTTCGGCTATGACTTGGACTACGTGCCCGTCGAGGAACTGGCGGCGACGGAAGGAGGCCGATAATGGCAGAGGAGAAGCGCACCTGGCGCTTGGGCATCGATGTGGGCGGTACCAACACCGACGCCGTGATCATCGACGGCGACCTGAACCTGGTCGCCTCTACCAAGAGCCCCACCACCGAGGACGTCATGGGCGGCATCAAGGCCGCCATGCACGAGGTGGTTTCCCAGATCGGCCTCGAGGCCGCGGCGAACATCGGATTTGCCATGCTGGGCACCACCCACTGCACCAACGCCATCGTGGAGCGCCGCCGCCTGAACAAGGTGGCCGCCCTGCGCATCGGGGCCCCGGCCACAACGGCCATCAGCTGCATGGCCGACTGGCCCGAGGAGCTGAAGAGCGCCATGCGCGTGCGCGACTTTCTGGTGCACGGCGGCCACGAGTTCGATGGCCGCGAGATCAACGCGCTTATCGAGGACGAGATCCGCGAGGTGGCCCGCGTGGTGCGCGAGGAGGGCTTCGAGTCCGTGGCGGTCACGAGCGTGTTCTCGCCGGTGTCCGATGCCCACGAGCGCCGTGCCGTGGAGGTGCTGCGCGCCGAGCTCGGCGAGGAGTTCCCCATCTCGGTGTCCTCCGAGATCGGCTCGCTCGGCTTTCTGGAGCGCGAGAACGCCTCCATCCTGAACGCCGCGCTGGTGGACGTGGCCCGCACCACGGCCGACAGCTTCGAGGAGGCGCTGGCCGCCGAGGGTATCGTGGATGTGGCCGTGTACCTCGGTCAGAACGACGGCACTCTCATGTCGGTGGACTACGCCAAGCGCTATCCCATCTTCACCATCGCCTGCGGTCCCACCAACTCCATCCGCGGAGCGTCGTTCCTCACCCAGGAGAAGGACGCCATCGTCGTGGACATCGGCGGCACCACCACGGATGTGGGCGTGCTGTCCCACGGTTTTCCCCGCGAGTCCATGGTGGCCGTGGAGATCGGCGATGTGCGCACGAACTTCCGCATGCCCGACCTGGTGAGCGTCGGGCTCGGCGGCGGCTCCATCGTGCGCCGCGCCGAGGACGGCTCGGTCACCGTGGGCCCCGATTCCGTGGGCTTTCGCGTGACCCGCGACGCGCTCGTGTTCGGGGGTGATGTGGTCACGGCCACCGACATCGTGGCGGCCCGGGGGTTGGCGCCCGAGGTGGGTGACGCGTCGCTCGTATCTTCGCTCGACGCCGACCTGGTGGAGCGCGGCTATGCCGAGATCGTCCGCATCATCGAGGATGCCGTGGACGCCATGAAGACCTCGGCCGGCGACGTGAAGGTGGTGCTCGTGGGCGGCGGTTCCATCCTGGCGCCCGAGGCCCTGGAAGGGGCGAGCGCGGTGCTGCGCCCGCCGCACTTCGGCGTGGCCAACGCCATCGGCAGCGCCATCGCCCAGGTGTCGGGCCAGATCGCCAAGGTATTCTCGCTGTCCGAGACGCCCCGCGCCCAGGCCATCGAGGAGTCGAAGCGCCGCGCTTGCGACGAGGCTATCGCCGCCGGCGCCGATCCGGCCACGGTGGAAGTGATCGAAGTCGAGGATATCCCCATGGCCTACCTCGGCGATGCCCTGTGCATCCGCGTGAAGGCCGTGGGCGATTTGATGCTGTGAGGAGGCCCCATGACTGAATCTCGTCCGGTGCGACTCGCCCTCATCCAGTTCGAGGCCGAGCTGGGCAACCCCGCCAAGAACACCGAGCGCGCCTGCCAGATGATCGCCGAGGCCGCCGAGGCCGGCGCCGATTTGGTGCTGCTGCCCGAGCTGTTCTCCACGGGTTACCAGCTGAACGCCATCGGCCCCATCCTGGGTGACCTGGTGGAGCCGGTGGACGGCCCTACGGTGCGCGCGCTGCAGGAGGCGGCCCGGTCCGGCGGGTGCTACGTTGCCGCCGGCGTGGCCCTCACCCGCGAGCTGACCGCCGTGCCCTACAACAGCTCGGTGTTCATCGATCGGGAGGGCAACCTGCTGGGCACCTACGACAAGCAGCACCTGTGGGCGCTCGAGCGCTTCTACTTCCGCGGCGGCAACGGCGGCGGCGTGTTCGACACCGACTTCGGACGTGTGGGCGTCATGATCTGCTACGACATGGGTTTCCCGGAGACGGCCCGCATGCTGGCTCTGAAAGGGTGCGATCTGGTGCTGTGCCTGGCCGCTTGGTGCAAGGAGGACATGGACGGCTGGTATCTTAACGGTCCCTCCCGTGCTTTGGAGAACACGGTGTATGCGGCTTGCGTGAACCGCTACGGCGTAGAGGACGATCTGGTGATGCCGGGCCATTCCTATGTGAGCAATCCGCGCGGCCACATCGTCGCCGAGCTGGAGGGGGAGGCCGAGGGCGTCCTTGTCGCCGACATCGACCTGGCGGATGTGGCTGCGGGCCGCATGGACGGCCGCTACCCGCCCTACCTGCGCGACCGTCGCCCCGAGCTCTACGACGACGTGCTGCTGCCCTAGGCGGCCGGCTCGTTTTTCTGCCCCATCCCATAAAGAAAGGGCGCCGGAAATGCTTCCGGCGCCCTTTTTGCGCGTGCGGTGCGCTGCGGCTTACAGCACCTCGTCGGTCTCCTTGAAGGTGATGTTCTGCACGCCCTTGACGCGGGCGGCCACCACCATGACGACCCAGTACAGCAGGCCCGCCAGGATGAGCGAGTTCAGGCCCGGGATACCAATGGCGTAGATGCTGGACACCTCGCCGATGCCGAAGCCCACGAGCCAGCAGATGATGGTGATGGGATTCCAGTTCTCCACGCGGCGGGGCAGCGTGCCCGCCTCGCGGGTCTCCTCCAGGGCGGCGCGGCTGCGGCGCAGGAAGAAGTAGTCCACCACCATGATGCCGGCCACGGGCGGAATGGCCACGCCGAGCAGGGTGAGGAAGCTCGTGAAGTAGTTGATGATGCCCACCACCGACAGCACAGTGCCCACGATGCCGAGGGCCCACACCAGGGCGTTGCGGCTGAACACCTTGTTGAACAGGGCGTTGATCATGGTGGCCAGGCCGAGGCTGGACGAGTACAGGTTGATGTCGTTCAGCTTCACGGTAGAGGCGACCACGATAATCACGCCGATGATGCCGGAGGTGCCCATCATGATGTCGACGACGTTCTCGGTGCCCATGGCGTTGGCCAGAAGCACGGCCAAGAGGTTCATACCCAGCTCGCCCAGGAAGGTGCCGATGAGCGTCATCCAGAACACCTGGTTGCCGTTCTTCAGGAAGCGGGCGTAGTCGGGGGTGCAGATGGCACCGGCGATAAATCCGCCGGCGACCATGGTCGTGCCAGCGCCGATCGACAAAGCCGGTCCCGGAGGAGCCGCGGCGATGAGCTCGCCGATGGAGTGGCCCTGCAGCACGATGGCGGCGGCCACGATGACCACGATGACGAACAGCGGCACGAAGATGGTGGCGAAGTTAGCGATGGCCTTGATACCGAACACCACGAGCAGGGTGATGGACAGGCCCGTGATGATGGCCCACAGGATGTACTCGCCGGTCACGCCGGGAATGATCTCCTCGGTGCCGAGGAAGTCGGTGAAGGGCACGATGGAGGCCATGCCCTGGCCGAACACCGAGTTCTGCACGCCGAACCAGCCGACCATGGAGATGGCGACCACGCCGCCGAACAGGGCGCTTCCGCCCTTGCCCAGACCGCACCAGCGGGAAAGAAGGCTGGTGGACAGGCCCTCGCGAGCCGCGGCGGTACCGAGCGCCCAGCTGACGACCTGCAGCAGCACCGAGCCGAGCATAGTGCAGACGAAGGCGTCGAAGAACGTCATACCGTAGCCGAGGGCGGCGCCCAGCATCAGCTGGGACACGCAGCAGATGGCGCCGATACGGATGAAGAGGATGCGCCAGAACGGCTGCTTGGCGCTGGCGGGAACGCGCGACAGCGAGTAATCGATGTCGCGGTTCTCGGCCTCGGCGGCCTCTTCGAATTGCTTTTCAGTTGTCATAGGCAATCCTTCTCTCTCAAAAGCGGCGGCGCGGCGTCTTTCCCCATCGGACCGGCGCTGCCGATACATGTGCTTCTGCTGAATGCAGAATGGAGAAATTATATCTTGCTTGCTTTTCATTTGTGTTTCCAATGGGAAAGGAATCCGTCTGCCTGGTTCCACCCGTCGCTAAACGGTGGTTTCCGCGCCGCGATGGTATGCTGGCAGAGTTTGATTCGCGCCGTGGGGACGGTGCGCGAGAGATTGGAAAGGGGATGCGCCCGCCATGGAATCGAAGGGACTCGGCGCCGATCTGTACGTCGACGAGGCGGACCGCAAGGATTGGAAGGCCATCGCCATCATCCGCGCCGGGGGCATGTTCAGCGCCCCGACGCTGATGGTGGGAGCGGCCTTGGGGCTGGGCCTGGGCCTGGGCGGCTCGGCTTTGGCCACCTTGGCGGGCTTCGGCTTCATCGTCATATATATGTGCTTCGTCTCGATGCAGGCGTCGGACACCGGCGCGCCGACGGCGCTGCTGGCGGCCCCGGCCCTCGGTGTCGGCGGGGCGCGCTGGGTCGTGTCGCTCATCGTGGGCGTGGTGACCGTGGGCTGGTTCGGTGTGCAGACGGCCGTGTGTGGCGCGTCGCTGTCGCTTATGCTGGCGGCCACCTTCACTGTCGCGGCTCCCGAATGGGCCTGCGCTTTGGGGCTGGGGCTGCTCATGCTGGTCACGGCGGTGATCGGCTTCTCGGGGCTGCGCTGGCTGTCCACCGTGGCGGCGCCCTTTCTCATGGCAGTCTGCCTCTACGGGGTGGCCGCATCTTTGGCTGGTGAGGGCGGGGCGGGGCCCCTGGTTGCTTTTGCCCCTGCGCCCGCCGACGCCATCGGCTTTCTGACCGGGGTGAACCTGGCCATCGGGCTGTTCGCCTTCGCGGGGTTCACCGCCGGCGACATCGCGCGCTTCGCCCGCACGCGCCGCGACGCGGTGCTGTCCTGCGTGGTGGGAGTGCTGCCCGCGGCCCTGGTGGCGCTCGCCTGCGCAGCGGCTTTGGCCATCGTGACCGGCGAGGGGGACGTGGCGGTGCTCATGAACTCCATCGGCCTTCCCGCGGTGGGACTTCTGGCCCTGGTGCTGTCGGCCTGGACGGTGAACGCGAGCAACGTGTACTCCGCCGGTCTCGGCTTCGCCGTCATGCTCGGCCGCGACGAGAGCGGCAGCAAGGTGACGACGCTCGTGGCGGGCATCGCCGGCATCGCGCTGGCCTTAGGCGGCATCTTGGGGCAGTTCGAGATGTTCCTGTCGTTTCTGTCGGCTACGGCCCCGGCCCTGGCCGGCGCGGTGGTGGCCGACTACTGGATCGTGCGCCGCGCGCGGCCCGAGAATGTGGAGCTCGTCGAAGGCTTCTCGGTGCCCGGTGCGGCGGCCCTCGGGGCGGGTGTGATCGTGGGTCTGGTCACGGGCGGCGCCTTCGCCGGAGTGCCGGGGCTGGCCTTTCTCAGCTTGCCCTTCTTCCTGGGGCCGGTGAACGCGCTTGCAGCCTCGATACTTTCCTATACCCTGGTCTACTACGCCACGGGCCGGCGCCGCTTCACGGGGCCGGTGCGCTGGCGCACCTCCGATACCTCTACGGCCCGCGGCGCCGAGCGTGCCGCGGCCTGCGATACCGTTGCGGACTTCGAACCTGAGAGAGAGGCTTTATGAGAGAGATCGGTCTGAACGACATCGAGGACATCGCCCTGGGCGCCACGCTGCTGGGCGCCGGCGGGGGCGGCGACCCCTACATCGGCAAGCTGACGGCCATGGCCGCCGTGCGCGAGTGCGGACCGGTGCGGCTTATCGGCGCCGACGAGCTGCCCGACGACGCCTTCGTGGTGCCGAGTGCATCCATGGGGGCGCCCACCATCCTCACCGAGAAGGGCGTGGGGGCCCACGAGTTCCATCGTCTCTTCGACATGGTGGGCATGTTCTTCAACCGCCCGGTCTACGCCACCATGCCCGCCGAGGCCGGCGGCGTGAACTCCATGCTGCCCATCGCCTGCGCCGCGCGCCTCGGCATCCCCATGGTGGACGCCGACGGCATGGGCCGCGCCTTCCCCGAGCTGCAGATGGCCACCTTCGCCATCGGCGGGGCCAGCGCGAGCCCCATGGCCTTCATCGACGAGAAGGGCAACGCCGGGGTGCTGTCCACGGTGACGAACAAGTGGACCGAGGACATCGCGCGGGCCGCCACCACCACCTGCGGCGGCACGCTGACCATCGCCCTGTACTGCATGGACGCCCCCACGGTGAAGGCCTACGGCGTCCACGGCATCGTGACGCGGTCCCAGAAGCTGGGGCACGCCATCCGCACCGCCAAAGAGGGCGCCGCGGCGGCCGGCATGACCCCCGAGGAGTACTTCCTGCACTTCACCGGCGGGTTCAAGCTGTTCAAGGGCAAGATCGCCGATGTGCTGCGCGAGACGCGGGGGGCCTTCAACTTCGGCCGAGCTGTGCTCGAGGGCATCGGCGAGTACCGCGGCAGCCGCGCCTTCGTCGACTTCCAGAACGAGAACTTGCAGTGTGTGGTGGACGGCGAGGTGCGCGCCACGGTGCCCGACCTCATCTGCCTGGTGGACCCGGAGACGTTCATTCCCGTGCCCACTGATGCGCTCAAGTACGGCAAGCGGGTGCTGGCCGTGGGGCTGACCTGCTTCGATATGTGGCGCACTCCGCGCGGACTCGATCTGGTGGGGCCGCGCTATTTCGGCATCGACGTGGATTACGTGCCCGTGGAAGAGCTCTGCGGGCAGAAGGGGGAATAGGGCCATGTACAAACTCGGCATCGACGTGGGCGGCACCAACACCGACGCCGTGCTCATCGACGAGCAGGATGCGGTGGTGGCCGCGGTGAAGCGGCCCACATCCGACGATATCTACACGGGCATCATGGACGCGGTGGATGCGGTGCTGGAGGCCAGCGGGGCCGACCGCGCCCTCATCGGCCGGGCCATGCTCGGCACCACCCAGTGCACCAACGCCATCGTGGAGCGCCGCAACCTGGCGAGTGTGGCCGTGCTACGCGTGGGCGCGCCGGCCTCGGTGGGCATCCCGCCCATGGTGGACTGGGCCGACGACCTGGCCGCGGTGAGCCGGGGCTCGGCCATCATCGAGGGCGGCTTCGAGTACGACGGCCGTCGCCTGGCCGCCTTCGACGAGGGGGCCTGCCGGGCCTTCTTCGAGGGAGTGCGCGGCAAGGTGGACGCCGTGGCCCTGTCCTGCGTGTTCTCCACGGTGCGCGATGATGACGAGCGTCGCGCCGCCGAGGTGGCCCGCGAGGTGTTGGGCGATAAGGTGCACCTTTCGGTGTCCAGCGAGATAGGTTCCATGGGCCTGGTGGAGCGCGAGAACGCGACGATTCTGAACGCGGCGTTGAACGAGGTGTCGCGTCGGTTTACCGAGGGCTTCGCCGAGAGCCTGGCCGCCAAGGGCATCACCGAGGCCGAGGTGTACCTGTCCCAGAACGACGGCACCCTCATGACCATGGAGCACGCGCGGCGCTATCCCATCCTCACCATCGCCTGCGGGCCCACCAATTCCATCCGCGGGGCGAGCTACCTGACCGGGGTGGACGACGCCATCGTCATCGACGTGGGCGGCACCACCACCGATTTGGGCATCCTGTCGAACGGTTTTCCGCGCGAGAGCGGGGTGGCGGTGAACATCGGCGGCGTGCGCACGAACTTCCGCATGCCCGACGTGCTGTCCATCGGGCTCGGCGGCGGTTCGGTGGTGCGCGTGAGCGAGAGCGCCGACGGCACCGTGAGCGCCACGGTGGGCCCCGATTCGGTGGGTTATCGGATCGCCGAGCGGGCGCTCGTGTTCGGCGGCGATACGTGCACGGCCACCGACGTGGCGGTGCGCCTGGGGATGGCCGAGGTGGGTGATGCGTCGCTTGTGGCCGGGCTGCCCCTGGCTCATGCCGAGGCCGCCATGGAGACCATCCGCGCCATGGTGGAGGATGCCATCGACGTGATGAAGGTATCGAGCGATCCCATCGACGTGGTACTCGTGGGTGGCGGTGCCATCGTGCTGCCCCAGGATCTGGCCGGCACCCGCCAGGTGCTCGCTCCCGAGCACGCCGGCTGCGCCAATGCCATCGGCTCGGCCCTGTCGAAGGTGAGCGGCACCTACGAGGAGCTGGTGGACTACGATGCCGTGCCCCGCGACGAGGCCCTCGCCGCTGCCCGCGCTGCCGCCATCGAGGCCGCCGTGGCCGCCGGAGCGGTGCCCGAGACCGTGGCCGTGGTGGACGTGGAGGATGTGCCCCTGGCCTATTACCCGGGTCACACCAATCGCGTCAAGGCCCGCGCTGCGGGCGATTTGGCCTAAGGAAGGTAAGGCGGGGCGGGACGCTCGGCGCCCTCGTTCCGCCCGAGTTCGGATTCGGGAAAAATTTCTTGAATTTGGACTTGCGCACAATGATCGTTGCGCGTATACTATACGGGCTGCTTGAGACGGGGTGTTAGCTCAGTTGGTTAGAGCGCCGGCCTGTCACGTCGGAGGTCGCGAGTTCGAGTCTCGTACATCCCGCCATTTTTTCTCAAGCGCGACACCACGGGGTGTTAGCTCAGTTGGTTAGAGCGCCGGCCTGTCACGTCGGAGGTCGCGAGTTCGAGTCTCGTACATCCCGCCATTTGAACTGAAAGGCCAGTAGCGATACTGGCCTTTTTTGCTAAGGATAAGCATGGACGCATACGGCTTGAGAGAAGAAGTGACCGCATTCATCGTCGAGCAGGCGAGGGAGTGCGGACTTGCGAAGGTCGTCCTCTTCGGCTCTCGCGCATGCGGCCGCTTCTCCGAGAAGAGCGATATCGATCTCGCTGTGTACGGCGCATCTTTCGATCGCTACGTCGGGCTCTTGGAAGAAGGCTGTCCGACCTTGCTGACCTTCGATTTCATCGACATGTCCCAAGAGGTGAGCGAGGGGCTGCGGAACCGCATCGCGCAGGAGGGAGTCGTTCTCTATGAAGTATGCGAACTATAAGGCGAACTTGAGCGTGCTGCGGCAAGCTCCCGAGCAGGATCTGCAAAACGAGTTCGTCCTCAGCGGCATCATCGATAAGTTTGCGATGCAATTCGAGCTTTCCTGGAAGCTGCTGCGCAAGACTCTCGAGTACGAGGGTAGGCTGGATGCAGCCACGGGGTCTCCGCGGGGGATCATCAAGGCGGCCTATGATGCGTACGACTTTATCGGCGAGGGTATCTGGCTGCGCATGCTCGACGACCGCAACGCGGCCGAGCATGTCTACGACGCGGCGCTCGCACGGCGCCTCGTGGACGATATCATCGGCTCATACATTGCCGTCTTCGACGATCTGCTCGCCAACCTCGAACGTCTCTACCCAGCCGAGCTGCTTGAGACGTTCTAGCCGAGTGACGGGTTTCGCTATAAATGTCCACCGATCGGACGCTCTGGCAATAGCAAAGCGCCAGATATATGTGAAATGCTCACCAATCGGGCGCTTTGCTTGCACGTATGGTAGTACAGCTACTTGATTTTGATAACCTCGCCAGCGCGATTTACATACAGCAGTCTCCTGATGGGGGTAAGAGATGACGGCTGTTTGGCAGCATGGATGTCAAGCGAATCGTCCTCTTAGACAAGGTGGTCACATCGGCGAGGTAACGGCTGTGGGTTGCCGCCGGTGAGTGCTTTCGGCTTCGTTCTCGGTGGGGTCCTTCGCAAAATAAGGAGAAAACGACGGGCGAGAAGGCTCATGCAATCATATGGCCTCTCGACTAGTCGGACTTTCAGAAGTTGAAATCGGAAACGGCTGCAATGGAGCTCAATACCCGTGACTGCATCGAGCCACTCGCGCGGCTGCCCATTGACTGCAAAGTTGGCGATGGCCCTGATTCGTTCGTCATTATCGATCCACGAGCTCAGGGGATCATGGGTTATCGTATGCGAAAGCAAAGCATCCTGCTCAGCCACGCCACTCATGCGCCCAGTATCATCGCTTACAAGATTAGGCATGCTGCAGGGTTGGGTGCTGAAATGCTAAAACTGATAGAAAGGACAACGGGAAGCATCGATGAGGTGAACAAAGGGCTCTCAAAACTTAAGTAAGACTCAGAGGCGATTGTGGAAGGTCGGAATTTCTATCTTGATATCTATCGACGGAAACCAAAAAGTCGATTCGGGCCGTGCCGGAACCGCTTATGTCTCGTGACAACAACGGGCAAGCAATCTTTTGCTTATAATCGTTTGTATTGCAAAACGAATCTTCTGGGAGGAACCATGAAGTTTACTGAGCTTGTTGATTCAGGAGCGAATAAAACCAAGCAACACGAGTATTTGGTCGATGGCGAACAGACGGCCATTACAATTCGTATACCAAGTAATTTGAGAGAGGCTGTTGTCGAAGCTGCCAATCTCAAAGGTTTGAGCTTTAGTGCCTTTGCGCGCATGTGCATGATTGACGAGCTCGTAAAGGAAGAAAAGTAGCATGGCATCCACCAAAGAGCGGCAAAGGGCTGAACTTCATAAAACGATATGGGCTATTGCAGAAGATATGCGCGGCAGCATCGATGGCTGGGACTTCAAGCAGTATGTCCTGAACACCCTCTTCTATCGCTTCATTAGCGAGAACCTGAGCAGCTATCTTGCCGAGCTGGAGAATGATCCCGATTTCGACTACTCGCAGATGTCCGACGAGCAGGCGGAATATGGCCGCAAAGCGACGGTCGACGAGAAGGGCTTCTTCATTCTGCCAAGCGAGCTCTTCTGCAATATCCTTGATACGGTCGACAAAGATGGCATGAGCAATACCGAAAATGGTAAGGATCTTAACGAGCTGCTTGAGCGAGTATTTAAGAATATCGAAGGCTCAGCCGTCGGCACGGAGAGCGAAGATGATCTCAAAGGCCTTTTTGACGACATGGATGTGAATTCCGCAAAGCTCGGCGGTTCGGTCATCGAACGCAATAAGAAGCTTAGAAAACTCATCGAGAAGGTTGGTAGTCTCGATTTTGGCGGCGCGTTTCAGGACAACACCATTGATGCCTTCGGCGACGCCTACGAATTCCTCATGACCATGTATGCTTCCAACGGAGGCAAGTCGGGTGGCGAGTTCTTCACGCCGCAAGAGGTCGGCGAGTTGCTTGCTCGCATAGTCATCGCTGATAAGGACTCAGTCAACAAGGTGTATGACCCTTGCTGCGGATCAGGTGGTTTGTTGCTGAAATTCGCGAAGATCCTCGGCAAGGACAACGTGAAAAATGGCTTCTATGGCCAGGAGAAGAACCTGACCACCTACAACCTGGCTCGCATAAACATGTTCCTGCATGACATTAGCTTCAATCGATTTAATATCGCCTATGCTGATACTTTGACTGACCCCAAGCATTGGGATGACGAGCCCTTTGATGCGATCGTGTCGAATCCTCCCTATTCCACCAAATGGGAGGGCAAAAATAATCCACTTAACATCAACGATCCGCGCTTTAGCCCTGCTGGGGTTCTTGCACCCGTTAGCAAGGCCGACCTTGCCTTTACCATGCACATGCTCAGCTGGCTTTCAACCGATGGTACGGCTGCCATCGTCGAGTTCCCTGGCGTGCTCTATCGCGGGGGAACTGAGAAGAAGGTCCGCGAGTATCTTATCAAGAACAACTTCGTTGATGCGGTCATCCAGCTGCCAGCTGATTTGTTCTTTGGCGTGACCATAGCTACTTGCATTCTGGTTCTGAAGAAGAATAAGGTGACGAGCGACATCTTGTTCATCGATGCGAGCGAGGAGTTCAAGCGATCCGACTCCAAGAACAAGCTCATGCCCGATAATATCGATCGTATCGTTGACACGGTGTTGCATCGAAGCGAGGAGGAACATTTCTCCAAGCTCGTCTCCAGCGACGATGTTCTCAACAATGATGCGAACCTATCCGTTAGTTCCTACGTGGATAAGAAGGACGAGCGCGAGGAGATAGACATCGTTGCATTGAATGCTGAGATTGCACAGATCGTGGCACGAGAAAATGAATTGCGAAGCAAGATTGATGCGATTGTGGCAGACCTGGAAGGCGAGCTTCAATGAACAAGATCGATGAGATGATTAAGTGCCTTTGCCCTGATGGGGTGGAATATAAGGCACTTGGCGAATACATAAAATATGAACAGCCAACTAAGTATTTAGTAAGTAGCACAAGCTACAATGATCTCTTTCAAACTCCTGTTCTTACAGCAGGCCAAACGTTCATTCTTGGTTATACCGACGAAGTTGAAGGTATATATCAAGCAAGTGAAGATTGCCCTGTGATTATATTTGATGACTTTACGACGGCATTTAAATGGGTAGATTTTCCGTTTAAAGCTAAGTCTTCTGCAATGAAAATGCTTACTGCTGCTGAACGCGAAGACTCTATCAATTTAAGATATGCCTTTTATGCCATGCAGTGCATTAATTACGAACCCGAAGATCATAAGCGTCACTGGATAGGAATGTATTCCCAGTTTAGAATCCCTGTCCCACCCATGGAAATCCAGGAAGAAATCGTGCGCGTGCTAGACTCCTTCGCGGAGCTAGAGGCGGAGCTGGAGGCAGAGCTGGAGGCGCGGAAGGCGCAATATGCCTACTATCGCGACAAACTCCTCGATTTTAGTTCGCGGGGGGGGGGTGCCTCTGATGCCATTAGGTGATGTCCTCTTCATGAAAGCTGGAGCCAGTATTTCTGCAGGCAATATCTCTGACCTATTAACAGAGACGCAAGCTGTATCGTGCTATGGCGGTAATGGAATAAGAGGATATGTTTCGAATGCAAATCAAGAGACTGATGCTGTTCTGGTCGGTCGTCAAGGTGCTTTATGTGGAAATGTGCAGTTTGCGGTTGCGCCGTTCTATGCGACTGAACACGCTGTTGTGATAAGGCCTAAAGGTGAAATGAACTTGAGATATCTTTATCATGCTTTAGCATTTGCCGATCTTTCCCAATACAAAACATCGGGAGCGCAACCAGGGCTTTCTGTAAAAAGGCTCAAACGGGTACAAATCCCTGTTCCTTCTCTCGAAGAACAAGAACATATCGTATCCATTCTCGACAAGTTCGACACGCTCGTAAATAACATCTCCCAAGGCTTACCAGCTGAGATCGAAGCTCGTAGGAAGCAGTACGAGTACTATCGCGATAAGCTGCTCACCTTTAAAGAAAAGGCTGCATAGATATGACCGAAAAGATTGAACACGATGAAAGTGGGAGCGGGGTAGAATACGCGGTTGTTTCGACATCGATAGAGATTCCCGAAGAGTCGCTCGTAGACAATCTATCAGGTGATGTCACTTTCGATGTGATGGCATTCGGAGGCCAATCAACCGTATGTTCCAGCGCGCCGAAGGACACCAAGCGTTCTTCCTCCTACCAAAGTGAAGCCCGGCTGGAAGATGCGTTCATCAAGCAGCTGCGCAGCCAGGGATATGGGTATCTCGCTGTTAACTCAGAAGAAGAGCTGATCGCGAACCTACGCAAGCAGCTTGAGCTGCTCAACAAGGTCACGTTCTCAGATAAGGAATGGGAGCGAATGTTCAATGGGTGGATAGCTTCCGATAACGAGGGAATCGTCGAGAAGACGCGTCGCATCCAGCAAGATCACGTGTACCCACTGCGTCGCGATGATGGAACGGTCAAAAACATCCAGCTTCTGGATAAGCGAAACGTCTACAATAATCGCCTTCAGGTGATGAACCAATACACCCAAACGGGCAACCATGAGAATCGTTATGATGTAACCATTCTCGTCAATGGACTCCCTCTCGTGCATGTCGAGCTCAAGCGTCGCGGCATCGCGATTGAAGAGGCCTTCAACCAAATCGAGCGCTATCAACGAGACAGCTTCTGGTCGGCCTCAGGTCTTTTTGAATATGTGCAGCTATTCGTCATTAGCAATGGCACGCATACGAAGTACTACTCTAACACCACACGCTTTTCCGCCATCGAGGAGGCTAAGGGTTCCAAGCGCAAGGGCAAGAAGACCTCCAACAGCTTCAAGTTCACCAGCTGGTGGGCTGCGGCAGACAATGTGCCTATATACGACTTGGTGCCGTTTACTTCGACCTTTTTCGCTAAGCATGCGCTTTTGAGCATCCTGACGAAGTACTGTGTGTTCGACGTTGACGAGCACTTGCTGGTCATGCGTCCTTATCAAATCGTGGCCACCGAGCGCATCCTCAACAGGATCTTGGTAAGTGAAAACGACAAGAAGATGCTCGGCACCTTGAAAGCCGGAGGATATATCTGGCATACGACGGGGTCAGGCAAGACGCTCACAAGCTTCAAGACGGCGCAACTAGCGAGCGCCATGGACGGCATCGACAAGGTGATGTTCGTAGTCGACCGAAAGGATCTGGACTACCAGACCATGAAGGAGTATGACCGGTTTGAGAAAGGAGCGGTTGACGGAAGCGAATCCACTGCCGTTTTGACACGCCAGCTCGCCGACCCCAACTGTCGCATTCTGGTTACCACCATCCAAAAGCTCTCGAACTTCATCAAGAAGAATAAGAAGCATGAGGTCTACGACCGGCATTGCACCATCATCTTCGACGAGTGCCACAGAAGCCAGTTCGGCGACATGCACAAGGACATCACCAAGCATTTCAAGAATTATCATCTGTTCGGCTTCACGGGAACGCCCATCTTCGCCGAGAACGCGCGCTCGGGCGGCAATCCCCGGCTACGCACTACAGAACAAGCATTTGGCGACAAGCTGCATACCTACACCATCGTAGATGCTATTCGCGATGAGAACGTGCTGCCCTTCCGCATCGATTACATCAAGACTATCAAGAAGCGTGACGAGTACCCGGACGAGAAGGTCTACGACATTCATCGGCAAGGAGCCTATCAAGCGGCCGAGCGCGTAGGCCTGATCGTCAACTACATCCTGGACCATTACGCGCAGAAGACGAAGCGCGATAGAAACTATCTTCTCAAAGACCAGCGCGTGATGGGCTTCAACTCCATTTTTGCCACCGCTTCCATTCCCATGGCAAAGGTCTATTACTCAGCCTTCAAGCGATTGCAAGAGGAGCGCGGCGGCGAGAAGCTCAAGATCGCGCTTATCTATAGCTTTGGACCCAATGAATCTGATGATGGCACCGGCTTGCCTGATGAGAGTTTCGATATGGAAAGCCTTGATACGCCGAGCCGCGACTTCTTGGATGCAGCTATCGATGATTACAACGAGATGTTCTCGACGAGCTTCGATACCTCTTCACTTGGCTTTCAGAACTACTATAAGGATGTCTCAGAGCGCTTGAAGAACCGCGAGCTGGATATGGTCATCGTGGTGAACATGTTCCTGACGGGCTTTGATGCCACCACGCTCAACACACTTTGGGTGGACAAGGATCTCAAAGACCACGGGTTGATCCAGGCGTTCAGCCGCACGAATCGTATCCTCAACTCGGTGAAGACCTACGGCAACATAGTCTGCTTCAGGAACCTTGAAGACAACGTGAATCATGCCATAAGCTTGTTCGGCGACAAGGACGCCGGGGGTATCGTCTTGCTGAAGCCCTACGGCGAGTATCTTGCTGAATACCAAGAGCGGCTTGTGCAGCTATACGAGAATTTCCCGCTTGGCGAGGTGATTTTGGGCGAGCAAGCCGAAAAGGATTTCATCCGCTTGTTCGGCGTGATTCTGCGCCTGAGAAACATTCTTACCTCGTTCGACGACTTCGCTGCTGACGATACGCTATCACCACGTGATGAGCAGGATTACAGGAGCATCTATCAGGATCTGCACAATAAGTGGCGTCCGCAGGGAGAAGAATCCACCATCATCAACGATGACCTGGTGTTCGAGATCGAGCTGCTCAAGCAGGTGGATGTTAACATCGACTACATTTTGATGCTTGTACAGAAGTACCATGATGGTCACTGTCAGAATAAGGTTCTTATCGCAGATATCGAGCGTGCCATTAAGTCGAGCTACGAGCTTCGCAACAAGAAGGATCTTATCGATGCTTTCATAGATGGTTTGGAATCAAGCGATGATGTGACAGCTGACTGGGAACGTTATATCGCTGAAGCGAAGAAACGTGAGCTCTCTGCAATCGTTGAGGAAGAAAACTTGGATGAGGTCGCTACCGAAGCCTTCGTTAGGAGGGCCTTCGCCGATGGCGAGATCGAGGCAAGCGGAACGAACATCACGAATCTCATGAACTACAAGCCAAGCCGTTTCGCGCCTGATGGGCAATACTCTGATCTTAAGAATCGCGTTATTGCTCGGCTTAAGGCATTCTTAGAGCGGTTCAAAGGGCTGAGTTAATCTTGCGAAGAGCGTTGTAGAACGAACTCTCAACACATTATTTGGAGAATTAGACATATGGCAAACGCCGATGAGATTAAAAACCATATAGACGAATATCTTGAGTCAGGTAAGTCCCATCATGCAATGGTTCTCTATGGAGAATGGGGCTCAGGAAAAAGCTTCTTCGTGCGCAATGATCTTAAGACTTATCTCGAAGGACGCGAAGATTCGATAGCGGTGATTTATACGACTGCCGCAGGCTTTACTGATCCTGATGAGTTAATGGAGCGAATAGCGTCTGCCTATATCAATGAGTTGGCGAGTATCGAAGAACTGCCAGATAACTCCAAAAAGAGAAAGCTTCTAAACGAGGCAAGGAAATCCGGTCTGGGTTTCTTGAAGAAACTAGCGAAGAAAGTAGGTAAAGCATCAGGAGCTTTACCGTCGTTAAGCGATAGCGCTTTTCTCTCTTTAATGCTTCCGAAAAGAACCCTCATTATCATTGATGACTTGGAGCGCAGGGCTTTTTCCTTATCGCACAACAACGATCCAGATGCAGACTATGAAGAATTTGATGACGCTCTGTTTTCCGCTTTGTGCCGATTGGTGGAAGAGCATGGTCATAAGGTTTTGCTTATTGCGAATAGTAGGGATGCGATACCTGCAGATATCATGGAAAAATTGGTTTGGGATAGGCTTGAGTTTAAGCCAGACTCTGCTGAGTTAGTTGACCGTATTCTTTCAGAAGAAATCAAGGTATTTCCTCAAGGTCTAAAAATTGAGGAACAAATCATTTCAGCCCAAAGCCTTACTGGAAAATGCAACGCAAGACGTTTGATTCGTATCAAACCTATGCTTGAATTGATGGCACAGTGCGACTTTTTCAAAGACAACGAGATAGACACCGCAATACAAATCGATACCTTGAAGGATGTCCTGTATATAGCCTTACGAGCGTCAGATGGCGAAAATAAAAAGTCGGAAGATGACGCTAATTGGCTCGCAGAGGAAGAATCCGAACGGCATCAATCAAAGCTTAACACCTTAAAATGCTTCAAACTATTCTTTGCCGAAGGCGTAAAACCTAGTATTGATGGATTAAACAAGAACCTTGTTCGATTTGCTGAAAAGTATCACCCCCAATCTCAAAAAGAGCAGGTGGCTCTAGCTGCAATCAATTCGATTCGCGGCCGTGCATTCGAGGATGAAGATGGCGAACAACATCTAAAGACGATTCTCGATGCGCTTGATTCTGAAGAAATGGATATCTCAAATATCCCTAGCGTTTTACACGTGATTAATTTCTTGAGAGTAATCGGAATTGCATCGCTGACAGATTATGAGCATGCTGTTCGGGTATCTGAACGCCTATTAATGAAAAATAGCTCTTTCTCAAGAAGTGCTATAAACGAAGATCGAGTTGATTGGCAAGTAAGCCATGTCAATGACGTCAATCGGCTTGATGAGATAGATAGCTTGCGCGAAGCGGCCCTTCAGCAATTTAAGAATGAAGCATATTCACGCATGATGGCCGGAGTAGACGAAACTAACGAGGAAGCTGGTCTACGAATAGCGCAAAATGCTAATGTTTGGTTTGGTTCGGATCCGATTGGACTTACGACAATTAGCCCTGACGAATTCGGGGAGGTTATTAAGGTCGCCAATGTTGGTTCAATTCAAGAGCTCTTGAATGCTATCGTTCGAATGAACAATGAAGGCATTCAGGCAGAAGCCGGGAGCAGAGAACAAGTGAAACAGTGGAACAAAGAGCTCGCAGAAATCCTTTCGCAAGTCGATGTAGATTCAAAGATGCGTAATTATCTGATCGGACAATTACATGGATATCTTCGCAGCAATGCAGTCACGTCTGAGTAGAGTAAACGCATAGTGCATGATGCAATTGCTTAAACTTGGAGTGCATTTGGACTTGGCTTTCGTGCTTGAAAGATTGGTCAGTCCATATTATAAACATCATGATGGCTGAATAGGCTGCCTCCAAGCGCCGGGGGCTTACCCTCCGGCAATTTTTTCTTGGGAGTTCCTTGTCATAAATGGTATCAGTGTCATCAAGAGTTGACGCTGAGTCGTATCAGATCGCTGATGTATCGAGGCGTGAAGCTCAGGTGCTCGTTGAACGCGATGAGGCCGGGGCTGCGGGGCGCATCTCGCCCATCCCGCCATTTTGGGCCAAGGCGCCGTTTCGTCTGGGGCGGTGAATTTTGTTTGCTAGAATGCGCTTCGAGAGATGATGACCCCGAAGGTAAGGGGAAGCGATGATCTGCGAGAACGTTCTGGAAGCGGTGGGCGGGATGCCGCTGGTGCGCCTGCAGCGCATGACCGGGCCCGAGGATGCCCAGGTGCTCGTGAAGTTCGAGGGCGTGAATGTGGGCGGGTCGGTGAAGACGCGCACGGCGCTGAAGATGATCGAGCGCGCCGAGGAGCGTGGCGAGCTCGCGCCCGATTCCATTATCGTGGAGCCGACGAGCGGCAACCAGGGTGTGGGCCTTGCGCTCGTGGCGGCGGTGAAGGGCTATGCGGCCCGCATCATCATGCCGGACTCGTGTTCCGAGGAGCGCCGTCGCATCATGGAACACTACGGGGCCGAGGTGGTGCTCGTGCACGATGCGGGCGGTATCGGCGCCTGCATTCAGGAATGCATCGCTCTTGCTGCCTCCATGGCCGCCGACGATCCGCGCGTGTTCGTGCCCCAGCAGATCGAGAACCGCGATAACTTGGTGGCCCATGTTCAGGGCGCGGCCGCGGAGATTCTGGCCGATGTGCAGGCTGCAGGCATCGCAGTGGACGGCTTTTGCTCCGGCTTCGGCACAGGCGGCACCATCACGGGTGTGGGCGGCGAGCTGCGCCGCGCGTTCCCCGAGGTGCAGATCTGGGCGGCCGAGCCCGAGCATGCGGCGCTGCTGTCGGGCGGGGCCATCGGCATCCACGTGCAGATGGGCATCGGCGACGGCATAATGCCCGCCATCATGGACACGTCGCTTATCGACGAGATTGTCGTGGTGACCGACGATGAGGCTTTGGAGTGTGCTCGGCGCCTCGCCCGGGAAGAGGGCCTGTTCTGCGGCATCTCCTCGGGTACCAATGTGGCGGCGGCTCTGCGCCTGGCGGCCCAGCTTGGTCCGGACAAGACGGTGGTCACGCTGGCTCCCGATACCGGCGAGCGCTACTTCTGCACCCCGCTGTTCGCGGGATAGCCTATTTCCTACGGTTCAGCGCATTGGGGGCCTGGGCGCGTAAATGCCCGGGCCTCTTGACGAGAGGGGGGTCAGGCGCGGGCCAGCAGCTCTAAGATGAGTTGGCAGCGGGTGCCGATGGGGGTGGTGTTGGCGTCCAGGAAGGCGCGGATCTGGTGGCGGGGGAGCACGAAGGGCTCGATGAGCTCGGCGGCTTCGGGCGAGGCTGCTCCGCCCGGTTCCACCTGGGCGAATACGACATGCACATTCTCCTCGGCGAGACCGGTGGACGAGAATCCCGGCTGGGGAAGCGGGCACACTGGCGCGTCCACGTCACCGCGCAGGCGGTAGCCGGTCTCCTCGTAGAGCTCGCGGGCCACGGCCTCCTCCAGCGATTCGCCGGCATCCACCAATCCCGCGGGAAGCGAGATGCACCAGCTGTTCAGCGGATAGCGGAACTCGCGTTCCAGAAGTACCGAGCCGTCGGCCAGGATCGGCACGATGCAGACGGCGTCGGGCGTGGGAGGCTCGCCGACACCGAGAGCGTCGAGCGCCGCGCGATAGGCCTCGGGCCCCTTGCGCGAGACGCCCTCGTAGGCGTAGGGGCGCCCGTCGGGCATGGTGTAGTGCAGGTGGTACTTGTTGATCCATCCCGTGGACACGGTCTCGACGGAGGCGAGCTCGGGGGTCGGTGTGGCGGGGAAGGAGGGGAGGGCCTCGCGGGACTCGGCTGCGCCTTCGGACGCAACGCCGGCCGCGGTCGCGGTCTGCCGGGCGGGGGAAGAGGCGCTTGCGGTGCCTTCGATGTCCTCAAGGCTCGCCGTTCCCGTGGCTGCCAGTTCGTCGGCGGTCAGAATCTGCACCCCGACGTAGGCCATATCTTCCAGGTTCGCCTGCTGCACCTCCGGTGTGCGCGACGAGGTGGCGTCGGCGAGCACGGCCACGTTGTAGCCGAGCGCCATCCCGTCGTAGGCCGTCGAGCGCACGCAGTTGGGCGTCGTGGTGCCCGCGAGCACGATGGTGCCGATGCCACGCGCCTGCAAGCGCTCGTGCAGATCGGTGCCGAAGAAGGCCGACCAGCTCGGCTTCACGATGACGGGCTCGCCCTCGCGCGGCGCCAGCTCCGGCGGGCAGGCGAGGCTCTCGGGCCACGCGGCCGACAGCGGTCGGCCGCCTTCCGCCCGCACCCTGTGGCGCACCGCTTCCACGTCGCTGCCGTCGGCGGCGTACTCCCGGCGCACATGGTAGACGGCCAGCCCGTGGTTCCGTGCGGCGGCAAGCGCGCGCTCGCAGGCGGAGACCGTGGCGGCGGCACCGGCTATGCACAGAGGCGAGGCGGGGTCGATGAATCCCAGCTGCATGTCGATGAGGATCAGCGCGGTGCGGGCGGCGTCGGTCATGGGAACTCCTTCTCCTGATACTCGCAGTGGTATACTGCCACCAATATCCTCACCGCGCAACTGAGAGAAAGGGAATCCCCATGATCGTCCTCGGCATCGTCATCGTGCTGCTCGTGCTGCTGGCGCCGCAGATCTTCTTCATCGTGCCGCAGCAGAACGTCTACATCATCGAGCGGCTCGGCAAGTTCAACCGCACCGTGGGCGCGGGCCTGAACATCAAGATCCCGTTCTTCGAGACCATCGCCGCCAAGGTGGACATGCGCACGCGCCAGGAGCAGTTCACCATCGACGCGAAGACCCGCGACAACGTGACGGTGACCATGGCCATCGCCGCCCAGTACCGCGTGAGCGCCCAGCCGGCCGCCCAGGGACAGCCCTCGGGCGTGTGGCGCAGCTACTACATGCTGGCCAACCCCACGGCCCAGATGCGCTCCTACCTCATCGACGCTTTGCGCTCCAGCGTGCCGCAGTACACCCTCGACGAGGTGTTCGACAAGAAGGACTCCATCGCCACCGATGTGAACCAGACGGTGTCGGGGCTCATGGTGGCCTACGGTTACGACGTGGTGAGCACGCTGATCACCGCCATTGATCTGCCCGCCGACGTGGAGCAGTCCATGAACCGCATCAACTCCGCCCAGCGCGAGAAGGAGGCGGCCCAGTCGCTGGCCGAGGCCGAGCGCATCAAGGTGGTCACCGAGGCCCGGGCCCGCGCCGAGGCCATGGAGCAGGCCGGCCGCGGCATCGCCGCCCAGCGCAAGGCCATCGCCGACGGCATCTCCGAATCGCTCGCGGTCATCAAGAGCTCGGGCGTGTCGGCGGCCGAGGCCAACCAGCTGTTCATCTTCACCCAGTGGACCGACATGATGAGCGAGTTCGCCCGCAACGGCCGCCAGTCCACCGTGGTGCTGCCGAGCGACTTCTCCCAGACCGCATCCATGTTCGAGCAGATGCTCGTGGCCCAGGAGACGGAAGGCGACGACGAGTTCGTCATCGTGGAGGAAACGGCGGCCGAGCGCGCCTAAACGGTATGGTCCGCACGGCGCGCGGGGGTTTCCGGTCGCTCTCGTGAATTTTCACGGAGCGGAGCGGAATTTTTCCTTGCGCGGGGACGGTCGGGGCGATATACTGTCAAATCGCGTCCATAACAAGATGAATCGCAAGACCACTGGAAGTATAGAGTAGGAAATGGCAATGGATATCATTCGCGCTATCGAACAGCAGCAGATCAAGCAGGACCTCCCCGAGTTCAACGTGGGCGACAACGTTAAGGTCCACTACCGCATCACCGAGGGTAACCGTGAGCGTATCCAGGTGTTCCAGGGCGACGTCATCCGCCGCCAGGGCGCGTCGGTCCGCGAGACCTTCACCGTGCGCAAGATCAGCTTCTCCATCGGCGTCGAGCGTACCTTCCCGGTGCATTCCCCGAAGATCGAGAAGATCGAGGTGACTCGTCGCGGCGACGTGCGTCGCGCCAAGCTGTACTACCTGCGCAACAAGGTGGGCAAGGCCGCCAAGATCAAGGAGAAGGCGTTCCGCTAGGCCTTATCTTCCATGTATTGCAAAGGGCTCCTTCGGGGGCCCTTTTTCTTGAATGCGCCCTGGCCTGGATGGCGGGGCGCCGCCGTCAAGGGCGAGAGGAGAGCGCGGTGATTGACCTGACGGTCCCTGAAATTCGATGCAAGCTGCAAGCGGCCACGGCCGATGAGTTCGCCGTGCTGGAGCGCTCGCTGGTGGCCGACACGCGCAAGGGTGTGCGCCAGGCCGTGGAAGTGGCGCGCCGCCGCCTCGAGGCCGAGGCGGCCGAGGCCGCTCGACTGGCGGCCATGTACGCCTTCGAGCAGGCCCTGGCCGCCGAGCGAGGCGGGCAGGTGGTGCTCGGTCTGGACGAGGTGGGGCGCGGGCCCTTGGCCGGTCCCTTGGCCGTGGGCGGCGTGGTGCTGGGCGAGGAGCCCATCGCGGGGCTGAACGACTCGAAGCAGGTGGCGCCCGAGGTGCGCGAGCAGATCGCGGAAACGGTGCGCGTGAGCGCCCGGGCCTGGACGGTGCAGTACGTGGAGGCCGACGAGATCGATCGCGTGGGCATGACGGCGGCGCTGCGCTCGGCGTTCGGGCGGGCCATACGCGCCATCGAGGAAGCGGGGGTCGCGGTGGACGTGGTGCTGCTGGACGGCAACCCGCTGCGTCTTGACCCGCGGGAGGTGAACGTGGTGAAGGGCGATGGGAAGTGCGCCTCCATCGCTGCGGCATCGATCGTGGCCAAGGTGGCTCGCGACCACTTGATGGAAGAATACGACGCCCAGTACCCCGGTTACGGGTTCGCCTCGAACAAGGGCTACGGCTCGGAGGGCCATGGCGAGGCCATCCGCACCCTGGGGCTCACGCCCATCCATCGTCGCAGCTTTTGCACGACATTCACGCAGGAAAGCCTGTTCTAGCGGGATAGTGCGGCGCGCCGACGGCCGACGGACGGCTTTCGGGGGTGCGATGGTACGGTTCTGCGACGGTTGCGCGGCGACTTTCGGGCGAGGCGGGGACGGCGCTTGGGCGGTCATTCCCGAGACGATACTGCGGTTGCGGCCGTGTAGGCTGCTCCTATCCGAAGAAAGGAGCAGCGGTGATGGACGAGCGCAATCAAACAGACAAGGGCGCGGCGCCGAAGGGCGGCGGCTCGGCCGTGGCCGAGAAGAAGCCCAAGCCCAAGCGCAAGGCGGCCTCGGGCGATCGGAAGCCCGGCGGGGATCGGCGGCGCGGCCGTCGGTCCGGCGGAGGGCGGCGCGAGGGCCAAGGGAAGCGGAATCGGGCCTTGGGAGCTCGCGGCGAGGAGGCGGCGGCCCACTTTCTCGAACAGCGGGGCTATACCATTCTGGAGCGCAACTGGACTTGCTTCGCCGGAGAGGCCGATATCATCGCCGTACGCGGCGGGATACTGGCCTTTATCGAGGTCAAGACGAGGCGCGGGAACCAGAAGGGCTTTCCCGCCGAGGCGGTGAGCGCATCCAAGCGCGAGCGGTACGAGCGCGTCGCCCTGGCCTATCTCCAGGACCATGTTCCCGGCGAGACGACGGTGCGCTTCGACATCGTGTCCATCGTGGTGCTGCCGGAGGACCGCGCCTTCATCCGCCACCACATCGCCGCGTTCACGGGGAACTAGCGCCATGAAGTTCGGACAGTGCGCGGTGATGAGCGCGACAGTGCGCGGTGTGGACGTGGTTCCTGTGACGGTCGAGGTGGTGGTGTCGGGCGGCCTGCCCGGCATCTCCATCGTGGGGATGCCCGATGCGGCTATCCAAGAGGCCCGCGAGCGCGTGCGGGCGGCCCTGCGGGCCGGGGGATTCACCATGCCCGACGAGAAGATCGTGGTCAATTTGGCCCCCAGCAGTTTGAAGAAGACGGGATCGGGCTTCGATCTGCCCATCGCCCTGGGCATTCTGGCAGCCAGCCAGCAGATTGATCCGGCTTGGGTGCGCGATACGCTCTATGTGGGCGAGCTGGCCCTGGACGGCCGGGTCCGCGCCGTGCGCGGCACTCTGGCCTGCGCTATCTGCGCCCGTTCCCTCGGTCTCGATTTCGTGTGCGCCGCCGAGGGCGATCCGCTTCCCCTGAGTGATCTGCGCGTATTCGCCATGGACCATATCGAGGCTGCGAGCCGCGAGGGTGGTGCGGCGGCCTGTCTCGAGGAGCGCCACTGCCCGCGGCGCGTCAGCTCTCGCGCGGGTGGCCCCGACTACGGCGAGGTGTCGGGCCATGACGTGGCCAAGCGCGCCTTCCAGGTGGCCGCGGCCGGAGGCCATGGACTGCTCATGATGGGGCCGCCCGGCTCGGGCAAGACCATGCTCGCCTCGCGGATGCCCTCTATCTTGCCGCCCCTGTCGGCCGACGAGGCGCTGGAGGCGGCGGTGGTGCACTCGGTGGCCGGCGAGTCTATCGAATCGGTCATCGCGGGTGTGCGGCCTTTCCGCAGCCCCCATCACAGCGCGTCGCTCGCTGGCCTTGTGGGCGGAGGCAGTCCCATCCGCCCGGGGGAGATATCCCTGGCCCACCAGGGCGTCCTCTTCTTAGATGAGCTCCCGGAGTTCCGATCGTCGGTGCTGCAGGGCATTCGCCAACCGCTGGAGTCGGGAACGGTCACGCTGACGCGGGCCGACGGGAACGTGGTCTTTCCCGCGCGCTTCATGCTGGTCGCGGCGGCCAATCCCTGTCCCTGCGGCTACTACGGCGACCCCGATCACGACTGTACCTGCACGGTCCCGCAGATCCGCACCTACCAGAACCGCATAGGCGGCCCGCTCATTGACCGCATCGACTTGCACCTGGACGTGCGCCGTACGCCGCCGGCCGAGGTGCTGTCCTCCCAGAAGGGGGCCGACTCGGCAACCTTGCGAGAAGGGGTGATGCGCGCCCGGGCCTTCGCTCGACGGCGCCGTCGGAAGACGTCCGGGAGCGAGGGGAGCCTTGCCGAGCGGCATCGAGTGACCGACGAGGCCCAGGCGTTCCTCGTGTCGGTGGCCGAGCTGCATGCCATGAGCGGCCGGGCCATCGCCCGCGTGGTGGGGGTAGCGCGCACCATTGCCGACATGGACGAATCGGAGACGGTGGACTGCGATCACCTCGCCGAGGCGGTGAGCTATCGCGTCCGCGATGGAATAGGAGGATGCTGAGATGCCCGTGAAGACGCTGAAGCTGACGGGGGAGCGCTTCGAGTTGACCCCGCAGGACGACCAGTTCCCCGCCTTGCTGCGGGCCATTCCCAAACCGCCCGAGCACCTGTACGGCGTGGGTGCGTCCGATGCCCTGCGCCCGGGGCTGGCTGTGGTGGGCGCGCGCCGAGCGACGCCCTATGGGCGCTCGGCGGCGAAGCGCTTCGCCTCGATGGCGGCCGAGCGGGGCATCGTCATCGTGTCCGGTGGAGCGCGGGGCTGCGATGCCGTGGCCCACGAGGCCGCCCTGGCCGCGGGCTGCCCCACAGTGGCCTTCCTCGGGGGCGGCTGCAACCAGCTTTATCCCGCCGAGAATGCCGGGCTCTTCCAGCGCATCGTCGATGGCGGCGGTGCCGTGGTGTCCGAGCAGCCTTGGGACTTCATGCCCCTGCCCTATACGTTTCGCGAGCGCAACCGGCTCATAGCGGGGCTGGCCCGCGCCACGCTCATCGTGGAGGCGGGGCTTCCCTCGGGCACCTTCTCCACGGCCGACGAGGCCCTGGCCGCCGGCCGCGAGGTGTGGGTGGTGCCGGGGGCCATCACGTCCGAGAACTCGCGGGGCGCCAACCGGCTGCTGTACCAGGGCGCGCTGCCCATCATCGACGACGAGTCCTTTGCTGACGCCCTGTTCTCCGCCTACGGCTGTTTGAAGGAACCGACGCCTCCCGCAGCGGACGGGGCAGCCGCGCCTGGGGGGACGCCCACGGCTGAGGAGGCGCTGCTCGACGCCCTGCGCGCCGAGCCCCTCGGCATGGAGGCGCTGCGCAGCCTCGCCCAGAGCCATCACCCGCGGGGCGACGCGCTCACCTGGCTCGTGGTGTGGCTGGCCACGGCCCAGCGCGATGGGCTGATCGCCCAGTACCCGGATGGCCGCTACGGGCCGCGCGTGGGGGCGGGACGGGGGCGTCGATGAGTCGTGCGATTTCCGCGCCCTGGGGCGCTCCGCCCCAAATGACCGGCATCTCGGTGCCGTTATTTGGTATCCTGTTGGGCTATGACATACCATGTGACCATAGTAGGCGGCGGTCTCGCGGGCAGCGAGGCGGCGCTCGATCTGGCGAACCGCGGCATAGCGGTGCGTCTCATCGAGATGCGCCCGATGTGCCCCACCCCCGTCCACCATACCGACGGCTTGGCGGAGCTCGTCTGCTCCAACTCGCTCAAGAGCACGAAGCCCGACAGCGCGGCGGGGCTGTTGAAGCGCGAACTGGCCCTGCTGGGCTCGCCGCTGCTGGAGGCGGCCCAGCGCACGGCGGTGGCGGCGGGCGGAGCCCTGGCCGTGGACCGCGTGCTGTTCTCGCAGATGATCACCGCGCAGGTGCAGGATCACCCTCTGATCGAGCTGTGCCGTCAGGAGGCGACCGACGTGGCGGCCCTGGTGGCGGGCGCCGATGCCATCGTGCTGGCCTCCGGCCCGCTCACCTCCGACGCCCTGTCGGCATCGCTGCGCGATCTCACGGGCAGCGACGCGCTGGCCTTCTACGATGCGGCGGCGCCGGTGATCATGGCGGACTCCATCGATCGGGAGCGCGTCTTCCGCCAGAGCCGCTACGAGGACGCCGACCAGGGCGGCGACTATCTGAACGCGCCCTTCGAGCGCGACGAGTACGAGCGGTTCGTCGACGAGCTGCTGGCGGCCGAGCGGGTTATCGCGAAAGACTTCGAGAGCCGGGACCTGTTCCAGGCCTGCCAGCCCATCGAGGAGATCGCCCGCGCGGGTCGCGACGCGCCGCGCTTCGGCACGCTGAAGCCCGTGGGGCTGACCGATCCCCGTACGGGACGGCGTCCCTGGGCCGCCCTGCAGCTGCGGGCCGAGGACGCCTGCGGGCAGAGCTACAACCTCGTCGGCTTCCAGACCAACCTGACCTTCCCCGAGCAGCGCCGGGTGTTTCGCATGATTCCGGGGCTGGAGAACGCCGAGTTCGCCCGTTACGGCGTGATGCACCGCAACACCTTCATCGATGCGCCGCATTTGCTGGACGATCATGGCCGCCTGGGCACCGAGGCCGCCCGCGCCGTGGGCGTGCCCGTGTACGTGGTGGGCCAGCTCGCCGGCACCGAGGGCTACTGCGAGGCCATCCGATCGGGGCTGCACGGGGCCTTGGCGGTGGCGGCCGACCTGCGGGGCGTGGCCCTGCCGCCGCTGCCCCCCGAGACGGTGTACGGCGCGCTGCTGGCCTACGCGACCGATGAGGCCACGACGGACTACCAGCCGATGCACGTGAACTTCGGTCTGATGCGGCCCTTGGAGCCGCCCGTGCGCAACAAGCGCGAGCGCTACGGCGCCTATGCGGCCCGCGCCGAGGCGGCCCTGGCCTCCTACCGCGAGGCCCTGGACGCTGTAGGCCTGATGCCGCGATGACGGCGGCTGCGGGGGAGGGGCGCGCCTCCGATAGGGCGCAGCGCATGGAACTGTCGGCTGAGGACGCGTCGCTGCCAGGCTTCGAGGACGTGGAGGCCTTCTGCGCCGCCCTCGCCGTGGAACGCGGCGCCTCGCCCCATACGGTGCGGGCCTACCGCGACGACGTGCTGGGGTATTTGCGCTGGGCGCGGCGGGCGAACGTCCACCCCCGCGAAGTGACCTATCGCCAGCTGCGGCGCTACCTGGCCGAGCTCGACCAGGCGCGCTATGCTCGCACTACCATCAAGCGGCACCTCTCGGCGCTGCGGTCGTTCTATCGATGGATGAACCGCACCGGGCGCACGATGAACGACCCGGCCTGCGTGGCCCAGGCGCCGAAGGGGGAGCGCCGCCTGCCCAAGGTCATCACCAATGCCGATATGGTCACGCTGCTCGGGGTGTTCGGAGACGAGGATGCCTTCGGCGAGCCCCGTGAGCAGACGCCGGCGGACATGCGCGATCAGGCCATTCTGGAGTTCCTCTTCTCTTGCGGAGCCCGTGTATCGGAGGCATCGGGCTTGCTCGAGGCATGGGTGAACTTTTCCGCCCTCGAGGTGAAGGTGTTCGGCAAGCGTGCCAAGGAGCGCATCGTGCCGCTCTCGCGCACGGCGGCCCGCATTATGGAGCGCTACCAGCGCGAGGCACGGCCGCAGCTGCTGGGGGAGCGCGAGAGCGACTACTTCTTCGTGTCCAATCGCGGCAACGGAGTCAGTCCCGATGCCATCCGCAAGATGTTCAAGCGCGCCCTGCGCCTGGCCGGCCTCGACGAGGGCCTGTCGCCCCACGCCATGCGCCACTCCTTCGCCACCGACCTTTTGGAGGGCGGTGCCGATCTGCGCAGCGTTCAGGACATGCTGGGCCACGCGAGCCTGTCCACCACCCAGATCTACACCCACGTGAGCCCTGACCGCCTGAAGGACATACACAAGCTTGCCCATCCCCGAGCCTAGTCGGAAAAAAAGGGGGAGGTGGCCCCGGGAGGGCGGGCTTCAGGCCGCCCGCACGGGCGCGGGTCTGCCCTCAGGCCAGCCCGTCGCCTCTTCCAATCAACAATTCCCCAACGGAGGTGTTCCGCGGTATTTTCAGGCTCGTTGCGCGGGCGCTACGGTTAACCTGCGCGGTCAGGGCCCGGGGCGCCCTGTGGGAGAATCGCCCTAGGTTACAGAGACGGTTGCCCCGCCGGGGCGATCGTCGCCGCCGAAGGGAGGAACCATGAGTCGCAAGAAAGCCAAGATGCTCTTCTGGGCCGCCCTCGTCGTCCTCGCCTACATCCCCTATCTCATGCAATCCGCCTCCCACGTGGTAATGTAGGTTCTCGCCGCGACCATCGACTGGCGGGACGGCGGCGGCAACCGGGTCGCCGACCATCTCGCAGGCTGCCAGAGCGCCCGTCGCCGCGCCGGCTGGGAGCACTCGCGGCAAGCGGCCCCGATACGGCTTCGCACGGGCGTCGCCCCGTCGGCTCCGAGCGCCTAGTGGGGCCGTTTCATCGCTAAGCGGCGAACTTGGCATTTCCCCTTGAATTCCCCGCGTGCGAGGTTCATACTGCTCGCACCTTCCCGCAACGGCCCCATCGATGCCGCGGCGGAGGGCACGGCTGGCAAACTCGAACGCACACGGAGAAAAGGATGCACAAGGCAGAGCTCACCGACGCCCAATCGCTGCGCGGATTCGCCCTCGCGACCGCCGCGTTTCTGGCCATCTTCGCCGCCACGGCGGTGCCCATTCCGCTGTACGCCGACTACCAGGCCACCATCGGTCTGACCACGGCCGACATCTCGAACACCATGTTCACCTATCTTGTCGGCGTCACGCTGACCCTGCTGTTCGCCGGCCGCATCTCCGACTCCTTCGGGCGCGTGCCCATCGCCTGTCTCACGGTCATGCTCGCCATCTTCGGCTGCATCATGTTCCTGCGCGCGGCCAGCGGCGCCGATGTGCTCGCGGCCCGTTTCGTCCAGGGGCTCTCGGCCGGCTTCGGCATGAGTGCCGTGTCATCGCTGGTCATCGACTGCGTGGGGGAGAGGCACCTCGGCTGGGGCTCCACCGTGGCCAGCTGCGGGGCCATGTTCGGCATCATGATCGGCTCCATCGGCGTGGGCGTGCTCTACGATGTGGTGGAGAACCTCACGGTCATCTACGGCCTCATGATCGCCATCCTGGCGATCTGCCTGTTCCTCATGCCGCTCATTCACGAGCCCCTCGACCGCACGGTGTCGCTGCGAGCCTCCATTCGCCCGCGCGTCTTCGTGCCCCGCGACGGCCGCCGCCTGTTCGTGGCCGTGGCCGTGGTGTATCTGGCCACATGGATGGTGGGCTGCTTCTTTCAGTCGTTCTCGGCTCCCATCGCCTACACCTGCTTCGGAGCCGCCTCGCCCTTCGCGGGCTCGATCATCCTGGCTCTGGCCATGGCCCCCAGCGTCCTCGGCGGCCCGGCGGTGCAGAAGTTCCATCCGAAGAAGGCCCTGGCGGTGTCCTTCGCCGTGGTGGTGGCCTCTACGGCGGCCCTCGCCCTGTTCGTGGCTACGGGAGCCGAGCTGGCCTTCATGGCGGCCTGCGCGGTGTTCAGCTTCTCCATGGGCGCCTGTTTGGCCACGGCCCTGCGCATGCTGCTTCTGGAAGTGAACGTGCTGCAGGTATCGGCCATTCTCGCCTCCATCAACCTGGTGGCCTATGCTGGCTCGGCTGTGACGGGGCTGGTTGCCGGCGCGCTTCTGGGGGCGACGTCCTTCCCCGTGGTGTTCGCCGTCATGGCCGTGATCCTGGCCGCGTCCTGCGCCTTCGTCGTGGCCACGGTGCGCGCGCCCCGTCCGCGTCGCAAGACCGCACGGCTGACCCTGCGCGCCTTCCACAAGAAGCGCAACCCGGCCCTCGTCCCCGTTGATGAGACGTCCGCGGCAGCGGGGGAGGACGCCGCTCCGGCCATCGGCTAGGGGTTTCCGCTTCTCTGGCCCCGTCCGCGCCGGCCATCGGCCTGTTCCGGGCTGACCCCTGCGAAGATTCCATGAAGGCGAACAAAAGTTCCCTTTAGGGCTGGCATCGCCGCCCGTTCCCCACTACAATAGGCCGACGAATCGAAGAAACTGGCAGCGGGCCGCCGACGAGGGCGCCCGCTGCGTCACGTCCGCGAAGGAAACGAAGCGATCTATGGCAAATGAAATCGTGATCAAAGGCGCCCGCGAGCACAATCTGAAGGACGTCGATCTCACCATACCCCGCGACGAGCTCGTGGTCATCACGGGCCTGTCCGGCTCGGGCAAGTCGAGCCTCGCCTTCGACACCATGTACGCCGAGGGCCAGCGCCGCTACGTGGAGAGCCTCTCCAGCTACGCCCGTATGTTCCTAGGCCAGATGTCTAAGCCCGATGTGGACTCCATCGACGGGCTTTCCCCGGCCGTGTCCATCGACCAGAAGACCACTTCGAAGAACCCTCGCTCTACCGTGGGCACCACCACCGAGATCTACGACTACCTGCGCCTGCTGTTCGCGCGGGTGGGCGTGCCCCACTGCCCCGAGTGCGGCCGCGAGATCAAGAAGCAGACCACCGACCAGGTGACCGACGAGATTCTGCGCCTGGGCGACGGGGCCCAGGGCGAGGCCACGAAGGCCATCCTCATGGCGCCGGTGGTGGCCGGCCGCAAGGGCGAGTTCACCAAGCTCTTCGCCGATCTGCAGAAGGAGGGCTTCTCCCGCGTGCGCATCGACGGCGAGATCGTGAAGATGACCGGCGAGCCCATCACGCTGAACAAGAAGATCAAGCACTTCATCGATGTCGTCGTGGATCGCGTTACGTTGAAGGAGTCGGCCACAAGCCGTATCGCCGAGGGCGTGGAGCTGGCCTGCAAGCTGGCGAGCGGGCGCGTGCTCGTGCAGGTGCTCGGGCCCGACGGCGCACCGCTCGGCGAGGCCGGCGGCACCTCCTCGGGGGCCACGGGCGGGCTCGGGGAAGGGGAGCACCTGTTCTCGCTGGCGCTGGCGTGCCCGGAGCACGGCCACTCCATGGACGAGCTGCAGCCCCGCGACTTCTCCTTCAACGCCCCCTACGGCGCCTGTCCCGACTGCCTCGGCATCGGCAGCCGCGACGAGGTGGACGCGTCGCTTGTGGTGCCCGATCCGTCCCTTACCCTGAACGAGGGGGTCATCGCTCCCTTCAAGAGCGGCAACTACTATCCCCAGGTGCTGCGCGCCGTGGCCGAGCACGTGGGCACCGATGCCGACACCCCCTGGGAGGACATGCCCAAGAAGGCCCAGAAGGCCATCCTGCACGGCCTGGGTGACGAGAAGGTGCGCGTGGACTACCGCACCGTGGACGGCCGCGACACCTACTGGTACATCGAGTGGGAGGGCGTGCTGGGCGCCGTGAAGCGCCGCTACACCGAGTCCCAGTCCGATGCCCAGCGCGAGAAGCTGGCCGCCTACTTCGCCACGGTGCCCTGCGAGACCTGCGGCGGCCAGCGCCTGAAGCCGGAGATTCTGGCCGTCACGGTGAACGACCGGTCCATCCACGATGTCACCGAGATGTCGGCGGCCGAGTCGCTGGCCTTTTTCGAGGGCCTGCACTTCACCGGCCAGGCGGCGGTCATCGCCCTGCCCATCGTGAAGGAGATCCGCGAGCGTCTGCGCTTCCTCGTGGACGTGGGGCTCGACTACCTCACCCTGGAGCGGGCCACGGCCACGCTCTCGGGCGGCGAGGCCCAGCGCATCCGGCTCGCCACCCAGATCGGCGCCGGGCTCATGGGCGTGCTCTACATCTTGGACGAGCCCTCTATCGGTCTGCACCAGCGCGACAACGAGCGGCTCATCGCCACCTTGGAGCGCCTGCGCGACCTGGGGAACACTGTGGTCGTGGTGGAGCACGACGAGGACACCATCCGCGCCGCCGACTTCGTGGTGGACATGGGGCCGGGCGCCGGCGAGCACGGCGGCGTGGTCATCGCCGCGGGCACCCCGGCCGAGGTCATGGCCACGGAAGGCTCCATCACCGCCGACTACCTGGCGGGTCGCCGCCGCATCGAGGTGCCTGCCGAGCGGCGCCGCCCCAAGCGCGGTTCGGTGAAGATGACCGGCGCCACGGAGAACAACCTGAACAACGTCACGCTGGAGGTGCCCATCGGCACGCTGACGGTCATCACCGGCGTGTCCGGCTCCGGCAAGAGCTCCCTTATCACCGACACCCTGGCCCCGGCCCTGGCGAATCGCCTGAACCACGCCCATCGCCGCACGGGGCCCTACCGCAAAATCACCGGGCTGGACAAGCTCGACAAGGTCATCAACATCGACCAGAGCCCCATCGGGCGCACCCCGCGCTCGAACCCGGCCACCTATATCGGGCTGTGGGACGACATCCGCGCCCTGTTCGCCAGCACGCAGGAGGCCAAGGCCCGCGGCTATGCGCCCGGGCGCTTCTCCTTCAACGTGAGCGGCGGCCGCTGCGAGGCCTGCAAGGGCGACGGTCAGATCAAGATCGAGATGCACTTTTTGCCCGATGTGTACGTGCCCTGCGAGGTGTGCAACGGCGAGCGCTACAACCGCGAGACGCTGCAGGTGACCTACCGCGGCAAGAACATCTCGGAAGTGCTCGACATGACCGTGGAAGACGCGCTGCACTTCTTCGAGAACATCCCCGGTATCAAGCGCAAGCTGCAGACGCTGTTCGATGTGGGCCTCGGCTACATTCGCCTGGGCCAGCCGGCCACCACGCTCTCGGGCGGCGAGGCCCAGCGCGTGAAGCTCGCCAGCGAGCTGCAGAAGCGCCAGAGCGGCAAGACCTTCTACATCCTGGACGAGCCTACCACGGGCCTGCATTTCGAGGACGTGCGCCAGCTGTTGGAGGTGCTGCAGCGCCTGGTGGACGCCGGCAACACGGTGCTTGTCATCGAGCACAACCTGGACGTCATCAAGTGCGCCGACCACATCGTGGATCTGGGCCCCGAGGGCGGCGACCGCGGCGGCACCATCATCGCCACGGGCACGCCCGAGCAAGTGGCCGAGGTGGAGGGCTCCTACACCGGCCGCTTCGTCAAGCGCATGCTGGAAGAGGCGAAGAGGCCTCCCGTGGCCTAGGGCTGCCGCGCCCATCTCGTGGACATCGGCCCCCGTCGGGTTCGCCCTGGCGGGGGTTCGCTATAATTAAGGGCTATGAAGAAACGCACGCGGGAAAAAGTGGCTCTCTTGGTGTTCGCGCTGCTCGTCATTCTCGGCGGCAGCGTGCTTTTGCGCTATTTCGAAACGGGCCGCTCCTGGAACGTGGCCGCCTCGGTGGTCGACGACGCCTTCGGCCAGATGCAGGGCTACACCGCCATCGTCTACGACGGCACCTACGACCCGCTGGATGCCCTGCGCCCCGCCATGGCCCCCGCCCAGGAGGGCGGCCTGACAGAACAGCCCAAGAGCATCGGCGCCATGGTGGCCGCCGAGCTGTCGAAGCTGCCGCTGTCCATGCGCGAGCGCCCCGTGTACTCCTCGGACGTGCGCGACCTGTACGAGGACAAGGGCGCTGGCGTCATCACCCTGAACATCGCCGATTTGTCCCGTTACACCACGCCCACGGTGCTGAACGCTGGCGACCGCAAGATCGGCGTGGTGGCCATCGACTACTATGCCACCAAGAAGCAGCTGCAGAAACTGCGCCAGGAGCTGCTGGACGCGGGCGCCCAGTCGCTCGTGTGCCTCGTGCCGCGCCTGTCGTGCCTGGCCACGACCGACGGCTTCCAAGCCGTCATCGTCACCGACGATTCCCAAGCCGAGCCCGGCCGCGGCGAGGGCACCGAGGGCGCCCATATCGTGTACGCCCCCGAGCGCGAGGCCGTGGGCGTCGTGCTGCTCACCTCCCTGAACGTTCCCTCGTCGAAGGTGTACGCCGCCCTGTAGGGGGGGAGAGGCCGCCCGGGCCCGTCGCGCGCTGTTCCCGCCCTCTCAGACCGCTCGTCATTTCCAGAATGTTAACGGGGCGCGTTCTTTGTTTCCGGTCAGTTAATAAGTCAACGTTCGCGAACCCACCGCCCTATAATGCGGCCAGAAGCACGGTCGCGCCCTGCGGCCCGCGCACCCGTTCACGTCAAGGAGGTCCGCATTGAGTTACGTCGAGAACGTCATCGAGCAGGTGAAGGCGAAGAACGCCGAGCAGCCCGAGTTCATCCAGGCCGTCACCGAGGTGCTCCAGTCCCTGGAGCCGGTCATCGAGGCCCATCCGGAATACGAGCAGGCCTCCCTCCTCGAGCGCATCGTGGAGCCCGAGCGCGTGGTCATGTTCCGCGTGCCCTGGGTGGACGATAACGGAAAGGTGCAGGTCAACCGCGGCTTCCGCGTGCAGTTCAACAGCGCCATCGGCCCCTACAAGGGGGGACTTCGCCTGCACCCGTCGGTGAACCTGGGCATCATCAAGTTCCTCGGCTTCGAGCAGATCTTCAAGAACAGCCTGACCACCCTGCCCATGGGCGGCGGCAAGGGCGGCTGCGACTTCGATCCGAAGGGCAAGTCCGACATGGAGGTCATGCGCTTCTGCCAGTCCTTCATGACCGAGCTGGCCCGCCACATCGGCGCCGACACCGACGTGCCGGCCGGCGATATCGGCACGGGCGCCCGCGAGATCGGCTACATGTTCGGCCAGTACAAGCGCATGAAGGACGTCTTCGAGGGCGTGCTCACCGGCAAGGGCCTCTCCTTCGGCGGCTCGCTGGCCCGCACCGAGGCCACCGGCTACGGCCTGGTGTACCTGGTGCAGGAGCACTTGAAGTGCACCGGCGACAGCTTCGAGGGCAAGACCGTCTGCATCTCCGGCTCTGGCAACGTGGCCATCTACGCGACAAGTAAGGCCCAGCAGCTCGGCGCCACGGTGGTTACCCTGTCCGATTCCACCGGCTGGATCTACGACCCGGCGGGCATCGATGTGGAGCTGGTGAAGCAGATCAAGGAAGTGGAGCGCGGCCGCATCTCCGAGTACGCCGCCCGCCGCGAGGGCGTCACCTACCATGAGGGCCGCGGCGTGTGGGTCACCCCCTGCGACATCGCGCTGCCCTGCGCCACCCAGAACGAGGTCATGATCGACGACGTGAAGGCGCTCGTGGCCAACGGTTGCCAGATCCTCGCCGAGGGCGCGAACATGCCCACCACCCTGGACGCCACCGAGTACCTTCTGGATAACGGCGTCGTGTTCTTCCCCGGCAAGGCCGCCAACGCCGGTGGTGTGGCCACTTCGGGTCTGGAGATGTCCCAGAACTCCGAGCGCCTGTCCTGGACCTTCGAGGAAGTGGACGCGAAGCTCAACGGCATCATGGTGTCCATCTACCACGCCATCGACGATGCGGCCCGCCGTTACGGCCACGAGGGCAACTACGTCATGGGCGCCAACATCGCCGGCTTCGAGAAGGTCGCCAACGCCATGATGGCCCAGGGCATCGTGTAAGGGAGTTCCGTTCGCCCTGGCGGGACGAACGGACCCGCCGACGCTGCGCGGCTCTGGCGCATTTCGCCTTGCCCCTTGTTTTGGGCACGGCGTTGGCGAAGCCAACTTGACCCAAAGGCGGGCCAATGCGAAACGTGTCAGAGCCGCTCGCTGACTTTACGAACGACCTGTGAGTTGCGCAAAGAACCCCGGTGCGAGCTGGGGTTCTTTTTTTGCGTGCTAGAATGGGTTTTGTTTACGGAAGAGGGGGCACGATGGCGATTCAGGAAGACATCGAGGCGTTTCTCACCTCCCATGCCGATGAGGGGTACCGCGCGTTCCAGGCGAAGCTCATCCCGAATATTGATGCGGCCACTATTGTGGGCGTGCGCACGCCGGATCTGCGGAAGTTCGCGAAGGGGCTTGCCCGGCGCGGGGATGCGGGGGAGTTTCTGGCGGCGCTGCCCCACGGCACCTTCGAAGAGAACCAGCTGCACTCGTTCGTCATCGCACGGGAGCGCGATTTCGACCGGCTTGTCGGGGCCATCGAGAACTTCCTGCCCTTCGTGGACAACTGGGCCACCTGCGATCAGCTCTCCTGTCGCGGGCTCGCCGCCGACCCGACGGCGGCGCTGGCGAAGGCGCGGGCGTGGCTGGAAAGCGACCACGAGTACACGGTGCGCTTCGCCATCGGTGTGCTCATGCAGCTGTTCCTGGAGGAGCGGTTTCGGCCGGAGTACTTCGGGTGGGTCGTCGGCATCTCACGTCCCGAGTACTATGTGAACATGATGCGCGCCTGGTACTTCGCCGAGGCGCTGGCGAAGCAGCCTGTCGCCGCCGAGGAGGTTATCGCCTCGGGAGCGCTCGACGTATGGACGCACAACAAGGCCATCCAGAAGGCCGTGGAGAGCCGCCGCATCGCCTCCGAGCAGAAGGAGCATCTGCGCGCCCTGAGGCGGCGGCTCTCTTGAGTGGACGAGCTTCTGCTCCCGCTTGCGCCGCGCCGAAATGCCCGAGAATATAAGAAGCGAACCGATGTTCCATGATATACTGACGCCATGGAACAAGAGCGCACATACGTTTGCATCGATTTGAAGAGCTTCTACGCCTCGGTGGAATGCGTGGCCCGTGGGCTTGACCCCATGGTGGCCCGGCTTGTGGTGGCCGATCCCGACCGCACGGTCACCACCATCTGTCTGGCGGTGAGCCCGGCGCTGAAGGCCCTCGGGGTGCGCAACCGCTGCCGGCTGTTCGAAGTCCCCGAGACCATCGACTTCATCGTGGCGAAGCCGCGCATGCGCGCCTACATGCAGGCATCGGCGGATATCTACGGGGTCTATCTGCGCTATGTGAGCCCCGACGACATTCATCCGTACTCCATCGACGAGTGCTTCATCGACGCCACGGCCTATCTCGGCCTCTACGATATGACGGCCCGCGAGTTCGCCAGCGCCCTGCGCGATGCGGTGCGCGCCGAGACGGACATCCCCGCCACGGTGGGCATCGGACCGAACCTCTTCCTTGCGAAGGTGGCCCTCGATATCTCCGCGAAGCATGCCGATGACGGCATCGGCGAGTTGGACGAACGCCGCTTCCGCGAGCAGATCTGGCCCCATCGGCCCATCACCGACATCTGGAACATCGGCCCGGGTATCGCGCGGAGGCTCGCATCTTATCGCGTGTACGATTTGGGCGGCATCACCGAGATGAGCCCCGCGGTGCTCTATCGGGAGTTCGGGGTGAATGCCGAGTACCTGATCGATCACGCCTGGGGACTGGAGCCCTGCACCATCGCCGAGATCAAGGCCTATAGGCCCTCGTCCACTTCGCTCATGAACGGCCAGGTGCTGCCCTGCGGCTACAGCTTCGATGACGGTCTCATGGTGCTGCGCGAGATGTGCGATGACACTGTGCTCGATCTCGTGGAAAAGCACCTGGTCACCGACCATATCTCGTTGCAGGTCATGTACCAGCGCGAACGGGTGGCAGCATCGGGCGTCCCGGGTGAGGAGGCGGCGGCTGCCGAGGGCGGAGAGTGGTTCGAGAACGGCCACGGCCTGCGTCGCGTCGGCGGCAGTGGGAGCGGCCATGGCGGCAGTGGGAGCGGCCATGGCGGCGGTGGGCGCCGCATCGCCGAGCGCACGAACTCCTTTGCTAAGCTGTTCCCACTGGTAGAGGCGCTCTATCGCGAAACCGTGGATCCGACGCGGCTCATCCGCAAGATCAACATCGGCTTCGGCAACCTAGTCGACGAGGACTTCGCCACGCTCGATCTGTTCGCCGACGTGGAGGCCGAGGCTCGCGAGCGGCGCCGTCAGGAGGCGGTATTGGCGGTAAAGGGAAAGTTCGGGAAGAACGCCCTCATCAAGGGCACCAGCCTGAAGGAGCACGCCATGGGGCGTGAGCGGAATCTGTTGGTGGGTGGCCACCGTGGATGAGCGTGACGATCTGTTCACCGATCTCGTCTGGGAAGAGGTGGGCGCCGACGGCGAGGTTGTGGCATCGGGGGGCGGTGCGCGGGACGATGCGTCGTTGTCGCCGGGTGCCAAGGCCCGCGCGGCGGCCGAGTGCGAGTCGGTCGACGATCGGCTGGCGCGACCGGTGCCGGAGGGGCTCGGGCGTCCCCATCCCGACAGGGCGCGTCAGTTCTCGCCCTTCGCCGCCCTGCGCGGCTACTACGAGCTGGTGCACGCCAAAGAGGCGGTGCCCGAGCGCCGCCGGCCCCTCACCGAGGAGGAGTCTGCCCAGCTCGACGAGGCCGTTGCCGCCCTGCGGCGCGGACGATCCGTGCGCTGCACGTTCTACTGCGACGGGGCCTACCATAGCTGCGAGGGCGTCGTGAGCCAGGTCGACCTCGTCTACCGCGATCTGTGGATCGTGCGCATGCGCATCCCCTTTGCCGACATCTGCGCCCTCGAGCCATTGGGCGCCGATGGGTAGGGTGCGAGCCGAGCGCCGCGGTTTCATGGTGAATTGGGGGAGTTTCGAAATTTCTTGCAACACTGACGGGTGCCGGGGAATCTTATGGGCGAGACGTCTTGAGAAGAGAGGAGGGGTGCCGTGGATGCGCAGGCTTTTGCTGAACGCTATCGACTGCTGTACGGGGACCTCTACCGTTTCGCCCTCTGCGTAACGGGCAACGCCCACGATGCCGAGGACGCCGTAGCCGAAGGGGTGCTCGCCGCCTACGAGCATCGAGGTCAGCTGCGCCGCGCCGAGGCGTTCAAGTCGTGGCTGTTTCAGATCGTGGCCAACCGCTGCCGTCGGCGCTTGGCCGTAGGCAAGCGTTGCGCGGCCGCCGACCCCGAAGGGCTCAACGCTCCCGTGCCGGCTGCCCTGGACGGGGCCGACGTGCTGGCCGTGCGCGGCGCCTTCGCCGCTTTGGGGGAGTCCGATCGCCTGGTGGTGGGGCTTTCCGTCTTCGGTGGCTACAACAGCCGCGAGATCGGCGCGATGATGCAGATGAACCCGAGTACCGTTCGCAGCCGGCGCAAGCGCGCCCTGGAGCAGATGGCCTCGATCTTGGAAGGTGGTGTGCAATGAACCAGGATGAGAAACGCACCGTGGGCGCGCTGCGCCGCGCGGCCGAGGCCGTGCCCGTTCCGCCGTCCCTTAAGCCCGATGCCATGATGGAGCGCCTGGGAGCCGAGTCGCCAGTGGCCCCGCGCCGCCCCCGACATCGCCGCTGGTTGGCGGCCGCGGCCGTGCTGCTCGTGGCTGTGGCTGGCTTGGGCGCCGCTTGGGGTGCGAGTCTGCTCGGCAGCGCGCCTCACGAGGCCGTCCGCTCGGCCCCGTTGGTCTTCGGCGAAGCCACGGCGGTGCGCACGGCCTCCAGCTACGACGAGGTAGCCGCCTGCTTCGCGGCTTACCAGGACCGCATCGCTTCGGAGCGCGGTGGTGCGGACGAGGGGTTCTTCGGCCTGTTCGGTGACGGTACGGCAAAGGATGCCGGCGATGTGGTCGAGGATATGGCCGTCGCGGGGGGCGACACAGGCGCGTCATCGGCTTCTGCCGCGGCTGCGAGCGGCGATTTCTCTACCACGAACCTGCGCACCGCGGGGGTCGACGAGGCCGATGTGGTGAAGACCGACGGCTCGTGCCTCTATGTGCTGACCGATGACGGCAGCCGCATCGCCATCGTGCGCGCCGACGGGGGCTCTCTGGAATCGGTGGGCTCCATCGAGGTGCCCTCGGGGCGCTCCATCGTGGAGTTCTATCTGGATGGCGGTCGCTTGTTCGTGCTGACGACCACCGCATGGTACGAGGCCGACATCGAGGAGGTCGGCACCCAGGTGGTCACCTTCGATGTGTCCGATCCGTCGCAGCCGGCCGAGGTGGGCTCGGTTACCCAGAGCGGCGCCTACCGCACCTCGCGCTTCACCGACGGCTATCTCTACGTGTTCAGCTTCCTCTCCTTCTACGAAGCCCCGCGCGACGGGGATCCTGCTGCCGCGGCACCGCTGGTGGACGGACGGCCCCTCGGATGGGACGACATCTTCCTGCCCGCCGACGGCGAGGCCAACGGCTACTTGGTGGTCACGGCCGTGCCGGCCGACGATCCCGCGGGCGTCACAGCTCAAAAGGGCCTTCTCCATTGCTCAGGCGAGCTGTATGTGGGCTCCGAGGCCATCTATATCTACGAAGACAACTATCGCGGCAAGAACAGTGCCACCGACATCGTGCGTTTGACCTACGAGGAGGGGAAGGTGAGCGCCGCCGGCCAGTGCACTGTGCGCGGAACGGTGAACGACAGCTTCAGCATCGACGAACACGAGGGGTACCTGCGCGTGGTCACCACCATCTACGGGGAGGCGGGGCAGACAACCAACGCCCTATTCGTTTTAGATGGGGCCATGAACGAGGCGGGCTCCATCGTGGGGCTCGCCGAGGGGGAGACGGTGCAGTCGGCCCGCTTCATGGGCGATGTGGGCTATTTCGTCACGTTCCGTCAGGTGGATCCGCTGTTCACGGTGGATCTGTCGGATCCCGCAGCGCCCCGGATCGTCGGCGAGTTGAAGATTCCGGGCTTCTCGGCCTACCTGCACCCCTACGGGGAGGGCCGTCTGCTCGGTATCGGCTGGGATGCCACAGACGGGGGCACGGGTAGCGCCAAGCTCACCATGTTCGACACCTCCGATCCCGCGAACGTGACCGAGGCGGGCACACTGGTGTTGGAAGGGATTTGGGACATTGAGGCGCTGTACGACTACCGCGCCGTGCTCGTGGAGCCCGACCGCAATCTGATCGGCTTTTCCGCTCGCGGGTTGGAGGCGACGGAAGATCCCGGGGATGGGGGCGAGTCGGCGTACTATAGCGACGTCGAGCGCTATTACCTGTTCGGCTACGATGACGAGACGGGATTCGCCGAAAATCTACGCGTTCCGGTGACCAACGATCCTGGAGCCCCGGTGCGCGGCCTGCGCATAGCTGACGTGCTCTATGTGGCCACCGACGGCTCCATCGAGAGCTTCGGACTTCAGGATGGCGAGCCCATCGCCGCGCTGGAGTTGTAGTAGGATAGACCTCGCGAGATCAACGAGCGGCGAAAGCGAGCGATATGAGCGAGATTCGGTGCCCCCGCTGCGGCGAGGTGTTCACGGTAGACGAGAGCGGATACGCGGCCCTGCTGAACCAAGTGCGCGATCAGGAATTCCAGCGGGAACTGGCCGAGCGCGGCCGTCTCGCCGAGGAGGCCCATCGCCAGGAGACGGCCCTTGCCGTTGCTCGGGCCGAGGAGGCGCTGCGGGCTCAACTCGCCGAACGGGAAGGCGAGCTGGCCGCCCAGACCGAGCGCTTCAAGGTTCAGGCCAAGGATTTCCAGCTGACGGCCCAGGGCGAGAAGGCTGCGCTCGAGCAGCAGCTGGAGGCGCTGAAGGCCCAGATGGCGGCCCAGGAGCAGACCTTGCGCCTTGCTGCGGAGAACAGCCAGGCGGCCCTCGTGCGCGAGCGGGACGAGCTGGCCCAGAAGCTTGCGGCCGCCCGTCAGCAGGCGTCCATGGAGATGCAGTTGGCCGTGCAGCGCGCCGAGGCAGCGGCCAAGGACGCCCGGGTGGCCGTGGAGCGCGAGCGCGACGAGCTGCGGGCCCAGGTGGCTCGCGAGCAGGATGCTCTGGTGCGGGCCGCGGCCGAGCACAAGGTGGAGCTGGCCGAGCGCCTGAAGATGAAAGACGAGCTCATCGCCGATCGCGAGCGCGAGATCGAGCGCATCCAGGACATGAAGGCGCGCCTGTCCACGAAGATGCTCGGCGAGACGTTGGAGCAGCACTGCGAGATCGAGTTCAACCGCCTGCGCCCCACGGCCTTCCCGCGCGCCTATTTCGAGAAGGACAACGAGGTAGTTGAGGGCACCAAGGGCGACTTCGTCTTCCGCGACTTCGACGAGGAGGGCAACGAGATCGTCTCCATCATGTTTGAGATGAAGAACGAGGCCGACGACTCCACCCACAAGAAGACCAACGAGTCCCACTTCAAGAAGCTCGACGGCGACCGCACGAAGAAGGGCTGCGAGTACGCCGTGCTCGTGTCGCTGCTGGAGCCGGAAAACGAGCTGTACAACGCCGGCATCACCGATGTGTCCTACCGCTACGATAAGATGTACGTCATCCGCCCGCAGTTCTTCATCCCGCTCATCACGCTTCTGCGCAACGCGGCGCTCTCGTCGCTGGAGTACCGCCGCGAACTGGCTCTGGTGCGCCAGCAGAATATCGACGTGACGAACTTCGAGGACCAGCTGGCCGACTTTAAGGACAAGTTCGGTCGCAACTACCGCATCGCTTCCGACAAGTTCCGCAAGGCCATCGAGGAGATCGACAAGTCCATCGATCATTTGCAGAAGATCAAGGACAACCTCATCGGCAGCGAGAACCAGCTGCGTCTTGCCAACGATAAGGCCGAGGACCTCACGGTGAAGAAGCTCACGCGCAAGAATCCCACTATGCGGGCTCTGTTCGATGAGGCGCGAGAGGTGCGCGCTGCCGACGACTCCCGCAGCGGGGCCGATGAGGCGGACAAGGCGATTCCCGAGGTGGAGGCAGAGATCGTCGAGGACGAGTAGGAGCTGGCGGGCGCTACCCCTGGCGCAGCTTCAGGGCGGCGGCCAGACGGCGACCCTTGCCGCACTTGGGCTTGGAAAGCGGGCAGTGCTTCTTGCAGCAGGTGCAGCGCTCGATCTTCAGGGCGGTGCGGGCCTTCTCGCAGCCCTTGCATCCCCGAGCGCTCTTCTCGCCCTTGCAGCCGGTCTGCTTTTTCTTGCGTTTGAGCTTGTCAGTCTTCTTGTCGGCCAGGGCCTTCTGCTGCTTCTTGTCTTTCTTAGCCTTCTTCGACTTCTTGCTCGCCATGGCGTCCTCGTTTCAGGGAAGGGTGTTTTCGCGGCAGTCTACCATGGGCTCTAAAGGGGATCAACTATGGCTAACAATCTGCACACGCGATGACCGAACTTCTTCTCTGTGTCCTTAAAAGGGGACACAGAGAAGAAGCGCCGCCCTTATGATGTCTTCATCATATTCAACGAGATGGAGGATGCCATGGCGAACGCAACTCAATCAATCTGCGTCGTGGAAAACACTACGGTGGCCGGCACGCGCCACGTGGCGGGCATGGCCGAGATGGCCGAGAACTACCGGCCCGGCGATCGCTTCGCGCTGGTGCGCGACGCGGGCAACCGCTTCGATCCCTGGGCCGTGGAGGTGCGCGACAGCGGCAACCGTCGCGTCGGGTACGTGTCCTGCGAGTGCAATGAGTTCGTGGGCCGCCTCATCGACGGCGGCAAGTCGGTGGACGGACGCCTGGTTGCCCGCGAGCAGGTGGGCTCGTGGTGCCGCTTGGTGATGGAGGTGCATCTCAATGACTAGCGCCGTCCTGTCCCATCGCAGCAACGCGGTCACGTTCGCCCAGCGCGCCGCCAACGCCGTGTTCGGCTCGCCGAGCGTGCGCCGTGCCAACGGCGGTGCCGATGCCAGCTTCACGCCCCGCGTGCTGCGCGGTGCCGCCTGGCAGCGGCGCCGCGAGTGCAACGGCGTGTTCGCCGTGGATCGCAAGGGGGCAGAGACCGCCGAGCGCTTGCCCCGCATCTGGGTGAGCGAGGCCATCGCCGATCCCGACGGTGCTGGGCGCGCCTTCGTGGCCTCGTACCCTTCCGGTCCCGACCGCGGTGGTTGGCGTGCCTTCGAGCTAGCCGAGATCTACGTGGCCGAGGCGCTGGGCTTGGTCGGGGAAGAGCATCGCCGGCGCCGCATCGATTGCTATCGGGCGGCGGAGATCCTGCTGCTCCATGCGGCCCAGCGCGGCTGCGCGGCGGCCCACTGTCGTCTGGGCATCATCTACGAGGGCGATCTGTGCGAGGGCGAGTACTGGCGCGGGCTGTTGGAGTCGCGCGCGCTGCACAGCGCCGACACCCCGTGCGACGAGCGGGCCTACCTGCACTTCTCCTACGGGGCCCTGCACGGCCACGGCGAGTGCTGCTGGCGTTTGGGCGATCTGGTGGCCGCGGGGCGGGGGTGCGCGGCCAACGAGGCGCGGGCTCTCGATCTGTACCGCCGCGCCTTTCACGTGGAAAGCGGCCGTCTCGACGAGGATCGGGCCAGCACGGGCAACGCGGCGCTGCGCCTGGCGCGGGCCTATGAGTGCGGACGCGGGGGAGAGCAGAGCTTTCGGCGGGCCCGCAGCTGGTACCGTCTGGCCGCCTGCGCCCTGGGGGCCGCGTTCGACCAGGGCCAGTGGCACTTCAAGCGCGAACGGCTGGAGGCCCGGCGCGGGGTGGCACGCATGGCCCAGGAGATTGCGGGGTGCTACTGAAAAAGCCTCGTGCAACCGTTGGGGGCCGGGTGGTCGGGGTAGAATGAACCCCTGGCTTTTTCACGAGGAGGATGCGTTTTGTTCCAGAGCACGGTTGAGTTGTACCGCACCATCGAGAAAGCGAATGCCGTCGCGCGCCGCAACGCGCGCGACGGCGCCGCGAGCATCGCCGGTCCGAGCTCGCTGGGCTGCCGGCGAACGACGGCGGCGGCGTTGACGGCGGAGTTGTGGGAGCTGTGGGGCGATGGGCGCGTGCTGGTGGAGGGCGCCCAGCGCTCGCTGATCGTGGCAGAGCTGATGGATGGCCAAAACACGCTCGTGGCCTCGCCGGGCACCGTGGATCTGCTGTCCCGGTTCTTCGCCCGCTACGGAAGCGCTTTGAAGCGCGCGTGTCAGGACGCTGTCCCACTGACCGATCGCGAGCGGGCCGTTCTGGAGCTCGGGCGCCGCTACGAGGCGCGGCTGGCCGAGGCCGGGCTCGTGGAGTCTGACGAGGCGGCGTTCCTGCTGGCCGGGGCCGTGGCTGCGGGGGCGGTGCCCTGCCTGGCGGTGAGCGCGGTCGATCCCGTGGACGCGGGTCCGGGCCTTGCGGCGCTGCTGCGATGCTTCGGCTGCGGCGAGGGGGCCCGGGCCGCGGGCTCGGCCCCCAGCGTCCTGCCGTCGCTGCCGGCGGGGGTCTGCCCGCGCTTTCTCGTGCCCGCGGGGCCGACGGCCGCGGCTGCTCTCGTGCACGACGAGATTGGGACCGCCCTGGAGGCCGGCGAGCACGCTGTGCTCGTGGTCGCTCCCGATCCACGGCCGCTCTATGACGCTCTGGCCCCCGCCCTCGCCGCCGACGGGGTCGCTTGCGCCCTGCGCTGTCCGGTGGCCTTCGACCGGACGTGGTTCGGTCGGGCCCTGGCTGCCGTGGAGCGCGTCGCGTCCCAGGCGCGCCCCGTGGCCGCCGCGACCGACTTCGCCTACAACCCGCTGGCTGCCGTGGGGGCGCGGGACGCACGGCGCCTTAACGGCGCGTTGCGGGCCGATCGTCTCATCGACGGGGCCGCCATGGCCGAGCGCCTGAGCGACTTGTCGCCGACGTTCGCTTCCTTCGCGACCCTTGCGGCCGGGAGCGATGCCGGCTTCCAGGAGCGCGCGAGGGCTTTGGATGCCATCGGGGCGCATCTGCGCGGGGCGACCGGGCTGTCCGTTGTGGCGCGTTCCTGCGAGTCGGCCGCCGTGGCCGCCCTGGCGACGGCCCTGGATGCCGCCGCGGCACTCGGGTGCGCCCCCGCGTCGGCGCTTGGCCTCGCCCGCCAGGCGACGGTGCCCGTGAGCGCTCTGTCGCCGTCGGTCCCGGGCGCGCCCTCGGTGGAGTTCGCGGCCCTCGCTCGCCTGGGGTCGCTCGTGCCCGACAGCTACGATGCGGTGATCCTGGCCGATCTGACTGACGCTGCCTTCCCCGCGGCGAGCCGCGCGACGGCCCTCGACGAGCTGGCGGAGAAGCTGGGCCTGCCCGAGCGCGGCGCTGCTCTCGACGAGCAGCGCCGCCGCTTCGCCGCCGCCATGGGCGCGGCCCGGGCCCGCTTCGCCTGCGTGGTGCCCCAGCGCCAGGCCTCGGGCGAGGAGGCCTACCCCGCTTTCGTGCTGAAGGAGTACGCCGCGCGCCTTGCCGAGGCGGGACGCGCCCGGGCCTTGGCCGACGGCGACGGGGCAGCGGCGCGGGCTTGGAGCGAGACCGACCGAGACCTGTTCGACCTACCCGTGCCGCTGGCTGCCGATGCGATCTGCCGCGGCGAGGACGATCTAGTGGCCGGTCTTGGCGAAACGTACGCCCCAGTGACGGGCGGCCTCGCGCTTGCGAATCCCGTGCGCGGGTGCCTGGATCGCCTCGCCCTGGTGGACTTCCTGCGCACGGTGCGCGAGGAAGGCCGCAGGCTGGTGGTGCTGTCCCCCTCGGCTTTGGAGCTCTATCTGGGCTGTCCCTATGCCTGGTTCGTTCAACGTCGCCTGCGCCCGAGTGCCCCCGACGAGGCCTTCGGCCCTCTGGAGAAGGGCAGCTTCGTCCATGGGGTGTTCGCCCGCTTCTACGATCGCCTGGCCGATGAGGGCATCGTGCGGGTCGTGCCCGAGCAGTGGGCCCATTGCGAGACGGTGCTGGCCGAGGTGGTGGATGCCGAGCTCGGCCGCCAGCGCACGCTGGAGGCGGGGGAGGGGCGCCTGCTGCCCTTGAGCCGTGCCGAGCGGCTGGAAGTGGAGCGCCTGCGCGACCAGATCGCCGAGAGCCTGCGCCGCCAGAGCCGCTTCGCCCCCTCCTATGCCGTGCACGGCCACGAGCGCCCCATTGCGGTGGAGGATGCCGTGGATTACGCTGGCGTGCGGGTGAACGGTCGTGTGGATCGCATCGATGTGGACAGGGACGCGGGACGATTCACCGTGGTGGATTACAAGGGGGCCGTGGGCGCTCCCTACGCCGCGGCCATGGACGAAGACGCCGTCGTGCCGCCGGTGCCCGGGCGGGTGCAGGCGCTCGTGTACGCTCAGGCTCTGCGCCCTGCCTTGGAGGGGCTGCACTGCGCCGGTGCCCTGTACCTGGGCTATCGCGCCCGTACCGACAAGGACCTGGTGGCCGGGGCCGCCGACGGCGCGGTGTTCGAGGACGATCCCTTCGTGAAGGGTGCCTCCCTGGTGCCCATGAACTTCGAGGCCTACCTGGATACGGTGGAATCTCAGATCGCCGCGGCCCTGGAGGGGCTCTACCGTGGCGAGATCGCCCCCGCTCCGCGCGGAGCCTGGGTGTGCGAGCACTGCCCCGTTCCGAACTGCGAAAGGAGGCTGTCGTGAATCTCGAACGCTGCACCACGGGCCAGCGCCAGGTCGTGACCACCCTCGATGAGCCGCTCATGGTGTCGGCCGGCGCCGGCTCGGGCAAGACCTTCACCCTCACTCAGCGCGTGGCCTACGCGCTGGCCCCCGGAGAGGGGGAGGCGCCCTATCTCGCTTCGGTGGGCGAGCTTCTGGCTATTACCTTCACCACGAAGGCCGCTGCCGAGTTGAAGGGCCGCATCAAGGGACTGCTCATCGAAGAGGGGCTGGAAGAGGAGGCCCTGTCGGTGGACGACGCCTGGGTGTCCACCATTCACGGCATGGCCGCCCGCATTCTGCGCGAGCATGCCTTGGAGGTGGGCCTCGATCCGGCTTTCGAGGTGATCGGGGAAGTGGAGGCCGACGAGCTTCTGGCCGAGGCCATCGAGGAAGTGGTGGCTCGGGCCGAGGAGGCGCCCTCGGGGCTCGTGCGCGACCTTTTGGCCCGCGAGAAGCTGCGGGGGTCGTCCTTCAACGACAAGGGCGTCGTGGAATATGCCGCCGCGGTGCGCGAGCGCGTCAGCGCCATGCCCGCGGGCTTTGCGGGTTTGGACACCGCCGGCGCGGTGGTCAGCCCCTCGGCCCTGATGCGCGGCGCCGTGGAAGCCGCCGGCGAGATGCGAGCCGTGGCCGATACCTGGATGAAGCCCTCGGCGAAGAAGGCCGCCTTCCGCGACCGTCTGCACGAGGCCGCCCAGGCGGCCGAGGCGTGGTTGGCCGAAAGCACAGGAGGTGCTTTCGCCGATGAGGACTTCGATGCGGAGGGCTTCTGCGCCGCCTTCTACGGGCTGCCCCTGTCCACGGGCGCTCGCATCGCCAAAGAGGATGTCGGAGCCTTCGAGGCCTGGCAGACGGCCATGATCGCCCTGGAGCGCGAGGTGCGCGCCGCCCTGGCCCAGCGCTGGCAGGCGGCGGTGGTCGCTCTGGCCCGCGAGATCGACGATCAGTTCGCCGCCTTGAAGGGCCCCTCGCGCCTGGATAACAACGACCTGCTCACCACGTGCGCCCGGGCCCTGGCCGAGCATCCCTCCATCGCCGATGCCCTGCGCCGCCGTTTCAAGATCATCATGGTGGACGAGTTCCAGGACACCGACCGTTTGCAGGTAGACATCATCGGCCGCATCGCCCGGCCCGGCTTCGCCAACGTGTGCACCGTGGGCGACGCCCAGCAGTCCATCTACCGTTTCCGCGGCGCCGACGTGAACGTGTTCACGGAATACCAGGCCGATCTGTGCGGCCGGGCCGGCGGGGGCGCCCTTGTCGAGCTGGACTGGAACTTCCGCAGCCACGGCGACGTGCTGGCCTTCGTAGAGTCCGTGTTCTCCCAGTCCGAGGTGTTCGGCGACGACTTTCTGCGCCTGGCCGCCAAGGGGCCCGTCAACGGTAAGCCTGACGCCCTGTTCGACGGCACGGGTCGGCCGCGGGTGAGCGCCGCAGTGACCCACTATCCGTTTCGCGGGCTGCCCTCGGCCGAGGCGCGTGGCGCGGCGGCACGGGCCGTGGCCGAGCACTTCGCTGACCTGGCTGCCGCCGGGGCGCGGCCGGGCGACATGGTCATCTTGCTGGGGAAGATGGGCCACGCCCATCGCTACGCTGAGGCGTTGCGGGAAGTGGGCCTGGCCTCCATGATCGCCGGCGGCTCGGTGTTCTCCTCCATGGCCGAGCCGCAGCTGGTGGCCGCCCTGCTGCGCTGGGCGACGAATGTGGCCGACGACGAGGCGCTCTACGCAGTGATCGCCTCCCCGCTGTTCGCCGTCTCCGACGATGCCCTGTTGGCTCTCGCCTCGGCCAGGGTCGAGGACGGCTCGATGCGCTCGTGCCGCCTCTCCTCGGGCCTTCTGGGGCCGCATTTGGGGGAGTGGGCCGTCGAGCTGGGCCTGTCCGAGAACGACCGGGAGGCCCTGGGCAGCGTCCGAACCCTGCTGGCAGCCTTCGCCCGCATGGCGAGGGAGGGGCGGCCCGTGCGTGCCCTGCGCCAGTTGCTCGTGGCCTCGGGCCTGCTCGATCGCCTGCAAGCGGCCGGGGTCGACGGCCTTGCCCAGGCTGCGAACTTCGCCAAGGCCCTGCGCATCGTGGGCGATCTGGCCGAGGACGCGACAGGCATCGCCTCTCTCGCGCAGGCCTTCGACGCCCACTTGGCCTGCGCCAAGGAAGCGCCGGGGGCCCTGGCCACGGCCGAGGGCGACTTCGTGCGCATCATGACGGTGCACGCCTCGAAGGGCCTGGAGTTTCCCCATGTGGCCGTGGCCGACCTGAAGGACGGCATCGAAGGCGCCGGCCGGCTGGTGGTGGAGAACGTGGGTTCGGCCAGCTTTGCCGCCGCCAGCTTCATGCCCCTTGTTCCCTGGCAGGACGCGGCGCGAAAGTTCGATGATCTGGCGCGGAAGCTGGGGGTGGATGCCGACGAAGAGCCCGAGGCCCTCTTGACCGAGGCCGACGATCCCGTCGAGGCGCTGGGGTGCTTGACCCTCGGCGGTCGCTATCGGGTGCTGGGCGCCTACGCGCGGGCCCAGGCCCTGGCCGAGGCACGGCGGCTGCTGTACGTGGCCCTGACCCGGGCGAGCAAGTCGCTGTTCCTGTCGCTGGTGTTCCGCCGCGATCCCGCCAAGGGCTACGAGGGCACGGGCATCTTCGAAGACCTCTACCGTGCCTTAGAATGGAGCTGCGAGGGCGAGCGTTCGGTGACCGAGGCCGCCTACGGCGGCAGCGCTCCGGCGCGCATCGTCTTCCAGATGCTGCGCCCGGCTGCCGATGAGGCCGAGGGCGACGAAGCGCCGGCGGGAGAGAGCGCACCGGGGGAACCGAGCGCTCCCGACGCCGACGGTGCCCCGTCGGATGAGTCGGCTCCCTGCGGCGCCGGCGCTTCGTCGCCTGCCGTGAAGCGTGCGGAAGATGAGGGGGGCGCGACAGAAGCGCTCCGGCCGTTTGTCGTGCCCGAGCGGGCCGTGCCTCCGTTGCCGCCGGCTGTGCCCTTCAACTTCGCCCGGGCGGGGCTGTACTCCTACACGTCGCTGTCGGGCGCCCACGCCGACAGCGACGAGCCCGTGGCGGCCGACGGGCCGATCGCGCCGCTGCTGCCCGATGTCATGGGCGGTGAGGAAGGCGCCGGGGCGGCCTCGCCGCTCGGAACCGTCGCGGAGAGCGGCTCCGAGGAAGCGGGCGTCCCTCGCGCGGCCTTGGGCCCGTCGGGCGCGTCTCCCGCGGCGGCCGCATCCGCGGCGGAGGCAATTGCCGCCGCGTTCTCGCTTGACGTTGCGGGCTCGGATTTGTCGGGCGCGAATCCCGCCGAATCGGCTACGGCTCTTGGCACCGCCTTCCACCGTCTGGCTCAGCAGGCCATCGAGCGCAGCGATCGAGGTGCGCTCTTCTGCCCTGACGAGGCGGCCATCACGGCGCAGATCCAGAAAGAGGCCCTGTCGGCGTCCCAGCAGCAGCGCCTGCGCACGGCCCTGGCCCGCTGGCTCGCCAGCGACGAGGCCGCTCGCTTCTCCGACTTCGCCCATCGTGGCGCCGAGGTGCCCTTCATCGTCGCGGTGCCGGCCCCATCCGCCGCCGCAGCAGACCCGGCCGCCGCGGTCGAAGCAGGCGCAGCAAGCGCAGCAGACACAGCGGCCGCCCCAGAGGGGTTCTTCCTGGAAGGGGAGATCGACGGCTTGGCCGACAACGGCGACGGGGCAGCCCTGCTCATCGACTACAAGACCGGCGGCACGCCCGATGAGACCCCCGAGGCGCTCGACGGGAAGCACCGTCTCCAGGCCAGCTGCTACGCCTATGCCCTCATGCGGGCCGGCTACACGTCGGTGGATGCGCATTTTCTGCGCATCGAGCACCAATCGGCCGACAATCCCCGCGATCCCCAGATCGTGCCCTATCATTTCGAGGCGAGCGACCTGCCGCAGTTGGAGGCGCTCATCCAGGCCAAGCAGAAGGAGGCGGTCTCGTGACCCGAGAGCACCAGGGAACCAACCGCGAGCGCAGCGAGTACTACGGCGCGCTCCAAGATATCGTGAACGCGCTCTACGCGCCCTTCGGCGATCTGGACCCTGCCATCGCCGAGGCCATCGGCGCCACCGTGCGCCGCCTCGATGTGGTGGTGGCCGCCGAGGCCGCCGATCTGCCCGAAGAGCTTCTGCGCATCGTCACTCTGCTGCCGCCCGGCGACTATACCCGCGCTCGTCTGTGCACCCAGCTGAACAGCGCCATCGCCGGCCACGCCTGGGGTCAGGTCTACGGCACCGTGGAATAGAGCGAACAGGCGGCCCCGGTGTTGCGGGCGCGGGGGCAGTGCCGCTGGCCGCGCCAGCGCGGGAGCGACCGCGCCCTGCTGCCCGGCCGCTCCCGCGCGTCGTTCCGTTCAACCGCCAGGAGACAAAAAAAGAGGAGCCCCACTGGGGGCTCCTCGTGCTTCGCCAGCGACGCGAATTTAGAAGCGCAGGGACAGACAGCTCAGGCCGCCGTCGACCTTGCGGTACTCGGAGGTGTCCACCACAAGCGTCTTGTAGCCGAGGTCCTGCACCGCTTTCAGCACGGTGGGATAGCCCTCGGGCACGATGACGGTGCCGTTCACCCAGATGCAGTTGGCGCCGTAGGCCTCGTCCTCGGGCACGATCACCTTGTTGTACTCGGCGAAGTCGGGCTTGTCGATGAACTCGCCGGACACGAGCATGTTGCCGTCCTCCAGGTAGTTCACGCCGGTCTTCAGGTGCAGCACCTCCTCCAGCGGCACCTCGGAGCCGGACAGGCCCCAGCCTTCCAGGATCTCGATGAACTGGCGGATGCCCTCCTCGTTGGTGCGGGCCGAACGGCCCACGAAGAAGTGGTCGCCCACCATCATGACGTCGCCGCCGTCGAGGGTGCCCGGGGCCACGATGTGCTTTACCTTGTCGTCGTCGAAGAACAGGCGGATGGTCGGCTCGATGGCGTCCTTCTCGCCGTTGCGGGAATCGGCGCCGGGGTTGGTGATGATAGCGCCGCAGCGGGTGATGACCGCCGGATCCTCCACAAAGCAAGAGTCGGGGAACTCCTCCAGCGCGGGCAGCACCGTGACGGCCACGCCGCACTTCTTGAGTGCCTCGATGTAGTCGTCGTGCTCCTCGATGGCGCGCTCGTAGATGGGCTGCCCCAGCTCGGGCGCGCTGGTGATGCCGTCGCAGAGCGACTTGCCGGGCCGGCGAACGATGACATTCTCGAATTTGGTCATAGATGGCTCCTTGTCGTTGCGGAAACACAGATCGCTTATGCGCGGGTACAGTGTATCCCTAACAGGGAGTCAACGGGTTCGAGATTCCCGATTTTACCGATGCTATCCCTCTTCTCGCTCGATTAGCAGATCGCCCAGGAAGCGGATGATGTCGTCGGACTCGAACATCGGCTCGCCGTCGACCACCAGGCAGGGCACCTGGATCTTGCCGGCGATGCGCGCGAGGTCGTCCCCCACACCCGGCTCCAAGGTGTTGCGCATGGGCAGGGCGATGTCCTCCTCTTCCATGAAGGCGAGCACCTTCTGGCAGAAGGGGCAGGTAGGCTTGTAGTACAGAACCATATTGTCCAGATACATTGCGGGTTCCTTTCGTTTGGCGGTCTCGGTTTCCGCTCGGAGAGGGGAGCACTTTCGGGTTTTGTGGACAAAAAGCCGTCGAGTGAGCTGTCAAGGCGGTCAACCTGCATTCTAAAGGTCGTTTTGCGGGTGAAAAGACGGGTTTTTCGGCCTTAAACAAAGCGTAACCGTCGCTTTTCCTTTTCCGAGGGGAATGGCGAGCTCACTCGACGGCTTCTTGTCCACAAAATCTCAATGTGCTCGCCGGTGCTAAAGGGAACGGCGCGGGCCAGCGGTTGGCGCATGGTGAAGGTGCCGCTCGGCCCTTACGTGGGGCTTTCCGCTCACCGTTGGGGGTACAATGGCCGGGCAAGCAACAGGTAGCCCGGGTCATGCGCCCGCGCGGCGATGCGGGCCTACGACGAAGGAGAACGAGAACATGGGTAGGGTCTACAACTTTTCCGCCGGTCCCGCCGTGCTGCCCGAGGAGGTGCTGCGCCAGGCGGCCGCCGAGATGCTCGACTACAACGGCACCGGCATGTCCGTCATGGAGATGAGCCACCGCTCCAAACCCTTCGCCGAGATCATCGAGACCGCCGAGGCCGATTTGCGCGAGCTTATGGCCATTCCCGACAACTACCAGGTGCTCTTCCTGCAGGGCGGTGCCACCCAGCAGTTCGCGGCCATCCCGATGAATCTCATGAGGAACAAGAAAGCCGACTACATCGTGTCCGGCTCCTGGTCGAAGAAGGCCTTCAAGGAAGCCCAGCTCTACGGCGAGGCGCGCTGTGTGGCCTCCTCCGAGGACGAGAACTTCTCCTACGTGCCCGACGTGGCGGGCCTTCAGTTCGACCCCCAGGCCGACTACGTCTACATCTGCCAGAACGAGACCATCTACGGCACCACCTACCCGGCGCTGCCCGATACCGGCGCTATCCCGCTCGTGACCGATGTCAGCTCCATGTTCCTCTCCGAGCCCATGGACGTGTCGAAGTTCGGCCTCATCTACGGCGGCGTGCAGAAGAACATCGGTCCGGCCGGCGTGACCATCGTCATCGTCCGCGACGATCTGGTGCGCGAGGACGTGCTGCCTTTCACCCCCTCCATCATGCGCTACACCACCCAGGTGGAGGCCAAGTCGCTGTCCAACACCCCGCCGGCCTACGGCATCTACATCTGCGGGCTCGTGTTCAAGTGGCTGAAGGAGATGGGCGGCTTGGCCGTCATGGCCGAGCGCAACCGCGAGAAGGCCGCCATCCTCTACGATTACCTCGATCAGAGCAAGCTCTTCCGCGGCACCGCCCGCAAGGAGGATCGCTCTCTTATGAACGTGCCCTTCGTGACCGGCTCGGCCGAGCTGGACGCCTTGTTCGTGGCCGAGGCGAAGTCCCACGGCATCGAGTCCATCAAGGGCCATCGTTCGGTGGGCGGCATGCGCGCGAGCATCTACAACGCCATGCCGAAGGCTGGCGTGGAGGCGCTCGTGGCCTTCATGGCCGAGTTCGAGCGCAACAACGGCTAGGCGAGACCCGAGGCGAAAGGACGCGCCATGACGAAGAAGATCCTGGTGACGGAAGACTTGGTGGCCGAGGGTATCGAGTCGCTGACCGAGCGCGGCTTTCAGGTGGACGTGCTCATCGAGCCCACGCCCGAGGCGCTCATCGGGGCCATCGCGCCCTACGACGGGCTCATCGTGCATCCGAATACCCAGGTGACCACCGCGCTGCTGGATGCGGCCGAGAACCTGAAGATCATCGGTCGGGCCGGCGTCACTGTGGACAACATCGACATTGATGCGGCCACCGAGCGCGGCATCATCGTGTGTAACGCCCCGAACTCCAATGTGATCTCGGCCGCTGAGCACACCATGGCCCTGCTGCTGGCCGCGGCCCGCCACATTCCCGAGGCCTCGGCCTCGATGCATGCCGGCCAGTGGCGCCGGGCCGACTTCATGGGCTGCGAGCTGTACGGCAAGACGCTGGCCATCTTCGGCTTGGGTCGCGTGGGCGGCCTGGTGGCCGAGCGGGCCGCCGCCTTCGGCATGAGTCTTATCGGGCATGACCCTTACTGCTCGGCCGAGCGCGCTCTGCACTTGGGGGTCAAGCTGTACGAAGATATGGCCCCGGTGCTAGCCCAGGCCGATTTCATCACGGTGCACCTGCCCCGCACGGTGAACACCCTTGGCATGTTCGGCGCCGACGAGTTCGCCGCTATGAAGGACGGCGTGGTGCTGGTGAACGCCGCACGCGGTGGCATCTTCGACGTGGATGCCCTGGCCGACTTCGTGGCCGCTGGCAAGATCTTCGGCGTGGGCCTGGACTCCTTCGATGAGGAGCCCTGCACGGACTCGCCCCTGCACGGGTTCTCCGCAGCCGTGCTCACGCCGCATCTCTCGCCCATGACCCACGAGGCCCAGCGGCGGGCGAGCACTCAGATAGCCGAGGCCGTCGCCACGGGCCTGGAGGGCGGCATGGTGGCCACGGCGGTGAACCTGGCGCCGCTGCCCCCCGAGGTGATCGATGCGGTGGGTCCCTATGTGCCCGCTTGCAAGATGATGGGGTCTCTGGCCTCTCAGATTCTCGGCCATACGCCCCGCCAGGTGAAGCTGGAGCTGGCGGGCGCCATTCGCGACGCCGATCCGGCCCCTCTTCTGGCGGCAGTGCTCGACGGCGGTCTGTCCTATCGCCGTATCGGCTCGTTCACGGCGGCCAACGCCGAGGCCATCGCGGCCAGCCACGGCATCGCCGTCAGCACGGCCCGCATCCCCGATGCCCAGGAGTACGCCTCCTATGTGCGTCTCAGCGCCGACGGCATCGAGGTGGCGGCCACGCTGTACGGCACCGAGCACATCCCGCGTATCATCTCGCTGCTCGACTACAAGATCGACATCGCTCCGGCCAAGCAGTCGCTCGTCTTCGAGTACGTGGACGGTCCCGGCCGCATCGGCACCATCGGCACCATCCTGGGCAAGGTGGGTGTGAACATCACCACCATGCAGATCGGCACGAAGCCCTCTGAGGACTGCGCGCTGGTCTACATGAACGTTGACCGACCTGTGGACGACGAGGTGCTCTCCGCTCTGTTCTCCACCATCGAGCTGCGCAATCTTTGGCGCCTCGTGCTATAGGTGAGGCGCCATCGCCGAGCGCGATATCGTGCTATAGGAAGTTTTAACAGCGTTTTAATGGCGCCATCGCGAGGTGGCGCTGCTCGTTTTGCTATGATGCTCTCGGTCAGTTTTGCCCGCGCCGCGCGACGCGGGACCACGGAAGGAAAGAAGGAACGGCATGACACGCAAGATCGACATCTTCGACACCACGTTGCGCGACGGCGAGCAGTCGCCCGGTGCTTCCATGAACACCGAGGAGAAGCTGGTCATCGCGCGTGAGCTCCTTCGCCTGAATGTGGATATCATCGAGGCTGGCTTCCCTATTTCCAGCCCGGGCGATTTCGAGAGCGTGCGCCGCATCGCCGAGCTGGCAGGTGACGCCGCCACGGTGTGCGCCCTCACTCGTGCGGTGGAGAAGGACATCGACTCGGCCGCCGACGCGCTGCGCTACGCCAAGCGCCCCCGCATCCACACGGGCATCGGCGTGTCGCCCTCGCACATGCGCGACAAGCTGCGCATCACCGAGGACGAGTGCGTCGAGCGCGCCGTGAAGTGCGTGAGCTACGCGAAGAAGTTCGTCGAGGACGTGCAGTTCTACGCCGAGGACGCGGGTCGTTCCGACTTCGCCTTCCTGGCGCGGGTCATCGAGGCGGTCATCGCCGCCGGCGCCACGGTGGTGAACATCCCCGACACCACGGGTTACTCGCTGCCTGAGGACTTTGGCGCGCGCATCAAGTACCTCATGGATCACGTGAAGGGCATCGAGGACGTCACGGTGTCGGTGCACTGCCACAACGACCTGGGCATGGCCACGGCGCTGTCGCTCGCGGGCGTGCGCAACGGCGCCACGCAGATCGAGTGCACCATCAACGGCCTGGGCGAGCGCGCGGGCAACACGGCCATGGAGGAAGTGGTCATGGCCATGCGCATGCACGGTGCCGAGCTGGACGCCCACACCGATATCAACGCTCGCGAGTTCATCAAGGCGAGCCGTCTGGTCAGCTCCATCACGGGCATGAACGTGCAGGCCAACAAGGCCATCGTGGGAGCCAACGCCTTCGCGCACTCCTCGGGCATCCACCAGGACGGCGTGCTGAAGAAGCGCGACACCTACGAGATCATCGACCCGGCCGAGGTGGGCGTGGGGGCCAGCCAGATCGTGCTGACGGCCCGCAGCGGGCACGCGGCCTTGAAGCACCGCCTGGAGGAGCTGGGCTATGTCTACGAGGGCGATGAGCTCGACCGCATCTACACCGCCTTTTTGGATGTGGCCGACAAGAAGAAGGAAGTCTACGACGAGGATCTGGAAGCCCTCGTCAACGAGAGCGACCGCGAGCTGACGGCGCTCTACACCCTGGAGGGCGTGCAGGTGAGCTGCGGCTTCCCGTTGAAGCCCACGGCCACCGTCACCCTGCGCGGGCCCGAGGGCGACGAGCGTACCGTATGCGACTGGGGCACCGGCCCCATCGATGCGGTGTACAAGGCCATCGCCCAGATCGTGCAGGTGGACAACGACCTGTCCGAGTTCGCGGTGACGGCGGTTACCCGCGGCATCGACGCGCTCGGCGAGGTGACCGTGCGCGTGAAGGCCGCCGGCGGCGAGGTGTACGTGGGCCGCGGTGCCGACGGGGACATCATCGTGTCCTCGGCCAAGGCCTATCTGAACGCGCTCAACCGCCTGCTTGCCGAGAAGCGCTAGGGCGCTGCGCGGTCGCGCGCCGGAAAGCGCGCCCCTTGGCTCCGCGAAGCCGACGGCCCGTCCGTCGGCTTCTTCTTTTCCCAGGTGTTTTCGTGTATGATACGCCGATACCCTAGGAGAAGGAGAGGCTATGGCTGAGGACAACAAGCTCGGGCGCAAGATCACGACCCTGCGCGAGGCGCACCACCTGTCGGCCCAGGATCTGGCCGATCGCTGCGGCTGCGACGTGGCACTCATCGAGCAGCTGGAAGGCGGGGAAGTGCCCGCGTCGCTCGCGCCCCTCATCAAGCTGACTCGCGCCCTCGGGGTGCGCCTGGGTACCCTGATGGATGACGACGAGGACTTCGGGCCGGCCTATATCAGCGCCGAGGCCATGGCCGAGGTGGAGCGCGTGAAATCGCTCCAGACTGCCAAGGATGCCGGCGACCTGGCCTATTTCAGCTTGGCCGCGGGCCGTCCGTCCCGCCATATGGACCCCTTCATCATCACGGTGACCCCCACCGGCGAGGCCACGCACAAGCTGGACTCCCATGAGGGGGAGGAGTGGCTCTACGGCATGGAGGGCTCCATCGAGATCGAGTACGGCAGCGAGACCTACGTGCTCGGCCCCGGCGAGTCCATCTACTACGACTCCATCGTGCCCCACCAGGTGCGCGCCCACGCGGGCCAGAACGCGAAGTTCCTTGCTTGTGTATATACCCCCTTTTAGGAGGCGCGATGACGGAAGAGAATAAGATTGACGCCGCGCCGGTGCCCGGGTCTCCGGATTACCCGCTGCACTCGGAGCTGACCCTTGGCGCCTACCTGAAAGAGCAGGTGGCGAAAGACCCCGACCACGAGTTCGTGGTGTATCCCGACCGCGACCTGCGCTGGACCTACCGCGACTTCGACGAGCGCACCGACAACCTGGCCAAGGGTCTTTTGGCCATCGGCATGAAGCCGGGCGATCACTTGGGCGTGTGGGCGCGCAACATCCCCGACTGGCTCACCTTCATGTACGCTTCCGCCAAGATCGGCGTGGTCATGGTGACGGTGAACCCGGTGTACAAGTCCCACGAGCTGGACTACGTGCTGAAGCAGTCGGACATGAAGGCGCTGTGCGTCATCGACGCCTATCGCGACGTGGACTACCTGAAGATCATCCGCGATCTGGTGCCCGAATCGCTGGGTGTGCAGCGCGGATTCCTGCGCTCGGAGGAGTATCCCTTCCTGGAGAACCTCATCTACATGGGACCCGAGAAGCACCGCGGCTTCTACAGCGTGCCGGAGCTTCTGCTGCTCGGCCAGCACAAGCCCGACAGCTCCCTGGAGTGGGCCCAGGGCCAGTTCGACAACAACGACGTGGTCATGATGCAGTACACGAGCGGCACCACGGGCTTCCCCAAGGGCGTCATGCTCACCCACCGCAACATCCTAAACAACGGCTTCTACATCGGCGAGGGACAGAAGCTGGGTGCGTGCGACCGCGTGTGCCTGCCGGTGCCCTTCTTCCACTGCTTCGGCTGCGTGCTCGGGGTCATGGCCTCGCTCACCCACCGCTGCACCATGATCATCGTGGAGGACTTCAACGCCGAGCTGGTGCTGCAGGCCCTGCACAAGGAGCGCGCCACGGCGGTCTACGGCGTGCCCACCATGTTCATCGCCGAGCTGAACCACCCGGATTTCGACTCCTTCGACCTGTCCCATCTGCGCACGGGCATCATGGCCGGCAGCCCCTGTCCGCCCGAGACCATGCGCGAGGTGATGGAGCGCATGAACATGCGGGATGTGACCATCTGCTACGGCCTCACCGAGACGAGTCCCGTGTTCACCCAGACCTCGGTGGACGACGACATTCCCCACAAGTGCGAGACCGTGGGCCGGGCGCACCCGCCGGTGGAGGTACGCGTGCTCGACGTGAACGATGGGCACATCTGCGCCCCCGGCGAGCACGGCGAGCTGTGCTGCAAGGGCTACAACGTCATGAAGGGCTACTACAAGATGCCCGAGGAGACGGCCAAGGCCATCGATGCGAACGGCTTTCTGCACTCCGGCGACATGGGCACGGTGGATGCGGACGGGTATTTCCGCGTCACGGGCCGCATCAAGGACATGATCATCCGCGGCGGAGAGAACATCTACCCCCTTGAGGTGGAGAACTTCCTGCTCACCATGCCCGGCGTGCTGGATGCCCAGGTGGTGGGCATCCCCGATGCACGTCTCGGCGAGATCGTCGGCGCCTTCATTCGCGTGCGCCCCGGTTTCGAGGCCATGACCGAAGACGATGTGCGCGAGTACGCCATCCCGCGCATCGCCCGCTACAAGGTGCCCAAGCGCGTGTTCTTCGTGGACGATTTCCCCATGACCCCTTCCATGAAGGTGCAGAAGTTCAAGCTGCGCGAAATGGCAGAGGAGCTGGTGAAGTCCGGCCAGTAGGGTAGTGCCATCCAGAAAGCCGACGAGGGGCGCCCGCAGCAAAGCCGGTGCCCCTCGCTTGATGTTGGGGGGTGTCGGGGGATTGCCTCCGTAGGGGCAGCGCTTGCCCCGCCCAATCAACTAAGGCCGACAATCGGGCCGAAGTCCGCCCCTACGGAAATTGCTCGCACAGAGGAGACGGGGGCGCTGGCATTTTTTTGCGATTATCAGAACTCGCAGCAGCAAAAAGAGGCAAAACAAGCACTGAAATGACGGTTATCAGAACAAAATGCCCTCTCTGTTGTGCTCGCGGTTCTGAAAATCGCGAAAATTGTCACAGGCGGGTTCGGGGTCGGGGATGGTCTCGGCAGTTGCTCTCACCAGGTCTATCAGCTCCTGTTTGTTGCACCGCGTGAGCCGCCCGAGCGAGTTGTGCCGCTCTCTCGGAAATACCAGCACGGTTCCAAGGGTTGCAACAGAGCGACAAGCCATGCGGTCGCTCTTGTCGCACAGTACGGATGCGGGGAGCGCACGTCATTCGATGCGAAGTCTCAGCTGAGGGGCGCGTACCTTCGCGCGCCGGCTGTCCTAGAAGTCGGAGCGCTGCATATTCAGGTAGTTCAAAAGCTCGCTGCGCTTGTGGATCTGCATCTTGTCGTAGATGTGGCGGATGTGGGTGTTCACGGTGTAGGGGGAGATGACCAGCTTGTCGGCCATGGAGCTGGTGGTGTGGCCGCGGGCGATGAGCAGCAATATCTCGCTTTCGCGGGCCGACAGGGCGAACTCGGCGGCCACCTCGGCACAGATTTCCTCCACCTCGTTTTTCGTTGGAGGGGCGGCAGTGAGCGCCACGATGCTGAACTCCATGCGCACGAGAGGTATGAGCACGATGGCCAGCAAGCACATGAAGCCAAGACAGGTGGGGGGAGTGATGAGGTTGCTTGTGGCAAGCGGCATGCTCTCGTACCACAGTGCCAGCGAATTTCCCGCCGCCAAGCCGAGGCGTACAAAGCCTCCGGCCATGGCGAAGGTGAGAGCCGGGGTGGCGTAGCCTTTGGTGGTCAGAATGCCGAAGTACATGATGAGCAGCACCTCGAACAATGCTTGGATGCCGATGCCGATGACGAACGCGGCAAGCCACAACAGGGGTGTCGAGAGGAACAGCGCGAATCCCACCATGAGCGCAACCAGCAGGGCCGGATATATCTTGAAGATGTTCAGGTGGTTGCGCGACAAGGTGTAGATGCCAACGATGACCAGGATGAACAGGGCGCCGCCCAGGATGCCGAAGGAGAACGAGTCATCGGAGGTGGGCAGCTGCTCCCAGGGGATGATGCAGCTGAGAAAGTAGCAGGCGGCGCACGCGAACAGGGTGACGAAGCTGACGCCGAGCATGTTCTTGAAACCGCTCTTGGTGGCGCTGCGTGGCAGCAGCGCGGGGAACGTGTCGCGACCGTCGGTGCGGGTGACGCCGAGAGCGAGGCCGGAAACAAGGGGCAGCAGGGCGGCAAAGGGGGCAGTGAGCAGCGAGGGCAGCAGATAGGCGATAAGAACACAGAAGAACAGCGTGAGGCCGAACACTGTGCCGATGCGGTTGATGGTGAAACTCGCATCGATGCAGGCATACCGCTCGCCCCAGAGGATCCACAGCACGGCCTCGGCTGCGCTGATCACGAGGGCGATGGCGAAGTAGGCAGGCGCCGCCGCGAGCTGGAAGGGGAGAAAGCCAAGGGCCAGGGTTCCGGCAACGGCAACAGCGGTGGCGACGGGCAGTGCCATGCGGCAATCGCTGAGACGGCGCTTGCGTCCCAGCAGGGCCGCTATGAGAAACAAGAACAGCGAGGAACCCAAAAGGCTGACAATCCAACTGACGGTAACGCGATCGTCCAGCAGCTGCACGTCGAAGAAGAAATCGGGAATGAACCACAGGGTGTAATGCCATACGAGCAGAAGCGCGAAGCCGACATATTTCATAAGGGGGCGATCAAGGAAAACGGCGATCGCCTGGCGGTGCTTTTCCGCGTTTGAGTCGGTTTCGGGGCGCGTGGCATCCATGGGCGGGCCTTCCTGTCTCGTCTCGTCGAGGGTCGCGCGGCGCTGTCCCACTATAGCACAGCGTGTTTCCGCATCGGCTCCCTGGGTACTCTCTCAAACCTGCTGCGTCGGCTTTTGAGTATATGAATCACCATCGCGGAAGGGCATCACTACATTTTGAGTATTCCCTATCTCATCGGGGTTTTGCGATGGAAAAGCCGACTTTGCGATCTTTTCGCGCGCCTCGCAAAAAACTAGGTAACGACGCTTTCATGGTCTTCGAGCGATGGCGTGACGCGGTTGCGATTCCACAATGCTCAGCAGATCGGTCAGGTACGCGAAAAGGATTCGCGGGGTCCTGTGGGGCCGCTCGGCGGGGGTGCCGGGCCTGACGCAAGAGAAAGGAAGCACCACCATGTCGTTGCTTGCAAAGAGCAAGGGGGAAGTGACGTACAAGGATCTGACGTCGCTTCACAAGTGGGCACTCGTCGTGCTCATCTCCATGGGCTCGTCTATCATCTACGCGCCCATGTACCTGAAGAACGTGTTCTACGATCCGCTGATGCAGGCCCTGGGGTGCAGCAACGCCGATTTGGGCCTGATGGTGTCGGCCTACGGCATCGCAGCCATGATCTGCTACCTGCCCTCGGGTATCGTGGCCGATAAGTTCCGCATGCGCACCCTGGCCGTGGGCGGTTTCCTCGCCACGGCTGTGCTCGTGGGCGTGTACGCCCTGCTGCCCTCGGTGCAGATCTGCCTCGTGTTGTTCGTGCTCATGGGCGTTACCTCCATTCTCGTGTGGTGGGGCACCCGCTTCAAGGTGATTCGCCTGTGCTGCGAGGAGGACGAGTATGCCTCCAAGATCGGTATCAGCTATTCCATCTACGGCGTGACCGGCCTGGTGATTGGTCTCATCAACGCTGGCATCATCGCCGCCATCTCCAACGTGGTGGCCGGCGTTCAGGTGATGCTCGTCTTCCTGGCCGTGATGATCGCCGTGCTCGGCGTGGCCTCCATCTTTCTCATTCCCGATTTTGCGGGCGAGATCAACAAGGATGCCAAGCTGTTCAGCGTGAAGGAGGCTTTAGAGGCCATCAAGCACCCGGGCGTCATCTGGGCCTGCGTCGCCTACTTCTGCGTGTACGCTGTGTACCAGGGTGCCACCTACACCACGCCCTACCTCACCCAGTGCTTCGACGCCGACGGCAACCTGGTGAATGTGGTGGGTCTTATCCGCACCTACGGCATCGGCCTTATCGCCGGCCCGGTGGTGGGCTTTTTGGCCACGAAGCTGAAGAGCCCCTCCAAGGTCATCCTGGGCGCCTTCATCCTGTCCATGGCCGTGCTGGTGGGCTTCATCCTGTTCCCGCATGATCCGGGCAGCTCCCTGGTGGCCGCCGTGCTGGTCGTGGTGTTCGGCTTCACCACCTACGGCGCCTTCTCCATCGGCTCCTCGCCGCTCTCGGAGATCAAGATCCCCATGCGCATCTTCGGCACTGCCGCCGGTCTGCTCTCCGTCATCGGCTTTCTGCCCGACGTGTTCATCCACACCTGGTACGGCGGCCTGATCGACGCCCAGGGTATCGCGGCCTACAACAGCATCTTCGGTTTCGAGATCATGTTCGGCGTCATCGGCTGCCTCTGCCTGATCATGCTGCTGCGCTCCATCAAGAAGCACTTCGGTGCCGAGACGGTGGACGCCGCCGAGGAAGCCGAGGCCCAGCAGATCGCCGGCGGCGAGGCCACGGTATAGCACCCGTCCGCTCTAGGAAAGGAAGCGCGCCATGCCGAATAAGATCGATGTGCTGTCCCGCATCAGCCCCCAGATGAGCGCCGTGCTGGCCCAGGAGGACGCCCTGGCGGGGGATGCGAACGACACGAGCGCCGGCTTCGCTCAGATGCGCGAGAACTACGTGGCCGGGCGGGCCTGGTGGAACGAGGGGGCGCCGAAGCTGGCTCAGGTGGTCGACGATGCAGTGGAGGGACCCTCGGGCATCATTGCCGTGCGCCGCTACTATCCGCGTCCGCTGGCGGCGGGGGAGCTGTCGCCGGCCATTGTGTACGTGCACGGCGGAGGGTTTGTGCTGGGCAACCTGGACACCCATGACCGCATCTGCCGCATCCTGGCCGAGCGGACGGGCGTGCCCGTGGTGGCCGCGGACTACCGGCTCTCGCCCGAGGCGCGCTACCCCAGCGCCGTGCGCGAGACGGCTGCCGTGGCCTCCTTCCTGCACCGGGAGGGGGCAGGTTGGGGCATCGACGGCGGCCGTCTGGCCTTCGCCGGCGACTCGGGTGGCGCACACTTGGGGCTGGCTGCCACGCTGTATCTGCGCGAGGAGTGCGGCGGAGCCGGTTTCGTGCGGTGCCTGCTGTTGTTCTACGGCTGGTTCGGGCTGACCGATTCCGCCTCCATGCGGCTTCTGGGCGGCCCGTGGGACGGCCTGGCCGAGGAGGACTGGCAGTTCTATATGGGGCTGTATGCCGAGGATCCGGAAACGCTGGCGCGGGAGCCCTATGCGAACCTATTCATCAACGATTTGACCCGCGATATGCCCGCCTGCTACATCGCGGCCGCCGAGTTCGATCCGCTGCGCGACGACTCGGCCTGCCTGGCGGCCATCTGCGAGCAGTACGGCATTCCGTGCCGTTACGAGATGTTCGAAGGCGTCATCCACGCCTTCCTGCACTACACCAAGATGCTGGATGCGGCGAACGACGCCTTGGAACATGCGGCCACGTTCTACCGCGAGACGCTCGGGCTCTAGGCCCCGTCATGCCCACCATTTCGAAAGGAGAAACGAAAGCCATGGACTTCAAACTCACCGACGAGCAGGAGCTGATCGTCGACAGCTACCGCGAATACATGGAAAGCGAGAACTGGGAGACCTACTTTCACGAGTGCGACGAGAAGCACGAGTACCCCCTGCGCTGGGTGGCCGGCCTGTGCGAGCTCGGCTTCGACCAGATCATGCTGCCCGAGTCCCACGGCGGCTTAGGGCTTGAGCAGCCCTGCGTGACGCTGATGGCCGTCTACGAGGTGCTCGGCCGTTACGGCGCGCCCACCTACGTGCTCTACCAGCTGCCCGGCTTCGAGACCATCATCCGCGAGGGCACGCCCGAGCAGATCGACGCCGTCATGAGCACGCTGGGCTCCGGCGAGCAGATTTGGAACTCCGCCTGCACCGAGCCGGGCGCCGGCAGCGATGTGAGCGCGCTGGCCACCACCTACAAGCGCGAGAACGGAAAGATCTACCTGAACGGCACTAAGACCTTCATCACCTCGTCGGCGGGTGTGAAGTATCTGGTCATCATGGCCAAGAACGCCGATGACGAGTCGGTATTCACCGAGTTCTTCGTGGATATGTCCAAGCCCGGCGTGAAGCTGTCGCCCCTGCCGAAGCTGGGCCTGCGCATGGACAGTTGCTGCGAGGTGTACCTGGACAACGTGGAGCTGGAGGAATCGGATATCTTCGGCAAGGAGGGCAACGGCTTCATGCGCGGCGTGTCCGACTTCAACTTCGAGCGCTGGCTCGTGGGCGCCTGCGACTACGGCACGGCCATCTGCGCCTTCGAGGATGCCATGAAGCATGCCAACACCCGCACGGCCTTCGGCAAGCCCATCAGCCGCTTCCAGCTGAACCAGCTGAAGATCACCGAGATGTGCATCAAGCTGACCAACATGCGCAACATGCTGTACGAGGCTGCCTGGATGGCCGACAACAACGGCGGCGACTTCGATCCGGCCATGGCGGCCATGTGCAAGTACTACTGCGCCAACGCCTCGTTCGAGGTGACCGACGACGCCATGCAGGTGATGGGCGGCATCGCCGTGGCATCCGAGCACCGCATCAACCGCATCTGGCGCGACCTGCGCGTGGACCGCGTCTCTGGCGGCACCGACGAGATGATGATCCTGGCCACATCTAAGGGCGCTTCCATCAAGTACCGCCAGTAAGTAAAGCGCCTTGGGCTTCCTTGGGCGAACCTCTGACATGAGGACATTACCAGATTACTTTTTGCAAAGGAGAGAGAAATGGCTGCCATTCCCACCGAGAAACCGTCCTTCGGCGTTCTGGACGACGTGAGGATCGTCTTCGCCGCCATGGAGGAGGCCATCCCGCGTGCTTGCAACATCATGGCCGACTGGGGCGCCGATGTTATCTGGCTGGAGAACATCGGCTACGGCGACACCGTGCGCGATGCGAAGAACGCTGCCCAGGCCGAGCGCCGCAACTGCCGCTCGGTGCAGCTGAACCAGTTCACCCCCGGCGGCAAGCAGGTGCTGCTGGACATGCTGCGCGACACCGACATCTTCTTCGAATCGTCCAAGGGCGGCACGTGGGAGCGCAAGGGATTTACCGACGAGGACATGTGGGCCGTGAACCCGAAGCTCGTCATCGTGCACTGCTCCGGCTACGGCAAGTTCGGCGACCCGGATCGCGTGAAGCGCCCGGCCTACGACGGCACCGTGGGTCCGTATGCTGGCTTCACCTGTCAGAACGGCACGCCCGAGCAGCCCATGATCACCATGCCCTATTCCGGTGACTACATCAATTCCTACCTGCTGATCGCCGCATCGCTGGCGGCCCTGCGCAAGGCCGAGCGCACGGGTGAGGGCGAGTCCATCGACTGGGCCATGTACGAGGGCATTATGTACATGAGCCAGTACTACCTGGTGGACTACTTGAACGACGGCATTAAGTGGCCTCGCGCGGGCGCCCGCAACCAGAATCTCTGCGGCATCGGCGTCTACGAGTGCGCCGACGGCTTCATCGCGCTGAACCTGTTCGGCATCCGCCAAAACAAGTGGATGCTGGAGACGCTGGGCTTGGGCGAGGCCTGGGGTACGCCCGAGCTGCCCGACGACACCGCGTCGCTGTGGCTGTCGATGCCCATCGCCGAGGAGTTCGAACGTCGTTTGGAGGCGTGGCTGAAGGAGCGCACCAAGCTGGAGCTCGAGGACATCCTGGCCGAGCAGGCCATCGCCGCCCAGAGCGTCTACGAGTTCGAGGACATGGTGGCCGATGCGCACATGGCCGCCCGCGGCAACTTCGTGGAGTGGGAAACCGCCGACGGCGAGACCTTCAAGGGCCTGTCGCCCATGCCCCGCTTCGAGCAGACGCCCGGTCGCATTTGGCGTCCCATGCCTGCCAAGGGCGGCGACACGGCCGACGTGCTTTCCAAGCTCGGCTACACCGAGGAGCAAATGGCGGCTCTGGAGGAGGAAGGCGCCATTCGCCGCGGCGAGAACTAGGTGCGGGCCCCGGACCTCAAGGAAACGACAGCGAGGAACCCGCACCTGGGCGGGTTCCTCTCCAGGATAAGCGCGCATGCGAAGGAGGATCAGGCAATGGCTATCGGGGGTAACGAGAATCTCCGCGACTTGTGGAACGAACTTTCCGCCAGTCGCGGCGATCGTCTCTTCCTGGTGAGCCAGGACCGTTTCGGCGCCGAGCGCACGTTCACTTACGAGGCATTCGACCGTCTCGTCAACCAGACGGCGAACTACTTTCTGGCCTTGGGCATCCGCAAAGGCGAGAACGTGGCCATTCAGTTGTACAACTCGCCCGAGTATGTGAGCGTCACCTTCGCCCTGGCCAAGATAGGGGCGGTGGCGGTACCCATCAACATGCAGCACAAACTGGAAGAGACGGCTTTCGTGTTCGAAAAATGCGACATCCGCACCGTGGTGGCCGAACCCGATTGCCAGTGCTGCTACTGCGCCGACGCGCCGCGGCCCGAGGGCAGCTGCGCGGGCTCTTGCGAGGGCGTGCGGCCTTATGCCATGGAGCATGTGCTCATCGCCCATGGGTCGGGTGCGCCGCTGTTCGGCCAGGCCGTCGACTTCGACGCCGCTGTGGCGGCCTGTTCCGATCAGCTGGGCGAGACGCGTTCGCTCGATCCCCTCGACACGGCCATGATCATCTTCACCTCGGGTACCACCTCGTGCCCGAAGGGGGTGGAGCTGACCCATGCCAACCTGATCTTCGCCGGCCGCTACGGTGAGTGGCAGTGCGGTCTTGTGTCGACCGACCGCCTGCTCACCACGATGCCGGCCTTCCATTCCAACTTCCAGACCGCGGCGCTCATGCCCGTGCTTACCGCCGGCGCCACCCTCGTCATGCTTGAAAAGTACAGCGCGCGGCGGTACTGGTCCCAGGTACGCGCCTACCGCGCGACGGCCATTCAGCTGGTCGCCATGATGGCGCGCACCATGATGATGCAGCCGTCCGATCCGGCCGACCGCGACCACTGCGTGCGGTCGGTGCAGTACTACCTGCCCATGGCCGATAGCGAGAAGGAGGCCTTCGAGAGGCGGTTCGGCGTGCGCCTGCAGAATTGCTACGGCTCCACCGAAACGGTGTGCTGGGTGCTGACCGACCGCGTGAACGGCCCGCGGCGCTGGCCCAGCGTGGGTCGGCCCGGTCCCAGTTACGAGGTGACCATCCTGAACGAGGAGGGACAGCGCGCCGCGGCGGGCGAGGTGGGGGATATCGCCGTGCGCGGTATTCCCGGCGTATCCCTTATGAAGGGCTACTACCGCGACGAGGCCGCCACGGCCGCGGCTCTCGACGACGGGGGCTGGCACCTCCCCGGCGACAAGGGGTATTGCGACGGCGACGGCTGGTTCTACTTCGTGGACCGCAAGGGCAACATGATCAAACGCGCCGGCGAGAACATCTCGGCCTCCGAGGTGGAGGAGGTGCTGGCCGACCATCCGGCAGTGGCCGAAGCCGCCGTCGTCGGCGTGCCCGATCCGGTGCGCGATATGGCGGTGAAGGCCTTCGTGGTGCCGATCACAGGGTGCGAGGTACCCGTCGAGGAGATAACGGCCTACTGCTCTTGTCGCTTGGCCGATTTCAAAGTTCCCACCATCGTCGAGATAGTGGACAGCCTGCCCCATACCAGCGTGGGCAAGGTGGAGAAGAAACGGCTCGGCTGAGGGGCCGGGCATCTGTTCAAAGGAGAGACTCATGACCGTGAGCACTGAGATCGTCGGGCGCACCTTCGGCCCCTTCGTGCGCGATTACACGTTCCGCGATTTGGAGATCTGCGCGCTCGGCTGTGGGGCGGGATGGGATGGCAGGACGGATCTGGAGTATGTGAACGAGCACGATGCGGCCGCGCCCCAACTGAAGGTACTGCCCATCTTCGGCGTGCCGTTGACGGTGAACGAGGAGATGACCACGACGCTCGACTACGGCTTCAACTACGAGGGGTCGCTGCACTACGGCATCGACGCCTTCTTCCATGCGCCGTTCAAGATGAGCGACCATGTAGAGACCTATGTGACCCAAGAGGCTCTGTGGGATCGCGGCGAGGGGCGCGGATCCCTTTCCAAGCAGGTGGGGAAGTCCTACTCCGCGGACGGCACCCATCTGTGCACCGTTGAGACTTACGACTGCTGCATCTACGACGGCGGCTTCGGCGGCGAGCGGCCACCGGCCGATGCGGTGGACTACCCGGATCGCGCGCCCGACTTGGTGTACGAGGAGGTGTGCGGTTACCAGTGGCCCCTGATCTACCGGCTTATGGGAGATTGGCACCAGCAGCATATCGACTGGGGCTACACCGAGCAGACCGGGCTTGCGCGTCCCATCAACCACGGGGTGTGCACGGCCGGCATCGCCATGCGCCATGCCATCGTGCTGCTGTTCCCGGGGCAGCCCGAGCGCCTGCGACGCTTCAAATGCCGGTTCACGGCTCCGGTGCTGCCCGGAACGCGTTTGGCCACCCAGGTGTGGAAGGTGTCCGGTACCGAGGCGCGTTTCCGCATGGTGAACGCCGATGCGCCCGCAGACAAGCCGTTTCTGAACGCCTGTCTGCTGGAGTGGGACTAAGGGTGGAAAGGGGCTGTGATGAGCGAGGTTAAGGGCAAGACCCAGGTGACGAGTCCCCCTGCTGCGCGTTTCGCGACGCCGGCTGCCGCTGTGCGGTGCGTGCACGTGAATCCCGATGTGCGCTCTCAGCGCGCCTACCGGGAAGAGCAGCTGAGGCGGTCTGCCGGCTCGGTGGGCCGGGTGCTACGCGAGCTTCCGGCCAAGACGAGGCGCACGGCCAAGAAGGGCATCGACGACGTGCAGATGACGCCGTTTCTGCGCAAGGTGTCGTTGTTCTCTAGCGGCGGGTCGTTCCTCGACGGCTATGTGCTCTCGCTGATCGGGGTGGCGCTCACCCAGATCGTGCCCATGATGAGCCTGACGGCCGCCGAGAGCGCGGCTATCGGCGCATCGGTCATGCTCGGCATCTTCTTCGGCACCATTTTCGGGGGCTATCTCACCGATATCGTCGGGCGCAAGAAGATGTTCACTATCGACATTATTGCCATCGCAGTGTTCTCGCTGGCAAGCGTATTCGCTACCACGGCGTGGCAGCTGGTGGCGGCCCGCTTCCTCATCGGCGTGTTCGTGGGCGCCGACTATCCTATCGCCACCTCGCTCATCGCCGAGTTCACGCCCAAGAAGCATCGAGCTGTGTCCATGGGCCTGGTGTCGGCGGCGTGGTATCTCGGTGCCACCGTGGCCGCTGTGGTGGGCTATGCCCTCTACGGTGTCGAGGACGGTTGGAAATGGATGCTCGGCAGCGCTGTCGTGCCCTGCGCGATATTGCTCATCGGGCGCCACGATATTCCCGAGTCGCCCTTGTGGCTGGCGAGCAAGGGCCGCACCGACGAGGCGGCGGCCGTGGTAGCCCGCGTGTTCGGTCCCGATGTGGAGTTGGAACCCGAGGAGGTTCCCCGGAAAACCTCGCTGGCTACGCTGCTTAGGGGCGGATACCTGAAGCGCATGTTCTTCTTGGGCGTGTTCATTCTGTGCCAGGTGGTGCCTATGTACGCCATCTACACATTCGGTCCCGAGATCATGGCGGCTTTCGGCCTGGGAGAGGGTCATGAGGCCATTCTGGGCGAGAGCGCCGTGAGCCTGTTTTTCCTCGTGGGCAGCATTCCCGCTATGTTTTGGCTGAACTCCATGGGGCGCCGACCGTTGCTGCTGGTCAGCTTGGCGCTTATGGCCGTCGGCTTGCTGGTGCTGGGCCTGTGGCCGACGGCGCCCATCGCGGTGGTTATCGCCGCCTTCGGGCTGTACGCTTTCTTCAGCGGCGGCCCGGGCATCTTGCAGTGGCTGTATCCCAACGAGTTGTTTCCCACCGAGGTGCGCGCTACGGCTGTGGGCATCGCCATCGCCTTCTCGCGCATCGGCACCATCGCCGCCACCTACGCCACTCCGCTGCTGCTCGGCTCCTGCGGCGTGGGGCCGGTGATGTTGGCCGCGGCCGCGCTCGTGTTGTGCGGGTTGGCGACTTCCTTTGTTATGGCGCCGGAAACGCGTGGCAAGTCGCTGGCCGAGACGAGCGCGCTGCAGGAGATCGAAGGCGTGCCCGCGGTGCGCCCGCGCTGCTGACGACGGGAGAGCGCCCGTGGTTGAGCAGGTGTGCGACGATCCCGCGATCTACCGTATTCGCCTTCCCTTTGCCAACTTGGGTGCGGGGGAGGCGAATTGCCATGTGCTGCACGACGACGGCCAATGGTTGATCGTGGATGCCGGTGCGGCTGGTCTGGGCAATGCGCGCCGATTGCAAACGGCGCTGCGCGATCTGAGCGTCGATTTCAGCGCGTGCCAGGTACTGCTCACCCATGGGCATTTCGACCATGCGGGGGTGCTTTCCTCGATATCGCCGGCATCGGTGCCCCTTTGCCTGAGCCGCGTCGCCGTAGTTGCCCGCGAGCCTGCCCGGCTCGGGCACATCCAAGGGGAGTTTCGGCGGGAGATGCGGGCTCTGGGCGCTTCCTTCGAAGACGCGTGCACCTACGGCGCCTGCAATGCCGAGACCGTCGCGTTTCCTCTGGGGCGCTTCTCTTACCGTTTTGTCGCCGAGGGCGATGAGGTGTCGGTGGGACGCTGTCGGTTTCGCGTGCTGGAGACGCCCGGCCATACCCCCGATCACCTCTGCTGGTACGAACCCGATCGCGGCATTCTGTTCGCGGGCGACCACGTGTTGCCCGCTGCGACACCTGCGGTGGACGCCCATCCCGATGGCGTCGACGGCTTCGGTCTGTATCTGCGCCATCTGCGTCGCGTGCGCGACCTGCCTGTTCGCCTTGGGCTGTTCGGCCATGGCGATCCCGAACGCGACGGTGCGGCTCTGGCTCGTCGCGTCGATACCCTCATCGCCCGCAAACAGTCCCGCGCCAAGGCGGTGCGCGCGTTTCTGTGCGATCGGAGAGGAGCGAACGGCGAGGAGGTGGCCCGCTGTGCCCTCGCAGGCCTTTCGACAACGTCCTGGTACGCGACGAGGCCCATGGCGCGCTACTACTTCATGCTGGAGGCCCTGGTCGTGCTGCGGCATCTGCGCGTAACGGGAAAGATCGAACATCGCGCGGCGCCTCACTAAGGAGAAAGAGCCCGCCGGAGGGGCGGGCTCGTGGGGAAAGTTCGCTGGGATGCGAGGCAGCATTCCGGTTACGAGGAGAGAAGCGGGGTTAGCGGCCGATCCACTGGGGCGCACGCTTCTCGACGAAGGCCGCCGGCCCCTCGATGCCATCCTCGGTCTTCTCAAGGAAGCGGTAGGCGGCATCGGAGAAGCGCATGGCGTCCTCTTCGGACATCTGGTCGGCGGCATGCACGATGTACTTCGTCCACTTCAGGGCCAGCGGAGCGTTTTTCAGGCACTCTTCGGCCAGCTCGATGGCGCGGTCGAGCACCTCCTCGGCGGGTACCACGTAGTTGATGAGGCCGAGGGCACGGGCCTCGGGGGCCTTGATTTTCTTGCCGGTGAGCAGCAGCTCCATACAATCCTTGCGGTTGATGTCGCGGGCCAGGCGCACGATGCCGCCGGTGGAGGCGATGATGCCCAGGCCCACCTCGGTGCAGCCGAACTTGGCGTTCTCGGCGGCCACCACCATGTCGCAGGACAGGGCGATCTCCATGCCGCCGCCAGCGGCCGAGCCGTTGCAGGCGCAGATGACGGGCTTGGAGCACAGGCGCGCGGTCAGGCCGCCGAAGCCGTGCTCGGTGACCGTCTGGCATTCGCCGCCCTCGGACAGCTCCGAGAGGTCCTCGCCGGCGCAGAACACCTTGCCGGTGCCGGTGACCACGATGGCGCGCACGCTCTTGTCGGTTTCCGCGTGGTTCATGATGTTCTCCATGGCGGCCGATGTGACGCCATTCAGGGCATTGGCCACCTCGGGGCGGTTGATGCGGATGATCAGCAGGCCGTCCTCGCGCAGCTCGGAGACGACGGTGTCGGTGCCAAAGTAGTCTGCCATGGGTTCCTCCTCAAGTTGGAATGTAAGGTGTCGGATGCCTTGCGCATCCATGGACGATGGTAGGCCGCGCGGCCGAGGCGGCGCATCGCAAGGGGCTCGGTATATGGGGAATACCCCGAATATGGCCTATCGCTAACTTTTGAGTAACGATGCTTTCACGGGGTTTAAGCGATGCGGGGCGCCGTCGGAAACGCGAATAATGCGGCTCATCGAAGCGGGGCGCTCAACATAAAAGGAGCGCGTGCCGCGGAAGGCCCAAGCACGAGGATTGCTCATAAGAAGGGAGTGTGCTGAAGTGAACATTGTCGTTGCATTCAAGGTGGTTCCCGACGATCAGGATATTCAGATCGCGGGGGATCGGTCGCTGGACTTCTCGAAGGCCAAGGGCATTGTGTCCGCCTACGATCTGAACGCCATCGAGGCCGCGGCCCAGCTGGCCGCCGCCCATCCGGGCTCCACGGTGACCGCCGTGACCGCCGGCCCCGCCTCTATCGACGATTCCAAGCTGAAGAAGAACGTGCTCGCTCGCGGCGTCGACGATCTGATCATGGCGGCCGATGACGCGCTGGCCGGCATGGATGCCGCCGCTACCGCCGAGGTGCTGGCCGCAATGCTGGCTGACGGTGGCTACGACGTCGTCCTGTGCGGCGACGGCTCGGCTGACGATTACGCCCAGCAGGTGGACGTGCAGCTGGCCGCCCGCCTGGGGCTGCCCTCCGTGAGCGCCGTGACCAAGCTGGCCGTGGAAGGCGATGGGCTTGTCGTGGAGCGCACGCTGGAGGACGTGGTGGAAGAGGTGGCCGTGCCGCTGCCCGCCGTGGTGGCCGTGTCGCCCGATGTGGCTGTGCCGCGCATCCCCGGCATGAAGGACATCCTGGCCGCCGGCAAGAAGCCCATGGACGTGAAGGCCGCCCCGTGCGTTCCCGCTGCCACCATCGACGTGGTGTCCTGTGCCGCGCCCGAGGCCGCCGAGCGCGCCTGCCACGTGGCGGAGGCCTCGGCCGACGGCGCCATCGAGCAGTTCGCCGCCGCTCTGAAGGCCGCCCTGTAGCCCCGGCCTTTCCCGAATTTCACCGACTTCTTCGAGTAAAGGAGAACATTTCATGAAAGCACTGGTCATTGCCGAGACCGCCGACGCCGCCCGCGAGCTTTCCGCCGGCGCCCGCACCCTGGCCGACGAGGTCGTCCTCGTCACCTTCGGGCAGACTCCCGAGGGCGTATCCGACAAGACTATCGTGGTGAATGTGCCCGCCGGCGCCGTGGCTGACGACGCCTACGCCACCGTGCAGGCCATTTACGACGCCGAGGCCCCATCGGTGGTGCTCGCTGAGCCGCGCCGCCATGTGAAGAGCGTGGCTGGTCGCCTGGCCACCGCCGCGGGCGCCTCGGTCATCACCGACGTGGTGGAGATGGGCGATGCGGGCGCGAAGAGCCTGTACTTCGGCGGCGTGGGCGAGCGCGTGCGCAAGGCCGCCGGCGGCGTGGCCTTCTACACCGTGGCCCCCGGCACCTTCGAGGGCGCCGTGCCCTCCGGCGCCGGCGTGGTGGAAGAGGTCGCGTGGGTGGCTCCCGCCGTGCCGCTGACCCTGAAGTCTTCCCGCGAGCGCGAGAAGGGCGGCGCCGACCTGTTCAAGGCCAACGCCGTGGTAGCCGCCGGCCGCGGCTTCGCCGAGGAGAGCGAGCTGGATTTGGCCCGGGCCCTGTGCGAGAAGATCGACGGCGGCCTGGCCTGCTCTCGTCCGCTGACCGAGGGCGTGGACTGGATGCCGTCGGGCACCTACGTGGGCGTTTCCGGTCTCGCGCTCGCCCCCAAGGCCTACGTGGCCTGCGGCATCTCCGGCCAGATGCAGCACATGGTCGGCTGCAATCGTTCTGGCATGGTATTTGCTATCAACAAGGACAAGAACGCCCCCATCTTCAAGCAGTGCGACTTCGGGCTGGTGGGCGATCTGAAGGACGTGCTGCCTGCGGTGGCAGCGGCCCTGTAAGCCTGTTCGAGGGGGAGAGGCCGCGAGGGCGCGGCGCATGCCATGGTCGTCGCGCCCTCGCGGCCCTCGCCGCCGAACCGAAATGTGAAAGGAGAGAAGAGTGTCTGACGCAGATTTCGACATCATCGTCGTCGGGTCGGGTTGCGCCGGCGCCGTGGCGGCCTACGTGGCGGCCGAGGCCGGCAAGAGCGTGCTCGTGGTGGAGCGCGGCAACTACGCCGGGGCGAAGAACATGACCGGCGGACGCATCTACTCGCACGCGCTGAAGCAGGTCTTCCCGAACTTCGAGGAGGAAGCCCCGCTCGAGCGCAAGATCACCCACGAGCGCATCGCCATGCTGAGCCCCGACTCGGAGATGACCATCGACTTCACCTCCGCGGAGCTCGCCGAGGAGGGCAAGGACTCCTACAGCGTCCTGCGCGGCCCCTTCGACCAGTGGCTCGCCGAGAAGGCCGAGGCCGCCGGCGCCGAGTACATCTGCGGCATCGCCGTGGAGGAGCTGATCCGCGACGGGGCGGGCAAGGTGTGCGGCGTGCGCGCCGGCGAGGACGAAATCACCGCCGAGGTGGTCATTGTGGCCGAGGGCGCCAACGCCCTCCTGTCCGAGCGCTCGCTCGGCAACCCCCGCCCGAAGCCGCACGAGATGGCCGTGGGCGTGAAGGAGGTGTTCGGGCTTCCCGCTGACCGCATCGAGGACCGGTTCCTCGTGCCCGAGGGCGAGGGCGCAGCGATGCTGTTCGTGGGCGACTGCACCAAGGGCCAGGTCGGCGGCGGCTTTTTGTACACCAACAAGGACTCCATCTCGCTGGGCCTGGTGGCCACCGTCTCCACGGCGGCCGACGGCGCGAACCCCGTGCCGGTCTACCAGATGCTGGAGGACTTCAAGAACCACCCGGCCGTGGCCCCCATCATCCGCGGCGCCAAGATGGTCGAGCACTCCGGCCACATGGTGTCCGAGGGCGGCTACAACATGATCCCCACCTACACCTTCGACGGGGCGCTGGTGGCGGGCGACGCCGCCATGCTCTGCATGAACCTCGGCTACATGGTGCGCGGCATGGACTTCGCCGTGGCCTCGGGCCGCATGGCCGCCGAGGCGGCGGTGGAGGCGCTGGATTCCGGCGACACCAGCGCCGCGGGCCTCGCGGGCTATCAGCGCCGCATGGAGGACTCCTTCGTCATCCAGGACCTGCGCACGTTCAGCAAGTGGCCCCACGTCATGGAGGAGTGGGACACCATGTTCACCGACTACCCGGTCATGGTGAAAGAGGTGTTCAACGCCATGTTCAGCGTGGACGGGCAGCCCCAGCAGCCCCTGCGCAAGCGCATTATGCCCATCGTGAAGAAGCGCGGCCTCATCAAGACCGCCATGAAGATGAAGAAGGCGGTGAGCGCACTGTGAGCGAGATCGCGACCATTACCGTGAACGTCGACGAGTACCTGAGCGCGAACAAGTACGAGGTCGACGAGGAGAACGCCCATATCGAGCTGGTCGAGGACCCCGACATGGAGGAGTTCAGGAAGCTCGTGCGCGTATGCCCGGCGGCCCTGTACAAGATCGACGAGGAGGGCAACACCTCCTTCGACTACGCCGGCTGCCTGGAGTGCGGCACCTGCCGCATCGCCTGCGGCGACACCATCATCGCCAAGTGGGACATGCCCCAGCCCACCATGGGCGTGGAGTACCGCTTCGGGTAGGGGGCGCCGACGCCCCCACGGGAGAGCACTCGTTGACGACGGCTCTGTAGGGGGCGGCTTCAGCCGCCCCGGTGAGAAGACGCGCATACGGGGCACCTCGCAACATCCACGCTGCGCATACAAGAACGCCCCGCGGCGTGGCCGCGGGGCGTTCTTGCACTCGGGACTGTGCCGCGGGGCACAGAAAAGGACCCCGCACGGGCGGGGTCCTTCAGCTACAGGGAACGAGCAGCCTAGGCTACAGGTTGGTGCCGGCGATCCAGTCGGATTCGGGGTACTCCAGCACGCCGTTGTGCTTGTCGAGCTCGCGGGCGATGGTGATGCGCTGCACGGTGGGAGCGCCCTCCTCCAGCCACATGGCGCGGCAGTCGCGGTACAGGCGCTCGGTCGGGCCGTAGGGGCTATCCTCGAAGTAGCCGTCGCCGCCGAAGATCTCCAGCATCTCGTCGGACACCAGGCGGGTGCAGTCGATGGAGAACAGCTTGCACATGGCGGCCTTCTCGGCGATGTACTCGCCCATGGGGTCCTTCTCGTACTCCTCGGCGAAGTCGATGACCATGCAACGCAGGGCGTGGATCATGGTGGCCATGTTGGCGAGCTTCATCTTGATGGCCTGACGCTGCATGATCGGCTTGCCGAAGGTCACGCGGTCACGGGCGCGGGCGATGGAGATCTCCAGCATGCGCTGGCACATGCCAAGGTTGGAGTCAGCGATGTGCACGCGGGAGATGGCGAGAGAGTGCATGGCCACCTTCATGCCCTCGCCTTCGGCGCCGAGCAGGCACTTCGGGGGCAGCGTCACGTTGGTCATCTTGAAGCCGGCGTGACCCGCACCGCGGCAGCCCATCATGTGGGGCATGGGCACCAGCTCGAAGCCCTCGGCGTCCATGGGCACCCAGAAGGCGGACAAGCGCTCGTCGCCGCTCTTCTCGGGGTCGGTCACGGCGATGACGTAGGCGTACTGGGCCACGTCGGTGTGGGAGATCAGCCACTTCTCGCCGTTGAGCATCCAGTTGCCGTTCTCATCCTTCACGGCGGTGGTGTGCAGGTCGGCGCCGGTACCGCCGGTCTGCTCGGTCAGGGCGAACACGGTGAACACGGACTTGTCGGCGAACTGCGGCATGAACTCGGCCTTCAGCTCGTCGCAGCCGAAGTCGTCGAGGATGCGCCAGTTCAGGTCGGCAGCGTAGTGCAGGTGCATGCGCATGCCGCCCGGGCCGCGAGAGAACTCTTCCTGGACCTGCAGAATCTGCTTCTCGTTGAAGCCCCATCCGCCGTACTCCTCGGGCAGAGCGTAGCGGTACAGGTTGTTGGCGATGGCCATGTCAATAAACTCCTGCGGGAACTTATTGGTGACCTCCACCTCCTTCTGCATCTCCTCGAACGGGCCCTCGGCCAGCTCGCGGACCTGCTTCAGGAACTCGCGGAACTCTTCCTCTGAAAGCTTACCCATGAATCCTCCTAACTGATCGTGCGCATGCGCGTCTATTCCCTGATGACCAGTTTGACAGCGCCGCGAACGGGAAGTCCAATAGGAACCGTCCGCAAATTTTCAATGGCAAATAGACAGAAACTATAGCGGGAGGACGGGCGCTGAAACAGGCTTCATCGCCGCGCGACGCTACAGGTTTCGGCGCATCTGGGCTTCCTTGATCTCGTTTTCCAGCGAGCTGTGGATGATGTTGGCGAAAGGCCCGCAATCAGCGGCCAGCATCTCCACGCCGTTCTGGTCGCAGCGGCGGATATAGTAGTACAGGAACGCGCAGGTGTAGAACTCGGCGAGGAAGTCGATGTTCTCGCGGGGCAGGTAGCGGTTCGACAGGATGATATCGATGTCGCGCTTCATGGCGGCCAGGTACAGCGCGTACAGGTAGTTGCGCAGCGAGTAGGGGCCATTGTCCACCAGCGCCTGGCGGTAGAAGTTGCGCCGTCCCTGCAGCACCTCAGCGAAGCACTGGAAGAACTCGGCGTGGTCGAGCGAGCGCACGCCGGATTTCTGGGTGATGTAATAGGGGAAGCGCGACACGGGATCGTCGCTCGGCTCCTCGTAGAGCAGCACCGACTCAGAAAAGTGCTGCTTGAGCACCTGGCCCAGATCGTAGCGGAAGATCCAGATGATGAGCTTGTCCTTGTTCTCAAAGTGGTAGTAGAACGTCTTGCGGTTCTTGCCCGTCTTCGCCACGATGTCGCTGATGGACACTTTCCGCAGCGGCATCTCGTCGCATAGCTCGACGAAGGCGTCCGAGATCAAGAGCATGGTGTTGAGGGCATTCATGCGGGCCCCTCCTCGTGTAACCGGTAAGCCTGGCCGGGGCACGACCCCGGCGTTCAACGATGCATCTATTATAAGAGGGTTTTGGGGCCGAAAAGCGGTCATTTTTCCGATAGTGGGCAAATTATCTTGATAATAGACCACTAAATATGCGCGTTTTGAGGGTCAAAAGAAAGGAATTGTCAATGATTTACCTATGATCTGAAAAGAATTGCCGATACTTGAATACACAAATATAGATATCTGTCCATCGTAAATACGACTGAAGTCCGTAGAATAAAGAGCAAGAGGAGACTTGGGATGACAGGGTTGCTCGCAATACCGGTCAAGACGGGTCGCATTGGGTGGCGAATGTTCCATCGCGTGGGACAGGATCGCGAACATGAGGGTCCAGGCTACGCAGGACGGTAAAACTGCCCGATATCCTTTACGTTCTACGGGGAAGTAAGGAAGAAAGGAGTTACGCTGTGGCAAAGTACCAGAAATTGCTGGAGCCGCTCAAGATCGGCAATGTGGAGCTGAAGAACCGTTTCGTCATGCTCCCGATGACCATCGAGAAGGTGGATAACTACCACGTCACCGACGATTTGGTCGACTTCTACGAGCAGCGCGCCAAGGGTGGCGTGGGCCTGATCGAGATCGGTTCCTGCTATGTGTGCGACTGCTTCGGCACCGAGCCCAAGTACCATACGACCACCGGCGCCTGCGGCTGCTGGGACGACGAGTTCATCCCGGGCTTCAAGCGCATCGCCGATGTGTGCCACCCCCATGGCGCCAAGGTTGCCGCTCAGCTGCAGCTGTGCTACGAGTGGCGCGCCTCCGGCGATGACCCGCTGCTGTCCTACGCGCCGTCGGCCGACGTGCCCTCCGGCCCGTTCGTGGGCATGCCCGAGCGCGAGTACACCAAAGAGGAGATCGCCCAGGTCGTGAAGCAGTACGGCGAGGCTGCCCGTCGCTGCAAGGACGCCGGCATCGACATCGTCGAGATCCACGCCGGCATCGGCTACATGGTGATGCGCTTCCTGTCGAAGTACTCCAACCACCGCACCGACGAGTACGGCGGAAGCCCGGAGAACCGCGCCCGCCTGCTGACCGAGATCATCGACGAGATCCACAAGACCTGCGGCGACGACATGCCGATCCTGGTGCGCATCTCCGCCGACGACCTCATGCCCGACGGCAACCGCATCGAGGACACCCTCGAGCTCATCCCGATCATCGAGGCCCACGGCGTTGACGCCTGGTCCATCCAGGCCGGCTTCCACGAGGCTCCGCGCCCCGTGGCCAACCAGATCGTCCCCGAGGGCGAGTTCATCGACCTGGCCAAGCAGTGCAAGACCGTGACGAGCAAGCCCGTGTTCCCCGGCACCCGCATCAACACCCTGGACATGTGCGACAAGGTGGTCAACGAGGGCTACGGCGACGCGGTGGGCATGGCCCGTCAGTTCATCGCCGACCCGGCCACGGCCGCCAAGGTGGCCGCGGGTCATCCCGAGCAGGTGCGTCCCTGCATCGTGTGCTCGCGCTGCCTGGACAACATCTTCATCGGCAAGCCGTGCCAGTGCTCCGTGAACGCGAACGTGTGGCAGGGCGTGGAAGTGGGTCTGCCCGAGGATCATCCGGCCACCGAGCTGCAGCACGTGGTCGTCGTGGGCGCCGGCCCCGGCGGCATGGAAGCGGCTCGCGTCGCGGCCATCCGCGGCCACAAGGTGACCGTGGTGGACCACTCCGATCGCGTGGGCGGCCTGCTGAACATGGCCCAGGTGCTGAATGCCAACATCGAGCCTCTGGTGAGCTACTGGCAGGAGGAGTCCGGCCTGCACGACAACATCAAGGTGGTGCTCAAGCAGGACGTCGACGTCGACTACCTGAAGTCCCTCAATGCCGACCAGGTGATCCTCTCGCCCGGCGGCGGCATCATCCCCATCGACGTGCCCGGCATCGACGGCAAGAACGTCGTGAAGTCCGAGGACATCAAGGCCATGTGCAACGGCGTGGTGCCCGAGGGCAAGGGCATGCTGTGGAAGGCCGCGGTGGCCGCCATCAAGGCCCAGGGCGGCACGGTCGGGTTCATGCGCATGGGCCTGAACATGGCGTCCGGTCCCACCGCTATCGTGGGCAAGCGCGTCGTGGTCGTGGGCGGCGGCTTCGCCGGTCTGGAAGTGGCCGAGGCCATGTGCGACAACCGCGAGATCACCGTTATCGACCCCGCCAAGAAGCTGGGCAACGGCATCGGCATCATCGACAAGAACCCCACCATTAACCTGCTCAAGAAGAAGGGCGTGAAGCTCATGCCGCTCACCGAGCTCATCGAGGTGACCAAGAAGGGCGCCAAGGTGAAGAACGTGGAGACCGGCGAGGAGCAGCTGCTCGAGTGCGATACCGTGCTCACCTCGGTGGGTGTCGAGGCCAACACGAAGCTCTACGACGAGGTCGTGAAGGTGTGGCCGCATGCCAAGCTCATCGGCGATGCCACCACCCCCGACGGCAAGGTGTACCGCACCCTCGAGGCCGTCAAGGGCGGCTACGAGGCCTCGATGGCCATCTAAATCGGGCCTTAACCCCGATAACCCGGGCGCCGCACCTCGCCGGCGCGGCGCCCCGCTTTCCAATTTCGGTTCAAACGCAGCAGCGTTTTGAATAAAGTCAAAGCCTTTAAGGAGGAAGAAATGGATTTCAGCTATTCCCAGCAGCAGCTCGAGATCAAGCGCGGCATCCGCGAGTGGGGCAAGAAGCACCTGACCGAGGAAGTCATCGCCGCCGGCTACAAGAACCGCGGCATCGCCCCCGAGGTGGCCAAGGCTTGGGTTGACGACGGTTGGGGAATGTACGGCCTGCCCGAGGAGTACGGTGGAAAGCCCGTTGACCACCAGACCATGGCCATGATCATCGAGGAGCTGAACCACTGCGGCGGCAACATCCCCATGGCTCCCAACCTGCTCATCATGTTCGACATGGTCGAGTTCGGCACCCCCGAGCAGATCCAGTACGCCATCGACTACTACAAGGAGAACGGCTACCCGCCGTACTGCCTGGCCATCTCCGAGCCCGAGGCCGGCTCCGCCAACCAGTGGATGACCACCACCGCCACCAAGGACGCCGACGGTAAGATCCACATCAACGGCACCAAGACCTGGGTGACCTCCGGCGAGAACTCCGACGGCTTCATCGTGGTGTGCAAGGACGAGGACCCCTCCGCTGAGAACAAGGAGATGTCCATGTACCTGGTGCCCGCCAACGCCAAGGGCGTCACCATCGAGCCGCTGAACAAGATCGGCATGCAGATCATGCCCTTCTCGAAGATCATCTTCGACGACGTGGTGGTGGAGGAGAGCGCGCTGCTCGGCATCAAGGGCAAGGGCTTCCTGCAGCTGATGAAGAACTTCGAGTGGGAGCGCTGCGTGCTTCTGGCCGAGCTCCTCGGCGAGGCCCAGGCCGCCATGGACGACGCCTGCGCGTGGGTTAACGAGCGTCAGCAGTTCGGCAAGGGCATCAAGACCTTCCAGCTCGTGCAGGAGCACATCGTTGAGATGCAGATCGCTCTGACCAACACCCGTAACTTCCTGTACCGCACCTGCTGGAAGATGGACAACGGCATTCCGGTGAACAACGACGCCGCCATGCTGAAGCGCTACGGCGCCCCGGCGCTCACCGACGTGTGCTCTCGCGCCCTGCAGCTCATGGGCGGCCTCGGCTTCACCGACGAGACCCGCGTGTCCCGCCTCATGCTCGACTGCCGTGGCTTCCAGATCGGCGGCGGTACCGTGGAGATCATGGTGCACATCTCCGGCCGTGGCATCCTCAAGGAGTACGCCAAGGCTGCCGAGGATCCGGATTACCTCTGGACCATCTAAATCGTACCCGCGATTTCAACTCGGAAGCAAAGGGGCCTGCTGCGTGAACTAGACCCCAAAAGTGGGACGGTTAAATAAAGCTCTCAAGCGGCCCTCATCGAATGGCTCCGGTACTGCACCGGGGCCATTCCTTTCAATCGGGCTTGGTAGCGTCGCGTGTTCCAATAGACGATGTAGTCGTTTAGCTGGTCTTTGAAGGAGTCGAAGGAATCGAACTCCCGGCCGCGGTAGAACTCGTCTTTCAAGTGCCCGAAGAACCCTTCCATGCAGGCGTTGTCCAGGCAGGTCGCCTTTCTCGACATGCTCTGCGTGATGCCCATCTCCTCAAGACGCCTCTGATAGGCAAGCTGCTGGTACTGCCAGCCTTGGTCGGAGTGGAGA
>NZ_AUGK01000010.1 GCF_000422625.1 Adlercreutzia mucosicola DSM 19490 | reverse complement strand
GTGTGTATGGCACAGTAGAAGTCGACACTGTGGCATGTAGGATTCCGGCACTTTGGCAGTGAACATGCCGACCACCACCAAGGGCTATTCTTGTCTTGCTTCGGTAACGACGAGAAAGGCTGGGAAGGCAATGATCAGCATGTCCAAGATCTATTCTATAAGGCAGATGAGGATGGAGGGGCGGCCAATCGCCCATATAGCCAAAACGCTGGAGATTTCCAGAGACACGGTGTACAAGTACCTGGAGGAAGAGGACCTCTCCCCGAGACCCCCGGTCAAAAGGGAGCGCGGGAGCGTCCTCGACCAGTACAGGCCAACGATCGCCTCGTGGCTGGAAGACGACGCGAAGGGCTGGCGCAAGCAGCGCCACACCGCCAAGCGCATTTGGCAGAGGCTGACGGACGAGCTGGGGGCCGAGGTCAGCGAGTCGACTGTTCGCCACTACGTGGGCAAGCTGAAGAAAGAGCTCGGCATCGGCGGGGAGCGCTTCCTGGACCTGGTATGGGCGCCAGGCGAGGCGCAGGCGGATTTCGGGGAGGCCGACTTCTACGTCGCGGGCGTGAGGCGCCGCCTGAGCTATTTCGTGCTCACGTTCCCGTTCTCCAACGTGGGGCTGGCTCAGGTGTTCCCCGGAGAGAACGCCGAGTGCGTCTGCCAGGCACTGAAGGACATCTTCGAGTACCTGGGCGGCGTGCCCGCCCGCATCGTCTTCGACAACGCCGCCGGCGTCGGCCGCAAGATCGGCGATGCCGTGAGGACCGCCGGGCTGTTCTCGGCGTTCGCCGCCCACTACGGCTTCGCGTTCTCGTTCTGCAACCCCAACTCCGGCCACGAGAAGGGCTCCGTCGAGAACAAGGTGGGCTACATCAGGCGCAACCTCTTCGTCCCCGTGCCCTCCTTCGACGGCGGCAGGCGCTTCAACAAGACGCTGCTCGCCCGCTGCATGGCGCTAGCGGAGAAGCCCCACTGGGCCAAGGGCGAGGAGGAGCGGGCGCTGTTCATGGAGGACAGAGTGGCGCTGCTCGGGCTGCCGCCTGCCCCCTTCGACGTGGTGCGCTACGAGAGGAGGCGAACCGACAAGCTGGGCCGCGTTCGCCTGGAATCCCGGCACTTATACTCGACTTCGCCCGAGTTCGCGCTGACCGAGGTCATCTGCGCCATCAGGGCGCGCGAGGTGGTCGTCGCGGATGCGGGCGGGACGGTTATCGCCACCCATACGCGCGCCTACGGGGACGCGCCGAGTGACACATCGAACCCCGCGAGCCAGCTCGCCCTCCTCGCCAGGAAGCCGGGCGCCTGGAGGAACAGTCGGGTGAGGGCGGCTGTCGCAGATGAGCTGCGCGAGTACATGGACGGGCTGGGCCGAGACGCGCTCGCCGAGCGGCTGCGCCTGATGAGGAACGTGGCGGCGCAGAGCGGGTGGGAAGCCATGGTGGAAGCGGCGGCAACCGCGCTCGAGAGCACCGGGCGGATCGACGAGGCCGGGATGCACATGGCCGTCCTCTCGCGAACGAGCACCCCGATCCGCTACGACGAGCCAGTGGACCTCAGCGTCTACGACGCCCTCGCACGGAAGGGGGTGTGACCATGGCCCCAAAACCGAAGGGCGACGTGGCCGCCTTCAGAGAGCTGGCCCGATCGATGTACTTCTCCAACGAGTCGTGCGACTGGTTCTGCGAGGAGGCCTCCGCCGGGCAGCTCAGGATGGCATGCGCGCTCATAGAGCACGAGCAGCGCGTGCGCGAGCGGCGCAAGCGCGAGAGGCTGTTCCGCAAGGCAGCGTTCCCCCAGCTCAAGTCGTTCGACGGATACGACTTCTCGCAGGTGAGCTTCCCGGAGGGCTACGGCAGGGACGATCTCATGTCGCTCGACTTCATCGAGCACGCCCAGGACTTCGTGTTCCACGGCCAGACCGGGCGGGGCAAGACGCATCTGGCAATAGCCGTGGGGTCAGCGGCCGTGAATGCCGGCAAGATGGTGAGGTTCTTCGGCACGGCAGGGCTCGTCCTGGCTCTCTTGAAGGCGAACCGCGAGGAGGCGCTCGACAAGTACCTGGCGGACATAGAGAAGAGCGATCTCGTGATAATGGACGAGTTCGGCTATATACCCATAGATCTGGAGGGTGCGCGCCTGCTGTTCCAGGTCATTTCCAGCTGCTACGAGAGACGGAGCCTCATCCTCACCACCAACATCGAGTTCAGCAAGTGGGGAACCGTTCTCGGCGACGAGAAGCTCGCGGCAGCGGCCATAGACCGGATAGTCCATCACGGGCGGCTGGTGGAGTTCGGAGGTGAGAGCAAGCGGATGGGAGATTCGCTCATGCTAGGAAGACGGTAAAGACAGGGGGGGTCGGCGGTGCCAAAGTGTCGATTTTAGTCAGGCCAAAATGTCGACTTTGCTATTGCCAAACACACGTGGAACTACTGGTACGCGCTCTTCCTGCCCGTGGCTCTCTCGCTCGTGGTGGCGTGCGTCGCGCGGGCGGACGCGCGCACGCGGATGCGGGGGCTTCTAGGCTTAGGCTTCCCGCTCGGGCGCGCCTGGTGGGCCAAGGCGCTCTGGTGCCTCGCGCTCTGCACGCTCTCGAACCTCGTGGTCTTCGGCATCTACCTCGCGGGCTCGGCGTTCTCCTCGCAGGGCCTCACGGCCGCGGGCACGCTCACGATGCTCCTCTGCGCGCTCGCCAACACGGTGACCGCGGCGTGGATGATCCCCGCAGGGCTCTTCCTCACGGCGCGGCTCGGCATGGTCGCGGGCATCTTCTGCCCGCTCGCCGCGCAGCTCGTGGGTGGGTTCGCCTGGTCGCTGATGCCGCTGCCGCAGCTCTTTCCGCCGTCAGCGAGCATGGTCATCCCCACAAGCTTCATCCCCGTGCTGCCGAGCGGCGAACCACTCGCGGCGGACATGGCGCTCGGCGGGGCGCTCACGGCGGACGGCATGCTCACACTGGCGGGCCTTGCGGTCTGCGCGCTCGCGTTCGCCGCGCTCACGGCAGCGGGCGCGGCCTGGTTCGCGCGCTCCGAGGAGAGGTGATGGCCATGACACGACTCTCCGACCCGACGCCGCGCATGACTCTCCCGCGGGCCCTGCTCTCCGAGGCCCTGCGCCTGGCGCGCTCCCCGCTCACGGCGGTGCACCTCGTCTGCGGCCTGGCAGCCGGTCTTGCCTGCGGCGAGTACTTCTCCGTAACCCGATGGGACCCGGCGCTGGGCGCGGACGCCTACGCCCAGTTCCTCGGCGCCCTCATGCCGCTCATGTCCGCCATCGTCTGCGGGCTCGCCGTGGACGAGGAGCGCGCTGCCGGGCGCCTCGCCAACCTCACGGCGGTCCCCTCGCGCGGGCGCGCCGTCGCGGCGAAGCTGCTCGCCCTTGCGGCGCTCGGCGCGGGTGCGCTGGCCGTGGCGCTCGGCGTGTTCGGGGCCGTGCTTGCCGTCGCCGGGCGCCTGCCGCTCGGGCCCGCTCCGCTTGCGGCCGCCTGGGCGGGCATCGTGCTGGGCAGCCTGCCCCTCTACGCGCTGGGGCTCGGCGTGGCCCTGCGCCTCGGCCGCAACGCCGCCATCGGCGCCGGCGCGGCGGGGATGCTCCTCGCGTTCTTCTCAGTGGGCGGACTTGCGCACGGCCTCATGACCGGCGAGCTCACCGGTGCCCTGGCGACGCCCCTGAGCTGGGTGCCGCTCGCCTGGCCCGCGCGCCTGGGGTCGCTCGGGGTAGAGGCCTTCATCGACGCCGCACGCGCGGCGGGTCCCCTCCTCACGACTGCGCTCGCTGGCCTCGTGCTCACCCTGGCAACCGCCGCCGTCCTTATCGCCTGGTTCTGCCGCTTCGAGGACGGGAGGGCAGATGCGTAGGAAGCCGCTCGCCGCCGTGCTCGCCCTCCTCTCCGCAGCGCTCGTCCTGGGCGGGAATGCCCTGCTCGACGCCGGCTGGGGGTCGGCGCTGCGCTCGATCGCCGACCGCGTGCTGCCCAACCCTGAGATCGCCATGTGGGCGCCCGCGCCCGAGCCCGGCAGCCACGCGGGCTCCTACGCCGACGCCACCGGGGCGGGGGCGAACTACGTCTACCTGGTGGACGCGGCGGACGACAGGGGCAATATCCGAGAGCTCCAGCTCATCTTCTTCGGGCGGGAGTCGGACGGCGAGGGCTGGCTCGAGATCGAGGCGCGCGGCGGCTCGGGCGTGCGCTACCGCGCGTGCAACGCGGCCGAGGCACCCGCGGCTGCGCGCGGGGCTCTGGACCGCTGAGCGCGGCGCAAGTACAATGCCGACGGGAGTTTCAGGAGGTCGAACATGGCGAGGATACTGGCAGTGGATGATGAGCGGGCGATCCTCGACGCGCTCGCGCGCGTCCTCGGCCGCGACGACCATGAGGTCGTCAGGGCGGCGGACCCGACGGCGGTCCCGGGGATGGACCTCTCGCGCTTCGACCTCGTGCTCTGCGACGTCATGATGCCGGGGCTCGACGGCTTCGAGCTCGTGCGGCAGATCCGCCCGGACTTCGACGGGCCCATCATCTTCCTGACCGCGCGCGTGGCCGAGGAGGACGCCGTGGCCGGCTACGGCCTGGGCGCCGACGACTACGTCCGCAAGCCCTTCGGGGCCGCGGAGCTGCGCGCCAAGGTCGCGGCCCATCTACGCCGTGAGCGCCGGCCGCGCTCGCACGCCCTCTCCTTCGGGGAGGTGCGGATCGACCTCGGGGCGCGCGGCCTCGCCGTGAGCGGCGAGGCCGTGCCGCTCACGCCCACCGAGTATGCCATCTGCGAGTACCTCGCCCGCCACCCCGGGCAAGTCATGAGCCGCGCGCAGATACGCGAGGCGGTGCTCGGCTGGGAGAGCGACGCCGACGACGCGGCCATATCAATGCAGGTCAGCCGCGCCCGGAGGAAACTCTCCGAGGCCGGCGCCGACCCGATTGCGACCGTCTGGGGGATGGGGTACAAGTGGCAGCTCTGAGGACCGGGGCGCGAGGTCGCGGGGGCATGCCGCTCTCCTTCGTCATCGCGCGCTACTTCGCCTACGCGTTCGCGGCGGTCGCCACGGCGTGGCTCGCCTCGTTCATGGCGCTCTCCGCGGCGATCAACGCGGGCTTCGTCTACGAGGCAAGCTGGGGGCCGGCCAATGCGCGCGAGGTCGCGGAGGGCCTGGCACGCGACGGCGTCTGCGGGCAGCAGGACGTGCCGACGGCGTACCGCTACCTCATCCTGAACAAGGACGGATACGTGCTGATGACAGACCTCGAGGGCACGCGGCTCGAGGGCGCGGCGGAAATGGCCCGTGCGGCACTCGCCGCGGATCCGGGCACAGTGGAGATCGAGGGCGGGGGCTCGGGCCTCACCTACGCCGCGTTCCCGCTCAAGGGCGGCGGGGCCTGCGCGCTCGTCAGCGAGTACCTGCCGCAGTGGGTCTCGCGCGACCTCGCCGGCCTGCTTCCCAACCCGCAGAACCTCATGCTCGTCGGCGCCGCGGCGGGAAGCGCGCTCGCGCTCGCGCTCGCGGCGCGCCGCGCGAGCCGCGTGATCTCGCGCAAGATGGCGCCGCTCGCGGAGGCGGCGGGGCGCGTCGGCGCGGGGGAGCTCGACTTCGCGGTCGGCAGCACCAACGTGCGCGAGGTGAACGACGTCCTCGCCGCGATGGACGCCATGCGGGCCTCCCTCGCCGAGTCGCTCGAGGCCCGCTGGGCCGCGGAGCGGGGGCAGCGCGAGCAGGTGGCGTCGCTCGCCCACGATCTCAAGACGCCGCTCACCGTGCTGCGCGCCAACGCCGACTTCGTGGCGGAGGAGCTGGAAGACGAGAAAGACGCCGACCTCGCGGCCGCCGCGCGCGACATAGCCGGCGGTGTCGAAAGGCTCGACGGCTACGTGCGCCTGCTCATCGAGGCCTCGCGCGGGTCCGGCGGGGCGGAGAGGGCCCCCATGCGGCCGGCCGAGCTCTGCGAACAGGTCCTCGCCGAGGCCGCCCAGATCGCCCGGGCGCGAGGCGTGATGTTCGACGCAGCCACGGGCCCCGCTGTCGCGGGCGCGCCCGAGGCTCCACTCGACCGAACCACCCTGGCGCGAGCCGCCGCGAACCTCATGGCCAACGCCGCCGAGCACGCGCGCTCGCGCGTGGCGGTCTCCTGCGACGTCGCGGGCGGGCACCTCGTCATCGAGGTTGCCGACGACGGACCGGGCTTTTCTCCCGCCGCCCTCGAACGCGGCTGCGAGCGCCTCTTCACAGACGACTCCTCCCGCTCCTCGCGCGACGGAGGCCGCCACTACGGGCTCGGCCTCCACGCCGCCTCCGAGGCCGCGAGCGCCCACGGGGGCTCCGTCTCGCTCGCCAACGGCCCCTCGGGCGGCGCGGTGGCCACCATCGCGGTCCCCCTGCGCGGGGCCTGACGACTCAGGCCCTCACACCGGCGTGGCTCGCAACCAAACGCTTCCATCTTGAAATACGGGGAGTAAATAGCGAAATCGCAGGTGAAGGAGAGTAAAAGGCGAAGAAAAAGCCCCCGTCCCAGCACGGGAACGGAGGCTCGGTAATCGGATTTACCCACCAATGTCGCTGGTGGCTTTGCCGTGACTCTCGTACGAAACGAAACTCAGGAGTACAGTACGGCACTCAAAAGTGCAGGTCAGAACCCTGTCGGCTTACTCCCACTCGATGGTCGCGGGGGGCTTGCTGGTTATATCATACACTACGCGGTTCACGCCGGGGACTTCGGCTACGATGCGACCCGAAATGCGGGCCAGGACGTCGTAGGGCAGCTTTGCCCAGTCGGCGGTCATGGCATCGCTGCTTTCCACGGCGCGCAGGATCACGGGGCGGGCGTAGGTGCGCTCGTCGCCCATGACGCCCACGCTCTTGATGTCGGGCAGCACGGCGAAGTACTGCCACACGGCGTGCTCGCTGTTGCGCTCACCGGTCTCGGCGAACAGGCGCTCGTTGTAGGCGTCCAGCTCCTCGCGCACGATGGCGTCGGCGTTCTTCAAAATAGTCAGTTTCTCCCCGTCCACGTCGCCGATGATGCGAATGGCCAAACCCGGCCCTGGGAAGGGCTGGCGGTGCACGATGTAGTCGGGCAGTCCCAGTGCCGTGCCGAGCGCGCGCACCTCGTCCTTGAAGAAGTGGTCCAGCGGCTCGATCAGGTCGAAATGCACGCCCTCGGGGAACGGGATGAGGTTGTGGTGGCTCTTGATGGTGCTCGCCTTACCGCCGGTCTTGCGGGCGCCGCTCTCGATGATGTCGGGGTAAATAGTGCCCTGGGCCAGGTACTTCACCGGACGCCCGTCCTGGGCCAGATCCTCCGCCACGGCGAAGAACTCCTTCCAGAACTGCGTGCCGATGATGCGGCGCTTCTCCTCCGGGTCAGTCACGCCGGCCAGCAGCTCCAGGTAGCGCTCCTCGGCGTGCACGTGGATGAAGTCCACGTCGAACTGCTTCGTGAACACCTCTTCCACTTCCTCGGGCTCGCCCTTACGCAGCAGGCCGTGATTCACGAACACACAGGTCAGCTGCTTGCCGATGGCGCGGGCGCACAGCGCCGCCACCACCGACGAATCCACACCACCCGAAAGGCCCAGAATCACGCGGTCGTCGCCCACCTCGGCGCGGATGGCCGCCACCGAGTCCTCGATGATGGAGTCCATGGTCCAATCCGGCTCAAGCTCGCACACGACGAACAGGAAGTTGCGCAGCAGCGTCTGGCCGAACTCGGTGTGGCGCACCTCGGGGTGGAACTGCGTGGCGAACAGCTTGCGCTCGGGGTACTCCATGGACGCCACCGGGCACACCTCGGTGCGCGACGTGACAGCAAAGCCCTCGGGCACGCGGCTCACGGCATCGCGATGGCTCATCCACACGGTCTGCTCGCCGGGAGTGCCGTCGAACAGCGCCGACTCGCCGGCACGCGTGATGACCGCCGGGCCGTACTCGCCCTTCTCGGTGTGCGCCACTTCCCCGCCGAGCGCCACGGCCATGGCCTGTTGGCCGTAGCAGAAGCCGAGCACCGGAATGCCCAGGCTGAGGATCTCCGGGTCGATGGAGGGGGCGTCCTCCGCGTACACGCTGGCCGGACCGCCCGACAGGATGATAGCCGCCGGCGCCATAGCGCGCACCTCGTCGGCCGTGATGTCGCACGGCACGATCTCGGAATACACGTGCAGATCGCGCACGCGGCGGGCGATGAGCTGCCCGTACTGGGCGCCGAAATCGACGACGATGACAATCTGCTCCGGGGTTGCGGACTCGGCCACGGTGCCTCCTTGGGGTTGCGGAATGTTCGAGGGCGATTTTACACCTCGCCAGCCGCCCCCGCGTTTCCAGCGTGGGAAATCTCGTTGAATTACGCCAAATACTTCTCCCGCAGGGCAGCCCGCTTCTCGGGACCGAAGTCGAGGGCCTCGGCAAGGTAGGCGTCGAAGGTGCCGAATGCGTCGGTCACAGCAGCCATGGCGGTATCGTAGTAGTCGGCGTAGGCGTAGAAGAACGCATCCATATCGGCATCAATCCCGCGCAAAGCCGGCAGCTTCGCGGCCAGAGCGTCTAAAACGCCCTCGGCCCGGCTGCGGGCGAACAAGTTCGTGGCCAGGTAGTCGGCCCGCACATCGGCCTCGAGCACGCCGAGCGCCCACTCCACCACCACCGCGCCCAGGCCCGCCCGGTCCTTGCCCTCAGTGCAGTGCCACAGCACCGCCCCGCCGTCAGATTCCAACAGCACGTCCAAAAGCCCGCGGTAGGCCGCACGACCCGCCTCGCCCAGAAGAATCTGCGGGTACATCTTCCGCACCGCCTCGTGGGGCTGGGCGCTCACTGCCTCGAGCGCCTTCACGTCCTGCGCGAGGCTCGCCCCATGAGTGATGCCGATAGTCTCCCCCGAAAGCGCCGGAAAGTCGTAGAACACCACGCCTTCCATACGCTCGCGCGGGTCGGGCTCCTTGTCGCGCTCCACCTCGGTGCGAAAGTCCACCACACCCTCCAGGCGGTAATCGACCAGAAGGCGCGCCAGATCGCTCTCAGTCGCCTTGTGCAGGGCGCCCGACCGCAAAAGCAGCGCCGGCCTCACCCGGCGCCCGTCGGCTGCGGGCAAACCGCCCAGGTCGCGGGTGTTGCGCAGCCCCTCGAAGGGGATGTGCCCGAACTCGGAAAACCCGGGAATTGCCCCGGGAAGCTCTATCTTTGCCGGCATCTGCGTCTGGGCCATGGGTGCTCCCTCTCTCGTGAAATCGTTTCCCCCTATGGTAGCGGGAGCGGGGCTCGAGCGCGCTCGAGAGCCGAACCTGTCAAGGGCCTGTTGGGAAATCAGGAGCGGCTCGTCGCCCCCTCGCCGGCCGGCTTGCCGCGACCGGCACCGGCGGCTTCGGCCACTTCCCCGTCGAAGAACGCCTCGTCGGCGGGGGCCATGGCGTCGGCCACCTCATGGCGGTTCGCATAGCCCGTGAGAATCAGCGTGAGGGCCCCATCGCCGGTCACGTTGCAGGCGGTGCCGAAGCTGTCCTGCAGCGCAAACACTGTGAGAACCAGCGCCGTGCCGGCCCCATCGAAGCCCAAAAGGCCCGTGACCAGGCCGAGCGAGGCCATGACCGTGCCGCCCGGCACCCCCGGCGCCCCAATGGCGAACACGCCCAAAAGCACGCAGAACAGAAGCATCGTCGGCAGGCTCGGCAGCGCTCCGTACAGAATTTGGGACACCACCATGCAGAAGAACACCTCGGTGAGCACCGATCCACACAGATGGATGTTGGCGAATAGCGGAATGCCGAAGCTCACCATGTCGCGCCGCAGGGTCTTCGCCTGGCCGGCGCATTCCAGCGCCACGCCCAGGGTGGCCGCCGACGACATGGTGCCCACGGCCGTCAGGTAGGCCGATCCGTAATGACGCAGCACCTCCCAGGGATTCGTGCGCGAGTAGGCCCCGGCTGCGCCGTAGAGCACCCCGAGCCATATGAAATGCCCCACGAGCACAATGGCAATAACCACCAGGAACACCGGCAGCTGGCTCGTGAGCGTACCTTCCCAGGCCAGACCGGCGAAGGTGCACACGATGAAGAACGGCAGAATGGGAATGACGATCTTCACCACAATGGCCAGCACCATGCGCTGGAACTCCACCAAGAGCGCCGTAAACCGCGACGCCTTCGCCCACACCGCCGCCAGACCCAGCATGAGCGCCAGGGCCAGGGCGCTCGTCACGGGCATGATGGCGGGAATGTCAAGGGGAAACTCCAAGCTGGGCACCTCGCGCAGGGCCTCCGCGCCCTCGGCCAGGGTAAGGTGCGGAATGATCCCGAAGCCCGCGGCCATGGAAAGCAGCGCGGCTCCCAGGGTAGACAGGTAGGCCGCAAGAAGCGCCACGCCCAGAATGCGCGACACGTTCTCGCCCAGCTTGGCAATGGACGGCGCGATGAAGCCGACGATGATGAGCGGCACGCAGAACACGATGACCTGCCGCAGCACGTCGCCAATGGTAGCCACCACGGCGATGACCTCGGCAGACGCCACCGAGCCGATCCCGATGCCCGCCGCCACCGCCACCAGCAATATGAAGGGCAGGCTGGTCACCACATGTTTCGCAATCGCCGCAGCGCTCGGCCGCTTCATCGTCTCCATCACTCCCCTTTTCGCCCCTACGAAGCCCGCGCGAAGGCTCGATCGAACTGCTCGATGGGGCGCGATGGGTCACTCGCCCAATCGTTCATACTGCCCGCGTACAGGCGCAGCTGGCTGTAACCGGCCGCAGCCAAATAGTCGCAGGCGATTTTCGCATGAATGCCCGACTGGCAGTACACGATGACGGCATCCTTGGGAAAAACGCCATGGTCCTGGAACATCTCGGCCAGCGAGGCCGACGGATCGGCAGTCTCGGCAGCCACATCGAGACGGATATTGATCGCCGTGGGAATATGGCCCGTGTTGTAATACAACGGAGGCCGCACGTCCACCAAGGGCATGGACCCTATTTCGCGCTCCACGTAAGCGGCATCAACAATTTGATAAGCTCTCATGACATCACCTTTCGGGAATCGTTGCTCGGGGCGCATCGGGTATAAGAGCGAGAACGGGGCGGAACAACCGCGCGGTAGCCGCGCCGACGTCCGAGCCGCCGTGCCGAACAGCGCCTCGTCCCCATGGTAGCGCTGGGGGCTGCGGAAACGGACAACGGCGTCGTTACGCTTTGCTTGCCGCTGAGCGGAAAAGTAGAATCTCCCCCACTCCCCCTTGACAGCGCTGTGACATTGCCTATACTTATGAATAATTGTTCATATGTTGTTACATTCAGAAGGAGCCACCATGGCGAAAACCGTATCGCTGGAACAGGAAGCACGACAGGTCGTGGAAACCGCCTGCGCCCAGATGATCGACTGCCCTTGCGGCTGCAACCGCGAGGCCACAACCGAGCTGTTCTCGGATATGCCCGACGAGGAGCTGCTCTTCGATGTGGCCGACCTGTTCAAGGCGTTCTCGGACACCACGCGCATCAAGATCCTGTTCGCGCTCATGGGCGGCCCCTCAAGCGTCACCGGCATCACCGAGGCCATCGGCTGCACCCAAAGCGCGGTGAGTCACCAGCTGCGCACCTTGAAGCAGGCCCGCCTCGTGAAGGCCGCCCGCGACGGCAAGAACGTCATCTACTCGCTGTCCGACGATCACGTGTTCACCATGCTCGCCCAAGGCATCACCCACGTCTGCGAGTAACCCGCACCGCGCGCCCTAAACTCGCACCCTAGCGAGCCCGACCGCTCGACCACCCGCAAGCCACCACCGTCCCCCAGAAGAGACCCCCCCCCGAGAAAGGAACTACCATGCGGAAATCATTCAAGCTGGAGAACCTCGACTGCGCCAACTGCGCCGCGAAGATGGAAACGGGCATCAACCAGCTGCCCGGCGTGAACAAGGCGTCCATCTCCTTCATGACGAGCAAGCTCGTCATCGACGCCGACACCGAAGACGCCGAGGTCTTCGCCGCCATCGTCGACGCCGCCCAGCAGGTATGCACCAGCTACGAGAAAGACTGCCTCATCAAACGGTAGAACCGAGCATTTTTCTGATTTGTAAGAGCAGCGCGAGGGTTCGGGGTGACGCTCGACGCGCAGTTCCGCAGCGAACGGAAGTGTCCGGTGGACACTTCCGCCGAGCGAGGACTGTCTGAGCATCGAGTATTACCCCGAAACCTCGCGCGAACGGCAAGAAACAGGACCCCACCATGAGCCCCAAGCAAAAACGCCTCCTCACCCGCATCATCGTCGCCCTCGTCATCTTCTTCGCCATCATCATCGTGGAAGAGACCGGCCTGCTGCGTGCCGCCTTCGGCAGCCCCGGCGACGTGTACGCCGAGTTCGCGCTCTTCCTCATTCCCTACCTCATCGCCGGCTACGACGTCATCGCCAGCGCATTCCGCAACCTCTTCCGCGGTCACGCCCTCGACGAGGACTTCCTCATGACCGTGGCCACCTTCGGCGCCTTCGCGCTGGTGCTGTTCCCCCACACCGAGCCGCACATGGCCGAGGGCGCCGCCGTCATGCTGTTCTTCCAGGTAGGCGAGCTGTTCCAAAGCTATGCCGTGGACAAATCGCGGAAATCCATCGCCGATATGATGGACATCGCGCCGGAGTTCGCCAACGTCATGGAAGAGGGGAAACTGAAGCAGGTGGATCCCTTCGAGCTGGCCCCCGACGACGAGTTCATCGTCATGCCCGGCGAGCGCATCCCACTGGACGGCGTCATCCTCACCGGCGACAGCCAGATCGACACCGCGGCGCTCACCGGCGAATCGGTACCCCGCACGGCGCGCCCGGGCGACGAGATCATCTCCGGCTGCGTGAACCTCACGGGCAAGCTCACAGTACGCGCCACGAAGCCCTTCGAGGATTCCACTGTGAGCCGCATCCTGGAACTGGTGGAGAACGCCGCTGAGAAGAAGGCCCGCACCGAGAACTTCATCACGCGCTTCGCCCGCGTGTACACCCCCATCGTTGTGGGCGTGGCGGCCGTACTCGCCATCGTGCCCCCGCTGCTGCTCGGCGGCGATTGGGCCGACTGGGTGCTGCGCGGCCTCACTTTCCTCGTAGTGTCGTGCCCCTGCGCGCTGGTGATCTCGGTGCCCCTATCGTTCTTCGGCGGCATCGGGGGCGCCTCGCGCCTCGGCATTCTGGTGAAGGGGTCGAACTACCTGGAGGCCCTGGGCTCCACGGAAACCGTCGTGTTCGACAAGACCGGTACGCTTACCGACGGCACCTTCGCCGTGACCGAGCTGGCGTGCGCCCCCGGCGTGACCGAGGCCGAGCTTGTGGCCACCGCCGCCGCGGCCGAGGCTTTCTCCACCCATCCCATCGCCCAATCGGTGCGAGCCTACGGCGACGCCATGGCGAATGGGGAACGGTCGGGCGGCGACACCATGATGAATGGGGAACGACCCGCTGCCAACGCCGCTCCGCTGGCCGAGCGCATCCGCGACGTGCGCGAGGTGAGCGGCCAGGGCGTGGAGGCCGTCGTGGACGGTCGCGGCGTGCTCGTGGGCAACGGCAAGCTCATGACCGCCCATGGCGTGCCCTTCCAGGCGACCCATGCCGCTGGCACGGTGCTGTACGTGGCCGCTGACGGGGCCTTCCTCGGCACCATCGTCATCGCCGACACCATCAAGCCCACGGCCGCCCGAGCCATCGCCGACTTGCACGCGGCCGGGGTGAAGAAGACCGTCATGCTCACCGGCGACCGCACCGATGTGGCCGCCTCCGTGGCCGCCCGGCTCGGCATCGACGAGGTACACGCCGAGCTGCTGCCCCAGGACAAGGTGGCGGAAGTGGAGCGGCTGCTGGCCGCCACCGAGCGCGACACCCGCGGCAAGGGCAAGCTCGCCTTCGTGGGCGACGGCATCAACGACGCGCCGGTGCTCACCCGCGCCGACATCGGCATCGCCATGGGCGCCATGGGGTCGGACGCCGCCATCGAGGCCGCCGACATCGTGCTCATGAACGACAGCCCCGACGACATCGCGAAGGCCATCGACGTGGCCCGGCGCACCATGCGCATCGTATGGCAGAACATCATCTTCGCCCTCGGCATCAAGTTTGCTGTGCTCGTGCTGGCCGCCTTCGGCATCGCGAACATGTGGATGGCCGTGTTCGCCGACGTGGGTGTGGCCGTTATCGCCATCCTGAACGCCATGCGCGCCATGAACGTGAAGCGCTACGAGAAGCGGTAAGCCCCCAAATCAGCATTTCGGCAACCAGAAGTTCACAGACCCGCCCATAGCCCCCGATTTCTCCGGTCGGGGGCTATGCTTTTCACTGCGCAACGCCTTCCCATCCGCTCCGTGCGATCCCGCAGGATCGCTCCGGGACGCTGGCCCCCAAGGCTGCGCGACCCAGCAGTTCCCGATTATTATGGAGGTTCGTCATGAAAGACGAGAAGGAGACCTTGCGCAAGACCGACGAGAGCATTCACGTAATGGAGAGCTTCGACCCCGCCATCCTCTCGGATGTGCCCGCACCGGTCGTGTCGCTGTATATTCCCGTTCACCACAGCGAGCGCGAGGAGCGCCGCGACATCTGGGATCGCGACATGTTCAAGGATCTCATGAAAGACGCCGAGCGCACCCTGGCCGAAAGCTACAGCAAGGACGCCTATAAGGGCATCCTGGAGAAGGCCGACTACCTGCTCGCCCATCCCGACATGCCGCTGTGGCTGCACGCTGGCGAGGGCCTGGGATTCCTCATGGGCAACGACGACGTGTATGTGTACAACCTGTTCTTCGCCCCCGATCCCATGGTGGCCGCCGGCGACACCTATTTCGTGAAGCCGCTGCTGCGCAACTTCCAGTACGGCACCGAGTACTACGTGCTCGAGCTCGGCAACGACCGCTTCAGCTGGGCGAAGGGTGACCGCACCCATGTTCAGCGCCAGCAGCTGCCGCGCGAGGTGCACGACTATTTCAGCGAGCTCTTCGCCAACAGCGACGACACGGCCGCCGACATGAAGAAGGACGAGCTGGGCGCGCTGGACTACATCACCCTTGAGGGTCACATGGGTCAGTATCACGACCACCAGTCGCGCAACGACGTAAAGAAAGAAGACGCCGCCCAGTGGTTCCGCTACGTGAACAAGGCCGTGAACGACTATCTGGTGCGCGACGATACCACGCCCATCATCCTGTGCTGCGACGAGGAGTACGAGCACGCCTTCCGCAAGATCTGCACCCTGCGCCACCTGCTGCCCGAGGGCATCAAGAAGGATCCGGCCGGCCTTGACGGCAAGGCGCTCTTGGAAGAGTCGCTGGCCGTGATGGACGGCATCCGCGATGCGAACATCAAGCAGGCCGCTGAGCAGTTCGGTGCCGATGCGGCCCACGGGAAGGCCTCCGACGACTTCGACGCCATCGGCATGGCGCTCGCCGAGCGCCGCGTGGCGGCCCTGTTCATGGTGAAGGGCAAGATTCTGCCCGGCGGCTTCGACATCAACACTGGCACCGTCGCCTTCGACGGCAACCCGAACCCGGTCGACGACGGCTACATCGATCCGGCCGCGCCCGACATCACCGACGCCTTCGCCCAGGCTGCCCTGGCCCAGGACGCCCACATCTACATCGTGGAGCAGGACCAGATGCCCACCGCCTCGCCGGCAGCCGCCCTGTTCCGCTACGCGGAATAACCCGCATCGCTGCTGCAACGTTTCCAGAGAGCCGCCATCGTGCGGCTCTCCTTTTGCATCGAATCTTTACCAAGCGACCGTCGCCCCCGTCGGAAAAAGCGCCGCCTCGAAATGAGGCGGCGCCCAATAGGAGAGCGGGGCTCAGGGAGAGGTCGCCCTCAACGGGCAGGACGACGAGCGACGCGTGCGAAACTATCTCGCCAACTGCTCGCCCAGTACATAACCCAAGGTGAGGCAACGTCCGTGACTGATACCCGGACACACCATGGGGTAATCGTTAGAAAAGAAGTTGCCCGCGGCATTTCCCACGGCGTACAGACCCGGGATGGCCTCACCTGCGGCGGAGCACACGTTCATGGAGCTATCCACGTTAAGGCCGCTCGCGCAGGTGAGCAGGGCAGCCGTTACCTGAGAAGCGTAGAACGGGGGCCGTGCGATGGGGAACAAGTTCGCGGCATCCTTTCCGAAATCCTCATCTGCACCCCTGGCGGCCAACTCGTTATAGCGCGCAACGGCAGCGGCCAGATTGTCGGCGGGCACGCCCATGGCTGCAGCCAGATCTTCCAAGGTCTCCCCCGTTACCGAGGCCCCCGTCTCCAAGCACATCTCCATCTGCTCTTCGGGCGTATACCCCAACGTCGGGTCAAAGGGGCCCGAGGTGGATCCGCTGTACTGAGATAGCAGGGTCATTTGACTCAGCTCCGATGCAAAATCGGCGTCCATCACCGTCCACACCACATGACCGGGAGATGTCATGTAAGCGTTGGTGATGCCCAGCAGCGGGGCGTCTTCGTTGCAGAAACGCTTGCCGTCTTTGTTGACGCGCATAAAGGCATAAGTGCCGCAAGCGCCCCCGCCCATGATGGGGTGAACCATGGCAGCCGCCGCGCCTTTCTGCATGCTGCCACCCACCCAATAGGCCATGTTCACATGATCGCCTGCGTTGGCGCCTTCCGGCGTATATACGCTATTGGCCGCCTCCTGAAGCATGGGCGCCCTTCCGCGCGGAGCAGGTGGCGAAAACCAGGTCATGTACGTAATCGCCCTCGTGCTGGTTGTGAACCCCTGGGAACCGATGCGGCCGCCGCCCAATCTAACACTAGGGCGCAGCTCTCGCCTGTTGCGCCGGTCCGAAAACATCTCACAGCCGCCGTGCGCTCCTACGAGACCGCTCGGGTCCAGGTGCGCCGCGACACCGCCTCCCTCCAGAAGCGGCTCGGCTAGATTGGCCAAAATCACATACTTCTCGTAGTTTTCACAGCCCCACCCCTTTCATGCGAAGGCGTTTTCCCCGTTAGCTGGCAACAAAATCGGGCGAGCAGCGCAAAACGATGACGAGAAGTGGTTCATTTTGGCCAAGAAGCTGACACGCACGCGCCCGGAACAAAAAGAACCCCGCTCGAAAGCGGGGTTCTTGGCAGTCTCTCGACTGGAGAAGTTTCGCGAAAGCGAATTTACTTCAGGGTCACAGCGGCGCCGGCCTCTTCCAGCTTGCCCTTGATCTCCTCGGCCTTGTCCTTGGCAACGCCCTCGGCCACCGGCTTCGGAGCGCCCTCGACGACCTCCTTGGCCTCCTTCAGGCCCAGGCCAGTGATCTCGCGGACAACCTTGATGACGGCGATCTTGTTGTCGCCGAAGCCCTCGAGGATGACGTCGAAGTCGGACTTCTCCTCGGCGGCAGCGCCACCCTCAGCCGGAGCGGCGGCGGCCACGGCCACCGGAGCAGCGGCGGACACGCCGAAGGTCTCCTCGATGTCCTTCACGAGCTCGGAAGCCTCGAGCAGGGACATCTCCTTCAGAGCCTCAATGATCTCTTCACGAGTAACAGCCATGTTAGTTTCCTTTCAAAGGGGGCCGGCGCCTCTTCGTGCCGGCCAAATTTTCTTCGTTGCTACGCGGCCCATCTCAGGCCGCCCGAGCTGTTAGGCAGCTTCCTTCTGCTCGGCCACGGCCTTGACGACCTGGGCCAGGCCACGGGGCACACCGTTGATGGTGGTGGCCAGACCACGAGCGACGCCGGAGATGGCACCGGCGATCTGAGCCATGAGCTGCTCGCGAGAGGGCAGAGAGGCGATTGCCTCCACCTCCGCGGCCGACACGGCAGCGCCTTCCATCAGGCCGCCCTTGATCTCAAGGTTCTGATTGGCCTTGGCGAAGGTCTTCAGGGCCTTCGCGGAAGCGGCCACATCGTTGCCGGAGAACACGAACGCGCTGGGGCCGGCGAGCATATCGTCGAGGGTCGGCAGCTCGGCCTCGGACAGCGCCAGGTGAACCAGCGTGTTCTTGTAGACCTTCAGCACCGAGCCAGTCTCGCGAATGTCGCGACGCAGCTGCTGCATCTCCTTCACCGTGAGGCCGCGGTAGTCCACGACCCACATGGCGGAAACGCCGTCGAGATCCTCCTTGATGCTGGCGAGCATCTCCTTGTTCTGAGCGTTGGGCATGTTGTACGTACACCTCCTTCTCAAGCTTTCCGCGTTCCGCACCTCGGTGGGTGGGCCGCCTGCCTGAGAAAGCGATGCGGCCCCCGCCCATAAGACGGAGGCCGCAGAATTCACGGAAGCGAATCATGTCGACCACCTCGGCGGGCCGCTTGCGCGATTAAACCGGCCTTGCGCGAACCCCTAGGGGCGTGCGGGCGCGGTGCCTGCTGTCTTAAGTAGCGGAACTGTTCTGTTCGTTGCGCCGCCCGATTTGGGCAGCCTGTTCAGTATAGGGCGACTGCTCGCCTCGTCAAGGGGCATTTCCCCGCTCTCCAGAAAATGTTCGCGAGCGGCTGCCCAAAGAGCAGCAGCCGCCCTCGCGGGCGGGCTCAAGGCCACCCCTACACGCCCCTACGGTCATCCAGCCTTCCGCGCCCTACCCCTGCACGCCCAGTAGGTCGAAGAGCTCCTTACGGGAATTGATGCCCATCTTCTCGTAGATATGCCGCGTATGGGCCTTGAAGGTGCCCTCGGCGATAAACAGCTCCTGGCAAATCACGCGCCCGGTCTTCCCCTCGGCCAAAAGCGTCAGCACCTCTTCCTCGCGGGGGCTCAGCCGGTAGGTGCGCGCCACTTCCTCCACGCGTACGCGGGCATGCTCCTCCTCGGCCGTGCGCTGCACCAGGCCGCCCTCCTCAAGCAGCCCCACGCCCCACTTGCTGGCCAGCTCCTTCTCGGAGAACAGCAGTACCGTGGCCCCCAGAATCACCACGCTCACCACCACGGTGACCACCATATCCTGGGTGGCCGTCGGCAGCCCCACTAGGGCCAGCACGCCCGTAGCCTCGCCGCCGATCACTTGGAACAGCTGCTCGGCATTCTTGAAGGCGATGAAGGCCACGATGGCCACGCCCGTGCGCTTTGAGATGTCGTACAGCAGAAACATCACGAGGAACGACATGAGCGAGTAGCCGATGGAAATGAGGTAGCTGGAAGCCGCCGGACCGAAGACGCTCTCGGCGGGAATAAGCAGAAAGCCGCAGACCATGAGCACCAGCGGCGAGCGGTACAAAAGCCCGATATTGAAGCGCCGCGACGCGAAGTAGGCTGTCAGGAACAGCACCGCCATCAGGATGGCGGTGGACACCGACGAGTGCCGTCCCGCGCCCGCCACCAGCTGATTCGCCCGCATGCCGTAGGCGAAGGCGTACAGGCCGTACAGCGCGAACAGCTTCCACGGATACGAGAACTTCGGCACGCCGCGCTTGGGGCGGTCGACTTCGGGCACGCGCTCGTAGGCCGTGCGCAGGTACAGCATCGCCAGCACCGGCAGTCCCACCAGCATAACTTGGAATTGGGGCGCCGTGAGGCCCTGACAGAAGAAGGTGATCACCGCGCCCAACAGCATAGCCCCCGACAGGAACAAGAAGATGCGCAGGAGGCTGAACGTGCACAGCACTTCCGCCGCCAGTAGCAGAAACAGCCCGTAGCCCACACCGGCCGCCAGCGACCCGCCGACAATCAGCGAGAACGTCGCCTCGGGAAACCATGGGGCCGCCACGCAGGCCGCCGATGCCAGCAGCATGCCCGCGGCGGCCCCGGCGCGCACCAGCCGATGTTCGTTCAGCGGGATGAAGCGGCGAAAGCATAGCAGCAGCAGAATGCCGATGGCGATGTAGCCCGCATCGAACGTGAGGTGGGGGTTAAAGCTCCAGGGCACCGTCATCGCCGCTGTCGCAGCTGCGGACTGTGTGCCCGTGAACGTCAGCGTCGCCCAAGCCCGAGCGCACCCGTAGGCCACGATATAGCGGCGACCGCCACGCAGCAGCGCGCGCCGTTCCTCCCTTTGCCCAATTACCTCGCTCAATGAGACCCCTTTCCTCCCACAGGGATTATAGCAGCAAATCCGCAGATGGCAGCCGCAAACAGAAAAGCCAGCGACCGCGAAGATCGCCGGCTTTCCAGAGGAGGGGAGCCTGCGGGAGCAGGGGGAGGGAGTCGACCCCGCAGGCAGCGAATAACTTAGAGACCCGCCACGTAGCGACCGGTCGCGAAACCGGTGGTGATGGCGCGACCCACCGACAGGCCCTCGATATCCATCGGGTAGTTGCTGTTGCCGAAGAAGGGGCCAGAGGCGTTACCGACGGCGAACAGACCCTCGATCGGCTTCATGTCGACGTCGAGGCACTGGAAGTGATGGTCGCACCACAGGCCGTCCACCAGAGCGTCGATGTTGTTGGCGCCGCGGGGCACCGCGTAGCAGGGGGCCTCGATGGGCACCATGTACTCGTCGCGCTTGCCGAAGTCGGCATCGCCCTCTCCGGCAGTCACCAGCTCGTTGTAGCGGTTGATGGACTCCACGATGGCCTCCACGGTGTAGTCGTGGGCCCATTCCTGCTCGTCAGCGTAGGCGATCATGTTGGCCGCCAGCTCTTCCAGGGTCTCGCCCTTGATCCACGCCTCGGGATCAACGTTGCGGTAGGCGTTGTGGATGGAGATGTCGGAGAACGACTCCCACGCGTCGTAGTGCTCCTGCCAGTTCGTCGGCACGATGGAGAAGAACTTGGCGGCCGTGGAATCCTCGAAGTCCACCTCGGCCAGGTACTTGTTGGTGTACTCGTTCAGGTAGCCCATGCGGCAGCAGCCCTCGTCCATGAAGCGCTTGCCGTGACGGTCGAGGAACAGGTACGGCATCTCGAAGCGCACCTTCGGGCCCTCGCCGTGCACCATCTTGGTGTGGGAGGCGGGGCACATCTGAGCGCCGGCCCACATGGCGGCCTTCAGGCCCGTGCCGTTGCGGAAGTCCACGGCCTGGTGCAGGCCCTTGGCATCGGGGGTGTAGTAGTACAGCATCTCGGTGTCGCCCACATAGTCGCCAGCGGCCATGATGACGCCCTTGGCGGCCTTCAGCAGCACGTGCTCGCCGTTCTTGTTCTCGCCGATGGCGCCGGCCACGCGGCCATCCTCCACATACAGCTGCACGCAGGGGGTCTCGAAGAAGATCTCGGCGCCCTCTTCCTGCACGGCATCGCCGATCACGAGCGCGCCCTTCTGGTGGCCCTCGTCATGGAAGTAGGTGTTGGCATGGAAGAACACGTCGTGGCCGTTGCAGTTCACCACGTAATCGTAGGGCTGAGACTCGCTGCCGCCCTTGGCCGCGGCCTCGGCCCACCAAGCCAGAGCCTCCTGGGAGGTGCGGGCCCAAGTCTCCACCTGGCCGGCGTTGGAACGGTAGTCGCTCTTGTAGCTGATAAAGGACACGCAGGCCTTGATAGCGGCCTCGCTCGTCTTGGCCAGGTCGATGGAAGCGGCCATGTTGCCGGCGGTCTGCACGATAGACAGGCTCTGCAGCACGCCCACGGAAGCACCGGCCTCCAGGGCGGCATGGGTGGCGGACAAGCCCGACTCGCCCGCGCCCACCACGACGACGTCGTACTCGTGGGTCTCGGCGAACTCGGTGATCTCAGCCGGCTTCTGCAGGAAGCTCGGGCCCACATAGGTGGAGCCGTCAGCGGCGGCGCCGGTCTCGGCCATCTTCTGCTGCGGCGCGCAGCCTGCAAGTGCCGAGGCACCGGCCACGCCCAGGGCGGCCATACCGCCGAACTTGAACAGGTCGCGACGAGATACGTTCATTGCATTTCCCATGATGGATTCCCTTCCCTCTTGAGATTGACTCCGCACGCCCTTTATTCGTGCGGATGCAGCATCATGCTGCCCCGTCTGATGCAGCTCCCTCGCTGCACGACGCACTATGAACGCTCTGTCGAAAACGCACATCGACCAAGGAGAAAAAAGAAGTTTAAACCCTTAAACCCCTCTATAAACCCTGGGTTTGATCAGGGAAAATAAAAAGCGGGCGAGATTGCTCTCGCCCGCTTCCCTCTCGGAGAATCGAAAAGGTTACGCGACGTCCTTCGTGTCGTCGCCTGCCGCCACATCGGCCGGGGTCTGGGCAGCGCCGTTCTGCTGCACCACATCGTCCTGCGGCTCACCCGAGGCGTTCTCGTCGCCCGCGGCCGCGTTATCGCTCGCCGCCGGCTTCTCGACCGCTGCGCCGTCACCGGCGTCTGCGGTCGACGCGTCACCGCCGAGGATCTCATAGGCCGGCGTCACGTTGGAGCCGGCCGACTCCACATAGGTGAAGTTGATCACGTCACCCACCTTGTATCCCACGATGTCGAGCAGGCCCGGCAGCGCGAAGTCGAAGATGTTGCCGTTCTCGTCTTCCAGAGTCACATAGAAGTGGGTGTTGCCCTCGATGACCGCCTGGTTCATCGAGCGAATGGTTCCCTTTACCGTCTTCACGTCAGTCGCGCCACTCGCGTCCTCGGCCACCACGCCGTTGGTGGCCAGCAGTGCCTCGTAGGCTTTCTGGGTGTCGGCCACCGTATCGCCCACGGCCACGTTCTGGTAGCGCTGGATGTCGATCATGGCGAACTTCTTCACCAAACCCGCGCCGTCCTTCAGAGCCATGAAGTAGGTGGGCTGATTGCTCACGTTGATGAGCAGCGGGAAGGTGGAGGTGTAGCGCAAATTCTGCACCTGGCCCTCGGCCGACTGCATGGCCGAGTCCTCGGTGGCACCGGCCACGCTGTAGAAGTGCGACTCCTGGGTGCGCTGGTTCACCAGCACAAAACCGATGATGGAGTTATCGGCCGTAGCCGAGGTCACGCCGGTGTACACCCACACATCGTCGTCCTTGGCGATGTAGTTGTAGCCCAGGGTGCCGTCGGTACCCGGAGTCGTGCGCACCACGCCCTCCTGGCCGAGGAACGAGTTGAACCAGCCGTTGTTGTACATGCCCCACCAGTTGTACTGCTTGATCAGCAGGTCGGCCGGGAACACGCGGTCGACCCACTCGGGGCAGTCGGCCACGGCCAGATCCTGGGTCTCGCCGGTGGTGGCATCGCACAGCACCACGCGGCTGATGGTCTCGCCACCGAACAGGCCGATGGTGAAGTCCTTCACAGGGCAGATCCACCAGGGGTGGCCGTCCTCGTCAATCTCGAAGGACTTCTCGCCGAACATATAGAAGGGGTAGCTCAGCTGCACATGACGGTCGATGTTGCGCACGAGCGGCTCGCTCTGGGAGTAATGGATGGGGCTGTCGTCCAGACGCACGATCTCGGCATCCTGAGTGGTCATGTTCACCAGGGCGTAGGCCGGGATGCCCGCCTCGCGGTTGGTGAACCACTTGAACAGATCGGCGTAGCCCAGCGGGCTCACGCGCACCGGAGTGCCCTGGTAGTTGATCTGGGAATACAGGTTCGACACCTCGAACTGGCTCACATACTCAGGGATGGAGCCCATCTCGCGATTGCCCAGCAGGATGGCCGAGTCGCGATCGATAACGGGAATCTCGTTGTAGTTCACTTCCTTGATGTCCTGGGCGAACTCCAGCGTATCGGTCTTCAGCACGTTGGAATACTTCTCGGCGTTGCCCGGGAAGATGGCCATGGACATGACGGCACCAATGGCCACCAGGGCCACCACGGCCACGGGAATGAATGACAGCAAACGGAAGGTCTTGGCCTTGCCCTCGTTCTTCGTCACTTCCTTCGTGCCGGTCTTGTACTGCTTGGAGCGCGTCCACAGCACCAGGAAGACGGGCAGCAGAATCACGATGAACACAAAGCCCCAGAAGTCGGTGGAATGGATGTTGATGGCCGGATGGAACCACCAATAGGCACCCGCTACCACGAGCAGGGCCACTAGAATGAAAATCACGAGCCACTTCTTAGAGGGCAGGTGGAAGTCGTTCGCCAGAAAGTCGAAGCTCACCGGGCCGTCGCCGTCGCCGCCGGCCGCGTCCTTGCCGCCCTTGCCGCCGCCGTTGCCGCCGAAACCGCCAAAGCCCCCGAACGGGAAGCCGCCGAAACCGCCCACGCCGCCGCGCGAGCCCGAAGCGCCATTGCCGGCCGAACCAGCGCCAGCACCGGCATTGCCCGCGCCCGTACCCGACGCCCCAGCGCCGGCGCTCGGGCCCGAACCCATGTCGTCGGTGTTCATGCCCGACTGGCGCAAGGCCTCCAGCAGGGCGTCCAAACCAGATTGTGCCACTAATCTCATCCTCTCTCGGTCGCGCACGCAACAACGGCTTCCCCGCTGCGCCGCAATCGACCTCGCATCTCACCTCGGAGCCTGCTGCCCCGTCAAAGGTTTCGCCACACTATACCCGAACCGTCCCCGTCAACCCACACCCCGTAAAATACCCGAAAGAAAACCGCAAGCATAAAGATCGCCCCAGCCCCAGTCCTCCGAGTTCCAGCCGCCCCGCCGGGGGCGGGCTTCGGGCCGCCCTCACTGTTAGTCACTCACCCCCCCCAACATAAGGAAATCGGGAAAGGGAGCTTGGCGTACGGGGCCCTATGGCTTCCACTCCACCTGGGCCCAAGATTCCAGGGTAAGGCCCTTGACGCGGCTGAACTCTCTTACATTATTTGTCACCAATGTCGCGCCATTCGCCAAAGCAGTGGCAGCTATGAGCAAATCATTTGGTCCTATCATGCTCCCACGACGCTTGAGGTCCGCTCTTAATTTTGCGTAGAATCCCGCACAGCGCGAATCAAAAGGCACAATGCTCAACGGTGCCAGGAGACTCTCGACGCAATATCGGCCTTCTTCAGGGTTATCGCTGTTCTCAGCGCCATACCGCAACTCAGCTTCCACGATAGCCGGGATACCAAACAACTCGGGCGACGTTTTTCTCATCAACTCCTGAGCCACGGGAAGACGGCCTCTCATTATCTCGATACAAATGTCCGAATCAAGAAGGTACATAGCCGCTCCTTACTCGAATAGAACAATCTCATCGAGCGGCACGCTCACTTCTGCTGGGGCTACGAACGTCGGGTCGGCAAGGCATCCGTACACCTGATCCCAATAGCCTTCGGGCCAACGGCGACCCTCCTTGCTTTCTTGAATCAACCCCGTCACGAACTTCGACATAGATGTTTGGGCCCGAGCTGACTGCTCGCGCAACAATTCCATCGTCGGCTCATCCAGGTAAAGTGACAGCTGCGGCATTGCGCACCTCCTTATACTTGTATAACAAGTATATCTCCCCTATACTTGAAATGCAAGTATAGGGGAGTCACGAAATGTGCTGCTAGCTGAAAAGCCCTTCGTCCCGAGCTCATCCGCACAGTCAATCCTCGGGATGCGGGCGGGCTAAAGCCCGCCCCTACGGAGGGGGAGGGCGGGGCTGTCCGCGCCGCCTCCCTACCTTCGGGACCGCGCCTCGTCTTCATCCTGGCGGGCACAGCGGCTGCGGAGTATCCAGGCGCAGGTTCCTATCACGAGCAGGGTCGCTACGGCCCACAGCCAGTCCAGGGGGCAGAATCCCAGCACGGCCAGGCCTGCGGCGCCCAAGGCAAGCAGGGCGTACAGCATCTTATCGGACAGCTTCACGATAGAACTCCTCCCACTCGGCATCGCGGCGGCGACGCTCGGCGCGATGGGCGGCCTCCTGGCGCAAGCGCGCCAGCGTGTAAGCGGCCGACAACAGCATGATCAGCACGAACAGGATGTGCACCGGGCACGGCCCGAAGATGCCGCCGGTCTGGGGAAGCTGGTGAATGCGCGACGCCCAGCGACCGCGACCGTCGCCGTCGCCTCCGCCGCCCGAGCCCGCCTGGGTGCCCGAACCATCGCCCGCGCCGCCGCCATCCCCGGCGCCGCTCGAGCCATTGCCGCCCGAGGTGCCGCCCGTTACCGTGCCCTCGCGCACCAGATAGGTCAGCCGAATGGAGACGGTATCGCCCGCCGAGTCGGTGATCACCTGATCGGCCCGCCAGTCGCCCGGCCGCGACCGGTCGATAGCCGTCACCGCCTTGCCCGCGCTATCGTAGAGCTGCGGCGCTCCTCGGGTCAGTTTGCCATCGGGCAGGCCCGAAGCCGCCCCGTAGCGCGCTTCCATGAACGAGGCCATGGCCGCGGGCGTCATGGGATCGTCCTCGGTGGGCACCGTCACCTCGTCGTTGATGACCGCATGAGTTAACCCCGTCTCCGGATCCACCGTCACCGAGCTGGGCGGCAGCGGATCGCGCCCGCTCGAGCCATTGTCCTCGCCCGGGCCACCATTCCCTCCCGGCTTGCCCGGCGTCACCGTGGGCGGCTTGGCCACCACCAGGTAGCGCAGATTCACCTTCACGGTGTTGCCGTTCACGTCGCGCACCTTGTAGTTGATGCGCCACGCGCTGGGATACGACAGGTCGATGGAGCGCACGGGGCCGCCCGAGCCGTCGGCCATGGCAAGCGACACCTCCGACACCGTGCCCGCGACCTCGGGCGTGAACGTGTAGCGGCGGTTCACCAGGCTGCGCGCGTCGGCCAGGGTCAGCTCGGCCCCGCGCTTCACGGGCACGCGCATCTCGTCGGCCACCTCCGCATGCTGGGTGCCATCGGCCGCCACCGTGGGCGGATGCGTGGGATCCAGCGGATGCGGCTGCGGATTCAGCGGATCGCCGGGAATCAGATCGGTCACCTCGTCCGGATCGGGCGTCGCCATCACGCCCGGTACCCGCGAGCTGATCAGCTGGTACGCCAATCGTACCGTAGTGGTGTTGCCGGTCCCGTCCCGCACGACATAGGTGATGCGGTAGTGAGCCTGCCGAGACAGATCGATAGCCGAGATAAGGTCGCCTGCCGCGTTGGTCATCGACTGCACCGTCACCGTCACATCGCCGCCGTCCACGCCACTCGGCAGGAAATGACGGCGCAGCAGGGCCTGGGCGCCCACCTTGTCCATCACGCCGTGCGTGACCGCCTCGGTCACCGAGCAGTCCACCGACGTCGACTGGGTGCCATCCGCGCCCTCTGTCACCGGCTCGCTCGGTTGCAAGGGGTCGCCGGGCTCCTTATCCCCCGTGGGGTCGGAGGGATCCACCGGCTCGAGCGGCCGTATCGGCGGGCACTGGTCGCGGAACACCTCGTAGGTCAGGTGCACCGTGGTGGTATTGCCCGCGGCATCGGCCCGCGTGTAGTCGATATGGTAGGTTCCCTCGCGCGACAGGTCTATGGCGTCCACCGCGCTGCCGTCGGCCGAAGCCAGGGTCAGCGAGCGCTCCGCCGTCGTCCCGCCATCGGTAGCGGCGAAGGTGTAGCGGCCCTCCATCAGCGCGCGCACGGCATCCAGGGAGAGGCTCGCGCCGGCTTGGGCGAGCACGCGCACCTTGTCGTACAGCACGGCATGGTGCGTGCCGTCGGGGTGGATGTGGGGCGGCTCGGGCGGCTCCAGCGGCTTCGGATCCGGGTCGGTCGTGGTGGGCGGCGGCTTCACCTCGGGGGACTTCCACCTCATCAGATGGTACGTCAGGTTCACTGTGGTGGTGTTGCCCTGGGCATCGGAGGCTACGTAGGTGATGAGGTAGTTAGCGGGCTGGGAGAGGTCGATGGACGACACCGCTGTACCCGTCGCATCCTGCAGCGACCGCACCGTCAGCGTAGCCGCCGCGCCGTCCAGCGCCGCCACGTCATAGTGGCGCTGCAACAGCGCGAGGGCCCCGTCGCGGTCCATCGTGCCCGATCTCACCGCTTCGGAAGCCTCGCAGTCAACGGTTACGTGCTGGGTACCGTCGGGGTCCTCCGTCACCGGCCCCGAGGGGGACAGCGGGTCGCCCGGCACCTTGGGGCTGTCGGGGTCGGCCGGGTCGCTCGGCTGCAGCGGGCGCACCGCGGGGCAGTTGTCCCGGATGGTGGAATAATGCAGCAGGATGGTGGTGGTGTTGCCCTGGGCGTCGGTGATCACGCGCTTGACGAGGCACTCGCCGGGCACCTTGGTGTCGAAGGAGGCGATCGGGTTGCCGTCGGCGTCCAGCAGCGTGTCCACCTTAGTGGTGGGCGCCGCCGTGGAGGACGCCGCGTAGCGGTAGTCCATCAGGGCCGTCGCCTCGGCCGGCTCCAAAAGGCCCCCGAAGGGAGGCGCCGCCGGGTCGATCATCTCGGAGACCGACTCCTCGATGAGCGCGTGCCTGAGGCCCTCGCCGTCCTCCTTGACGGTCGGGCCGGGCACGGGGTCGGAGCCCGGGCCCAGGGGCGGCCCCACGGGCGGCGCGTAGCCGGGGTCGCCCGGGCCGGCCAGGCTGCCCGAGGGCCGCTCCACGCTCGGCGGCTCGGTGGAGGACACCTTCAGCGGCGCCGACAGGTTGCCCGCCGCGTCCTCGGCCACGTACCAGCCGTTGGCGATGCCGGCCACCGTCTGCGTCGCCGCGCCGGCCCCGTCGGCCAGGGGGAACTCCCGCGGCGCGGCGCGCCCCGAGCCCACCGAGCCGTCGGCGCCCGTGCGGTGCAGCCTCCACACCCCCGAGGTCGCCTTGGAGGGATCCGACGGCCGATCGTCGGCCGTGAGCGCCCCCAGCGCCGGGTCCAGCGACAGCCGCGGGGCGGAGGTGTCGATCTTGATGGTGTCGTCGCGCCTGCTGGACACGTCGCCCGTTTCCGAGTTGGCGGCGCTGATCTGCACCCCGTAGCCGTCGGTGTCGTCGGCGCGCGTCCACGTCTGGCGGTCGGCCAGCGACACGGCCGCGTCGCCGTTGGCGGGCGCCAGGGTCAGCGAGTCGAAGTCGCCGCCGAAGAACTGCACGGCCACCGGCGTGGTGTTCCACCCGTTCGCGTTGGGCTGCGGGAGGCGCGTGTAGTGGTAGTCGGAGCCGGGGACGCCCCACGACGAGGGGTCGTCGGGGTCGGCGCCGTCGGGCAGCGGCCGCAGCGACTGCTCGGCCACCAGCTCCACCGTGGCGTACTTGCGCCCCTGGAAGGCGTCCTCGATCAGCTCTTGGGAGAGCGTGACCGCGCCGCCCGTCGCCCCCGTGATGGTGGCCCAGTACGAGACGGTCGTGGGAGCAGAATCCACAAGCGTCACAGGCACGCCATTCGCACCCGTAACCGTATTCGGTCCAGAGGTCGTAGCAACCGTCGTCCCGTTCACCTGTAGCGGATGAGCCGCGTCCGCAAACGGCGCAAGACCCTGAGTGGGATGATCAGCCGTATTGGCCAGCTTCACATGCATAGGGTATTGTTGGCTATTCGGAGAAGGGTAGGCGTTCTTCACCACACAGTGCACCCTCACCTTCTCGCCAGGAAGCACGATGTCACCCTTGCCGATCTTGACACCATTCTCTCGAAACAAATCCACACTCTCGATGACAGGCTCCAACCGAGGAAGTGCCATGGACTGAAAGACCATTGTACTAGTCAAATTGGATGGTGGGTTTGCCACTGTTGTCGACCCATTGCTCCACCAAATGGTTTCCTGGATGAAGAGGTACGGCGAGGATCCTAGCTTATTGGGAACTTGATAGGTGAACGTTTTTCCCGCCGCCGAAAAGGTAACTCGTCGAGACGATGCCGTATACGAGAGAACCGCATTATAGGTATCAAGCGAATCCACGGTCTGCGGGCCCTGAATGACGCCTGTGACAACACCCCCACTCATGCTTGAAATCTTGGCGCTGGCGCTCTTGCCCCCTCCCCGAGCCCAATCTCTTACCACAATGCCTGCAAATCCCTCGGTTCTCGCAGGGTCTGATACAGAAGAGAGACCTATCTGAAAGTTTGCCGTAGTTGCATTAGAACCCGCACCCGCGTTCGACAGAGCGGGCTCGGCAAGATTCGCATGCACATTAACCGTCCAGTCATGCAAAAGCGAAACTGGCCTTTTGCTGATAAAAACGCTGCTACTCATCCAGCGATTATCTCGATACTCATAATCCCAGTAGTTCTGAGTGGACGCGCCCCGCAACGTGTTTCCGCTGATCGAGCCAGGCCGACCGCCCCGGTGCCCGATCGTGAAGAAGTCCCCGTAGTTCGTCGTCCCCGCCAAGGCCTCAGCCTCTTCCACGACAGGAGATGCGGGCACGATGGGCAGCAGGCCCGCTGCCAGCACCACCGCCAGAAGCGCGCTCAGCAATTTCCCCGCAAAGAGCACCCTCTCCCCGCTGCGTTCGCGGCGAGAGGTGGCGTTCAGCGATTTTCCCTGGATACGTGGGCGTTCTCCTTCTCGCTCCATGGGAGCATCCTCCTTCACACATGACGCCGGCGCTCTCATCGCCCGCATCAAGAGACAGTCATCCATATGAGATGTCCGCCCTTCGCAAGAAGCTAGTCAGCTTTTCTGTTGCAGCTTCGTTCTTTTCACACGTCCTTCACAGATGGTCTTCGGGTAAGATGCGACGTTGGCACTCACGGGAAGCGAGCACAACCGCCATGACCAAGTGGAATTCCTATACGCAGCTGGCCACTTTGGTGGCCCGCGCCCAAGGCGGCGATCGTGCGGCCTTCGAGACGTTGTACCAGATCACCGCCCAGGCGCAGTACTTCGCTATCCTCGCGAAGACCAACCCCGAGATTGCCCCCGACTTGCTGCAAGAAGTGTATTGCATCGCATGGAAGAACATCGCCACCGTGACGCCGCGCCTGTTCATCGGCTATTTGAACGGCGTGACGCGCAACGTGTGCTTGCGCTATTACGAGCGCAAGGGCCGCGCGTCGGATGTGCCGGCCTCCCCCGACGAGCTGGAGGCCGTCGAGCGCGAGCGCGCCGACGGCAGCGAGGGCGGCGAGCATACCGCCAACCCGGCCGCCACCATCGCCGACCGCGACGAGCACCGCCGCCTGGCCCGGGCCCTGCGCGACGAGTTGGACGATGGCGAGCGCGAGGTGGTGCTCATGCGCTTCTACCAGGAGATGAGCCTGGAGGCCATTGCCGAGAACCAGGAGGTGTCGGTCAGCACCGTGCAGCGCACCATCAAGCGAGCCCTGGCGAAGTTACGCCAGGTCATGGTGGTGCTGCCCGCGGGTCCGGCCCTGGCACCGGCGCTGCAGCGGGCCGTGGAGCGCACGGCGGCTCCGGGCGCGCTGCCGCGTCGGGGCAACCGAGAGCGCACGGGGGCCGATCGCCTGGTGCAGGCCGTGGCGGCTGCGGCCGTGCTCGGCGTGGTGGGCAGCTTAGGCTTCGTCGCAGCAGAGCACCTGAAGGCACCGGAGCCGCAGATCATCTACGAGGAAGAAGTGCCTGCTGCCGAGCCTTCTGCTGCGGCGGCCGATACCGTCGCGGACACGGAGCCGCCCCAACTCGTGGAGATGCGCACCGATCGGGGTACCACCTTGCTGCGCTTCACCGATGCCTCGGGTGTGGCCGACGCAGTGCTGGCCTGCGACGATGGCACCGAGTACCGCGCCGAAACTGTAGCGGAGGCGCACGGTGATGCGGTTGCCGGGGTGACTGGCGAGGAGGGTGGCGTGGCCGACGGCGAGAGCGGCGCGGCCGATGCGCCCGATGGCGGCGTCGGGGCTGGTGAGGAGCGTAGCGATGGAACCGAAAGGACTGTCACCGAGTTCCGTTTCCTCGTGCCCAGCGGTACGTACCACCTCACTGCAACCGATTACCGAGGGAATAGAACCACTGGCCTTATCACCATAGATTTTCCATCATCCATCCCCGAACCCTACGTAGCCACCAAATAAAAGCAGCCCTTCACAGGGCGGAGCTTTCGATCCCTCCAAGCCTTCCGTAGGGGACCATCCCGTAGGGGCGGGCTGAAGCCCGCCCCTACGGAGACCCCCTGCGACCCCCGAGCGACTCTTCTCCGATATCTGTACGACTCCCCGACGATCTCCATGCGACAGTTATCCGATTCCTGTACGGTTCCCAGCCGATTCTTCTCCGACACGTCCCGAGACACTTCTGCGGTTCCGGTTTAGTACGCTTGCCCCATCGTCGTCACCGCTGAGAGGATCGCCCATGAACCGCCCGCGCATAGCCTTCACGAACCGCTGGATGTTCGGCCGCGTCATGCTCGATGAATCTGTCTGCAAGGACGTTATTCGCTGCGTGCTGGGCATTGAAGCCGAGCGCATCGAGTACCTTAACGCCGAGCAGGTATTAGAGCCCGCTATCGACAGCCGCGGCGTGCGCATGGATGTGTATGCCCGCGAGGCAAACCGCGTCTACGACATCGAGATACAAGCCGGCGCTGAGCCCCTGATCGGGCAGCGCTTTCGCTACTACCAGTCCGCCTTGGACACCACCGCCCTCGCCCCCGGGAAAGACTACGACGAGCTGCCCGAGAGCTTCATCATATTCATGTGCGCCTACGACCCCTTCGACCGCGGCATCCCCCTCTACACCTTGGAGCGGCACTGTCGCGAAGCACCCGATCTGACCGTAGACTGCAACGCCCACTGGATCGCCCTGAACGCCCGCGCCTGGGACGCATTGCCCGATGGAGCCCTCCGTGATCTGTTACACTACACGCAAAATGGCAGCGTCGGCAGCGATCCGCTTGTGCGGCGTATCGACAGAATCGTGACCGAGGCCAACGACGATCGGAAGTGGGTGAGCAAGGTGTTTTATTGCGTGAGCACCATCGAGGAAAACGATGCCCGTCGCGCCCGCATCCTGGAACGCCTCGCCCTGAAAAAGGGTCTCGAAGAAGGGCGGACGCGGGGATTGGAAGAGGGTCGGACCCAGGGCCTTGAGGAAGGCCGAGCGCAAGGCCGAGAAGAGGGCCGTGCCGAGGGTCGAGCGGAAGGTCGAGAGGAGGGTCGAGCGGAAGGTCGAGAGGAGGGTCGAGCGGAAGGCCATGCCGAGGGCGTCGCCGCAGCCGAAGCTCGCTACGGAGCCCTCGTCGATCGCCTGCTAGCCGAAAGGCGTCTCGACGATCTACACGCCATAACCTCCGATGACGGCCGCCGCGCCGAGCTGCTCGCTGAATTTGGACTGTAGCGACTCAGCCCAAAGCAAGCCCCGTCCTTCCGCCAAGCAAAGGCAGAGGCCCTCCACTCGGGAGAGCCCCTGCCCAGTGAGAAACCAAGCTTCCCGCCGCGCCCGTTCCGCGCCTGCTACAGAATCGCGCGGCCCAACTCGCCGACGACCTCGTCAAGGCGCACCTTGGCTTCCGTGTGAGTGCCCATGTCGCGCAGCGTCGCAACACCCTCGGCCAGCTCGTCGGGGCCGAGGACGGCCACGCGCGCCGCACCCAACTTGTCAGCCAGCTTGAACTGGCTCTTCAGGCTGCGCTTCTGGTGGTCCATTTCGCAGATGAAGCCCGCATCGCGGCATTCCTGCACCAGGGCGAAGGCACGGGCGCGCACCAAGTCGTCCACGCAGGCCACGAACAGGTCGCAGCGCTGCGCCCGGGGAAACTCGTGACCGGCCGCCTCCAAGGCCAGCACACAGCGCTCGAAGCCCAGGGCGAAGCCCAGGCCCGGAGTGGGACGGCCGCCCACTTCCTCGGCCAACTTGTCGTAGCGCCCACCACCGCCGATGGCGTTCTGGGCCCCCATGCCGTCGTCCACCTGCACCTCAAACACCGTGCGCGTATAATAGTCCAGACCGCGCACAAGCTTGTAGTCCTCCTCATAGACCACACCCGCACCGTCGAGCAGCGCCTTCACGGCCTCGTAGTGCTCGCGGCAATCGTCGCACAAATGGTCGCTGATCTTCGGAGCCCCGGCCATCACTGCAGCGCAGGCCTGGTTCTTGCAATCGAAGGCGCGCAGCGGGTTCACCTCGGCGCGGGCCATGCACGTCCCGCACAGCTCGCCGGCGCGCTCGTCCATGTAAGCCTTCACCCGATCGCGGTAGGCCGGCCGGCACTGCTCGCAACCCATGGAGTTCAGCAGCAGCCGTATGGCATCGCGCGGTATGCCCACTTTCTCGTAGAAGCGCATGAGCATGATAATAGCCTCGGCGTCGATCGTGGGCTCTTCGGCTCCCAGGCATTCCACACCGATCTGGGTGAACTGGCGATAGCGTCCCTTCTGCGGGCGCTCAGCGCGAAACATCGGGCCGGCGTACATCAGCTTCGCCGGCGCTGCCCCCTGGGGCACCAGGTCGTGCTGCACCACCGCGCGCACGGTGCCAGCCGTGCCCTCGGGGCGCAGCGACAGGCGGCTTTTGGCATCGGGCGCCTCGCCCTCTTCCACCCAGCGACGCAGATTCTCGCCGGAAATAGCCGTGAACATTTCCTTGGACACCACGTCGGTGGCCTCGCCGATACCGCGCACGAACAGCTCGGTCTGCTCGATCAGGGGTGTCTCGATGGGCAGGTAACCGTAGACACCGAACACATCGGTCGCCGTCTGCCTGAACTGATTCCAGAACAACGCCTGATCGGGCAGAAGATCGCGCGTTCCCTTAGGTGCGTTAATGGCCATGGTCCATCCTTCGTGATGAGCGGGCACCCGGGCGCCCGCGTACGTAAAGCTTCGGGTATTGTAACGCAGAAAGGGCGGCCCGTGGACCGCCCTCGTCATTGAGCTGCCGTCGCACAGCCTAGTGGTGATGCTGGCAGGCCTGATCGGCGCCCATCACCGGTGCCTCGCCGGCGGCCACGGCCCGAACGGCATCACCCACCTGCGGGTGCACGTTGTCGAAGTACACAGTGATGCCCGCCTGCTGGAAGCCCGTCAGCGGGCGCATGCCCATGCCGGCCGCCACGATGGCGTCCACACCAGCATCGGCCAGAAGCCCCACCGGGCGCAGGCAGCCGCCCTCCTCGTGGGGCGGGTTGTCCACCGCAGCCACTTCCCCGATCTCGCCGTCGGTAATCGTCGCCACCGTGAAGCAATCGCAGTGCCCGAAATGTCCCGCGCGCTGGGCATCCAGCCCCGCAGCTCCCATGGTGGGCACCGCCAGTTTCATCGTCGCCATACTCGTCCTTTCGCTCGCTCTCTCAGTGATACCGCCCCATTTAACCGCAAACAAGGATAATGCGCAACCGCAACCTCTTCCCAGTAAAAAGCGGCCGCCCCGCGAACGGGACGGCCGCCGTATCTCGCACGCCGCAGCGCGCGATGCGGGGAGGCTTACAGAGCAGCCAGGGTCTCGCCGGTGTAGTAGCCGGTCGCCATGCAGGCAGACACGCTTGCGAAGGACTGCAGCGCCACCGCGCCAGCAGCGTACAGGCCCGGAATCTCGGCGTCGTTCATGTCAAGCACCTGGTTGTTCGGGCCGCACATCACGCCACCGGAGGTCTTGTAGCGGCACACGTTCAGCTTCAGCGCATGGTAGGGCGGCTGCAGCGACTCCAGCCAGGCCTTCTTGCCGAAGTCGGTGTCCTCGCCGCCGCCGGCCACGAGCTCGTCGTAGCGAGCAAAGGTGGCCTTCAGGGTCTCCACCGGCACGTCCATGCCCACGGCCAGATCCTCCAAGGTGTCGGCCTTCACGTACACGTCCTCGTGGCTCTTGATGTTGCCCTCGACCGAATGCGCGATGGCGCGGGCCTCGAAGGCGCGCTGGTCGAAGATGGACCACCACTGGCGATAGCCGGCGTCCACGGCGGCCTGGGCCGCGTCGTGGGACTGGGCCTCCTCGATGAAGCGCTTGCCGTTGGGCAGCACCAGCACGATGGGCGTCCAATAGCCCCAGGTGGTGCAGTTCGGAATGTCGCCCATCAGGTTGCAGCGCTCGAAAGAGGAATCCATACCGAACATCTGGGCACCGGCCGCGGCGGCCAGCTTGTGGCCCTCGCCGATGCAGCCGTGCACCAGCTGGGCGTGGTTGGCCCAAGCGGGCAGGTGCTCCATCACCATCTCGCCGTTATCGGCAAAACCGCCGGTGGCCAGCACCGTGGAGGTGGCCTTGATATCGGTTACCTTACCGGAGGTGGTATCCTCGAAGCGGCAGCCGATCACAGCGCCCTCGGTATCCTTGATCAGAGCCGTGGCGCGCAGACCGCAGCGGATGTCGGTGCCCAGCTCCTTCAACTTGGCCGCAATGGGCTGCAGGATGTTCGGGCCGCCGGAACCGATGCCGTCGGCCGGCAGGATCACGGAGCCGAACAGACGGGGCAGCTCCTCTTCCGTGCAGGGCTCCTGATACTTCGCGCCGAAGTCGTTGATGGCGGAATCCACGAAACGGGTGTTGGCGTAGGTCTTGCCCTTCACCCACTCGCCGAACCACTCGTACTGGTCCCAGCCGGCGGACAGCTTCTCGGCGCTGGCCTCCCAGTACTTGTCGATGGTCATGGGGTTGCCGGCCTTCTGCTGCAGCTCGGTGCCGTTGGCGAACATGAAACAGCAGGACGTGGCGGAGTCGCCGCCGATCTGAGCCTGCTTCTCGGCGATGATGATCTTCTTGCCCGCCAGCGCCGGAGCCATGGCAGCGCCCAGACCCGCGTAACCGGAGCCGATGATGAGAATGTCGGCTTCCTCGGTGAAGTTCACCGGAGAATAGCCCACCAGCGTTGCCTCGCCGGTCTCGGCAAGCGCCTTGTCGTCGGCGCCACCCGCCGGACTGCAGCCCACGAGTGCCGCGCCGGCGCCGGCCACGATGCACGAGGCACCGCCGATCTTCAGAAAATCACGACGTGAAATCGTCATACGAAATCCCTCCCTTTCTAAGGATTCGTGTGCGATCGCCGTGCCCTACCCGCCCCTCCCCTTGAGCAAGCGAGCGCCGCGCCCCAGGCCCGGCCGCACGAAGCGATCAGTGCAACGCGAAGTCTAGTAAAGTGAGGAAATGAGCGCTCCCCTAAAAATTGGTTATTTTTGAAACAAGTCGATGACCTGCTGTTTTCGATTTACACCGAGCTTGGCATACAAACTTTTGATGTAGCCCTGAGCCGTTGAGGTAGAAATGCACAGGCCCGCGGCGATGCTTGCGGCGGTGTTGCCCTGGGCCAATCCCACTAGTACATCGCGCTCGCGAGGCGACAAATTGTGCACCCGCGTCAGCTCGTCCACCCGATCGGCTACCGACTCCTCAAACGTGGCGGGCGTCTTCTCCACCACCACTTCCACAACTTCCACCACGGGCTTCTGGCGCGAGTTGCGATAGCCCCACAGCAGCACCACCACGCCCAGGGCGTACACGCAGACCACGCACACGATGGACAGATGCACAAACGTGCCGCCCTCGGTAAGGTTGCCGAACCACCAGCCCAGGGCCAGGCCGACCATCAGGCACAGGCGCATGGCCGCCGACAACAGCGCACCCACACCATAGATGCAGTCGCCGGCGCGGCGGCATGCCCGCACCACACAGAACATGGACAGGGTGGCCGTGAACGTATAGGCCGTATAAATCACCGTGCTCAGCGAGCGGCCCCAGACATCACCGAAATAAGGGAGGGCCAGGAAAATGGCCATGACGCCGGGAAACACCGCCAGGTACATGAACCGATTGTGGGGAATGCGCGCCGTCAACACCACGAAGGCCGTCAGCAGCACCGCGCAGATCAGCGAGCCTTCCAGAGGAGCCTGGGTGGAAATCGTGAACGAGGAATGACTCGCATAGGCGTACATGTTCACGAGCCCGGTAACCAGCTCGAAGAAGGCCACGGCCAATATGGGCGTTGAGCACTCGCGCAACGTGGCGCGCAGAGTAGCGAGCGACGTGGTCTCTACCGTGGGCTGCGGAACATCGAGCGCCGCGCGGCCCAAAGCCATGCCGGGAATAAGCGCCACCGAGACCGCCACGCACAGCAAGGCGCTCACCGTATCGGGCAGCAGGTTAAGCGCATAGGAGCCGATAGCGAACAAGAAAGCCGACGTGGCGAACTGCACGATAAGCACCACCGGCGAGTCGGTGCCCGTGAGCAGTTCCAAAGCCACCAGGCCCACCACGGTAATGGTCAATCCCCACAGCACGCCGAGAAACGACGAGGCGACCACTGCGTTGAGAATATCGTTGGGCACCAGGGCCACTACCAGGTAGATGACGGCCACCAGAACCAGGGAGCTGCGCGAGCCCAAACCGCAGGGTCGCAGGCGCCCGCTGGCATACAGCACGAACACGATGGCGCAGGAGATAAGGTTGCCCACGGCAGCACCCACCATGAACGGAATGTTCGACACATAGCCGAGCGGCTCGGCCCACAAGCCGAAGTTGGTTACGTAGCTGGAATAGGCCAACAGCCGATAGAACGCGTACAGCACCAGGGCTGCAAAGGCCGCTGGCGTGAACGCATGGCGCAAATCGTTCAATCGCTTCTTCATTGCCGCGGCACCCCTCCCTTTGATGGCCTCAGCAAAACTTGTTTACCATACCGCGCAGCCTGCCCAAAAGCAAGAAGAAGGCGCCTGCAGAGACGCCTTCCCCTTAAGTTACAGAACTCGACGAAGCCCGCTGCGCCCGCGAGCGCGGCGGCTGCACACCTACAGGCACACCTACAGGTATACCTACAGGCGCTCCACCACCAGGTCGCCCATGCGCTCGGTGCCGACCACGTGATCGGCCGGCGTCTCGGCGCCCTTGATGTCGCCGGTGCGCCAGCCCTCGTCGAGCACCTCAGTCACGGCGCGACGGATGTCGTCGGCCGCATCGGCCATGTCGAAGCTGTAGCGCAGCATCATCTCCACCGACAGGATCTGCGCGAGCGGGTTGGCGATGCCGCGGCCGGCGATGTCGGGGGCGCTGCCGTGGCTCGGCTCGTAGAGGGCCACGCCATCGCCCAGACTCGCGCTGGCCAGCATGCCGAGCGAGCCCGTGATCTGGGCCGCCTCGTCGGAGAGGATGTCGCCGAACATGTTCTCGGTCACCACCACATCGAAGTCAGCCGGGCGGTTGATAAGCTGCATGGCGGTGTTGTCCACCAGCAGGTCCTCCAGCTGAACGTCGGCGTAGGCCTCATCGTGCACGCAGTGCACGATCTCGCGCCACAGACGGCTCGTCTCCAGCACGTTGGCCTTATCGACGCTGGTCACCTTGCCCCGACGCTTGCGGGCGATCTCGAAGGCCTGGCGGGCGATGCGCTCGATCTCGTACTCGGAGTACTCCAGGGTGTCGTAGGCCCGCTGGCCCGGGGCGCCATCCACCCCGGCGGCCGGCTCATCGTAGAAGCGCTCGCGACGACCGAAGTACAGACCACCCGTCAGCTCGCGCACGATCATCATGTCCACGCCGTCCACGATTTCAGGGCGCAGGGTGGACGCATCGGCCAGGGCGTTGAAGATCTGCACGGGGCGCAGGTTCGTGTACAGCCCCAGCTCCTTGCGGATGCCGAGCAGGCCCTGCTCCGGACGCGGGGCATTCGGGTCGGTGGTGTCCCACTTCGGACCGCCCACCGCGGCCAGCAGCACCGCATCCGACGCACGGGCCGCGTCCAACGTGGCCGCCGGCAGAGGCTCGCCAGTCGCATCGATGGCCGCGCCGCCGATGAGCGCGTCGGCGTACTCGAAGGCCGTATCGTACTTCGCGCCCACGGCGTTCAGCACCTTCACGCCCTCGGCGATAATCTCCGGCCCGATACCGTCACCGGGCAGCAGGCAGATCTTATAGGTGTTCATCTCTTCCTTCCTCCGTGTTATAATGCAGGAAGCCAGCAAAGCCCGCCGTTGCTAAACGGGGAGCGGGCGGCGCAGGTCAATTGAATTGGTTAGGACCGGTTGCCGCCGGTCCTTTCCTTTTCTCCCTTCGTCATCCGTCGTTGCTTATATTCTCTCCAGACTTCGAGCAAAAGCCCGGCAACCGTGGCAAGGGCTGCGCCAGCCATTCAAGATTTCAAGGAATATATCCATAGGAAGCGCCTCCTCTCAGAAGCGCCACCCGCAAGCGGACTTTGCCGGCCTCCTTAGTATACCAGCTCTCATAGGCCAATAATACGAATAAATGTTCCTATTTCCCGAGCTTCTTCTGCCAGCGCGGCACCAGACCGCCGGCGTTGATGATCTCCATGAGGAACGGCGGGAAGGGCTGGGCCGTGAAGGTCGCGCCCGTAGTTTCGTCGACGATGACGCCGCTGTCGGCATCCACGCTCACCACGTCGCCGTTGCGGATGGCGTCCACCGCCTCGGGGCATTCCATGATGGCCAGCCCCGTGTTGATGGCGTTGCGGTAGAAGATGCGGGCGAAGCTCTTGGCGATGACCACGTCCACCCCGGCCGCCTTGATGGCGATAGGCGCGTGCTCCCGCGAGCTTCCGCAGCCGAAGTTCTCGTCGGCCACGATGATGTCGCCCGGCTGCACGTTGTTCACGAATTCCGTGTCCAGATCCTCCAGGCAGTGCTTGGCCAGCTCCGCCGGGTCGGAGGTGTTCAGGTAGCGGGCCGGGATGATGACATCGGTGTCGATGTCGCGGCCGTAGCGGTGCACGGTTCCCTTGAATTGCATGAGGCTTCCCTTCCCTATTCGGCCGCGCAGGCGACCGGCTCCAAGTCTTCCGGAAGGCCGATGTGGCCGAGCACGGCGCTGGCGGCGGCCACGGCCGGCGAGGAGAGGTACACCTCGCTCGTGGGGTCGCCCATGCGGCCGACGAAGTTGCGGTTGGTGGTGGCGATGGCGCGCTCGCCGGCGGCCAGAATGCCCATGTAGCCGCCCAGGCACGGCCCGCAGGTGGGGGTGGACACCGCGCAGTGGGCGTTGATGAAGATGTCCATGAGCCCCTCGGCGATGCACTGCTGGTACACCTGCTGGGTAGCCGGAATGACGATGCAGCGCACGTCCGGGTGCACCGTGCGACCGGCAAGCACCGCGGCGGCCTGGCGCATGTCGTCCAGACGGCCGTTGGTGCAACTGCCGATGACCGCCTGGTCGATCTTCACGTCGCGGGCCTCGGCCACCGGGCGCGTGTTGCTTGGCAGGTGCGGGAAGGCCACCGTCGGCACGATGTCGGCGGCGTCAATCTCGATGACCTGGGCGAACTCGGCGTCCTCGTCGGAGTAGTAGGCGGTGTAGGGGCGCTCGACGCGACCGTCCATGTAGGCGCGGGTCACGTCGTCCACGGGGATGAGGCCCGCCTTGCCGCCGGCCTCAATGGCCATGTTCGAAATGGAGAGGCGCTCGTCCATGGGCATGGTCGCAATGGCGCTGCCGGTGAACTCCATGGCCTTGTACAGGGCGCCGTCCACGCCGATCATGCCGATGATGTGCAGGATGACGTCCTTGCCGGTAACCCCCGCCGCCAGCTCGCCGTTAATGACGAACTTAATGGTCTCGGGCACCTTGAACCAGGCCTTGCCGCAGGCCATGCCCACGCCGGCATCGGTAGAGCCCACGCCCGTGGAGAAGGCGCCCAAGGCACCGTAGGTGCAGGTGTGGCTGTCGGCGCCGATGATGAGGTCGCCCGCGCCCACGACGCCCTGCTCGGGCAGAAGCGCGTGCTCCACGCCCATACAGCCCACCTCGTAGTAGTGGGAGATGCCCTGCTCGCGCACGAAGTCGCGCACGATCTTGGCCTGCTCGGCGCTCTTGATGTCCTTATTGGGCACGTAGTGGTCGGGCACGAGGATCACGCGATCGGCGTCGAAGACGCGGTCGGTAATCTCGCGCACGGTCTTGATGGCGATGGGGGCCGTGACGTCGTTGGCGAGCACCAGGTCGAGATCGCATTCGATCAACTGGCCGGGCACCACCTCGTCGAGCCCCGCATGGGCGGCGAGAATCTTCTCCGCCATGGTCATGGGACGAGTCAAGGGAAGCTCCTTTACGCAACGCAAACCTTACTGAAAACCGCATAATTGTAGCACCGCGTCAATTTCCAATCGGTTTCCCTGCGGCCATCTGCGAGAATTTCCACGTAAAGGAGTCGCCGGCGCCCGCAGGGAGGAACGGGCGCCGGCGATTTCGCAAAAAATGAGAGTTGTCTGGCTTACTTCTCAGCGAGCATCTTGCCGACCATGCGGCCGAAGGTGACGCACTTGCCGGCGTTCAGGCCCGCGGCCAGGTTCGGGTAGGTGCCGTTGTAGAAGCACCCGCCGTCGTTGCCCACGGCGTAGACGCCCTCGATCACCGTGCCGTCCTCGCGCAGGGGCTGCAAGTCGTCGGTTACCACCACGCCGTCGGTCGTGCACAGGGTAAAGCCGCAGGACTTCACCGAGGCGTAGAACGGGGGCGTGCGCAGCTCGGATAGGCGGAAGGGCTCCTTGCCGAAATCGGGGTCGATCTGGTTGTCGAAGTTCTCGTTCTGGCGCTCGCAGGTCTCCAAAAACGTCGCCTTGTCGTCGCCCGTGAAGCCGAGCGCGTCGGCGAGCGCGTCCAGGGTGTCGGCCTTCACGATGCGGCCGTCGGCCACGAACTGCTCCATCTCCGGCTCGATCCACTCGTCCAGCTGGCCGGGGAAGGCGTCGTGATCGGAACCGCCCTCGGGCTGCATGTAGATGGTGGAGCAGCCCACGGTGTGGAAGCGCGGCACGTCGTTCTTCCAGTTGCCGTCCCACACCTGGTGCCAGAAACGCTCGCCGGCCGGCTTGCGGGAGATGGCGCTCTGCACGAAGTCGTAGGGCGCGCTCTCGTTGTGGAAGCGGCGACCGTGGGCGTCCACGCGCAGGAAGGGCTGGGAGGCGTAGAAGTGGTAGCCGTACTCCTCGCCGCCGATCTCGTAGGGGGTGCCCACCTCCTGGTCGGCCGTCAGCAGGCAGCGGTTGAACGACACCGAGGAGGGGTTCTCGTCCATATAGGCGCCCTGGCGCAGCAGGGCCAAAATGCCGTCGCCGGTGCAGCTGGGGAAGGCGTCCATAGTGCCGTTGCAGGCGTAGCGGGTGGCATGGCGGTCGGCGAACATCTCCTGGTTGAAGGCGTAGCCGCCCGTGGCCACTACCACGCCCTTGGCGGCATTCACGCGGATCATGCCGTCCGGGCCCTCGGCATAGGCGCCCGTCACGCGGCCGTCCTCGGCGATGAGGTCCACCATGGGGGTGTTGAAGCGCACCTCGCAGCCGTCAAACGACGCGATGTAGGCATCCATGATCGCCGCCACATCGCCCTCGCGGGAGGGATACTCGCCGTTGGTGCCGTGACCCGTGGGGAAGTCCTTGTAGAAGGTGCCCTCGGGCATATTCCACTCCAGCTGCACCTCCATGCCGTTCTTGGCGAGCAGGTCGGTGTACCAGTCGATGGCCTCGCCGGAATTGAAGGCCCACTTCTTCAGAAGGCCCACCGATACCTGGCCGTTGGCGTAGCGGTCCATGTCGTTGACGATCTCCATGGGGTCAATGGCGGCCTTCTCGCCCTCGGCCTGCTGCAGGCGGCTGTTCACCGCGCCGAGCGCCGAGGAGCGCACGGAGTTGCCGTTGCCGGACTTCTCGATGAGCAGCGTCTTGGCGCCGTTCTCGGCGGCAGCGCACGCGGCGAAGTAGCCGGCGGTGCCCGCGCCGATCACGAGCACGTCGGCGTCGATGGTTTCCACGCAGTCGGCATCCGACACCGCTGGGGCGTCGACGAGCCATGCGGGCTTGCCCGAGGTGGACGCGAGGGCGTCATCGGCTGTACCAGCGCTGTCGGCGGGGGCCTTCGGCGAGCAGCCGGCCATCGCGCCCACGGCGGCCAGCGAGCCCAGGGCGGCTGCGCCAGTCAGAAACGAGCGACGAGAGAACGAAGTTTCGGTCATAGTGTTCCTCCTTCTTACTTCCCGCCCCAGCTGCCGCCGCGCCGCAACCGCGATCCGCGGCGCACCCAGAGCCGCGATCCGCAGCCCCAACCGGAACCGGCGCAGGCTCCGCAACCGGAACGGGAACCCTCCCTTGAGATTTCAAGGCGCCCCCCATCATGGCAGCGAACGCCGCGGCAAACATCGCCTGAAAGCTGGGTTTTCGCCGTTTTCACCTACAATAGGTGAGGGTGAAACGCACGGGACAGCCCTATCATGGAGCGAGAGAATCACATGAGGGAGGGATATTGGCACACTCATCGGCGCCAGGCGCAGCCCCGGGCGCGCTCTCGCGCTTGGAGGGCGCCCTGAAGCTGCGCTATCTAGGCATCGGCTTCATCTGGGCGTGGATCTACGGATCTTACGAAACCTTCGCCGTATACCCCGAGCGCACAGGTGTCGGCATCAATGCCGACGACTCGTGGATTATCTCGGCCACCGCCGTGGTCGTTACCATGTTTGCCACGGGACTGCTGCTGGGAAGGCGTCCGGCCGCACCCCATCGACAGCTTGTCCTGGCCTCCTCCATTGCCGCTGCCGCAGGCACGGTGCTGTCGGCCTTACCCGCCTTAGGCAGCTACTACGTTCCCGTGCTTTTCGCAAGCGGCCTATTGACCGGCTTTGGCACTGGCGCGCTCTACGTGCTCTGGGGCCAGGCGCTCGCCCGCCTCGACGCCGAGAGCGCAGAGGTGGCCATACCGTCGGCGTCCCTCGTCACATTCGCAGGGGCCCTTGTGCTCCCCTACCTGCCCGGACTTGCCGGCGTGACCGCCACCGCCACGCTTCCGCTCCTGTCGGGACTGCTGCTGTGGCTTACGTACCGGGATCCCGCCGTGATATGGGAGGAGATCGACCCGAGGGACCGCAGCGATGCGCGCCGCGTTTCGGGCGAAAGCACGTGGGATGACCGCAGCGAAGTCGTCAGCGCACTGCTGCCCGCCCCTATTGTTCGCATCTCGGCCCTCGCCTTCCTCTCCTACTTCACCGTGGGATGCTGCGGAGCCCTGCAACAGGGCGCGGACGACCCCTTCACCGTGCTCGGACTCGACCTGCCCACGCTCATCGGCTCTCTCGGCGGCATCGTCCTCATGGCCTGCTTCGTGCTCTTTGCGGCGCGCCCCCGATTCGACTCCCTCTTCCGCCTGATTGCCCCACTCGTCGTCGGCTCGGCAGCCCTCTTGCCCTGGGCCGACCTGTGGGCGGTCTTTCTCTCGGCAACTCTCGTGAGCCTGGCCGACATCATGCTGACCATCGCCACGGTGCTATTCGTAACCGACGCCGCCCGACGCGGGCTGGTGAACGCAGCCGCAGGCGTTGGCATTACCCAGGGCTCTCTGCAACTGGGCGTACTTCTCGGAAATATAACGGGGAGCGCCGCCAGCCCGCTGGCCGCAGCATCACCCACGGGGCTTTTCTCCGTCGCTCTCGGCCTGACGGCGTTCTTCGCCCTGGCGTGGCTTTTGTACCCCGCCGAACGTGACCGGCACGAAGGGGGCGCTCGTCGCGGAACCGCGGCGCCCAAGCCGGTTGGCCCGATCTCCGAGCTCCCCATCGGCTCCACCGCCGAAGCGATCGCCGAGGGCAGCCGGGAAAGCACGCTGGAGACCGCCTGCAATGCCCTGGCCGAGTCCCACGGCCTATCAGGACGCGAACGGGAGATTCTCGGCTATCTGGCCCGCGGCCGCAGCCAACCCTACATTCGCGAGGAGCTGGTGCTCTCTAAGAACGCCGTGGCCACCCATGTGAAGCATATCTACCAGAAGCTGGACGTGCATTCCCGCCAAGAGCTGCTCGACCTGTTCGAATAGACACGCAGGAAAAGGGATGGGACGACGGCTCGCGGCCCGGTGGCGACCGCCCCGCCGCGCTTTACGGGCCCCGCTCACCCCTCCCCGCAGACACCGCTCGCTCGAGGGGAAAGCCGGAACCGTCCCGGGCGCCGCGGCATTCGCCCTCGCAAAAGAGTTATCGACCGGTCGACCGCAATGGCTCGCGCAAAAACCCCGCGAAAGTGGCGCTGATGTGCGAAAAGTAGTCAGCGCGTGATTACTTTTCGCACATCAGCGCCATCGTCTAATTCCCCCACCTGGGAAAATGCCCGCCGAGCACCGCTCGCAGGACCCTCCGACGACTGTGCGCGTTTACTTTTCGTTCATTGGCGCCACTTTCACGCCCTTAAAGACAAAAGCGATCGCATCAACGACCGAGCGCCGTCGCGACACCACCGTCGCGGAGCCCAGCGCCGCGCGGCCGCAAAACCGGCGCTTACCGCTGCAACGCGGAGCAGAGGGCGTCCAGCAGCGTAATGGCATAGTGCTGGGCGGAACGCTCTGGGCCCGCTTCCAGCCACACTTTCCCGGGCAGCAGCACCGACACGCGGGGCCAACGAGCATCGCGAGCGGCATCAACGGCCGAGGTCAGGCGCAGGGCCAGGGTCCCCTCGTCTTCGTAGGACACCAGGGGCACGCCGACTTCCGCATCTTCGGCGGAGAGCACCACATGCACCAGCATCATGGACGCATCGGGGAGAACCGACAGGCTGTCGGCGCTGATGATCTTCGAGGCGGGGTTCGTGGCCACCGACACATTCGACATGCGCGACGCCACCGAACGGGAGAACTCGTCGGTGCCGAACAGGCAGACGGCATTGCGCTCCAGCACATCGGCCGCCCGGGCAAAGCCCAGATGGCGCACGGGGCCGTGGGTAGCCTCCTTCCCCACCCACGAATGGGCGAGGTTGCGCAGGGCGGCGTAGGTATAGGCGCCGGCAATGCCGTCGGAGGGCAGGCCCATGTTCAGCTGGAAGCGGCGCAAGGCATCTTCGGTGTGAGCGCCGAAGATGGCGTCGTCGTCCCCGTAGAAGAACCCGAGCGCGCCTAAAGCATGCTGCAACTCGTACACATCGTGGCCGTGGAAGTAGGGCATGCGCAGATACAGCGTGCGATCGCCCAGGTTGAACGAGGCATCCACCAAGGCCGACCACACCTTCTCGGTCACCTCGTCGGCGGACGGCAGCGAAGCTGTGGCACAGAAGGCGGCCAGGGCTGCGGCGGTCGCGTCGTCGAAAGTGCCCGACACGGCCTCTTCGGGCAGGTGCCCGATGCGGGCGAGGCGCTGCTGCACGTCCTCGACGGCAGCGCCGGAATCGTTGCGCTTGATCGGCTCCATATTACTTCAACCTGTTCACGAACCAGTCGGCCATGGAAACGAGCAGATCGCGATAGGGGGAGGGCTCGATGACCTCCACCAAGCGCGCCTTGGCGTTCTGACTGAGATTCTCGGCGTAGGCACGGGCGTAATCCACCGAACCGGCCTCCTCCATGATGGTCACGGCCTCGGCCAGCACCTCGGGATCGCGCTCCTTCGAAGAGAGGATCTCCACCAGGCGCGCACGGGCGGCGGCCCCGGCGTTCTGCAGGGCATGCACCACCACGAGCGTGCGCTTGCCCTCGGTGATGTCGCTACGGAAGTCCTTCTTCTTGGCTTCATCGGTGCCCACCAGATTCAGCAGGTCATCCTGGATCTGGAAGGCCAGGCCGGTGTCCAGGCCGTAGCTGCGCAGGGCTTCCACCTGCTCCTCGGACGCCCCGGCCACGATGGCCCCCACGGCCAGCGGCACGGCGCCGGAATAGTGGGCCGTCTTGTGGACGGCCATGGTGAGGTAGTCCTCAGGCGTGATGTCGTAGCGCCCGTCGCGGGCCCAGCCCAAATCGAGGGCCTGCCCCTCCACGGTGCGGCAAGTCATGGAGATGAGCTCGCTGATCACGCGCACCTTCGTGGCGTCATCGAGCAGCGGATCGTTCACCACCGGTCCGTTCACCATGGAAAGGGCCAGGTCACCCATGTTGATGGCCAGTCCGAGCCCCTCCGTGAGATGCAGGCAGGGCTCGCCGCGGCGCAGCTCGGCCTCGTCGGCGATGTCATCGTGGATGAGGGCCGCGGAATGGAAGTGCTCGATGGCCGCTGCCGACGTGGTGGCGCGATCGGGGTTGCCGCCGACGGCCAGGCAGGCCGCATAGCAGATGAGCGGGCGGTGGCGCTTGCCGGCGTTCTCGCTGTACTGGTACAGCGGCGCGTACAGATAGCGGTCCATGTCGCCATGGCTGCCCTGGGGGATGTAGCTGTTGATGAGCTCTCCGACCGGATCGGCGAAGCTTTTCAGATAGGATTCGAACGTGGTGGGCGTCTCGTCGACGCCAGCGAGGATGTCTGAGATATTCTTCATAGCGCTTTCTTGCCGTCGGTCGGTCGTGTCAGCATCGAAACATAATACCACGCCCCGGCCCCAACCGCCTCGCCGATCAGTCCACCGACACGAATGTAAGATTGATGGCGCCACCCCACCAGAGCCGCCCGCCGATCAAGGCGTCACCGCCGTAGGCGCCCGCGCAAAGGGGATCGCCTTCCGCCGTCGCTCCTGGGGGTCGTTTCGGGAAGTCGGGGGTAGATTTTTTGACGAGAAGTCGATACAGTAGGGAAGATTGAGAGAGAAAGCCCACGCGAACCGAGCGAGCTTCGGACGAGCGCGGGCATTGGGTTGGAGAAAGGGCACTGCGGCCGTGAGCGCCCCTTACTTGACGATATTCCCGAAACGAGCCCTGGCGACGGGCGTTTTGTGCGCGCTGCTCGGCATGGGGGCAGCGGGGCCGACCCCCGCAGCCGCCTGGGCCGACGAGGCACCTGCGCCGGCCGGAGCGGTCACGCGCGGCGTGTGCGACGCCCTCGACCTTCTGCAGCTGCGCATCGATGCCGAAGGGCAGCTGGTGCTGGACGAGAAGGCCCTGGAGCACGCGCGGCGCACTGACGCGGTGGCCGAGGAGCTGCGCCTGCAGGCCCTCAACAGCAAGGGGCAGGAGTACAGCGCCGCCGCCGGGGCCGCGGCCCAGCAGGCCCGCGAGGCCCAGCAGGCCGCCGAGCAAGCCGCCGCCGAGGCCGCGGCGCGCACGCGCGAGAGCGCGCCTGTCAACGAGACCAGCTCCACCCCGCCGCCTACCTTCACGAACACCCTCTACTTCCATGGCGAGTACGTGCCCTTTGTGCAGGGCAACCCGGCCGACATGACCGCGCCCAAGGCCCGGGTGGCCAGCACCTGGATCGGCGAGGGCGACGTGGACGACGACGAGAACACCTACTTCATCGGGCACAACCCCGGCGTGTTCAGCGGCGTTATGAACCTGCAGGTCGGCGACGAGATCGTGGTCTGGGATAGCACGGGAGCCTCCCGCAGCTATTTCGTCTTCGACACGCTGGTGCTGCCCAACGCGTCGAACTACTTCGCCTACGAGGGGCGCCTCTCGCCGCGGGGCGAGTCCATCACCCTGCAAACTTGCGTGGCAGACGACCAGAATGTCCGCTGCGTCATGGCTCATTAGGCCGCACTTCGTGATATGATGCTCCTGCTGCTTTCGCGGGGGCGTGGCGGAATTGGCATACGCAGCGGACTTAAAATCCGCCTCTTCGGATTGTGGGTTCGAGTCCCACCGCCCCTACCAGCAACAACCCCTCCTGGTTGATAAGCGGACTCACCGCCCTACTGGCTGGCTGCCTCCAGAATCATCCCGTTGAGAATATCCGACTCGCTGACCGTGTAGGCGTCGGCGGCGGCCAGATCCAGCACCTCTTCCAAGATGACCAGCCCCGCCACGATCACGCCGGCACGCTTCGGATCCAGACCCACCGTGGCCTTGCGCTTCTCCAAGGGCAGCGCGGCCAGGGACTCTTCGATAGCCCGCAGCTCGGCGCTTGTGACCACGGCCCTGTGCACACGATTGGAATCGTACACCTCCATGGCCTCGCGCACGGCCACCACACTGGTCGCCGTTCCCGCCACGGCCACCACGCGATCGATGGTGAAACCACGGGCAGCCAGGACTTCGAAATGCGGTGCCATCTCGGCGCGAACCCACGCCCGCGCGGCATCCATCTGCGCCAGGGTGGGCACCTCGTCGGTCAGGAAGCGCTCGGTCACCCGCCGACAGCCCACGTTGAAGGAACGGGACGCCACCGGCGTCTCGCCCCGGCGGCCGGCCACGATCTCCGTCGAACCGCCGCCGATATCCACCACGAGCAGATTCTCTCCGGGAAAGTCGGCCGAGGCCCCCGTGAAGGTGAGCGCCGCCTCGCGCTCGCCGGGAATGACCGCGAGCGTGACACCGCGCTCGGCCAAACGGGCCGTGAACTCATCGGCGTTGGCGGCGTCGCGCGCGGCCGAGGTGGCCATGGCGATCAAGCCGCGCAAGGGGCGCTCGTCGGTGTCGCAGCGATCCAGCGTCCCTCGATAGCGGTCCACCGTCGCGAGCACCCGCTCCATGGCGTCGTCGGCCAGGCGCCCCGAGGCGTCCACTCCCACACCCAAATCGGTGATGGCATATTCCTTGGCCACCTCGCTCACCTGGCCGCCTTCCACGTCGGCCACGAGCAAGCGGCAGGTCACGGTGCCGATATCCAGAGCTGCAAAACGTCCGTCATGGTAGGTCATGGTAATTCCTTTCAAAACGCCGGGCCGAGCGCCGGGGGAAGGTCGTCGACGGGAGCCTTCGCCGGCCGAAACCGCCAGGGAGGGTCGTCGGCGCGGCACCGAGGGGAGGAAGGGACCGATCCGTCGGTGCGGCCCGCGCCCTTTCCGCAACCGCCCGCGCAGCGGCCGCAGCTTCCCGCGCCGTCGCGCGGGTCGGCGAGGCTAGGACACCCCGAACAGGGGGTCGAGCACGCCGGAGTACCAGGTGTCGGGCAGCTCGATGTCCTCGGACAGGATGTTGCCGTAAAACGACGATTCCCTCTCGTGGTTCAGGCCGCTCACGCTAACCGCATGCTCGCCCTCGCTCACCCATCCCAGCTGAGTGCGCGCCATATCCTTTATACCGTCCTCGGTTTGCAGGGCGCTGACCTCCTTGCCGATGGCGCTGTTGCGCTGCATCACGGCCTCGTATTCGGCGGTCAGACGATCGCGCTCGCGGATGTCGACGTAGAGCTGCTGAGCCGGGCCGTACAGAAATGCCACGCCGAAGGCGAGGCAGAGCATGGTGGCCGCGAACCCCATGAAGGGGGCCCGGGTGAAGAAGGGGCCTTTCTCGGCCGAGCCGCGGAACCGGCGCCGACCGCCCGTTGTCGCCGGCGCGGCTTGCTGCTGCATGCGCGACGAACGCTTGTGGGACGAGCCCATCTCGCCCTTGTACACCGCCGCGCGCGGGCCGGCGGCCGAGGTGTCGGGGCCCTTGCCCGCCTCGTACTGACGGAAATAGGCGCGGTCGGCGCGCTCCTTGGTGCGCTCGCGGCGCTTCTCGGCACGGCGGGAGCGGAAGGCGCCGAGAGGGCCGCGCTGACGGGCAGCCATGGCCTCTTCCAGCGCCTCGTCGGAGGCGCCCTCGAAATCATCATCCGCGAAACGAGTCGGGCGGGCGGCTGCGGGGCGGGCGAACACGTCATCGTTGCCGGCGTCGGACGCGAAGCTGTCAGGGCGATACCAGCTCGGCTGGGGGTTGGCCCCGCGACGAGCCGCATCGCGCGCGGACGCGGCGATCGACGACGTGAAGGATTCGCCAGCACGGGAATTGTTGCCGGCGGCACCCCCGCGGCGCGGACGCTGCACCGAGAACGAGGGCAGCTCATCTACCACGGCCGACTGATCCCCGCCGATGAGCACCCGGCCCGCGCTTCCCGATCCGCGGCGAGGCGCGCGCGTACCCGTCGCAGCGCGGCGCGCTGCGTCGAAAGATACGATATTCGCCTGTCGTGACACGGGGTGGAACTTCCTTTCGCTGCCGGGGCTCGTTTCTGGTTCGTGTAGTCAGTCGAAAGCGGATGGGCGGTGGCGCGAGCGCCGTATTATAACTTGAGGCTGCGGACGAATGCCTCCCACTTCTCGAAAGATTCATCGCTGATGGCGTGCTCCATCTGACAGGCCTCATCCTCGGCCACGTCCGCGGGAATGCCCACGGCCTTGGTGAGGAAGTCGAACAGCATCCGATGACGGCCGAGCACCGAGCTGCCGTAGGCGTAACCGGCCTCGGTCAGCGTGATATCGCCGTAATGGGGCTGCACGACCAGAGCCTGCTCCTTCAACGCGGAGATGGCCTTGTTCACCGAGGCCTTGGAAACGCCCAGCTTGTTGGCGACATCCACCGAGCGCACGGCAACATCCGTCGTGCCTCCCAGCATGACGATGGCCTCGAGGTAGTCCTCATGGGACATGGATGTCTTCACCACGGCGATCTCCTTATTGAACAGTTCTGCTCATGGTATCACGGTGCCCCACAAAAAACGAGACTCGGACGCAGAGTTCCGAGCCTCGTTCACATTGTCTTCGTCAACGGTTTGCCGAGCGGTTACCTTGCCAGATCCGGCGCCGTGCTCCCTCCCGTGCCGGCGCCGGCGTCTCGAAGGGGGCGCCGCACAAGAGCTACTTCCCCTTCGCCGCCTCTTCCATGGCCGCGGCCATGGACTCCGCCGCCGAGCAGCCCTCACAGCCGTGGCAGCCGCTCTCACAGTGGTCGCCGCAGTCGCACAGCCCACGATGGGTCATGCGCCGGATGGCGAGCACGGCCAGGGCCGCGATGACGACGAGGATGACGACGGTGGGGAAGTTCAAGCTGAGTTCTTGCATGGCGATTCCTTTGCGAAGGGGTACGAGTCGTTAAGCGTTGTCGACGGCCGCTTCCAACTGGGCCGAGCCCTTCGCCTTGGCAGCCGGGCGCAGCAGCAGGAAGAGCATGCCGGCGGCCACCACGACGGCCAGGGCCGTGAAGGGGCCGAAGGCGACCTCGCCGGTGGCCAGGCCGACGAACTGATAGATCATAAGTCCCACGCACCAGGCGAAGGCGCACATGTAGCCGATAGCGGCCCAGGTCCACTTCGCGGACATCATCTGACGGCGAATGGTGCCGATGGCGGCGAAGCAGGGGGCGCACAGCAGGTTGAAGGCGCAGAAGGCCATGACGGCGGCGCTGCTACCGCCGAGCATGGCGGCAAAGGAGGCCCACAGGCTCGGGTCGGTCTCGCCGATCTCCTCGCCCAGGCTCGTGATGACGCCCACCGTGGCCACGACGTTCTCCTTGGCCACCAGGCCCGTGATGGAGGTAACGGTGGACTCCCAGTTGCCGAAGCCAAGCGGCGCGAAGATCCACGCGAGCAGGTTGCCGAGGCCGGCCATGAGGCTGTACTGGATGTAGTCGTCGAGCTCGGGGTCGAGCAGGCCGAACTGCCCCTCGTACATACCGAAGTTCAGCAGGAACCAGATAACCATCGAGGACAGGAAGATGATGGTACCGGCCTTCACCACATAGCTGCGCACGCGCTCCCACATGGACAAAAGCACGTTCCTCACGGTGGGCAGGTGGTACTGGGGCAGCTCCATGATAAAGGGAGCCACCTCCCCGGCGAAGGCGCGGAACTTTTTCAGGATGATGCAGGACAAGATGATGGCGGCCAGGCCCAGGAAGTAGAACAGCGGGGCGACCCACCAGGTGGTCTCGTAGTCGCCGCCGGCGAGCGCGCCGAAAACGAGCGCGATGATGGGCAGCTTCGCGCCGCAGGGGATCATGGTGGTGGTCATGATGGTCATGCGGCGGTCCTTCTCGTTCTCGATGGTCTTGGTGGCCATGACCGCGGGCACGCCGCAGCCAGAGGCGATGAGCATCGGGATGAAGGACTTACCGGACAGGCCGAAGCGGCGGAAGATACGGTCCATGATGAAGGCCACGCGGGCCATGTACCCACAGCCCTCCAAGAAGCCGAGGAGGATAAACAGCACGATCAGCTGCGGGATGAAGCCGATGACGGCACCCACGCCGGCGATGATGCCGTCGAGCACGAGGGACTGCACCCAGGGTGCGGCGCCGACCGCCTCGAGCCAACCTCCCACCACCACGGGCACGCCCACGTGGTAGAGGCCGTAGGTGGCCGGATCAGGCTCCTCGATCTCGCCGGCCTCGAAGGCGGCAGCGCCCTCGGCGGTTTCCAGGACGCCCTCGAACTCCTCCACGTCGGCCTCGTAGGCCTCGGTGTTGGTGTAGAGCCAGCCGTCGCCGAACAGGCCGTCGTTGGCCCAGTCGGTCACGAGCGTGCCCACGGTGGACACGGAGATGTAGTACACGAGGAACATGATGGCGACGAAGATCGGAATGCCCAGAATACGGTTGGTGACCACGCGGTCGATCTTCTGAGTGGTGGTCATGGCCTTCGGAGACTTCTTCACGCACTCGGTGCACACATCGCCGATGGCATCGTAGCGCTCGTTGGTGATGATGGATTCCGCATCGTCGTCCTCAACGTTCTCAAGTGCCTCGCGCACCGCGGCGATCTTGGACAGATCGCCCGCGGGCAGTCCGAGCTTGTCCACGGTGAGCTGCTCGCCTTCCAGGAGCTTGATGGCGTACCAGCGGGCATAACGGCCGCTGATGCGCGTCTCGGCGATGTCGATCACCTGGGCGAGGGCCTCCTCTACCTTCCGGTCGAAACCGAACTCGGTCGCAGGAGCCGCGCCCTTTTTTGCCTCAGCGACGGCACGCTCCATGAGCACGTCCATGCCGCGGCCCCTGAGAGCGGAGGTCTCTACCACCGGGCAGCCCAGATGGCGCGAGAGCTCGGCCACGTTGATGGAGTCGCCGTTCTTTTCCACGAGGTCCATCATGTTCAGAGCCAGAACCACCGGAATGCCCAGGTCGATGATCTGGCTGGTGAGATACAGGTTGCGCTCCAGGTTGGTAGCATCCACCAGGTTGACGACCACGTCGGGCTTGCCGCTCATGAGGTAATCGCGCGTAACGATCTCCTCGGGGGTGTAGGGCGACAGAGAGTACACGCCGGGCAAGTCGGTGATAACCACCTCTTTGTCGCCGCGGTACTTGCCCTCTTTTTTCTCAACGGTAACGCCGGGCCAGTTTCCCACGTATTGATTGGCGCCGGTCAAATCGTTGAACATGGTCGTCTTGCCGCAATTGGGGTTGCCAGCAAGGGCGATGTTAATAGCCATGATCAGCCTTTCCTTCTCCGAGAGCTGGCGCCGCATCCTTTCCCCGGCGCTCTCCCAAACGCCCGCGGAGCCAAAAAAGTTAGTTTTAGTTAACTATAGGGGAGAAAAAATGCGCCTCCCGCATCGCCCCGCGCACTGCGCTTGCGATGCTTCGGACGCTTTAGGCAACGAGCACGTTTTCCGCCTCGTCTTTGCGCAGCGACAGCTCGAAACCGCGCACCGTCACCTCGATGGGATCGCCCAAGGGCGCCACTTTGCGCACGTACACCTCGGTACCCTTGGTAATGCCCATGTCCATGATGCGCCGCTTGACGGCACCCTCGCCCACGAGACGTCGCACCGTGGCTGATTGGCCCACGGGCACATCGCGCAGGGTCTTGTCCTCTGCCATGTTCTTTCCTTTCTGCGTTCCTCTGGAGTGGCGATGGGGCTATGAGATTGCGACGCGTTCGATCTGGAAAGGCGAACGCACTCGAGAGGTCGTATTAGGCGACGATGATCTTCGAGGCCACGCTTCGGTCGAGGGCCACATTAGCGCCCTTGACTTGAACGATAAAGTTCCCCGCCTGCTCGGAAACGACGGACACCGAGGCACCCTCGACGAACCCGAGGTTCTCGAGATGGTGATGCACTTCGCCTTTTCCGCGCACCCGGACGACTTTGGCCACGTCCCCACAGCGCAAAAACGCCAGGGGCATGGGCTGGCACGACGAACTCGCACTAGTGCTCTGGCGGCAAGCTCCCTCTACAACCGTTGCATGGCTCATAGCGACTCCCATCAATGTTAACTGCATGCAACTTCGCATTGTAACCAAAAGTTAGCTTATGTAAACCCAAAGAGTTAGCTTTTTCATACTTTTCTGCGAATGGTTGGCACATCGCGCGTCCCTTCTCCTTTCCTCCTGCGCACTCGCCCTGTCGGCGGCGAGCGCAGCGGCAACCCATGGTATCCTTGTCCGCAATCGTCATCCTTCAGGAAGGGAGCCCCATGTCCCAGCCCATCGATCGCGCCGGAGCCTTTGGTCAAAACCTCTACCTCGACACACGGGGAACAGGCGGCGAGCCAATCTCGTTCACGAAGGCCGTGGTGAACGGATTGGCCCCGGGCGGCGGACTCTACGTCCCCGAACAGCTGCCCTCCCTCAGCATCGACGACATCGCCGCACTGGCGGAGCTCCCCTACGCTCAGCGTGCCGCCGCCATCTATCGGGCCTTCAACATCGATCTTGCCGACGAGGTCATCGACGAGCTGATGGAGCGCGCCTACGGCAACAACTTCGACACCGAGGCCGTCTGCCCCATCACCTCTCTCGACGAGAGCACGCACATTCTGGAGCTGTGGCATGGACCTACCAGCGCCTTCAAGGATATGGCGTTGCAGTGCCTGCCCCATTTCTTCTCCGCCAGCGCAGAGCATCTGCGCGAACAGGGCAAGCTCGACCACGAGTTCATGATTCTCGTGGCCACGTCGGGCGACACCGGCAAGGCGGCCCTGGAAGGGTTCAAGGGCGTAGACGGCGTCTCTATCGGCGTGCTGTTCCCCGATGGCGGCGTGAGCGACATTCAGCGCAAGCAGATGGTCACCACCACCGGCGACAACGTGTGCGTGTGGGCCGTACGCGGCAACTTCGACGACTGCCAGACCGGCGTGAAGCGCGCCTTCTCCGACGATGTCTTCACCGAGGAGCTCCTTGCCCAACATGCCATCGCCCTTTCCAGCGCAAACTCCATCAACTGGGGACGCCTCCTGCCCCAGGTGGTGTACTACATCTCCAGCTATGCCGAGCTGGTGGCCGCCGGCAAGGTGCAACCCGGCGACGAGATCGACGTTTGCGTGCCCACGGGCAACTTCGGCAACATCCTCGCGGCCTGGTACGCCAAGCAGATCGGCGTGCCCATCGGCATGTTGCTCTGCGCAAGCAACGACAACCGCGTGCTGACCGACTTCATCAACACCGGTACCTACGACATCTCCGATCGCGAGTTCATTCTCACCTCCTCTCCATCCATGGACATCCTCGTGTCCTCCAACCTGGAGCGACAGCTGTTCGAGCTGACGGGGCGCAATGCCGAAGCTATCAGCCAATGGATGGTCGACTTGAACGAGAAGCGCTGCTTCCGCGTGGATGCGGACACCTTTGCCCGGGTGCGCGAGAACTTCAGCGCCGACTCAGTGGACAACGCCACCTGCCTGGCCACGATCAAGGCCGTGTTGGACGAGCACGACTACCTGCTGGACCCGCACACCGCCGTGGCCTACGCCGCTGCCCAGAACCTGCGGGGCAGCAACCCCGTGCTCATCGCCTCTACCGCCCACTGGGCGAAATTCGGCGATAACGTCTACCGTGCGCTCCACGATATGGCCCCTGCCGACCCCCTGCCCACCGACGTGGCCGCCCTGACGGGGTGCCAGCTGAACCAGCGCATCGCCGAGGAGACCGGCAAGCGCGACATTCCCGCAGGACTTGCCAATCTCGATGCCATGGAGGTACGATTTACCGACGTGATCGACAGCAACGTTGAAGCCATCGAGGCGGCAGCGGGGGAATTTCTCAGCCGCTCATAGCGTCTGAGAAGATCGGAGAACGGCATGGGTCAGCTTCAATCGCTCACAGCAGGAGTGCGCCTCACCATTACCAATCCCGCGTCCGAGAGTACCTCGGCCTTCGGCCCTGGTGTCGCCAAGCTCTGCCTCGGCGTGCGCGATCACGGCTCACTCAATGCCTCGGCCAAGGCCATGCGCATGGCCTACAGCAAGGCATGGCGCATCATCAAGGACACCGAGGATTCCCTGGACATCCAGCTGCTGTTGCGCGACGGAGCCCACGGTTCCACCCTCACCGATGAGGGCAATCAGCTCCTCGACGCCTACCTGCGCATTCAAGAGCAACTCGCCGCTGAGGGGCAGCGCTTGTTCGCCGCATGCGTGAGTGAGCCGAGACGCTAGCCGCCGTCATCGCCGTCATCGCCGTCATCGCTTTCCATCGAGCCAGCCCCTCCAGGGGTTGACTCGATCGTTATGCGCAACCGCGTGCCCTGAGGAAGCGCGCTCGAGGCCTCCAACTCGACATTCCAGCCGCTGAGCATCACTGCGCGCACTTCCCGAACGCCTTCCCCAGATCGCCCGGGGTTGGGCGGCGCCTCGGAAGATGAGGGCATCTGCTGGGCAGCACGCTCCCGTTCGGGATCGCTCCCAAAGCGGTACATGCATTCGTAGCAGACATCCATGTCGGCGAACACCAGCGTCTTGCAGGTGGGGCAGCGTTTCAATTCCATAGCGATCTCCTTCGGCTCGTCACCTTCCTTGACGGCACCCGCCTGGGCAGCATTGGCGGCGCCGACTTTCTCGACAGAACGGGCGATGCCATCCCGGACGGACATCCCAACCACCCCGCCGATCTCGACGGCCGAGGCGTTGTCGACGGTCCACCCGCCTTCCCGCGAGGGATGCCCCGAAAGGCGGAGCGCCTCTCGTCTACCTCAATGACGTCTCCCCGCATGAACCACGGGCCCGACTGGGCAAAACGCTCTACCACCGCCACCGCACGGCTGTGGCGCAGGCGCACTCCGGGCAACACGAGGCGATGCACCTCCAGCACCATGCCCTGCGCACCCACGAAGGCCACATCAATCGGATGCCTCATGGTCATGGTGTGCACGTCGCGGCACCGTGGCAGCACTAAAACCGTGCGATCGGGAGGCCGGCGCGCCAAACCGCGCAGGCGCGTGAGCGCGCCGGTCGCCATCACCCAAGTGCCCCCGAAAGGAGCAGGGCCACCATCGATCACGCGGCAGGAACCTGCAGGACGACGCAGGTCTCCTCTCCTACCGCTATGCAACTGAACAAGAGCCACGGGACACGACCCCCTTCCTTAACGGCCGTGAAAGATCCCACGGCCCCACTTTCCACGAGCGTCCAACCGCGCTCCTCGCATTGGTCTCGAATCTGATCGAGCGCGTCGTCCAAATCGCCCGAGACCGAGAAACCCACCACCGACCAATCCTCGTTGGCCCGCAGGTCGCGCACTCCTTCCAAGGAAAGCACCTCCTCGGAAAACCACGGGGGAGCCTCCGAGGCCGTGCGCCGCGCCCCGTCACCGAATGCCGACCCTGCCAGCGCCCGATCAATGGCCGTGGCGGCATCATCCCCCGAAGAGGCGAGAGCCGCATCAGCCACCGCCGCCCCCGAGAACAGCGGGGCCACGTCGGCATCGCCCCCCGAAAGAGCGCGAAAGACCGGCTCGGCAGCCACCACGGCCAAACAGAGTCCAAGTACGCCCAACGCGCGCACCAGCCGCCGTCGCTGCTTATCCACCATATCCTCCCTCTAGAACATGATGCCCGGCTTGTAGGCATCTACCACCAGATCAACCTCGTGCACGAGCGGCGGAAGCGCCACGCCGAAGATCTCGCTGCGCATCCCGAGCCCGAACAGAGTCGGCGCGTACTCGATACGAGCCGTGAACCGTGTCAAACCCGATGCGAACCCCTCGGCACGCACCTGCACTTCCCCCTGCTCTCCCACCTGTCGGGTGAGCGCCTGCTCCACCGCCAGCGCGAGCGAAGCCGTGTCGTCACCGGAGGCCGGCGCTGTCGCCAAAGCACACACAGTCTGGCGCGCCACGCGGTCGAAGGACGCGCAGGTACCGAAGAACGCAAGAGCGTTCACCGCGATGACCGCGACGACGAGGGCCACAGGCAGCACCACCGCCAACTCGACGGTCGCCTGCCCCCGCTCTCCCTGTCTCCCCCGCAGCTTCATGGCACCCCCCCCTACTCCCAGGCCGGCTCACGGCCGAGCCAGCCCGATGCCGAGCGCACCGCATCGACCGCGCGCTCCACCAACCCCTGGGCGCCCTGGACCACCGCAGGCGGCAATGTCAGGGTCAGCGGAAGAGAGAGGCCGACCACAGGCAGCTCGATAACGGCAATTTCGATCTCCAGGGCCGCCAAACGGTCATAGGCATCGCGTTGGATGCGATCGGCCAGCGAGGCAAACACGTCCGCCGAGGTAAGCGAGGCGGCCAGGGCCTGATCGCGCAACGATAGATAGCGCACCGACCACGCCGACCCATCGGCCCGGGCAACCGCCGCCGAGTTCACCAGTACGGGCTTGAGCGGTGCCGTCTCAGCTGGCTGCAACCCCACAGCGGACAGACCCGCCCGCAGAGCGTCGGCCGCCCACGTTCCCAGGCCGGCGGAGCCCGCCAAAGGCAGACTGCCCAATGCCGTCTCAACGGCACTCGCCAGGCCATCCTGCCCCGAACCGTAGACACGCAGCATCCCCGCCCAGCAATCAAGCACGATACGCCCCGCCCCTACGGCCGCTGATCCGTCGGCCCCGAAGCCGTCGAGCACGTCGCCGACAACTGACGCTTCCTCAGTCTCATCGGCTACGAGCGTGGCTGCGCCGATGGCCGCGCGCGTGCCCAGCGTGCTCGGTGTGCTCACAAACGCGCTCTCAAAAAGGTCCCCCGTCGCTGAGCCTGACGAGACAACCAGGGCAATGCACCCATCCGCCCCCGGCGGCCGCGCCTGGATGCGCATCGATCCTGCATCCTGCAAGGCAGCGACCATCTTATCGAGCAGCCCCTGGGCCTTGGTCTTCGCCAGGGCACTCAACGGCTGCGCATCCTCCATGGCGCGCCGATAGTCATCGGCGGCCTGGGCCACGGCGGCGTAGTGGTACTCAAACCCGTTCTCAATGGATGTCGACGCTGCCGCCACGCTGCCCAGCGCAGCCACGGTGAAGTGGCATTCGGGGCACTCGGAGAAGACGCCCTGGTCGAGCGTTTGGGCCGAGCCGTAGTAATCCGTCAGACCCAAGCCGGGGCAACCCTCCCAAGCGTGCATGGTCGGCGCCTCGCCCTCGGTGTCCACGGGATAGGCCGGATCGGTATACAATGTCGTCCCCCGCATCTGGTCGGCATTGCGCGGCAGCAGGGGAAACGACACGGCACCGTTTTCATCGGGCGGCTGGGCGCAGGCCTCGCGCAGCGCGCCGACGGCATAGCGGTAAAAATTCCGCCGCAGCGCCGAGCGCGCCTTCTCCTCCACAGTGGCGTTCTCGGGACGCTCGCCCAGCAGACGTTTGGCGTAATAGGCACGCGCCCGCTCCAACGCCACCGAGAACGACCAGGTATCCACCGATGCGTACCGCGGGTTCTCGGCCGCCCCCAGAGATGCCAGATGATCGGCCCGCTCGTACATGCAGTAGGCTGGCGCGTCGCCGCAGTCGCGACGAAAGCCGCGCTCCTTGGCATCATTCGCTGCGCGAGCCGCCTCTTCGGCACGCGCCGCCGCCTCGGCCAACTCGTCTTGCTGTGCCTCTACCGCCTGCTTGAGATCGGTCTCGGCATCGCTCGCGCCCACCGTGATGGCCTCGCCTTGGGAGGGCAATAGCAACGCCACCCCGTGGTAGCCCTCGCCACCTCCGTCCTCGTTGGCCCGTGCCACGGAAGCGGCGCTCGCCGCAGCCAAAAACGGCAGAGCCTTCTGAAGCTCGTCGAGCAGTGCGGCGGCGCGCTGGGCGAAGGCGTCGCGCGCGTCCAGGACCTTCTGCCCCGCCGATACCAGCTGGCCGCCGATCTCGGCAACGGGAGGCACGCAAAGCGCCACCACGCCCAAACCGTACGCTGTAATGCCGAGCAGAGTCATCGAGAGCACCACCCCGTCGGTCACCCGCACCGCCACCATGAACTCCGCCACCTGGGCTTGGGCCGCCAGGGCGGTCGCGTCGGCCACATCCTGCACATCGGCGGCCAGACGGTTGACCCGGTACACCTGGGCTGCCGAGAACAGCAGCGACAGCGAGACCAGAAGCGCAATGGCCATACCGGCTGTTGTAAAGCCCTCTTCGTCGCGAAGCATCCGCTCAGCCCTCATCGCACCATTCACCCACCTTCTCGTTCGGACTCGTCCCGCCGAGCGACTGCTGAGCCCACGCCGACCGCGTGGGAGTCTCGGCCTCAACCTCCACCTCGATATTGCCGCGCTCGTTCACCAGACCCAATAGCGTCGCCCCCGCACCCAGCAGGGGAAGCGGCTGCACCTCGGTACGCACCACCACGCGCGACCTATCTGCCGCGCCCCCGCCTTCGCAGCGCACTTCCCAGGTGCAGCCCATACTGTGCACATGGAAGTTGTCCTGCTGGGGCACCGCGCCCAACCGCCGCTTCACGAAGGCTCGGCACGCCTCCTCATCGCCCTCGCCGGTGGCGAGCAAGCGGCAGCCCTCCGCAGCAGCGCTGGCCATAACGAGACGGTCGTACAGCACGATGCCCGGCTGCACGAGCAGCAACACCAACAAGAGCAGCACCGGCAGCGCAAAAGCAGCCTCCACCGTTGCCTGGCCCGATTCGTCGTGTCTTTGCTTTGTGCGCCGCCATCTCATGGAATCCTCCTTCCTAATAACTGAACACATCGGCGATCCACCCCGCGGCACCCTGCAAGTGATGGGAAGCCGCCATCAGGGCGTGCTCAACGAACAGCCCCGACGACAATGCCCGCCACAGTGCCGCTCCCGCCACCACCACGCATACGAACGCGGCCGTAACCACAGCGTATTCGACCGTTCCCTGGCCGACCTCATCGCCTATAAGCCGTTGATGCCGGCGGCGATGGCGTCCCACAGTTCTTGCAGCTTGGGACGGAACAAGGTAATCGCGATGATGGCGATCACCACGAGCACGCCGACCAAAATGGCGTACTCGGTGGTACCCTGACCGCGGGCGCAGGACAGCTTCGCGGACAGCCGCGCCCACCCACCCTGGATGCGGCGCAAGACGCCCTTTCGGCCACGGTTGACCAGGCCTTTCGTTGCCGTGTACACGTTCATAGCTTTCTTCCTCTCTCTTCGTTCCTTCCATCAGAAACCTCCCGCTAACTCGAGAAGCACCGGACCCAGTACCAACATCAGCATGGCGGGCAAGATGAGCACACCCGTGGGGATCATCATCTTCACGGGCGCCTTGGCCACCTGCTCCTGTTTGCGCGCCCGATAGGCAGCCCGCGCCTCGCGTGCGGCATCCTCCAAGTTGTCCGCCAACGTGGAACCGAAGCGCAGCGAGCGCACGATGTTCTCCACGACACGACCGAGCAGCGACGAATCGTAGGAGGCCGCCGTGGCCCGTAACGCCTCTTCCCGCGAAGCGAGTCCGCACGCCCATTGCCGAAACGCCGAGCGAAACGACGCGGCCAGCAGCGTTTGGAAATGCTCGGTATACAGCTGCAGACTCCGATCGAAGGACAAGCCGCTACGCATGCCGAGGGCAACCACGTCGAGCATTTCCGAAAGGTCGCGTTCCATAGCCTCGGCGCGGTGTCGTTCGCGCTGGCGAATGGCCCGGGGCAGCGCGCGCCATCCCAGGGCAAGGCCGCCGAGGGCCATGATCAGCCCCAGCTCTCCCGAGACGAGCAATCCCACCGCACCGCCTCCGAGCGCGCCGGCAAGCCCCAACCGCACGCGAGTCTCCCAGAAACCCGCGGACCCCAGCTGTCCTTCCAGCCCCGCGCGAGCCACCGGACCCTCCATCCACGGCCGCGCGCGCAGCGCCTGTGGAGCGAGCGCAAGAAACCGCGGACTGGCGACGCGCTGGTCCACTGTTGTCGCGAAGGCGATCACCCTGCCATCGACCGAGCCCGCACCGCCCTCAGACACCGCAGCCCCCAGCAGCCAGGGCGCGCCTTCCTCTCGCTGCGACCGCAAAGACGCTCGATAGTGCGCTCGCTGACGCGCGGCGCGCCACAGCGTGCCCAGAGCCGCGCCGAAGCCGGCCGCGCCCGCCATCGCACCTCCAAGCAGCACCGGCTGCAGCCACATCTCCATCACCCTCACCCCACTCCCACGTCGAGCATCCGATGCACCAGCATCACGCCGGCCGCCTGCATTACCAGGGCCACCGCCAACAGCGCCAAACCGGCGAAGCTCGCAAAGAAGGGCATCAGAAAGCCAGGGCTCACAAGCGAGAACAGCGCCACGAGCACAAAGGGCATGAACGTCACGATGCGCGCCGAGAGCTGGGCCTGGGCCGTCTGCACTTTGAGCGCCTGGGCGAGCTCGATCTCCCCCTCCACCGATTCCCGCGCGGCATCGAGGACATGGGCCAAACTGCCGCCGCTGGTATGTTGCACATCGAGCGCCACGGCGACGAAGGCGAGCTCGGGCGTGTCGGCGCGCCGTTTGAACAGCGCCAGCGCCTCGGTTGCCGTGCCACCCGTTTCCAGGATGCGCGCTGCGGAGAGAAATACCTCGCCCAACGGCCCCTTCAGCTCGCTGCCCGTCTGGCGCAGCGTCTGCATCAGCGACAGACCGGCACGGAAGCACACGCCCAACGACCGCAGAGCATCGGGAATCTCATCGCGCATCGCGCCAGTGCGCCGCTGGGCCTCGCCCTTGCCGGAGCCGCCCAAACCTACGATCAGGCAACCCGATGCCGCGATCCCGAATACCGGCGAGGCGGCCGCGATCCAACCGGCAGCCACGCACAGCGCGCAGGCAGCAATCAGACAGGACAGCAACGCGTCTGCCGAAGCTGCCACCCCGCGCGACTCGGCCACGAATACCAGGGCGCGCCCATAGCGCTCTACGGGCGACCAGCGCAACAGCCGACGCGCCGCCGGCATCAGACACTTCACGCCCTTGCGCAAACGCCACGACGCCCATGAGACCGTCGACTCACCCGGAGCCAGGGCCCTCTGGCGGCGGCGCTGACGCTCGCGCCGGTCATAGCAGATGCCACCCGCCAAAACCCCCAGGGCCGCAGCACTCGCTAAGCCGACAGCCGCATATCCAAGGATCGCACCCATGACCTCACCTCCTTCTTCTCTGCCAGGGCCGCGGCGGCCAAGTCGTCCACCCAAGACGGGTACTCCAACCAGGCGCCCGTGCGACTGCGCAGTGGACGCCGATACAGCGTGGACAGAGTGCAGCGCCGCCGATCGTAGTCGAAGCCCATGGCGGCGATCTCCGACACGCACCGCTCGCCTCCTGGGCAACGGGCCGTCTGGATCACTAGATCGAAGGCATTGCCAATCTGGGCCTCGATGGCATCGAGCGGCAGATCGACGGCATAGCGCACCATAGTCACCAGGCGATCCACGGCCTCGCGCGGCGAATTGGCATGCAAGGTGGTCAGCGACCCATCGTGACCCGTGTTCATGGCCTGCAGCATGTCGATGGCCTCGTCGGATCGGCACTCGCCCACGATGATGCGATCGGGCCTCATGCGCAGGGCATTCACCACTAATTCTCGAATCGTCACCTCGCCGACGCCCTCGGCGTTGCGACCGCGAGCCTCCAAACGCACCACATGGGGATGCTCGTCGAACTTCAGCTCGGCCGCATCCTCAATGGTGATCACGCGCTCGTCGGGGGAAATGTGACCGGACAGCGCATTCAGCAGCGTGGTCTTGCCGCTGCCCGTGCCGCCCGACACCGCAATGGACTTCCGCGCCTTCACCGCCCACACGAGGAACTGCTCCACCGTCGCGTCGAACGAGTTGCGCTCGCGCAACTCGGCCAGCGACATCACCCGCCGCGTGAAAGAGCGGATGGTCAGATGGGGCCCGTCGATAGCGAGCGGCGGGATGATCGCATGCACGCGGTGCCCCTGGGGCAGACGGGCGCTCACCAGCGGAGACGATTCGTCGATGCGGCGGCCGAGCGGCCCTAAGATCCGATCGATCAGCGCCCGAACCTGGTCATCGCTCTCGAAGCGCACATCCACGGCGCGCAGTCGCCCCTCGCGCTCGATGAACACGCTGCGCGTACCGTTCACCATGATCTCGGTTACCGCCTCGTCGCGAATGAGCTCATCGAGCGGACCGAGCCCGAACACCGTGGCGAGCAGGCCCTCAACGAGTTCCTTGAACACCGAGGACTCAAGGCTGCGCCACGGTTCCTGAGTGTGCAAAAACCGACAGGCGGCGCGAATCTCGTTGCGCGCTCGCTCGGGATTCTTGTCCATGATGAGCGCCACGCGATCCAGGGGCACAATGGTGCCCACCGCTGCGCGCAAGGCCTCGATGCCCATCCGCTCCCGCTCGGCGTCATGGTGGCTCTGGGCCTGCTCGACCGCTTGCACTCGTTCTAGCAAAGACATATCGAACCCCTTTCTAGCCGGCTACGCCGCTGAGCGCCGTGCGCTTGGCCTCTTTACGGCCCCGCCGACGACCGCCCGGCTCGCCACGGCCCCGACGGCGACTCCCGTCGCGGGGGGCGGCCATGCGCAGGCCCCGCTGAGTGGCCGCGCGCAGCGCCGATCCTTCGGAAAGCGCCCCACGCCCGGACGAGGGCATGATCTCGTCCAACAAGCGATCGATGCTCGCGCAGAGCGGATTGCGGGACGCCACCAGCACCTCCGCCATGCCCGCACCCAAGAGCTCCTCCACTTCGCGACCGCCCTCGGACAGCTCGGCCACGTGGGCACCGTGCAGAGCGCTCGACACATCGATGGACGTGAAGGGCGCCTGGCGACTGCAGCGATTGACAGCGAGCAGAAACGAACTCGTAGCCACGCCGCAACGCAAGCACAAATCCAGCGCATGGCGACACGCCCGCACCGACGACGCTCGCTGATCGACCAAAAACAGCGAGGTCACGCTACGCTCCAGCAGCATCAGCCGCTGCTCGTCCCATCCTGCACCCGTGTTCACAGCCACGAAGTCGAATTGAGCCAGCAACTCGTCGATCACCTCGCCTAGGGAGGCGGCCACCACCTCGGCGGCCTCGAGACGTCGGGGCGCCTCGATAAGCACCAGCGGCTCATCGCGCACCGCAGAAAGCGCTGACGCATCCCGAGTCACCTCCTCCACTGGGACGCGCGCACAGTCGCCCGTCAATTCGCCCAGGTCGCCGAACTGCAGATCGGCGTCGAGCAGTGCCGTGCGCAGCCCGCGCCGACACGCTAAGTGAGCCGCCAACGTGGCCACCGTGCTCTTGCCCGCACCCCCGCTGCCGCTGACAACAGTGAAGAGGAATCCCCCGTGAACGCCCTCTGCCGATGACGTCCCATTCGCGATCCGGGAAGAAGTCCCGAGTGGCGTGGGAGCGGCCACCGCGCGCCCTCGCAGCGAAGGTTCCCCATGACCCGAAGGCGCGGCCGTCGTGGCCGCCGACACCGCGAGGGCCCCCGCAGAGGACGCGCCGGCGCCGATCCCTGGCGGGTCGGCTGGAACCGCGACCTTCGCCGAAGGCGCCTCCTCCCCACCGGGCACCCCTCCCCCAGAGCGCGCCGTCTCCGCCTCAGGCCGCTCCTCGCTCGGGGCCATCCCGCCTTCCCCCTGGAGCAGCGCCGCGAAATCCTGCACCGAACGTATGCCATCGAGAGCGGCGGCGTGCATGCGCGAGCGCACCGAGCCGGTGGCCTCACCGTGCACGAGGTACACCTTTTTCGCCGGATCATCGGCCTTGCAAGCGGCAGCCAGATTGATGGCCCCCACCTCATCGCCCGACGTCACCCACACCTCTTCCACCCCCGTTGCCTCCGACAGCGCAGAACGCGTTTCGGGGGCCGAGGGCATGACCACAAGCCACGGGGGCAGCGATCGAGCCACGTCCGTCGTCGGGGAAAGAAGCGCCCCGAAACTGCTCTCGGCGCCAACGCACACCGCTATCCGCGCCTTCGCCATCACAAGATCACCGCCTCGGCAGAATCCGTCGGCGCAGGCGATCCCTCGCCAGCAGCCTCGGTCGCCGAGGGCGGACCGTCACCGTCGGCTACGCCAGCCTCGCCGGCATCTGCACCCTCAATGTCATCAGCTCCGCCCTCTTCACCTTCCCCGGCATCTGCGGCCTCCGAGGCGGCAGCGGGCGGTAAGGTGAAGTACAGCTCCAGATTCTGGGCAGCAGCCACCACCTCCTGCACCTGGTCGGGCTCCACGGCCAGGGTGAGCCAAGCCGCCTGAGCGGACGCGCCCTCGTTCGCCGCGCTGGATGCCAGCACGAGCGCACCGGCGACCAGCCGCGTCGTCGATGCGGGGCCGGTGGCGTACACGTCCACCACCATGCCCGCCTCAACCAGTCCGCCCACCGCCTGCACAGCGCGGGCGGGCACGCTGATGGCGGCCATGCCCTCGGGCACGCTGAGCTCGGATTCGCTGATCTCGGTGCGCTGGGCGCAGATCACCTCGCCCCGATAGATGGCCGAGCCCACACGCTGACCCACAATGCGGGCAGGGTCGGTCACGGCCCCATCGGGCAGCAGGTCGGCCACCCACAGCTTCGTGGCGACAGCCCCGCTTTCCACCACCTCGCCCGCCGCAATATCGCGACTGGCGACGCAGACCTCGATCTGATCTCCCCCGTAGCGAGCCAGAGCTTCGGCCCGGGCGGCATCTGCCTCGCCCTTCACCCCCACGAGATAGAGCCCCACGCAGGCGGCGCAGCACAGACCGCACAGCGCCGAGACCAGCACGCGCTTGTTGACCTTCATCGCATCTCCCTTTCAATTGGAAACGCGATCATTGTGCCCGATGGGAACCGTCAAACTGTCTCGGGAACCGCCGCAGGAAAACCGTCCCGGCACCGTCGAACGGCCTCGCAAAAACCGTCTCCGCGCCGTCCCGAAACCGCTCGAAAACCGTCCCGCCGCCGTCCGCCAACCGCAAAACCCCACGCACAAAAAGAGCCTCCCGGTAGGAGGCTCTCGCATTCTCATGGTGGTCGCGGAGGGATTTGAACCCCCGACCTTGTGCTTGTAAGGCACCTGCGCTCCCGCTGCGCCACGCGACCGAGTCCGCGCGAAGCATTCGCGCGAGACGGTATTGTGCCACAAATCCTCCGTCGCGGCAAACACGACCCTTCGAACAGCGCCAAGCCCCCGCCAGCGGACACGGCCCGATGCCCCGCGCCGCCCTACCGCACGGCCCGCTCGTACATCACAAAGCGGGGCGCCTCGGTATCGATATAGGTGCCATAAGTCAGATGAACCGGCCCGAAGCGCGTAAAGCCCAGACGCTCGTAGGTGCGCTGGGCGCCGTAGTTGTCCACGAGCGTATCCAACCTGAGCGCCTTCAGCCCCCGCTCACGAGCTGCCTGCTCGGCGGCGTCCATCAGATGCCGGGCAAGCCCCCGGCCGCGAAAGTCGGGGTGCACGGCGAGCAGGTGCACCACGCCGTATTCCCCCGCGACCGCCTCGACGCGCCAGGGCACTTCCCCATAGCCGGGCGCGCCCTCTCGGTCCAGAATGAAGGCCGCGGCCAATCGCCGCCCCGCGCGGGCCACGAACAGCTCGCCGGCCTCGGCGGCGCGGGTCAGCTGCCCGCGCGAGGGATGCTCGCCGATGATCCACTGCGGATCGTTGTCGGTTCCCGCCACCGACTCCTGCACGGCCGCGTACAGCGCCAGCAGCTCATCGGCCTCGCCGGCCGCCCCCGGTCCTATCTCCAGCATCTCGTCCATAATGCGCCCTTCCCCGTTGGTTTCTGGTATTGTACTCCCATCGCCCGCAGCCAGCTGCGCGAACACGCGGCACCGCCTCGCGAAAGGAATCCCATGGCCATCCTCGCCGATCCCGTTCAAACCGCCTACGACCGCGCGACCACCGGCCGCGCATTGGCGCTGCCCACCATCCCCGACGAGCTGCGCGCCCTGGAAGCCGACGACCTCATCGGCGCCGCCGAGCGCACCCTGGAGGCCATCGATGCCCGCGACCTGTGCATCGCCGACGAGAATTTCTCGGAACTGGAAGCGACCGGCGCGCGCTTCGCCAACTGCTTCCTTTCGTGCTGCGACTTCACCGGATCGCTCTTCACCGACACGGTGTTCGAGAACTGCGATTTCGCCAATACCTACTTCGACCAGGCTGGATTCAAGCGCTGCACCTTCAAGAACTGCAAGCTCACCGGCGCCTCGTTCATGGAAGCCGCCCTGGAGCACGTGTCCATGGAGGACTGCACCCTGGCCTACGGGGCCTTCAACCGCTGCCGCTGGTGGGCCCTCCAGGCGCAGCGCTGCGATTTCTCCGGAGCCGACATGGCCGAGATGGACCTGCACTACATTACCTTGGACGACGGTCGCTTTATCGGCACGAGCTTCTTTCGCACCCCGCTGCTCGGCCTGGACTTCACCACCTGCCAGCTGGAAGGGGTAACGCTATCCGACACCATGGCCGAGATCTACGGCACGAAAATGAATCTCTATCAGGCAGCGGCCCTCGCACGGCGCCTCGGCGTTATCGTCGCGGAGTAGCCGTCCGCGCATTTTCGAATGCCCTACCAGACCCGAAGCGTACCCCACCTGCGGTCAAGCCGCTCCTCTCACGCATGCTAGCAAAATCTGCCCATTGTGCTTGACTAGTGTGTATAGGTATGTATATACTGTGCTTGTAGGGTATATACACTATTCACGCCCTCGCCGGTGAAGGGACGCCGACAGCGGGGAGGGCCGACCGAGAGGCGCAAGCTCGCTCGCATCGACCAAGCCGCGGCATCCCACAGAAACGAGTCGCGGAAGCCGCATCACGACAGGACGATGCCGCGCAAGCGAGCGCCTCGCGAAAGAGGACCTTTGGACATCATCATAGCGAACGGAAGCAGCGAGCCCATCTACGGGCAGATCGCACGCCAGATCAAGGGGGCCATCATGGCCGGTGAACTGGCCGAAGGCGACCCGCTGCCCTCCATCCGCGCCCTGGCCAACGATTTGCGCATCAGCGTCATCACCACCAAGCGGGCCTACGCGGAGCTGGAGGAGGCGGGCTTCATCGACACGGTGCAGGGCAAAGGTTCCTTCGTTGCCGGCGGTAACCTGGAGCTTCTGCGCGAGGAGCGCCTCCGGCAAGTGGAGGCCCACCTCGCCCGCGCCGTGGCCGAGGCGACCGCAGCCGGCATCGGCTCCGCCGATTTGCACGCCATGCTGAACCTGCTGCTGGAAGAAGACTGACCCGCGGGGCGCAGCGGCCCCGCACGAGGAGACATCATGACCAACCTCATCGATATAGAGAACCTGGGGAAGCGCTACGGCGACTTCGTCCTCACCGGTGTGAACCTGGCCGTGGAGCCGGGCACCGTCGTGGGATTTATCGGCTCCAACGGCGCCGGCAAGACCACCACATTGAAGGCGGCTTTGGGACTCATCACCGCCGACGAGGGCACCGTGCGCCTGTTCGGACAGGTCGCCGCACCCGGCTCGGCGGCCGTCGAGGAGCTAAAGAGCCGTATCGGCGTGGTGCTGGATACCTGCGCCTTCCCGAGCACCTGCCGCGTGGGAGACATCGCGTCCATCGGGCGCGTCGCCTATGCCACGTGGGACGATGCCCGCTGGAACGAGCTTACGGCCCTCTTCCAACTGGCGCCCAAAAAGAAGGTGGCCGACCTGTCCCGCGGCATGGGCATGAAGCTGAGCCTCGCCTTCGCCCTGGCCCACCATCCCGAGCTGCTCGTGCTGGACGAGGCCACGGCAGGGCTCGATCCCATCGCCCGCGACGAGGTGCTCGACATCCTGCGCGACTTCATGGCCACCGGCGAGCGCGGCATCCTCATGTCCACCCACATCACCTCCGATCTGGAGAAGATCGCCGATGAGATCGTCTGCGTTGACAACGGCCGCATCATGTTCGCGGCCCCGAAAGATGTCCTCACCGACGAGGCGGGCGTGGCCCGCTGCCGCGCCGCCGACGTGGCGGCCGTGCTGGAAGCCGGTTTCTTCGCCCCGGGCACGGCCCGCGTCCTGCGCCACGACTACGGCTGCGACCTGCTCGTGCCCGACCGCTTCGCCTTCGGACGCGCCTTCCCCGACATTCCCGTGGACAAGGCCACCATCGAAGACTACATGACCCTGACCCTGAAGGGAGAATCCCGATGAAGACCATGATCGTTTCCGACTTCGCCACCCTGCGGCCCACACTCGTCCAGCTGGTCGGCATCTGCACCGTCGTCGCCCTGTTCATGGGCTACGCCACGGGCGCGGTGGCAAGCGGGGCCGCCGCCGTGGCCGCCATGACACCGTTCATGCTGCTGTTCTCGCTCGCCGCTATCGACGAGCAGGGCGGTTGGGAGCGCTTCCGCCTCACCCTGCCCGTCACGCGTCGCCAGGTGGTATTCGGCCGCTACGCCACCTTGGGAATCATCGCTGTGGCCACCATCGCCTTCGCCCTGGCACTGTCCTTCGCCACCCTGGCCGTGCTGAGCCTGCTGCCGGCCCCCGTCGTTCCCGCGGGGCTCGCGCCAGCCGAGAACCCGCCGGCGGCCATCATCGGCGGCGTGGTCGGCGGCGTGTGCGTCATCATGGTGGGCATGGCGGTGGCGCTGCCCCTTATCATGCGCTTCGGTATGACCAAGGCCACGCGCCTCGTGCCCGCCGTGGTCGTGATCTTCCTGGCCCTGGGCGTGGGCTTCTTCGGCGAGGGCATCCAGCCAGCCGGTGCTCTGGCCGACTTCATGCAGTGGCTCGACACCGGCAGCAACTATCTCGTGGCCGCTGCGCTCATGGTGGCAGCCGCAGCCGTCATCTACGGCGCGAGCGCCCTTGTCGCCGCCAAGCTCTACGAGCAGCGCACATTCTAAAGGCCCAGCGCTTCGACTAGAGCAGTAACTGGTACTGGCGTGACGACTGCCGCCTTTCCCCGCTTCGGGCGGCGCCTCTGTCCCAGGACGTCCCCAAGCGCACCCCTTCCCGCGCAATCCCGCCGCTCCCTCGCCTTCGAAAGCGACAGAAATGACGCTTGGGCGAGGGCTGCACGGCTGAAACAGCCCCACGAACGACAGAAATGACGGTTGAGCGAGGTCGGAGCCCCTCTGGCCTCGCTCAACCGTCATTTCTGTCGCTGGAGAACACGATTGGAGAGCAACCGCAGGCCCCTTCCGATCGGACCATCGGCCGCCGTGCTTTTGAAAACCCTGTGAATTCCTCCTATTGGTCTGATTTCGGACTATACTATCGCCTCAATAGTCCGAAATCAGACCAACCAGCAACGAAGCACCGAGGAAATATGAGCACCGCACGCACTGCGGCAAGCGCCGCGCCAATCGCACATACCATCCCGACCGCAGATCCCGCCGCAGCCACCGCGGCCCACTCCGCCGCGAACCCACAAGCCCTGGAGACCATCCGCGCCATTGACGACTTCTACCGGCGCGCCGACGAGCTGTACCGCCAGGCCGCTTGGCGCATGGGCCTGGCCGACTGCGCCTTCGACATTCTGTACGCGCTTGTGGAAGAGGACGGCCTCACCCAGAAGCAGCTGTGCGAGCGCGGGTTCTCGTCCAAACAGACGGTGCATTCCTCCATCAAGCGCCTCGTGGCCAACGACCTGGTGGCCCTGCGTGGCAACTCGCCCCGCACCACGGGCGTCTACCTCACCGAGCGCGGCCGCGCCGAGTACGAGGGCCACATCCGCGCTGTGCTGGCTGCGGAATGCGAGGCCGTGGACATCTTCACCCCCGAGGAGCAGCGCCAGCTGACCGCGGCCATGGAACGCTACATCAACGCCCTCGACCGGAAGTTGGCCGCCCTCACCTTCCGTTAGCGGCGCGCGCCCCTCGCCAACACTCGTCCGCCACGCAGGCCGGCCGTCCTCGGCCCGCGATGTCGCCCTTCGCCTAGGCACCGTCGCCGACCGCATCGGTCGCCCTCGCGCCGCACGAGGGGCCGGCCGGGCCGAAAACGGCCGCGCAGCACTCCCGCCAACGGATTCGCCGCCAGAGCGCCGGCCCGAGCGCCCGATCCGCGCCCCGCCCGCCGGCCCTGGCACCCCCTCTCCCGCACCATCGCACTACTCTGAAAGGTTTTCCCATGTCCGTGGATATGTCCAAGCACTTCTCCACCAGCGCGCTCATCAAGTTCACGCTGCCCACCATCGCCATGATGATCTTCACCTCGTGCTACACCATCGTGGACGGGTTTTTCGTGTCCAACTTCGCGGGCAAGACGGCCCTTGCCGCCGTGAACCTGATCTTTCCCGCTGTGATGATTTTGGCCTCGGTGGGCATGATGGTCGGCACCGGCGGCAGCGCACTTGTGGCCAAGACCTTGGGCGAGGGCAACCGCGCCCGGGCCCGGCGCCACTTCTCGCTGCTCGTCATCTTCGCCTTTGCCGTGGGCTCGGTGCTCGCCATCGGCGGCTGGTTCTTCATGGAGCCCACCGCGCACCTTCTGGGCGCCACCGGGCAGATGGCCGCCCAGGCCACGCTCTACGGCCGCATGATGATGATCTCCATGCCGTTCTTCATCTTGCAGTACGCCTTCCAGAGCTTCTTCGTCACGGCGGGCAAGCCCAACTACGGCTTCTACGTCATCGTGGCGGCCGGCGTGGCGAACATCCTGCTCGACCTGCTGTTCGTCGGCGTGTTCGGCTGGGGGCTCGTCGGCGCGGCGCTGGCCACCAACATCGGCGAGCTCATCGGCGGCGGCGTGCCGCTCGTGTACTTCGCCCGCAAGCGCTCTACGCACCTGTACTTCGTGCGGCCGCATCTGCGCTGGCCTGTCATCGGGAAGGCCTGCCTGAACGGGTCGTCGGAGATGGTCACCAACATCGCCATGAGCCTCGTGGGCATCCTGTTCAACTGGCAGCTTCTGCGCTTCATCGGCGAGGACGGCGTGGCGGCCTACGGCGTCATCATGTACACGGCCATGATCTTCTCCGCCGTGTTCATGGGCTACGCGATCGGCTCGTCGCCCCTCATGAGCTTCCAGTTCGGCGCGCAGAACCACGCCGAGATGCGCTCGCTTCTGTGGAAGAGCCTGGGGCTCATCGCCGTGGCCAGCGTCATCATGTTCCTGCTCGGCCAGTGGCTCGCCGGCCCCCTCGCGGCCATCTTCGTCAGCTACGACGCCGCCCTGCTAGAGCTGACGACGACGGCCTATAAGCTCTACGCGCTCTGCTACCTGTTCATGGGATTCGCCATTTACGCCTCGGCCTTCTTCACGGCGCTCAACAACGGGCTCGTCTCGGCGACCATCTCGTTTCTGCGCACGCTCGTATTTCAGGTGGCAGCCGTCATCGCGCTGCCCCTGGCCTTCGGCATCGACGGCATCTGGCTCGCCGTCACCGTGGGCGACGCGCTCACCTGCCTGGTGGCCGCCCTCTTCATGATCGCGCTCTCCGGCCGCTACGGCTACCGCAAGCGAGGAGAGAAGCCGGCAGCAGCATAGGGGCAGCTGCCGGCTCGGGGCCCGGGCGGCACGCTCGCGGCTGCCGCCCGCATAGCCGCAATGGACTCCTACACGCTGTCCATGCGCAGGGCCTCCACGACGTTGTCGGCCTTGCAGCGGTGCATGCCGTAGGCCACCGAAATGCCCACGGCCGCCGCGGTCATGGCGAAGGCCAGGGCCACGTAGGCCCAGGGCACCATGAAGGAAAGGCCCGACAGTGAGCCGGACACCGCCACCCACAGCAGCCAGGACACCAAAAGCGACAGCAGCACGCCCGGCACGAGGCCTCGAGCGCACCAGGCCACGCACTCGTCCACGATCATGGCGCGGAACTGGCGGTTGGAAAGCCCCACCGACCGCATGACGGCGAACTCGCGGCGGCGCAGGATGAGCCCGTTGGTCACCGTGTTGAACACATTGGCCATGGCGATGAGCGCCAGAATCACCGTGAACAGCAGGCAGAACACGTTGACGACCATGGCCAGCGTCTGGTTGCTGGCAACATCACCCGCATAGTCGTTCATGGCGAGGAACGCCACCTCGAAGGGAGCCTCGTCGTGGAAGAAGGTGCCCGCCGCGTTCACCAAGTCGTCCCCCACCTCGCCCGAACGGCCCTCTGGCGCGTCGAAGGAGGCGCGGAAGGTGGGGTCGATGATACCGAGGCTGTGGGTGGCCGCCAGGGACATGGGCACAATGAGCTGCACCGATTCTCCGTACATGCCCACCAGCTCGGGAGCCTCGTTCAGCACAGCGACAACCTCTACAGGGGTCGTGGCCGTCTCCACATCGGCCGGATCGAGGTTGCGCGTCATCCCGCCGTCAGCCCCATTAGGCTCGAACACGTAGGGCACAAAGCCGAAGCCCGCGCCGTTCGCGCCGTCTGCCTCATAGGCCACGGCGAACCCGGACACGACCTCGCCCTCGTAGAGGCCGGCTGTCAGCGCCTGCACCGTGCCCGTAGCCGTAAGCACGTCGAGCAGCTCGTACACGGCGCCGTTGTTCCCATAGGCCTTCCCCACCCCCAGGGCCCGCGGCTCAGTCGGGTCGCGGAAGTCGGCGGGATTCAGCCCCGCGTCGGCAACGCAGCGGTCGAACGCCGCGTCTTCCAAGTACACCACCGATCCCATCACGGCAAAGGAGCCGTCGGCCATCTGCCCCCCGTGCAGGGCCCCATCGGCCTTGAAGGCATCGCCGACCATGGCCTCGGGCACGATAAGGGGCACGCCCCCATCCAGACGCCAGCCCACCGGCTCGGCATCCGGCGTCGTCTTCAGCACCTCCCAGGCCTTTCCGTAGACCGTGGCCTCTTCGGCGAAGCGGGCGTTACGGGCCTCGACCACGGCCTCCAAGGTGAGGGGCCCGTCATCGGCCAGGGCAGCCGGGTTCGCATCAGCAGCGCCAGCGTCCGCGCCCTCGGCTCCGGGCGCATTGCCAGCCGCGTCCGCGCCCTCGGCCCCATCCCCGCCCGGTGCCGTATCGTCCGAAAACATCGCCACCACGCCCACATCGCCCGCATCGACCGGGCCGCCGGCCACCTTCGTCAGCGTCCCCAAAAACGTGGACAACGATCCGGCCGTCATGAGCAGCACGATGGCCAGGGCCAGCGACACTGAAGCAGCCATGCCCTTCGACGCGCCACGCTTCTCGTTGATGCGCGCCAGAAGGCCGCCCATGCCGAACACGCGCCCGGCGATGCCGCGGCCGCGCCACAGCTTGGCCGGGTTGGCCGCCCGCGCCGCTCGCGCCGCCCCGCGTTTGGAAGCCCGGGCCGACTGGTTGCCGCGCAGCGCATCGATGACGTTCACCCGGCTCGCCCGCCAAGCGGGCACGAACACGCTGAACAGCACTGTGGCCACCGTGAGGCCGGCCGCCACCGCCAGAGCCCACGGCGCCACCGACAGGTTGAAGCCCACCTCGGCCGCGCCGAAGATCGTGGCCAGCGACGGGCCGAGGGCCGCAAAGGTCACCGTACAGCCGCCGATGCCCACCACAAGCCCCAGCGGCACGCCGATGGCCGCCACGATAAGCGCCTCCAGCGCCACGGCCCGACGCAGCTGCCGGCGCGAGGCCCCCACCGAGGCCAAAAGCCCGAACTGGCCGGTGCGCTCGGCCACGGAAATGGCGAAGGCGTTGTAGATGAGCGACACGCAGGCCACGATGATGACCACGGCCAGCACCGCCGCGATATTGAAGAACGTGTCCCAAATGGCACCGTCGGTGCGCACGCCCATATAGCGCAGAAGCCCCATGTGCAACTCGGCATAGCGGTCGGGGAAAGCCTCTTCGATGCGCTGTTCCACCGCGGCCGTGCTGCCCACGCCGGCCATGGTCACATAGGCCCGATTCAGCCCCGTCAATTCATCGTCCGGAGAATCGCAGGTGAAGGCCGTCATACCGAAGCCGTGAGAGGCGGCATAGGGAATATTGTCGTAGAATCCCACCACCGTATAGGTGCGCTCGCCCGTAACGCGCAGCTCCTCGTTGAAGATGCCGCCGTCGAGGGCGGCATCCAAATACCCTATGGACGAATCAAGCACGGTGCCCTCAGCGATCTCGTCCTCGGCAGCCTCCATCCCGCCGACGAAACCGCCGCTCGCCGGCACCTCGCCGTGGGTCATCGAGCCAGTGCGCCCCGGAGCGAGCACCGCCACGCGCTCGCCTACGGGCACCGTGATAGTGTCGCCCACCTCCACGCCGTCGCCGGCGGTGCGCCACGTATCGAAGAGCATGATCTCGCCGGCCTTCTCGGGCAAGCGCCCCTCGCTCGGCCGCAGGGAGCACAGCGTTTCGATGTCGCCCGAGAAATCCGCAAGGGGAAGATACCGGCCGAAGTAGTTCTGCTGCTGTTCGGTAAGCTCGCCGAACCCGGCGTCGCGCAGGTAGGCGACATCGTTGACCTGCCCTGCAGCCTGGGCCTCCCGCGCCTCCGAGGCCAGAGCGTCGAAGTCGTCGCCCTGCACCTCGGCCATCCAGGTGCCAGCCATGCGCGTCTCGGCTTCGTAGAGCATGGCCTGCAAGCTCGTGTAGCTGGTGAGCACCGCCGTCAGCAGCGCCGCCGCCAGTACCACACCGGCAATGGTCACCAGCGTGCGCACCTTGTTGGCCCGCAGGCTCTTGATGGTGAAGGTGGTCATGGCGTTCATCGGCGGATCCTCTCATCGCGCACGATGCGGCCGTCCTCCACGGCGATGATGCGATCGGCGGCCAGGGCGATCTCCTCGTCATGGGTGATCACCACCATGGTCTGGCCGAAGTCGCGGTTGGAGTCGCGCAACAGCTGCATGATCTCGCGGCTGTTGGCCGTGTCCAGATTGCCCGTGGGCTCATCGGCCAGCACCACGGCCGGCGCATTCATGAGGGCTCGTCCGATGGCCACGCGCTGCTGCTGACCGCCCGACAGCTGGCGCGGCAGATGTCCCTCGCGGCCGCGCAGACCCAGCCGGTCCAGCAGGCCGCCCAGACGGTCCTGGTTCACGGTGCGGCCGTCCAGAGCCACGGGCAGCGTCATGTTCTCCACCACGTTCAGCACGGGCACCAGGTTGTAGAACTGGTACACCAGGCCCACCTCGCGGCGGCGGAACACCGCCAGCTCCTCATCGCTGCGCGCGTACACATCGGCGCCGTTCAGCAGCACATGGCCCGAGGTGGGACGGTCTACCCCGCCGATGAGGTGCAGCAGGGTGGATTTCCCCGAACCCGACGACCCCACAATGGCCACGAACTCGCCCTCTTGCACGCTGAAGGACACGTCGTCCAAGGCCCGCGTGGCCGCCTCGCCCTCCCCGTAGATCTTCGTCAAGTGGCTGACGGTGAGAATATCCATACCGAATGCCTTTCTTCTCCTGATTTCCCAATCTACGGAACAGTATGGGCAAGCCCCCTTGCCGCCCCATAACGCGCCCATTACGGAAGTGTAAGCGAAAAGCACGGCGAATCGGAGGGGCCGCACGCACCCCACCACGAGGGAGCGCAGACGAGAAGCCCCTACACCACCAGCTTCGGGAAGGCGATTTCGAAGCGGGCGCCGCCCTCGGGATTGTTGGCGGCCCGCAGCGTGCCGCCCTGAGCCGAGATGAGGGCCTGGGCCAGGGAAAGGCCGATACCGAAGCCGGCGGGCTGGCGCACCTCATCGACAACAGCCGCAGCCACGGACGGGTGCGCTCCGGCAGCGCCGGTGTCCCTGCCGCCTTCCCCGCCCTGGAGGCCGTTCGCGTTCCTTGAATCTTCCGCACCCCGAGCCCCCTCGTCGCGACCGCGGTAGAAGCGCTCGAAGATGTGGGGCAGATCCTCCGCCGCGATACCGGGGCCCGTGTCGCTCACCGCCAAGGTGGTAGCCAGGGCGTCCTCCCGCACGGTCACGGTCACGGTGCCACCGGCAGGAGTGTGCTCCATGCAGTTCTTCACGATGTTCTCCAGGGCCTCGGCGCTCCACGGGGCATCGCCGACAAAGGTGGCAGCCTCATCCAGGTCGAGCACTAGGTTCACGTCGCGCAGGTCCATGGCCGTGGCCAAGGGCCCAACGGCCCGGCGGGCCACCTCGCCGGCGAGCACCTCGCGCCGCTCCACATGCATGGCGCCCGCATCCACCTTGGCAATCTTCAGCAGCGTGGTCACGAGCCACGACACCTGGTCGAGCATCCCCTCCAGCTCGCGCACGAGGCGACGGCGCTCCCGCCCGTCGTCGGTGCGCTCGATGAGGGGCAGCATGAGGCCGATGGCCGTCAGCGGCGTGCGAATCTGATGGGACACATCGGCCAGGGCATCGGCCAGGGCGTTGCGCTCGTGAGACAACTGGTCACGCGTGCGCCCCAGACGCGCGACCATCTTCGCCAGCTCGCTCGTCAGAATAGCCACGTCGCCCTCGCGGCACGTGGAGAAGTCCACCCGTCGGCCGCCGTGCAGCACCTCGTCGATCTCGGCCGCCAGGCGCATGATCTGGCGATGGCGGTACAGCGAGATGCCACAGAAAAGCCCGAGAGACACCAGCCCCATGGCCACCACCCACAGCTTCGCATCGGTCGGGGCCAGCCACGCCAGCACCGTGCAGAGGGCCGCCAGCACCGCCGCCTGGCGCAGCAGCGTAGAGAGGGAGCCCACCCTATGCCCCCACCTTGTAGCCGAGCCCGCGCACCGTCACGATGATCTGCGGATCGGACGGGTCAGCCTCCACCTTCTCGCGCAAGCGCTTGATGTACACGTTCAGGGCGTTGTCCGACACGTACTCACCGGCGCTGTCCCAAATGGCGTCGCGCAGCATCTCACGGGTAACGAGCTTGCCCTTGTGCTGCAAGAAGTAGAGGAGCAGCCGGTATTCCAGGGCCGAGAGGAACACCTCGGCGCCACCCCGGGTCACGGCGCCGGAACTCACATCCAGCCGCACATCGCCCACAGTCAGCACGTTGTCGGCGGGGCTCGCACGCCGCAGGGCCCCGCGCATGCGCGAGACCAGCTCCCGGGCGCGGAAGGGCTTGGCGATGTAGTCGACGGCCCCCATGTCCAGGCCGGCCACGGTGGAGTACTCGTCGTCGGAGGCAGTCAGGAAGATGACCGGCATGTCCGGCGCCACTTCCCGGGCGGCAGCACACACGGCGAACCCGTTGCCCTGGGCCAGAGTCACGTCCAAAAGCGCGATGTCGAAGCTCTCGGCGGCCAGGCGGCCGCAGGCCCCATCCTGGGTCGCCTCGGTAACCACCGAGAACCCCTCGTCGGCCAGCAGCTCCGACAGCGTGCGCACGATGGCGCCGTCGTCTTCCACCAAAAGCACGCGCATAATGCCCCTTTCTCGTTCGGGCACCATCATAGCGAAAGCGCCCCGGCTGCGGGACGCTTTCGCGAAAAACCTGGGGTTGCTTACGGAAGCGTAATGGCTAGGCCAGATGGGCCGCCACCACTTCCACGAGGCGACCGGCCACAGCGGCCTTGCTCATAAGGGGCAAAAGCACCTCGTCGTCGGCCGTGACCAGCCACACCTCATCGTCGTCGGTGCCGAAGGCGAGCCCATCGCCCACCTGGTTGGCCACGATCATGTCGGCGCTCTTCTTCACAAGCTTGGCGTGGGCGTTCATGAGCACGTCGTTGGTCTCGGCGGCAAAGCCCACCACGTACTGGTCGGCGCGCTTGCCCGCAGCCAGGGTAGCCAGAATGTCGGGGTTCTCCGTGAGGGGCACGTTGGCCAGGGCCGCATCGTCGCGCCCCTTCTTCAGCTTGCGATCGGCCGGATTCGCCGGACGCAGGTCGGCCACAGCCGCCGCGAAGATAGCGGCGTCGGCGGCGGGGAATGCCTCGGAGGCGGCGGCCAGCATGTCGCGGGCCGTCTTCACGGGCACTACCTCCACGCCCGCCGGCGCGGCGAGGGCCACCGGCCCCGACACGAGCACCACGCGCGCTCCGGCGGCCGCCGCGGCCTCGGCTATGGCGTAACCCATCTTGCCCGAAGAGTAGTTGGAGATGTAGCGCACCGCATCGATGGGCTCCACCGTGGGGCCCGCCGTCACGAGCACCGTGCGCCCGGCCAGGGCGCCGGCAGGCATGGCAGCCGCGCCATCGGCGACGGCACCGGGCCGAGGCGCACCCGCAACACCGGAAGTCGCGGCGTTCGCAGCAGCACAGGGCGCGGCGACGTCGTCGGGGCCGGTCGCAACCCCCTCAGGCACACCCGCCTCTTCCACGGGAGCTGCCGTCTCGCGGGCCGCGTTCACCTGATCGAGCACCGACGCGAACGGCACCTCCCCATACCGCTCGCAGGCTGCCCGCAGGGCTTCCTCGCCCACCCGCTCGGCCAGCAACGCCAGCGTTTCCCGCACGATGAGGGCCGGATCGGCCAAGCGGCCGCGCCCCACGTCGCCGCAGGCCAGATAGCCCGCATCCCCCTCGATGAAGCGCACGCCGCGCGAGCGCAGCGTGGCCATGTTCGCCTGGGTGGCCGCGGCCTCGTACATGTGCACGTTGGCCGCCGGCGCCATGGCCAGCGTCGCGGTCGTCGCCAGGGCCGTCGTGGACAGCAGATCATCGGCAATGCCGCAGGCCACCTTCGCCATCACGTTGGCCGTGCAGGGAGCGATGAGGAACACGTCGCACTCCTGGGCCAGCGAAATGTGGTGGATGGGGTCGGACGGATCGTCGAACAGCCCCACGGCCACTTTCTCGTGGGTCAGCGCCCGGAAGGTCACCGGATCCACGAAATGGGTGCCGTGCTCGGTCATGACCACCTTCACCCGCACGCCCGCCTTCTGCAGCCCGCGCACGATCTCGCAGGCCTTATAGGCCGCAATGCACCCGGTCACACCCACCAAAACACAAGGGCGCTCCATGCTCATACCAACCTCCAAAAAAACGATTTTCCCGCTATTTCAACGAGCCTGTCGCTGAAAAACAAGGGTATAGACGTACACCGTATCGAGAGCATCGAAATACTCGTAGAAAATATCGAAGGGATCGACGACCATCTTAAGGACACCTTCCCCAAACTCTACTTGGATCATCCGGGGAATATTCCGCGAGCCAATGGAGGGAACAGCCTCGATGATGTCCAAGGTGTCGTAGATTTTCTGCTCCACTCGCGCAGAGGTCACTCGGGAGAGCTCCCAGGCGAACCGCGGCGAGTAAACCATCTTAGTCATGCTGGGATCGCAGTTCGGCAACCGTCTTGCGAAGAGCCTCGGTGCCTTCGATGCCAAGACCCGACGCGATCTGCTCGCGACCTTCGAGAATGCCGCTCCGCACCAGCTCAACATAGTCAGCATCCACTTCACCGGCGGGCGCAATCACCACCCAAGGCTTCGAGTTCTTGAACACCGTCACACGCTCCCCCGTCTCGCTTACCGCCGAGGCAATGCGTGAGAAATTAGTTCGAGCCTCTGCTGCCGTAGCCGTCAACACTGTCATTGCAGCCTCCTTTACTAGACTAGAAGAAATTGTAGCCTAAATTCAAGCGTAAATATAGTGTCTCTACTCTTCTGTCACCGTTCTGGAGTCGCAAGAAGCCACAAGAAAAGGGGCAGCCCGAAGACTGCCCCAACCTCAGACCGTCAACAGACGAGAGGAAGCTCCCCGCACCGCCCGTCGTGCGAGCTCGCTACATATTCACGCAGTGGATCTTCTCGCCGCGCTCCAGGTAGGCCATGACTTCCTCCACGGCCATCTTGGCGCAGTTGTCCTCGGCCTCGGCGGTAGACGCGCCCAGGTGCGGGATGACGATGGCGCGCTCCATCTTCACCACGGCCGGGTTGGCAAAGTCGGTCACGTAGGCGGCCACCTTGCCGCTTTCCAGGGCGGCGGCCATGGCCTCATCGTCCACGAGCACGTCGCGGGAGAAGTTCAGGAACACCACGCCGTCCTTCATCTGCGCCAGGGCTTCGCCGTTGATCATCATCTTCGTGGCGGGCAGCGCCGGCACGTGGATGGTGATGAAGTCGCAGACCGGGTACAGCTTGGCCAGGTCGTCGGCGAACTCCATCGTGGGGGAAACCTTCTCATGCACGGTGATGCCGTCCATGGCCGGATCGTAGCCGATGACCTTCATGCCCAGCGCCTCGGCGGCCTGGGCCACCTTCGCACCGATGGCCCCCAGGCCGATAACGCCCAGGGTCTTGCCCATGATCTCACCGCCGGCGAACTGCTTCTTGGCCTTTTCGGCGGACTTGCCCACGTTCTCGTCGTCGGCGTTGGCGCGCACCCACTCCACACCGCCGATGATGTCGCGGCTCGCCAGCAGCATGCCCGCGAGCACGAGCTCCTTCACGGCGTTGGCGTTGGCTCCCGGTGTGTTGAACACGGCGATGCCAGCCTCGGCAAACGTATCGAGGGGGATGTTGTTCACCCCGGCGCCGGCGCGGGCCACGGCCTTCAGGTTTGCGGGAATGTCCATGGCGTGCATATCGGCGGAGCGCACCAGGATGGCGTCGGCCTCTTCCACGTTATCAGTAAGCTCGTAGCTGTCGGTGAGCAGGTCGAGGCCGACAGGAGAGATATTGTTCAGGCAGTGAATCTTGTACATGGGGCGCTCCTTCTCGCGATATCTGCGGAACCTGGTTCAAATACCACCCGCAGCATACCGCGAAACCACGCCCGTCCCGCACCGCCGCCGCACAGACGGGTTAAATGCGCACGGGGATGGCGGCTACGCGATCGAAGGAGCGCCGGCAGGCCCCCTGTCGGCCGTGGTCGGCGGGCGGGCTGAAGCCCGCCCCTACGGGGGGCGTCGCGACAGGCCCTCTCGCTGGCCGCGCCGCGCGCTGGCCGCGCACTTGTCCGGACATGTTTCGCAGGAGCGGGCTTCAGCCCGCCCGCACGGCCGAGGGGACGTTGGCGTGGTGGACGAAATCGGTGATGCGGGCAACGAACAGCGACTCGCGCTCGGTCAGGGTGCCGAGGCTCTCGCCCTCTTCCCCGATGTAGTACAGCGTAGTGGTCAGCACCATGCCCACCAGGGCCACCGACTCGAAGGAGGGATCCAGCTCGGGACGCACGGTGCCCTCGCGCTGGCCGCGCACCAGCTGGCCTTCAAGCAACGCCAGCAAACGGCGCTCGTAGCCGCGCATCACCTCCGACCAGGCGCGCCCCGGCCGCCACAGCTCGGCCACAAAGAAGCGACCGAAGGCGGCGTTCTTGAAGATCACCGAGGCGAACAGCTCCACCATGGTCACCAGGGCCTCGCGGGCCGAGGGGGCCTTAGCGGCCACCGACTCGAACGATGCGATCAAGTCCCCGATGCCCTCTACCAGGATGCTCTCGGCGATATCGGCCTTGCTGGAAAAGTGATAGTAGGCCACGCCCTTCGACACGCCGGCCTCCTCCACGATGCGATCCACCGTGGCCTCGGCATAGCCGCGCTCGGCAATGACCGCCAGGGCGGCATCCAGCAGCTGACGACGGGTGGCGTCCGCCTTGGTCGTCTTTCTCTTCTGCTGCACCACGCTGCCCTCCGTCGGCCTACCTCTTGAATCCCGTTGATTATACCGCTGTCCGCACGGGCGCATTCGCGGATGCCGCCCATCATCAATTCCCCAATTTCATGACCTATTAACTTAGCGTAAACAACCGATAACCCCTGATAACGACCGATATTTCCCCTCTTTTTCAACCCTTTATCGCCAAACGGGAAAACGAATTGCTACAATGCCGCCTGAAACATCCTCGACCAAGGCGAAAGGCATTTGCCATGGCAGCGAAGATCATACCGTTTCCCGCCGATGCTCGGCCGGCCGTGCAAGGGGCGCCTCGGATCACCGACGGCGGTGCGGCCTGGAACCTGATCGTCGAGCTTGTCCCCAGCGAACATACCCCCGCGCGCAGCGCCACCGTGCAGCCCGACGCCTCCCTGGCCGACCTGCACCGCATCCTTGCGCGCCTGTTCAGCTGGGACGCCTCCCACAATTATTTCTTCAGTTACGGCAGCTGCCGCTTCGAGGATCCCGAGCTGTTCGCCGGCCACGACCGACTGTCGGCCCAGTGCCGTAAGATCTACTCGGCCGCCGACGTGCCCGTCAGCGCCGTCCTGACCCACAAGACCGATGCCCTGTTCTACGTGTACGACCTGGTCCACACCTGGGAACTGCGCATCTCCCGCGACCATGCGGTGCCCCTCGAGCAGTTCGGCTAGACCAAAAAACGCGAAGCGACGCCCGCGGCCGGCCGCGGGCCCCTACCGCCCCTCGCGCTTCAGCGGCAGCGAGCGCCCCTGACGCTGGAAGCTGTGGCACCCGGCCATCTCGGGAGTGGCCGGCCGCACGGCGATCTTGCGGATCCGCAGTCCCAGGCGCCGCGCCTGGCTGCGGATAGCACCCCCGTAGGCGTCCACGATGCGCCCCATGCCCTCCGGATCGTCCACGAACAGCACGAGCCAGTAGTTCTTCTTGTCCTGGATCTTGCCGTCGCGCCGCGAACCGGTCTCGGTCGGCTCGCGCAGCAGCACCTCGTCCAACACCGCACCGCGCACCTGTTCCAAGAATGCCCAGGCTAGGTCGATGTCTTCGAACGCCAGGCAGGTAGCCGTCTTCACGATGTCCAGCCCGCGCGACTCGTCTTCCTCGCGCCACACCCGCGCCGAGCCCTTCCCCGCCGGCCCGGCGCCCGTCGGCCCGGCGCCAGCGCCGCCGGCCGCGCCGCCCTCGGTCAGCTCGGGAAACAGCTTGCGCTTGCGCATGTCCCACTTCGCCGGCAGAAAGCGCAGCTCGTCCACAGTCAGGCCTTCTACCTGCAGGGCCTGCAGCAACACCGCCTGCCAAGCGTCCACCTCGGTGCGGGCTGCCGGCTCGTCCAGATAGATGCCGAACACCCAGCGCTCGCGGTGCTTGTCGGGCCCCTTGCGCGGCCGCTCGTCGCGGGCGATGTAGATGCCGTTGGTGTGGGCCAGCACGAAGTGCCCCACCTCGGGCCGGGCGCGCCAGGTGCGTTCCACGGCCGCGCGGTAGCGCTCCTTGTTGCGCGAGCGCCTCAGCGCCGCGGCGGCCTCAGGCCCCAAATCGGCCACCAGCGCGCTCAATCCCGTTGCCAGACTCTGCATCGCGCCCTCCTTATGTCAAGTCGCCCGACTCGGCCAGCGACACCGCATCCCCGCCCGTGTCCACGGGCAGCTGCAGCAGCGCCGCGAAGAAGTCCTTGGTGCGCGCCATCACTTCACGCAGGCTGTAGCTCACCTGATTACGATAGGCTCCCTTGTCGGTGGGCACGCCCCACACCTCCATGCCCAGCTGGTCGGCGATAAACATGGCCCGATACAGATGATAGGCCTGGGTGGCCACCACAATGCGCTCGGCCCCGAACACGTACCGCGCACGGTACATGGAATCGTAGGTGGTTACGCCGGCGTGGTCCACGTACACGTCCTCGCTCGGCACGCCCAGCGACACGCAGTAGGCCTTCATGGCGTCGGATTCGTCGTAATGGGATGAGCGGTTGTCTCCGCTGCAGATGATGGCCCGCGCCGCCCCGGCCTTGTACAGATCCACGGCCACCTCCAGACGGTCCGCCAAAATGTCGCTCGGCCGCCCGTTGGCGTACACGCTGGCCCCCAGCACCACCACGGCATCGGCCGGCGCCTCCGCCAGCTCGTCGGCCAACTGGGGCACCGTGTGCACCTGCCCGCGCGTCGTGGCCACCGTAACTCCATTGGCCACGACCACCACCGCAAGCGCCGCAAGGACCACGCAGGCAAGGGCGCGCAGGCAGCGCACCACCGGCGAAAGACGACGGGAATGATCGCGAGCCACAGGCACCTCCCTGCACAACTTGACGGACGGAAGCGTCCACTATAGCAAATTTGGCCCCGTCCCAACCGGTCCGCGGGACGCAGACGAGAGCATTCGATGAAATGCCCAGATAAACTTGGCATTAAAGTTGGTATACTACGAAAGATAAAACGTTGCCCTTCCGTAACGTTACCGTAATCGACTCGGCACCCTTCGAAGGACGCGCGTCATGTACCATTTCCCGGTTAACATCTGCCTCGTGGGCCTTTCCGACGAGCTGGCTTCCATCGTGGAAACCACTGAGCCCTTGTTCCCGTTCTCCCACATGGTGTTCTGCGCGCCGGGGCCCGATCCCGCGGCCATCGCCCGGGCCGATGCCCTGTTCGTCGATGTCTCCGACCGCAACGCCACCGCCTGGATCACGGATGCCCTGGCCGTGAAGAAAAGCTGGGCGAAGCTGGTGGTCATCGCCAGCCATGAGCAGATGACCGAGCTGGCCGACCTGTTCGACGCCGTCGCCGACATCTGGATCGCCCCCTTGTCCGTGCAGGAATTCTCGTTCCGCTTCGGGCTGTGGCAGAAGGCCTGCCGCCGCGAGGCCGAGGCCTGGGAAACCGAGCAGTACCTGGAAGCCACCATTAATTCCATTCCCTGCCTCGTGTGGTACAAGTCGAAAGACGGCATCCACCACAAGGTGAACGACGCCTTCTGCGCCACGGTGAACAAGACCAAAGAAGACGTGCAGGGCCGCGGTCACGCCTATATTTGGGACGTGGAGGCCGACGACCCGGCCTGCATCGAATCCGAGCGCCAGGTAATGGAGTCCGAATCCACCATCGTATCCGAGGAAGTGGTGCAGACCGGCGCCGGCACCCGCCTGCTGACCACCTACAAATCGCCCCTCTACAACATCGACGGCACGGTCATGGGCACCGTGGGCGTGGCCATCGACGTCACCCAGGAGCGAGCCTACGAGACGGAGATCGTCGAGAAGAACCGCACCCTGGAAACCATCTTCACCACCATGGAATGCGGTGTCATCACCCATTCCTTCGACGGCACTCGCGTGCTCGGCATCAACCAGGCCGCCCTGAACATCTTGGGCTACCACTCCGAGGAAGAGATGGTAGACGACGGATTCGACATGGTGGCCCCTTCAGTGCTGCCCGAAGACGCCCAGCGGCTGCGCGCCAGCATCGCCACGCTGAAGAATGTCGGCGATTCCGTGAGCACCGAGTACCGCGTGCGCCACGACAACGGCGACATCCTGCACGTGCTGGGCAACGTGAAGCTCATCGAGAGCGACGGGGAGCTGCTGTTCCAGCGCTTCCTTCTGGACTACACCGACAAGAAGCTGGAAGAGGTGCAGAAGGACCGCTACCAGAAAGAGCTCATCCACGCCCTGTCGGAGGACTATCTCATCGTCTGCTCCTTCAACCTGGACACCGGCGAGGGCATCCCCCTGCGCGTCAGCGGCGACAAGATGCGCCATTTGGACGACCTGTTCACCGGCATTCTGCAGCTGGACGACTGCATCGACGCCTACCTGGCCAGCGCCGTGCACGAGGACGACCGCGCCACGCTGAAGAACACCCTCACCGTGGCGAACCTGCGGGAGGAGTTGGCCGATGCCACGCGCATCCACGTGAACTACCGCATCGCCCGCGACGAGACTGCGGAATACTGCCAGGCCACCGCCGTGCGCACCGGCGACTGGCAGGACGGCCACGACATCGTGCTGGGCTTCCGCAGCGTCGACGTACAGACCCGCGACGAGATGAAGCGCCGCGCCCTTCTGGAAGAGGCGCTCGATCGGGCGAACAAGGCGAGTGCCGCCAAGAGCGCGTTTCTGTCGAACATGTCCCACGACATCCGCACGCCCATGAACGCCATTGTCGGCTTCACCACCCTTGCCGGCAGCCGCATCGACCAGCCCGAGAAGGTACGCGAGTACCTGGACAAGATCCAGTCCTCTTCCACCCACCTGCTCAGCTTGATCAACGACATCCTGGACATGAGCCGCATCGAGAGCGGCAAGGTGTCTTTGGACGAGCAGCCCTGCAACCTGGTGGATATGCTGGAAGATCTGTACAGCATCGTGCAGGCCGAGGCCAGCGCCCGCCAGCTGTACCTCACGGTGATCACCGACGATATCCAGCACGCCAACGTGCACTGCGACAAGCTGCGCATCAATCAGATTCTGCTGAACCTGCTGGGCAACTCCCTGAAGTTCACGAAACCCGGCGGTTTCATCAAGGTGAACGTCACCGAAGTGCTCGGCGCACCGGCGGGCTACGGCCGCTACCGCTTCACGGTGTCGGACACGGGCATCGGCATGAGCGCAGAATTCGTCGACCACATCTTCGATCCCTTCGAGCGCGAGCGCACCAGCACCATCAGCGGCATCCAGGGCACGGGGCTGGGCATGTCCATCACCAAGAGCCTGGTGGACATGATGCACGGCACCATCGCCGTAGACAGCACCAAGGGCAAGGGCAGCACGTTCACCATAGAACTGATGCTGGAGCTGAATTCCTCGCGCCCCGTCGTGACACCGGCGAAGGCGCACCACCTGAAGCCCAACCACCACATGCGCGGCAGCCGCATCCTGCTGGTGGATGACAACGACCTGAACCGCGAGATCGCCATCACCCTGCTGGAGGACGAGGGCTTCACCGTGGAATACGCCGTGGACGGCCAAGAGGCCGTGAGCAAGCTGCGCGCCTCGGGCGCCGATTACTTCCAGCTGGTGCTGATGGACGTGCAGATGCCCGTGATGAACGGCTACGAGGCCACGCGCACGATCCGCCATCTGGATGACGAGCACCTGTCCCGCATCCCCATCCTGGCCATGACCGCCGACGCCTTCGAGGAAGATCGCCAGAAAGCCCTGCGCTGCGGTATGGACGGACACCTCACCAAGCCCATCGAGATGGACAAGCTCTTCGAGGCTTTGGACACCATGCTCGCCTAGGTTCGGGGCGCCCGCGGGTACCCCGAACCTATGAGCGCTCAGCCGTTTCCACCAGGTCGATCAGTTCTTGGCGCGAGTGCACTCCCGTTTTGGAGAAGATATTCCGCATATGGGTGCGCACGGTGTTCTTCGATATGACCAGCTCGTCGGCAATGTAGGCCGCGTCGCGCCCGCGAGCGAGCAGCCCCAGCACGTCGGCCTCCCGCGCCGAGAGCCCGTACTGGGCCACCACCGCCGCGCACTGCTGTGCCAGCATGGCGCCCAGCGGGGGCATCTCTTGGGACAGCCCCCGCTCGGGTGCGGCCGCGGCGCTCGCCAGCGCGAGGGCAGGCGCGGGCGCGGGCGCCAGGGGCACCACCACGGCCTGGCGTTTGGCGTTCATCACCATGGACATGCAGTAGATAGCCACGAGCGCCACCACCGACAGGGCCGCCAGCCCAATACCCACCGTGGCTTCCAACAGCCAGCCCAGAAGCGAACCCAGCTCCATGGCCCCGTACACCGTGCCCGCGAACGCGCCGTACACCAGCACCGGCGGCACACACTGGTTGCGCGCAACCCGCGAGCAGGACACCACCATAAGCGAGGACGTGACTGAGAACACCACGAACACCAGCAGCACAAACCCCTGGCGAAACGTGCCGTCGAACAGGGGCAGCAGGAGATAGATGGTGGCGGTCAGCGGAAAGATGATCTGGTAGAGCCGCGATAGCCTGATACGCTCGTACACCGTGCGCCACGCACCCAACAGCACCACCGAGGCCACCAAAAGACCCATCATGTTGGCGTTGTCGAAGGCCTGGGACACCTCGGCACTGCCGATGGCCTGGACGCGGATGAGCCCCACGACGAAAGCCGAGAACGCGATGCAGATGAGCGAGGGCCACGATTCGCGGGCCGCCCGGCGGCACCGATCAACCTGCTGGGTCGGCACCGTGTCGAAGGCCGGGTGCACCTGGGGTACGAGCCGCCGCGCCCCCAGTACGGCGGCCACGGTCAGCGGCACGAGCACCAGAAACCCGATCCACATCATGGTCACGCGCGGCAGCTGGCCTAAGGCGATGTAGACCACCGCCGACACGCCGGCCGCCGCGAACACCACGATGCCGGCGTCGTACACCTTCAGCGACGCGACCACTTCCTGCAGATAGCTGAACAGAATCCCGCTGCCGCAGCTGAGGCACACCGCGCACAGCACCAGGGCACTATGCAACCCCAGCAGCCCTGCCCCCGCAGCACCCGTCACCGCCGGCACCAGCAGAAACAGCGACAGCGCCACCAGGGGATGGCGGCCGATGCTCGCCTTGGGCCGCAGATAGGTGGCCAGGGCCACGGCGAACAAGGTCAGCGGGAAGGCCGCCCAACGCACGAAGTACTCCACGGCCAGGCCGGCCGCGGAGTCCGCCCCTTGGGGCAGCAACACCGTGTAGCCGCCCCACAGCACAATGCTCGTACACGCCAGAAAGAGCCCGTAGGCCCCCGCTACCGCCGCCAAGCCCATCCACGCGCTCGGCACACCCTTCAGCCTCATGGTCCTTCCCTCCCCAGCCGGATGCGGTTCGCTCTCCCCATTGCCCGCGCGCCCGTGGCCGCAGGCGTTCACTCGCCTTCCATTATATCGAGCCACGGGGACGGCGGCCGTCCCGAGAAGGGGCCAACAGGGGCCCGCAGGGTCTCTGGGCGAGAAACCACCCAAACTGGATGAGGTTTGCGACCTGCGCAAACGCTAGGATGCGAAGAGCAGTCGGACGATGGCACCGCGGTAGCCGCCGCGCCATCGCGAACTGCGCCGACTGCGCGCAACCGTACATCCTGGAGGGAAGGAAGCACTATGAGAGCAAACGTCGATCGCCGTGGATTCGTCAAAGGCGCCGCCTTGGGCGCAGCCGGCCTGGTCGCCACCGGTGCCTTGGCCGCCTGCGCCGCCCCGGCCGAGAAAACCGAGCAGTCCGCAGCCGCCGCCGACGGCGACCTGGCCAGCACCGCCGGCTCCGGCGTGAACAGCGCCGACCAGAAATGGGCCTTCGAAATTGCCCCCGAGCCCATCGCCGACGACCAGATCACCGCCACGGAAGAGGCCGACGTGGTCGTCGTGGGCGGTGGCATGGCCGGCATGGTCACAGCCGCATCCTGCGCCGAGAACGGCTTGAAAGTCATCCTCATCAGCGCGTCTCAGGCCCCGGTTTCCCGCGGCGGTTCGAACAACGGCGTGTATTCCAAGGTGATGGAGCAGATGGGGCTGCCGCGCATGGACCCCGCGTGGTTCTACCGCATGCAGTACGCGGCCAACGGCGGCAACTTCCGCCCCGAGCTGTGGTACAAGTTCTACAACCACTCCGAGGAGGCCATCAACTGGATCATCGACATCGCCGCCAACGCCGGCATTAAGACCACCATCGAGTCGGGCCCCGAGTACAAAGAGGGCGACCCCATGTTCACCCCCACCGCCGCCCACGCCTTCTACGTGGACGACGAGGAGCTGCACGGCAAGGTGGGCACCGGCGAGCCGTACATTGCCGCAGAGATGGGCCGCTACATCGCCGAGGACCTCGGCGTGGACGTGCGCTGGAACGTGAAGGCCGAGCAGCTCGTGCGCGGCGGCACCCCGAACGGCACCTCCGGTCGCGTGGACGCCGTGCTCGCCACCGCCGACGGCAGCACCTACACCAAGTACGTGGGCACCAAGGCCGTGGTCATGGCCACTGGCGACTTCTCCCACGACCGCGACATGATGGAGAAGTACTGTCCCCAGGCCGTGGAGCTGTGCGATTTCGAAAGCGAAGTGAACTACGACCAGGGCATCTGGATGGGCGGCCTCATGCCCGGCGACGGCCACAAGATGGAGCTGTGGGTGGGCGGCGCCTGGCAGAAGGAGCCGAACAACATCATGCTCGGCCGTCCGAACCTGCCGGGCGACCAGCCCTACACGAGCCACACCGGACTTATGGTGGACAACGCCGGCCGCCGCTTCATGAACGAGGACGTGTTGGGCGGCTTCGCCTGCGCCACTATTATGCACCTACCCGAGAAGACCGCCTACTGCATCTGGGGCCAGAACCGCGCCGAGGCCGGCGGCCCCTGGGGCGCCATCAACTTCGTCCACGGCGAGTACTTCACCACCGAAGAGGTCATCGAGCGCTGGGACAATGACACCGACGGCTTCAACATCGTGAAGGCCGACACCCGCGAGGAGGTGATCGCCCAGCTGGGCCTGCCCGCCGAGACCATCGACACCATCGAGCGCTACAACGGCATGTGCGCTGCCGGCGCAGACACCGACTTCTACAAGACCGCCGACAAGCTCATCCCCATCGGCGAGAACGACGGCCCCTTCTACGGCGCCGCCTTCACCCCCGGCTTCCTCACATCGCTCGGCGGCCTGCGCACCGACGCTCACCTGCGCGTGCTGGACGCCACCGACAGCCCCATCGAGGGCCTCTACAACGCCGGCTGCATGATCGGCAATTTCTACAGCGCCACCTACACCTTCGCCATGGAGGGCATGAACTACGGCGCCTGCTGCATCACGCTGCCCTACGTGCTCGGCCAGGAACTGGCCTCTGGCGAGCTGGCCTAAGCCTCTGCGCTGGGACAATCAGAAGCCCCCTCCAACACGGGGGCCCGCGAGATGATCTCGCGGGCCCCCGTTGTATCTTCCCGTTACGGGAGGGGGCATCCCTTGGCGCAGGCCTCTGAGCGCCCCGTGAAGAACGCGATAGGTAAAGAAAGAGCCCCACGCCAGCAGCAAGCGTGCTGGGACGGGGCTCTCATGCGTGCGTTCCTTCCGCTCTTTCTTTAATCGCGTTCGCAGCGGGAAAGAGCGCTCGGCGGACTGCGCCAAGGGGTGCCCCCTCCCGCAACCCGCAAAGGCCGCGCCTACACCGCCACGATGTTCACGAGGCGGCCGGGCACGTACACTTCTTTCTTCACCGCCTTGCCCTCGATGGCGTCGGCCACGACCTCGCGGGCGGCAGCCAGTACGTCGGCCTCGGGGGCGTCAGCGGCCACCATGATGCGGGCACGCAGCTTGCCGCAGATCTGCACGGCCAGCTCCACCTCGTCGGCGCGGGCCTGCTCGGGGTCGAACGTGGGCCACGGCTCGCCGTAGAGGAAGCCCTCACGGCCGAGGGCCTCCCGCCACAGCTCATCGGTGATATGCGGCGCGATGGGGGCCATGAGCTTCACGAGGGTCTCGGCCACATCGGCATCGAGCGCCCGATGGTCGGGACAGGCGGCGCGGGTGTCGGAACTGAAGGCGCGCAGGTACTCGCCGGCGGCGTTGGACAGCTCCATGATGGCGGCGATGGCGGTGTTGAAGTTGTTGCGCTCGATGTCGGCGCTCACCTTCTGCACCACGCGATGGCGCTCGCGGGCCAGCTTCTGGGCCGCCTTCACGGCCACCTCGGGAGCCGGAGCCTCCTGGAACAGCGTCTCGTCGCCGGCCTTGCCGCACAGGTCGTGCACCTGGCGCCACAGGCGGTTCAGGAACTTGTACATGCCCGGCAGGCCGTCGTCGTTCCACAGCTTCTCCTTCTCGGGCGGCCCGAGGAACAGCGTGTAGGTGCGCACCGCGTCGGCGCCGTACTCGGCGATGATGGCCTCGGGAGAGACCACGTTGCCCTTGGACTTGCTCATCACCTCGCCGTGGGCATCGAGCACCATGCCCTGGCACAGCAGGTTCGTGAAGGGCTCGTCGAAGTCGAGCATCCCTAAATCGCGCAGCACCTTCGTGAAGAAGCGGCTGTAGAGCAGATGCAGGATGGCATGCTCGATGCCGCCGATGTACTGGTCCACGGGCATCCAGCCGTTGGCCTTCGCGGGGTCGAAGGGGGCGTGGATGTTGTGCGGGTCGGTGTAGCGCATGTAGTACCAGCTGGAGCACGTGAAGGTGTCCATGGTGTCGGTCTCGCGCCGGGCTGGCTTCCCGCACACCGGGCAGGTGCACTCGGCAAAGCCCGCGTGGGTGGCGAGCGTCTCGCCGGCGGCCAGGTCGATGTCCTCGGGCAGGCGCACGGGCAAATCCTCCTCGGGCACCGGCACCACGCCGCAGGTGGGGCAGTGGATGGCCGGGATGGGATTGCCCCAGTAGCGCTGGCGGGAAATGAGCCAGTCGCGCAGGCGGAACTCCACGGTGCGCTTGCCGCGGCCCGCCTCCTCCAGGGCGGCCACGATGGCAGCCTCGCCTTCGGAGTGCTTGCCGCCGGCCATGCCGGTGTAGGGGCCCGACTGCACGAGGGTGCCCTCGGCGGCGTAGGCCTCCGGCCAGTCCACCTTGGTCACCACGCGGTTCTGCTCGTCTTTCAACGACGGGTACAGCGGGTCGTCGTCGCCCAGGATGATGGGGATGATGGGCAGGTCGTACTTGCGGGCAAACTCGAAGTCGCGGGTGTCGCCGCAGGGCACGGCCATCACGGCGCCGGTGCCGTAATCGGCCACGATGTAGTCGGCCACCCACACCGGCACCTTCTCGCCGTTGATGGGGTTCACCACGTAGCGGCCGGTGAACGCGCCGTGCTTCTCGTGGTCGCCCTGGGCCCGCTGCACGGCGGTCACCTTCTTGGCGGCCTCCACGAGCTCCATGACGGGCTGCTCGTATTCCGTGCCGGCCACCAGCTGGGGCACCAGCTTGCTCTCGGGGGCCAGCAAGAAGAAGCTGCAGCCGAACAGCGTGTCGGCGCGAGTGGTGAACACGGTGATGATGTCGTCTTCCGTCGGCTCGGCCGGAGCGTTCCCTTGCGGATCGCACAGGATGAAGTCCACATTGGCGCCCTCGGAGCGACCGATCCAGTTGGCCTGCTGCTGCTTCACGCGCTCGGGCCAGCCCTCAAGCTGGTCCAGGTCGTCCAGCAGCTCCTGGGCGTAATCGGTGATCTTGTAGTACCACTGGGTGAGATCGCGCTTCTCCACCTCGGAGTCGCAGCGCCAGCAGCGCCCCTCGATGACCTGCTCGTTGGCGAGCACCGTCGCACAACTCGGGCACCAGTTCACCGGGCTGTTGCGGCGCTCCACCAACCCGCGCTCCCAGAACTTCAGGAAGATCCACTGGCCCCAGCGGTAGTACTCGGGGTCGCAGGCCACCACCTTGCGGTCCCAGTCGTAGGAAAATCCCATGCGCGTGAAGCTCTTGCGCTGGGTCTCGATGTTCTGGTAGGTCCACAGGGCCGGATGGCTGTGATGCTTCACCGCGGCATTCTCGGCGGGCAGGCCGAAGGCGTCCCAGCCCATGGGATGCAGCACGTCGAAGCCCTGCATCTTCGCGTAACGGGCCGCCACATCGCCGTAGGTGTAGTTGCTCGCGTGGCCCATGTGCATGTCGCCCGAGGGGTACGGGAACATCTCCAACACGTACTTCTTCGGCGCGTCGGAGTTCTCCGGCACGCAAAACAGGCCCGCTTCCTCCCAGGCAAGCTGGAGGCGCGGCTCGATCTCATGGGGATTATAGGCTTTCATGGCTCTCCCTCGGTGAACGTCGGTGAAATAGGCAATGCCCCATTATAACCGTGATTTTCCCCAGCGGAAGAGACGAGCCCCCCGCTTCCGCCGAGCGCCCCCGCCGCAAGACGACCGTCGCGCCCCGTTGCGCTCCGATCCCATATCTTCTCCGCTCCGTCCCGTTTTCCGCATTTTCAAGCAAATGTCGCTGAAAGTGGCGCTGGATTGCGAAAAGTACACGCGCGCAACCAAAAAAATCGTTAGTGTTCGCCGCCCGCGCAGCGCCCACCAGGGGAAATGCTGCCAGCATCCAAGGGAGGTGGCGCTGGACTGCGAAAAGTAGTCAGACGCCGTTTACTTTTCGCAGTCCAGTGCCACTTTCAGCGTCTCGAATTCAGCACATTCCAGGAACAGGCCCCGTCCCAGAGCAACAGACGACCTTCGGGGACAGCCCCCGCGCGATCGCCCCGCCCTCCCCCGCGAGCCGCACCAGCACCTCACCAGGTCGGAGTCCGCCCTTAGCTCAGCGGTACCGGACTCCACAAAGGGGCACCTCATGCGCTAAAATCACGAGCGGGCATCATCGGACAACGGGAGGAGATGGGTCGTGAGCGACGAACTGGCTGCGGAGAAGGGCGCCTCGCGAGCACTCGCGGGCATTCCGCAGGGATTGGCGCCCCACCTTCCGCTCATATGCGGCAGCATCGCCTGGTGGGGCTGTCATTATTTGCTGCTATGGAATGCCGACGTCGCCGCCCGCGATGCCCTCGTCGCCGGCTACGACAGCCGCTTCATGCTCAGCCTGATCGGCACCGTTGCCACCCTCGCCGTCCTCGCCTTGATCGCCCATCGCAAACCTGGATTCGAATACGCCCGCTGGTTACCTTCCTACGGAATATTTGCGGCCCTCTCCCTCGTAGCCCTTTCCCTGGTGTTCGCCCCGCTCTTCATCAGCGAGCCCGCACCACTCGTGGCCCTCGGAGCCGTGCTCTCAGGCGTCGGCAACAGCTTCGCGATGATTCTCTACGGAGAGCTGCACGCTCGCCTCCCCTTGCGCGCGCTGCCGCTCGTGTTCGCCTTGGAGGTTCTCGGCGGAGTCCTGCTTTTTCTGCCGTCGCTCGCCCACGATGCAGTGGCGCTCCCCCTCTCCCTTGCACTCGCACTGCTGTGCGCGCTGTGCTTCCTGCACGCGTCACGCACCCCCGGTACCCTGGGAGCAGGCCTCGGCACAGCCGGTGTCGACACGGGGCTGCGCACCCTGGTCATCCTGGCAGTCCTGACGGGCATTGGCTATGGCATGGCACGCACCTTCACCGTGGGAGCCGCCGACCCCGCCGCCATCCCCGACGGCCTTCTTTCCGAATGGGTGGGCAGCTGTTGTGCGGCGCTGCTGCTCATCGCGGTGTTCTTCTTCCAAAAGCGCCTGTCTCTGTTCGAGCTGTGCCTGCTGTTCGTCGTACCCTTCGTCGCCACCGGTCTTTTGCTGGCGGCCCTGCGCGGCGGCGTTGCCGTTATCCCTGCCGTGATCAACCAGGGCGGATTCGTCTGTTTCTTCGTGCTCATGTGGTACTTTGCCGCCGTGCTTGCCGCCCGCAACGAGAGCGGGCGCCTGACGTTCACCATCGCAGCATTGTTCTTCGCCAGTCAGACCAGCCAGTTGGCCGGCTCGCTCGTGCCCGCGCAGTTCTCGAATATGCTGTCCATGAGCCTGGTGTACCTCATCTTGGTCGTGACCATGGGGTTCATGTACTGGCGCTCGAAGACGAATGACGCAGCGCTCCGAACGGGCGGCGAGATCGGCACGGCCGGGGACGAGCATGCCATCGAAAGCGCCGAGTCCGCCGAGGAGCACCCCTGGGCGGCCGCCCTCGGCCTCAGTCCGCGCGAGGAGGAGATCGCCGCGATGCTGCTGAAGCGCACGCCCTACCGGCAGATCAGCGAGAGCCTCTTCATATCGGAGAACACGACGAAGACCCACGTGCGCAACATCTACAAGAAGGCCGACGTCTCGTCGCGCGAAGAACTGCTCGGGGTTTTGGCCGGCCTCGCGAAAAAAGGGTGACCGCAGCGTATTTTGCTGCATTTTACCTGATCAAAGCATACCTATCATTTCACACTTTATTCGCGATTGTTTCGCCATCGCCGCGTTTCTAGAATCCTTCCCAGTTGACCAAGCCAACCAAAGGAGGGATTCGCCATGAGCGAGCTAAACCTGAGCCGTCTTGACCGTCGTACGTTTCTGAAAGGCAGCATGGCCGCCACGGCTGCCGCTGCCGCAGGGTCGCTGCTGGCCGCCTGCGCGCCCCAAGCACCCGCGAACAATTCCGCCACCGCTTTGGGCGATGGCGCGGCCGCATCTGCCGGCAGCCCCGTTGCGTCGGGATACGCCAACCCCGACGGCATCGGCATTCCCGTTACGCCCGACACGACCGAGGAGGCGGACGTTGTCGTCATCGGCTCGGGCATGGGCGGACTTACCGCGGCCATGCTCACCAAGGAGCAGGCGCCCGAGGCCGTGGTAGTGCTGCTGGAGAAGCAGAGCACCTTGGGCGGCAACACCAACTTCGCCGAGGGCGGCGGCGGTTTTCTCAATATGACCCCCGAGGAGGCGCGCGCCGCCGTGCAGGCCGAGATGATCCAGCGCAACTTCGTCGTGGACCCCTCGCTGTTCTACGCCCTGAAGACCCAGCAGGGCGACTGCGCCGACTGGCTGTTCGGCAAGCACGGCGTTGCCATTAAGGATTATGGCTCCGGCCAGCCCCTCTACAAGGGCGGCACCGGCGCCTCGGCCGTGGCCACGCTGGCGCCCCAGGCCGAACAACTGGGCGTCGACATCCGCACCGACGCCCGCGCCTTCGCCCTGGTGCTCGACGACGAGTACACCGTCACGGGCCTGCAATATAAGGCCAAGGACGGCTCAGTCGTGCAGCTGAACGCCCGCGCCGTGGTCGTGGCCTCGGGCGGTATGAACACCAATCCCGAGCTGTTGGAGCTGTACTCGAACGTCGACCTGGGCAAGGTCATGCCTCTGGGCGTCGGCCAGGATGGCGACGGCCATCTCATGGTGGAGCAGACGGCCCACGGTCGCACCGGCCTGCAGACCATCGACGGCTTCTTCGCGGGAATCGGCACCGCTGCCGACCCCTGCGGCTTCGACTCCGACTTGAACACCGCCGCGGGTTTTCAGTTCTCCAGCATGTTCGTCAACCAATACGGCGACCGTTTCTACGACGAGTCCTTCGGCTTCAACACGGGATCGCAGCTGTTCTTCACGTGCATTCCCCAGGTCATTCTGTCCCAGAGCCAGGCGTTTTCGGTCTTCGATGAATCCTACGTGCAGAAGTGGGAAGCAGGCCAGTGGCAAAACGGCCACAACGGCTTCGATTCCGCCACCAAGCAGGGCAGCCCGCTGGTCATTCGCTCTGAGATCGAGCGCGTTGCCGACAAAGACTGGTTCTACCAGGCCGATACCATCGAGGCATTGGGGCAGGCCATCGCCGCCGACGTGCCGGGCTTCAGCGTGGAGCACTTCACGCGCACCGTGGAAGCCTACAATGCCGCGGCCGAGGGCGCGCCCGACGAGTTCGGCAAGCCCCGGGAGATGATCTGGGCGCTGGCGACCCCGCCCTTCTACGCCGCAAAGGCCGGCGTGAACGCCTACAACACCAACGGCGGCATCCACATCAACACCGATGCCCAGGTCGTAGACCCCGATGGCGCGCCCATCAGCGGCCTGTACGCCTCGGGCATCGCCACCGCCGGTTGGGACAGCCAGGTGTACGGCGGCGGCACGAACCAACCGGTGGCCTTGTGGTGCTCATGCGTGGCGGCGCGCCATATCGTCGAGAATGTCCTGGGCGGCTCGTTCGCCGATGACTGGAAGGGCGACGTTCCTATGAGTTCCATTCTGGGAGAGGGCTACACCAACGGTAATCCCCTCGGTCACGGCGACGAGTAACACCGACCTCAACCTCCTGAGCGCCTCGAATGAGGCGCTCCTTTCTTGTTGATGCAAGAACCGGTCGCGTCGGGCCCAAACGAGAGTCCTTAATGCGCCTCGCGTCGCCCCTGTCACGCTCCTACCGCGCGCGGCGCAGCGAGGCGCCGCAATTCCAGCAGGCGTCGCGGGCGCCGTCGTTGTCGGCAGCGCAAACGGCGCAGGTCTTCACCGGGCGCGGGGCGTCTACCTCGCCGGTGGGCAGCGGCACGTCGGCCTCCCCATCGGCCAGGCGCGCCATGGCAGCGCGAATGCCCTGCACGCCCGTGATGTGCGCCACTTCCAACTTGTCGCTGCGTCCCTTTTCCGTCATTTCTCTCACCCTTATCATCCTTACCCGCTTGATTCGGGTACCATAATAGCCAACTGAAGCTGAATATCGGAAAAACCCTCCCGATACGAGAAGAAAAAGACGGTTTTCGTAACTTTTCAATGGGCAGATTCGCTTGGTCCCAACGTTTTCCCAGGTGATTTTGCCCTTTTTGCGAAAGCGATGGATCTGAGAGTACGAAAACCGTCGTTTTCTTCTCATTTGGTCCCCATTGCCTTCGAAGGAGCGCCCATGAACTTCCACAACGCATCGTTTAAGGCCGCCTACGGCACCTCAGAGCAGCTGCCGCCCTCCACGGGCCCCGAGGTGTCCTTCGCCGGACGCTCGAACGTGGGCAAGTCGTCGCTGCTCAACAAGCTGATGTATCGCAAGGGCCTGGCGAAGGTGTCGTCCACCCCCGGCAAGACGGCCACCATCAACTTCTACGACGTGGACGGTCGCGACCTGGTGGATCTGCCCGGCTACGGCTTCGCGAAGGTGTCGAAATCCGAGAAGGGCCGATGGAGCGACCTCATCGAGGGCTACTACAACCAGGACCGCGACTTCGCCCTGGTGGTATCGCTCATCGACATCCGCCACGACCCCTCGGCGCTCGATCGCAACATGGTGCGCTTCCTGCAGGATGCCGAGCTGCCCTTCGCCATCGTGCTGACCAAGGCCGACAAGCTGTCGAAGCAACAGCAGCAGAACCAGCGCGCGGCCATCAAGAAGGCCCTCGACCTGCCCCGGGGCACGCCCCTGCTGGTCACCTCGTCGGAGAAAGGCGAGGGCATCGACGAGCTGCGCACCCTGATCTCCCGGGCCATGGAGCGCTAGGTCTGAGACGCCGCCCGTCGGCGCTGTCCCCGTCGCGACCATCGAGCGGGAGCCATCCGACCGCAACCATCGGGCGGAAGCTGCGCGGCGCTACCCAGCCCGGCTGCGATCAGCGAGCGGCCGCGGCCCCTCCCCGCGGCCGCGGCCGTCGGTTTCGGGCCGCAAGACCGCCTCCCGCCCCACGGCAGGACGCCCCGAGCCGCTGGCTTCGGGGCGTCCTGCCTGAGAGAGGGAGATCCATCGGTTGAATCCGAGGAAGAGGATGGGCGATGCAAAGGCCGGGATCGAAGGCTACTCGGCCGCCTCCGCGGTGAGCACCACGGGGACCTCCGCCACGGGAGCCGTCACGCGGGCACCCTTCGGCGTGCCGAAGAAGAACTTCATGTAGTGAACGAACACGTAGGTCACCATCACGGCCGCGAACACGGTTTCCAGGGCGATCAGCGCCTCCACCATGGGCAGCGCGGGGATGGCCACACCGGCGGCGTACAGGGCCTGGATACCCTTGCCAAGCGCCATGGCGGAGATAACGAAGGGGAAGGTCATAGCCGCGTAGCTGGGATAGAACTTCAGGGCGATGAACTTCGGCAGCTGCGTGGCCACGCCCAGCAGCAACAGCTGGCCCAGGCACATCAGCACGGCCACCGCAACCACGTTGGGATTCGGAGTAACGGCCAGGTAGCCCACCAGCGAAAGGCTCATGGGAGCCGCGAAGATGCAGAACAGCGGACGGGCCGGCTCGGGAATCTCGTGCTTGATGTAGCGCACGGTCACCATAACCAGCAGGGCCGCGAAGCAGATGGCGCCGAACCAGAAGATGGCGTTGCCGAAAGCCTCCATGTGGAACACCGGCGAGGTCACCGAGGCCACGATAATGCCCACGTAGCAGATGAAGTACGTGGGGAACACCTCGGTCAGCTTGAAATTGCGCATGTAGTGCGCCGTGAACCACGCCATCAAGGTGAAGTGACCCACGATGGCCGCGCACCACAGCCCGAAGGCGGGCACCATGGCCACGGGCGCCAGATAGCCGGACAGCTGCATGAGGGTCATGAAGAAGGTGGCCGACACGCTGGCGAAGATGGAGTTCTGCAGATCGTCGCGAATCATCGAGGGGTACAGGACGACCTTCGCCACCAGCAGCGACACCAGAAACAGCGACAGGCCGCCGCACAGTAGGTGGGCGATCTCGGTGTAGGGCTGCAGCAGGTTGCCCAGAGCCGCCAAGCCGAGCGCGACGCCCGCCGTGGGGATGGGAACTTTCTTGATCAGTTCGCGCATATTCATTGCCTTTCGATTGCCTATGAGGGTTCTACCACGAGTCGCCGGATCGTTTCGCAGTGACCCGCAGGAACGCGGTAGGGGTATTATGCGCGCTTCCTTACCAAAAGAAAACTTATCTATTTTTATGCTGATATAAAGCAAATTTATTGCTACACTCAACCTCCGACCTCGGAAAACAACGGCAGGAGCGCCCATGCAAGACTTCCGCGTGAAGACCTTCCTCACGGTATGCCGCACTTTGAACTACACGCGTGCCGCCGAAGAGCTGATGCTGACCCAGCCGGCCGTATCGCAGCACATCTCCTACCTCGAGAAGGAGTACGGCGCGAAGCTGTTCACCTACCGCCACAAGAAGCTGGAGCTCACCCGGGCCGGACGCGTGCTGCGCGACGCCCTGTCCACCATGGCCCACGACGACAAACTGCTGCGTGAGCGCATCGCGGAAGTGGCCCACGGCGCCCAACTGCAGCTGCGCATCGGCATGACCATGACCGCCGGCGAATACGTGGTGGCCCACCCGCTCGCGAAATACCTGGCCGACCATCCCGATATCCAAGTCACGGTGCGCTCGGGAGGCACCCAGCAGCTGCTAACGCTGATGAACGCCGGCGAGATCGACTGTGCCTTCGTGGAAGGTCTCTTTGACAAGAGCACTTACGCCAGCAACACCTTCCGCACCGAGCGGCTCGTGGCTATCTGCGCAGCCGATCACCGCTTCGCCACCGAGCCCACCTCGTTGGAAGACCTGCTGGGCGAGCGGCTGATTCTGCGCGAACCGGGGTCGGGCAGCCGCGACGTGCTCATCCACGCCCTCACGAAGCGCAACCTGACGCCGGCCGCCTTCGCCGACGCCGGTGTGGTGGAAAGCCTCGACATCATCAAGATATTCGTCGCCGGCGATTTGGGCATCTCCTTTGTCTACGAGGCCGCCGTGCGCCGCGAAGTGGCCGAGGGCACTCTGCGCATCATCCCGCTGTCCGGCGCGCCCATCACCCACGACATTTCCTTCATCCGATTACCGAACAGCATCTTCGAGACCGAGCTGCAAACGCTCTTCCGCGGACTGGTCGACCGCCTGGCATAAAGAAGGGGCGCGCCCGACTGGACGCGCCCCTGTGCGCAACGTCTTCGCGACGGCTTAGATGTCAGCGCCCAAGGTGAGCAGCAGCAGCGCATCGTGGGAGATGGCATCATAGACCATGGCGCGGGTGAGCACCGTGTCCTTCTTCAGCGCGAAGGCACCGTCCTCGCTGGTCACGTCGTCGACCAGAGTCGCGCCCACCAGCAGCTCTACCAGCTGAGCGTCCTCGTCGGACAGCTCGGGGGCCTCCAGCTCTTCCTCGGCCACGGCCTCGGCCACGGCCTCGGCCACGGCCTCGGCAGCTTCCTCGATAGCCTCTTCGACGGCCTCTTCAACCGCTTCTTCGGCAGCCTCTTCCTCGGCCTCGGCCACGGTTTCCTCGGTCGCGGGGACCTCGGCGACCTCGGCCACCGTCTCCTCGGCGACCACCGGGGTGGCGCGCAGCTCGGCCGCGGTCTTGGCGCCGTTGTCCACGAAGACGAACTCGGGAGCGAAAAACACGAAAGTGTCGGCGGCGAATACGGTGCCGTCGGCCAGCTTCAGGCTGGTCACGGTGCCGTACACCGGATCGAACTCGTAGGAAGCCACGGCGCCCAGCTTGTCGCCGGTGCGGCTGTAGGCCTCGACGCCCACCAGCTTGAAACCGCCGGCGATAAGGGCCTGGGCCTCGGTGGAAGACGCGGGCAGGAAGTTCTCGCGCGACTGGATGGTGACGAAGGTGTCGCCCACGGACAGCGCCTGGCCGAAGGGAAGCACCAGCGGCGCGGTGGTGGTGGCGCTGGCCACCACATAGTGGCTCACGGCCAGGGTGTCGCAGTCAACGCGCAGCTCGCGCATCTTGCCGATAACGCGACGATCATCGAGGCCGACAACATCGCGAACGAGAATGGACTCATTAGTTTCCATGGCATCTCTTTCTCGGAGGGAGCGGGCCGTCTGGGCGCAGGCGGTGCTCGAGTTTGCATATAGGCCCATTGTAAACGAAACGTCAGCTTTCGCCAGCGAAAACAACGACTCGCCCATGGCTTTCCCGCATTATTTGCTCGGTTCGACGCTGCCTTCAGCCAAAACCACTTCGGAATCCTCGTGGATGATGTAGATGTCGCTGGACAGCAAGTCGCGCGTGGTGCGCTGGCCGTACTCGTAGAACACGCGGAACGACTCGGTGACGTAGTACTGGCGCATGCGGCCCTGGTTGTCCTCGCGCTCGTACTGGCTGATGATGTGGGATGTGGCATCCACCGACCGTCCCTCGGGCAGCGGGTCGCCGGTGATAGAGGCTTTCACCGTTTGACCGAGGGCCTCCATGTGGATGGTCAGCGCGTGGGCCGTGTTGTTCTTGATACGCAGGTCGAAGTGGTCGTAGACGATGGTGGCGTCCAGACCGATAGGGGCGTAGTCCGAGGGCACCGAATGGGGGTGGCGCTCAGTGATTTCCAGGTCGGCCTTCACCGCGGCGATATAGAGCGCCGTGGACACCTGGCAGATGCCGCCGCCGTAGCCCTCGGCCACATCCCCGTTGCTGATGATGGCCGCGATCTGGTAGCCGCGCTCGGCCGAGGTGTTGCCCACGATGTCGTTGAAGGAGAACTCCTCGCCCGGCTCGATGACCGTGCCATCGATGGCCTCGGCGGCCAAGCGAATGTTCTCGCGGCGGCCGGGGTCGCTGCTCTGGGAGATAGCCTCGTACTCGCCGATGATCACCTGCTGGGGCGCATCGGGATCGACAGGGTCGGGCTGCTCTTCCGGGGTCGGCTGGGGCACCGGTTCCTGCACGGGATGATCGTTCACCTCGGGAATGGCATTACCGGACCACAGTACGGGATGGCCGAAGGCCATGCAGGCCGACATGGCGATGGAGCAGACCGCCACGATGGGCAGCACGATAGGCGAGGTCGCCGGCATATGCAGACGCCGCGGCCCTGCCGGACGCTCGGCAACCGAGCGGCCCGCAGTGCGCGGGGTAGGCTGATGGGATGGGCGGCGACGGGTGGCCATGGCCCTACCCCACCATTCTCTCGATGGCATCCAGCTTGATGCGCTCCACGCGCGTCAGCACGCTGGAAGCGCGCAGCTGGGCAGCCAGCGCGCGAGCCTGGTCGTTCTGGCCAGCCTTCACGTAGCAGGAGATCTCTTCGAAGCGGGCGCGGCGCCGGGCGTCGCCGGTGGGCGCCGACTCGGCAGCCGTGGCGTAGATGCGTGCAGCCATGGGGTACAGGCCGCGATCGCGCAGGCCCTGGGCCTTGTCGAGGAATTCCTGGAAGCGCTCTTCGGACACGACGGGCACGGGCTTGGAGGCAGGGGCGGGTGCGGGAGTCGCTTCGGGCTCGGGAGACGGCTGCGGGGCGACCGGCGTCGGAGCAGGCTTCGGCACCGGAACGGGAGCGGCCTGCGGAGCCGCGGGGGCCGCGGGGGCCGCGGGGGCCGGTTCGGGCTTGGAGGCAGCAGCAGGCGCGGGAGCCGTCGGGGCCGCAGGCTCGGGGCGCGACGCCACCGGCGCCGGCTTCGGCGCGGCCGTGGGGGCGGCGGCGACGGCTGCGGCGACCACGGACTCGGATTTTATCTCGGGCTTCGGGGCGGGCTGCGCTGCAGGCTCGACGGCGCGAGCAGCCGGCTTCGGAGCCGCGGGCCTCTCCGTTGCGACAGACTCGTCCAGCGGGATGGACGTCTGCTCGAACACGGGCTTTTCCACAGGCTCGGGGCGGCGCTCTTCGGCTACCATCTCAGAACCGGCGTGGCGCGGCGTCTTGACGTGCGATCCGCGCTTGCCGGAAGAGCCCAACGGCACCAGGTGCGACGACGTGGTGCGCTTGTAGGCCAGAATGGGGTTGGGAACCGACGTGCTCTCGGACACCACAAGGAAGCGCTCGTCGCCTTCCGAGAAGGGAATAGTCACCATCATGGTGGACGTGACGGGTGCCGCTTCCTTCTTCGGCTGCAGCGAGGGCGCAGCCTCAGGCTCGAACAAACCGCCCTCGTCCTCGTTCTCTTCCACCAGGTATTCCTCAATGAGCGCTTCGGTGGCCGTCGAGGGCGCCTCGGCCTCGGCCCCGCCATCGGCATCGGACGCGGGCTCGGCCCCGTCGCCAGCATCGGACGCGGTCGCCGGAGTCGGCGACCCCTCGGCCGCCGCGGCGTCCATGTCCTCGGACAGTTCGAACTCGTCCTCGTCAGCCAGAATATCGCCGCCGATCTTGGCCGTCACATCGCTGCTGAACTCGGTCACAAGTTCGGCCTCGATATCCCGGGGCTCGGCCGCTTCCTCGGCTTCAGCGGCCTCGTCCATCTCCTCCGCCAGCTCGATGTCCTCATCGGGCTGCAGCGACAGGTACTCGTTCACCGGATGGTTGGGGGCCACGGGCATCACCGCCCCGTCCAGAATCGAGCCGGCGCGAGCAGCACGGTCGGAGCGAATGGGCTTCGGCGCCTCGTTGGACGCACGGCGGGACACCACCTTCTTCTCCGGTTGGGCGCGGCGCATCATCAGCGTGTAGGCCCCAATGGGAACTACGATGCAGGCAATGGCGAACACTGGCGCCGTCCACAGCTGGGAGGCGTTCATGGCAAAAGCATAGAACAGACCCGCGATCACCGCCATCGACCCGAATGCGACCAGCACGGCGTGACGCTGCGGGCTCGTCGAGCTGAGGCGCAGGCCGATGACCAGACCTATAACGATGATCAGCACAAAAAGTGCTATGCCGATCGTCATATCTCCCATGTTCCTTCGCCTCTCGACAGAAATTGACACTCTAATCCATTAAATTGGCAGTATAGCATCGGTCAATATGATGAAAAGAGGGCGTGTCATTTTCTTGTAATTAAGGACACAACCAGCCTCTTTTCGGCATTTTCGCCCTCCGAAAGCCCCCGGCGCAACAAAGAAGGGCGACCCGCAGGCCGCCCTTCGCATTCGACTCTGTTGCGCCGCCTAGCGGGTATTGCTCGCGTAGGGGGCCTTGTCCTTCAGCAGCACGTCGTGGGCGCCGCCTTCCACAATGGAGGTGGCGGATACCAGCGTGAGCTTCGCCTTGTCCTGGAACTCGGGGATGGTGAGCGCGCCGCAGTTGCACATGGTGCTCTTCAGCTTCAGCAGGGTCACGGCCATGTTGTCCTTCAAACTGCCGGCGTAGGGCACATAGGAATCGACGCCCTCTTCGAAGGACAGGCCCTTCTTCTTGCCGCCCAGGTCATAGCGCTGCCAGTTGCGGGCACGGGCGGAACCCTCGCCCCAGTACTCCTTCATGTAGGTGCCGTTCACCATGACCTTAGCCGAGGGGCTCTCGTCGAAGCGGGCGAAGTAGCGGCCGAGCATGACGAAGTCGGCGCCCATGGCCAGGGCGAGCGAGATGTGGTGGTCGTACACGATGCCGCCGTCGGAGCAGATGGGGACGTACACGCCGGTCTCGCGGAAGTACTCGTCACGGGCGCGGGCCACCTCGATGGTAGCCGTGGCCTGGCCGCGGCCGATGCCCTTGGTCTCGCGGGTGATGCAGATGGAGCCGCCGCCGATGCCGATCTTGATGAAGTCGGCACCCGCGTCGGCGAGGAAGCGGAAGCCCTCGGCGTCCACCACGTTGCCCGCGCCGATCTTAACCGTGTCGCCGTAGTGCTCGCGCACCCATTCGATGGTCAGCTTCTGCCAGTCGGAGTAGCCCTCGGAGCTGTCGATGCACAGCACGTCGGCACCGGCCTCCACGAGGGCCGGAATGCGCTCGGCGTAGTCGCGGGAGTTGATGCCCGCGCCCACCATGTAGCGCTTGTGGGAATCGAGCAGCTCGTCGGGGTTGGACTTGTGGGAGTCGTAGTCCTTGCGGAACACGAGCGCCACCAGGTGATCGTCGCCGTCCACGATGGGCAGCGAGTTCAGCTTGTGATCCCAGATGATGTCGTTGGCTTCCTTGAGCGAGGTGCCGTCGGGAGCCACCACGAGCTTCTCGCGAGGGGTCATGAAATCGGCCACCTTCTCGTCCAGCGACATGCGGGACAGGCGGTAGTCGCGCTCGGTAACAATGCCCAAGAGCTTGCCGTGGGGCGTGCCGCCCTCGGTGACGGGCATGGTGGAATGGCCGAGCTCGTCCTTCAGGTTCACCACCTGCTCCAGGGTCATGTCCGGCGACAGGTTCGCATCCGAGGTGACAAAACCGGCCTTGTAGTCCTTCACGCGGGCCACCATGGCGGCCTCGTCTTCAATGGACTGGTTGCCGTAGATGAACGACAGACCGCCCTCGGTGGCCAAGGCCACGGCCATCTTGTCGTCGGACACGGCGGCCATGATGGCGGACACCATGGGCACAGACAGCTCCATGGGGCAGTCTTCCTCGCCCTTGCGGTACTTCACCAGCGGCGTTTTCAGGCTGACCGCAGCCGGCACGCAATCAACCGGGGTGTGGCCCGGGACCAACAGATACTCGTTGAAGGTACGGGACGGTTCATCGAAATAGTAGGCCACGGCTGCGCTCCTTCTTCCACTCGGTGCCCTGGATTTCAGTAATTGACTCATTATAGGCCGAGAGCGCAGTCCATGCCAGAGCATGCCCAGAGTGCACCATATTTTCGGCAGCGGTCGAAAATGGCTGAGAAAGTCTTGGGGAAGCCAGACGACGAACTGGTAAGGTGATGCTGTTTCCTTAAGAGCCGAGGACGGCGGTTCGCAATTCGTCGCGGTTGTGAACGCCCATCTTTCCGTAAATATGCTTCACGTGAGTCTTCACGGTGTTGCCGCTCAGAAACAGCTGGTGCGCTATTTGATTTATCGTATTGCGCTCCAGCAACAGAACAAGTATTTCCTCTTCGCGAAAAGTGAGCCCGCGGGCTTGTCCAGACATCCTACACCTAAAAGCGAGTTCACTCTCGCCAGGCCTTGCAGAATGCGAAGCTTCGGTGACATTGGAGCCAACGAACTGTCGGGACCAATGACCTTGCCCGACGTGCTCTGTTGCCCACAAAGCGGCGCCTGCAACAGCCAAGGCAATCGCGGCAATCGTGAACACGCCGAGCGCCCCGCCCTCGTTCGCAGACGGCACCACCAGCCCCATCTGGGGTAATACATAACCAACAAGCTGCATAATATCGAGCAAAGCAAAACTAACGCCAAAGGTCCAACCGGTCGGCGACTTCTTTTCTCGAACATCATTGCAGAGAAACCAGAAGACGAATAGTGCCATTCCCCAATAGGACATAGACACGATAAAACCAGCCAAGATAGACCATTCGCTGTGCACGAGCGGCAAAAGAAAGCCAACGCCATATACAGCAAAAGCGGCTTTGAGCAGATATTCTGAGCGGAACGCTTTTACCCAAATTAGGAAGCCCAACGTGAGAGCCCCCATTGGCAATAGCGCCACCTCCTCCAGTGTCACGGTTATTCCAAAAGTCGCAATAGGGCCCAAGGCCGCAACGAAACCCACAAGAGCCATAATGATAATCGGCCTCCAAGGCAAACGGCCGACTTTTTGAAACTTTACGTCATATTCCTTCCGAGAAGAATCGAACGAGAGAACGGAGCAGCTATACGCATAGGCGGTTGCCAAAATAAAGGGAACAGCAACGGCAACAGCAATAACCCATTCTGCACGCAGACCCATTACCAACCACGCCAAAACGCCCGCAAAAAGACATGCGGCGGAGGAGTGAGCGAGCATGCTTGCTAAGGGCAACCAAGAGAACAGGCGGGCCCAGAGCAAAAAGGCCCAAGCCTTTCCCGCCCCTAGGACAAACCCTGCCGCAATAGAGACCCACGGATCAACCCCGATGCCAATCGGCTCTAACGCAAGAATAACCATGCCGCCTGATAGAAGACCATAAGCGAGCCAGGCAAATCTTTTTTGCAAGCATATTTCTCGCCCGTACGCCGACGCTAAAGCTGCCGTCAAAAGAGCCGTTGTTCCGCCCAGCAATGCAGCGTGAATGTGAGAAATTCCCCAACCAGAGGACGCAGAGGCCGGAAGAAGGCTGAAAAGCGCTGGTATCGTCAAGATGAGACCAGCAAAGAAGAGGCCGCAGTGCCATTCCCGTCTCTCAGATTTCATCATCTACCCCTCTCGTTGAATCGCTCGATTATAGCAGGCATCTGCAATCGCGATTCACATCAGGCGTTTCAGCAGTTGGTGACAAAACGGGTGATGGCTTGTAGAAGCAGAATCACCCGTTATTCACCTGGGTATATGTCTTTTCAAGCCCCTTTCGACCAACGATACTCAAACACGCCACGACGGCTGGCAAACCCAAAAGCCTCGAACGAAGGCGAATAAAAACCGAGGAGGATCCCATGACAACCACAAGCGCCACCGCTCTTTCCCGCCGAAGCTTTCTTGGCTTAGGCGCCCTGACGGCCTTTGCGTCCGGAGCCGCATTGGTCGGTTGCGCGCCGCAGCCGAGCACAACTCTCGCGGAAACGAGCATCGCGGAAGAACCAAAGAACACTAATTGGGTTGGCGAGGCGCCTCAAATCGACGACGCCGACATCGTCAACACCCTGGAAACGGATGTGCTTATCGTTGGCGCAGGCAATGGCGGCATGGCCTGCGCGGCATCTTGCGTCGACCTCGGTCTTGACTTTATCCTTTGCGAGAAGAATGCAGCTGTTGAAGCCGCCCGTGGCTTCTTTGGCGTTGTCAACTCTGATTGCACAAAGGCAGCTGGGGTCGATATCGATCCCCTGAAACTCCTTAACGAGATGAGCCGTTACGCAGACTTCAAAAACGACCCCCGTGTCACTAAAGTATGGATCGACGAGTCAGCTGAAATGAAACAGTGGCTCGACGGCATCGCGGCCAAAAAAGGACTTAAGGCGACCTTGTGCCTTCACGAGAACCACGGCGATGGCGGCACCGATTACTACATTCCCCCCATTTCTCATGTGTATGTGGCCGATGAATCCATCGAGCCGGGCATTTCTCTTGAAAAAGCGGGAAGCATCGATCTGCCCGTGGACTGGTCTCGCAACGTATGGCTTGAGGAACATCTCAATGAGGCGGGACATCAAGTGACGTTTGAGCACAAGCTCGTTAAGCTCGATCGCGTCGAGGACGGACCCGTCACGGGCGCCATCTTCGAGACGCCTGAAGGATACGTTCGCGTAAACGCTTCTCTCGGTGTGGTATTGGCGACGGGAGGCTATGCAGCCAATGCCGCAATGACACGTGAGCTCAACCCGATTCTTGGAAAATGCATTACCGGCAATGCCTTCTCGCCCAGTACAACCGGAGAAGGAATTCGCATCGCCATGCAAGTTGGCGCACAGTTTGATTCCGAGCCCGCACCGGCAATCTTCAATCGCGGGATGGTGGAGCCAGGCGTAGATGCAGGCTATACCGACGACTCCGATACTGCAATGTTCTCCGGCCAAATCGGGCAAAATGGCATTGGCTCCCAGCCCTTCATGAAAGTTGATCGACGCGGCCGACGCTTCATCAACGAGTCGACGCCGTACGACAACGTTGTATTTTCGGCTGCAGGTCACGAAGGCGGAGTCTGGTGCATGGTATGGGACGCCAACGCGCCCAAGGATGTTAAGCGCTTTGCCACCATCGGCTGCTCTACAGGCGGCATGTGGATGGTGAACTTCGAGACGGTTGACGAATGGCTGGAAGCCATAGAACAAATGATGCATGCTGACACTACCCCAATTAAAAAAGCTGACACCCTTGACGAACTGGCCGACTTGCTGGGCTTCGAAGGGGCTGACAAGGAGACGTTCCTCGCGCAAGTCGACACCTACAACACCGCTTATGATAATCAGCGCGATGACGAGTTTGGCAAAGAGGCCTATCGCCTCTCCGAGCTGCGAACCGGGCCTTTCTATGGCGCGTGGTTCGGCGGATCCCTCCTTGCCACCTTGCAGGGGCTGCGTATTGATGAGCATATGCGCGTTCTCGACGAGCAGAGCCGTCCGATTGATGGATTGTTCGCCGTGGGCGACTGTTCGGGCTCCATGTACGCCAACACGTATCCTGAGCTTCTTGCCGCTAACGCCTGCGGTCGCACATTGACTTTCGGCCGCCACGTCGCCCGCTATCTGGCCGGCGATTTCTCCTAGCCTACGCTAAGCCAAACGTCCTCCCCTTGCATCCGGATGAGGCCCTCGCGCCTCATCCGGATGCTTTGCTTTCTTTCACAAACCCAACCAGGCCTCAGCAATCATCGCCAGCCCTTTGTTCCCCCAACGGCCGTCACATTATGTCGCCGGAGGACACCGGGGAACGTTCCTTGTGAGTCCCCACCGCACCATGCGATAACGGCTATCTCAATAGACTCGATGGCCATTACCTCATCTTCGTGCAACGCCATGGAATCCCAGATGTCCTCTTTCTGCTGCATGTTCATCCAGAACTGTAGTGTGGTGCCGAACAGACGTCCTATGCGAAGGCACCTTTCAGAGTATGCAATCGGTTTCCCGGCGGAAGGCGAAGATCGGTCACGAGAACCGCATTGTCCACATACTCCAGCTTCCGAAGCGCTCTACGAACAATATCGGCGAGAAGGCTCTTGCTCCGCCCCGTCTCGAACAGCTCTCTCGTGTCGGCATCGGCGAACGCCCTTATCATCTCCCACCTCCTTTGCGATAACGTGACATGTAACGTGACACGATGCATTCGATAATGACGACAAAGGATTCTGTCCCCTACCGCGCCACGGCGGCGTCCATGGCGTCGGCGAAGATGGGCGTGGCCAGGCCGAAGCCGCCGGCCACTTCGATGAGCTGGCCGGTGGTGGCAGCGCTCTCGTCACCGAGGAAGTACACCACCGCCGCGGCGATGTGGGCCGGATCGGCCATGCGCCCGAGCGGAATGTGGCGCAGGAAGAACTGCTTGAACTCCTCGGAGAGGTTGTCGGCCACGGCATCGGTGGCGGTCATGCCGGGGGCCACGGCGTTCACGCGAATGTTCGACTTGGCCAGCTGCACCGCCATGGACTTCGTCATGTGGTTGATGGCCGCCTTGGAGGTGCCGTAGGCGATTTGGCTGATGTCGGGCACGCTGCCGGCGATGGAGCTGATGTTCACAATGGAGCCGCCGCCGGTCTTCGCCATCTCGCGCGCGGCCGCCTGGCAGCCGAGGAACACGCTGCCCACATTCGCGTCCACCCCGGCGAGGAAATGCTCGTAGGAGGTGCTCAGCAGGTCCTTGTCCTCGGCGGGGTTTGTGCCACCGAAATTGTTCACAAGCCCGTCGATGCGCCCCTCGGCGGCCACCACCGTGTCGATCATCGACTGGTAGCTATCGGGCTTGCCCGCGTCGTTGTACACGCACTTCACCGCAAGGCCGGCCGCCGTCATCTCGTCGGCCTCGGCCTGGGCGCGCTCCATGTTGCGGGCGCCGATGTAGACGATCGCCCCCTCTTCCGCGCACGCCCTCACAATAGCCGCACCGATTCCGCGCGTGGCCGCCGTCACAACTATCACTTTACCCTGCAGTCTCATGGGGAAGTCCTTTCACGCATCCGGGCCCTCTGCCCGGCGAATAGGAAACTCCCCCATCATACGGAGCCGCTCCCCCGAAAGCGGCCGTCCCTCGGCACCTGTTTCCTTTCTGAACGCAATTTCGCGTATTTTGGCTTGGAATCGACGGTTTTGTTACCGCACAAGCACGAAATCGTCCCTGGCGTAATACGCCACCTGGGAAAACGGCCGCATCTGTATTACCCGGCGGCCTATTCGCGTAGCTTCTGGTAACAAAACCGTGATTTCTAAGCCAAAAGAAGCCCTACAACTCGTTTCGCACCCGCTGCCGTCGTGCGCTAGCTTCCGAGCAGGGGCGCCACCATGGTCGCGGCGCACAGTGCGAGCGAGGCGGCCATCGCCCCGTCTACACGGCGGCGATGCCGCTCGTAGAACGACCGCAGAAGCTCGCCCGCGTAGATCCAAGCCAGATTGCAGCCGACGCCGATGAGGGGCATCGCCAGCCCCGCGGCTACCAATGCCAGCGGATGGTCGCTCAAGGGAAGCACGTAGGAGCACAGCGCCGTCAGGCACAGCACCAGTATCTTCACGTTGGTGATCTGCAGGAGGAAGCCCGAGGCCACCGTGGGCTTCGCCTCGTACAGCGCGTGCCCCTCCCGGCGAGGCGCCACCATGGTCCAGGCGAGCCAGAGCACGTAGGCCGCGCCCGCCGCGGTGAGCCACCCCATCAGGCCCGACGCCACCTGGCCTACGGTCCACACGACCAGCACCGAGGCGAACGACACCGCGTAGAAGCCCGCGATGAGCCCGTACCACTGGCGCAGCGCAAGCGTCCGGCCGTAGCGCAGCGTCGTCGCCAACGAGCAGAGGTTCGCGGGTCCCGGGGTGATGCCCTGCACGAAACAGTAGAACGCCAGCCCTGCCAAGGTGGCCGCCATCGTCATTCCCGTTGCCTCCATGGGCGCTCTCCTTCCGTCGTTTCCGCTGGCTCTAGCATAGGACGCCACAACGCATTTGTATAATGAATGATTGAGAAGAATATGTTTGACTAAATCAATCAATATTGCATATGCTAGAACCTGCGCGCGGCGAGGCCACCCCGCCCGCAAAGCGCACCGAAGAGGAGGATCATCGTGGATATCAAGTGCCTGCGCACCTTCCAAGCCGTCGTGGCCTGCGGCACCTACGCCAAGGCCGCCGACCGGCTCGGCTACACCCAATCGACGGTGACGGTGCACATCAAGCAGCTCGAACGCGACTTGGGATTGCCGCTGTTCGAGCGCATCGGGCGCCGCATGGTGCTCACGCAGAAAGGAGCCGAGGCGCTCGCCCAGGCCGCTGAGATCATCGCCGCCGCCGACCGCCTGGCCGCCCTCGGCACAGAGGAGACGGCGTTGCAGGGCACGCTGCGGGTGGATCTGGCCGAGACGCTTCTGTGCTATGCGCTCGACGAGGTGATCGCCGCGTTTCGCGAGCGCGCCCCGGGCGTGGCGCTGCGCCTGCGCGACCGCACCTGCGCCCAGGTGTCCGAGAACCTGCGCGATGGCTCCTGCGATCTGGGGCTCACCTACGCCTTCGACTGGCAGCCCGAGGATTTCTCCATCGAAGAGGCGGGGCAGATTCGCACGACCCTCGTGGCCGCGCCGGGCGTATCCCTCCCCGATTTCCAGTCCGCGGGGCAGCGGGCGGAACTCCCCTTCATCATCGACGAGCCCGACAACGTGTTCCGCATCGCCCTCGAGCAAACCCTGGACGCGCGCGGCGTAATACTCGCTGAGACGATGGAACTCTGGAGTTCCCAGGCCATCAAGCGCCTCGTTGCCATGGGCATGGGCTTTTCCGTCTTCCCCCGCTTCGCCGTCGCCGACGAGCTGGCGCGCGGAACCTTCGTCGAGATTCCCGACCCCTTCGGCGAGCGCACCTTCCCCATCTACCTCGGCCACCGCAAAACCCACTGGCTCACCCCGGCCGCCCGCCTGTTCTGCGACCTCGTGCGCGAGCAGCTGCGGGCGGGCTGAAGTCCGCCCCTACGGGAACCGGGATCGGGTATGGAAGTTCCGAGGGCTCTGGGCGGCCTGAAACCCGCCCTTACGAGCCTCCGAGGTTGTGGCCGGGGTGAAATAGATGGGGCACTTCTCGAACTTGCACTCCCCCCATTGCCTCCAATGATAAAACGTGATAAAAAATGATAAAACATGATAAAAGGGAGAGTCGTTCATGAACTGAACCCCGATAGTGGGACTGGAAACAAAAGTTTCCAGTCCCACTTGTTTTGAGGGGTGATAGCTTGAGGCACGGAACAGACGTCAGG